>CAJBYO010000020.1 GCA_903959905.1 uncultured Bacteroidales bacterium
CTCCGGCCAGTTCAAGACTATGTTCGCTGCCGAGAACTTTGCCATACTGAGATCCATTATCGAAACAGCCATCAAAAACAAACAAGATGTGCTGCAAGCCCTCAATGTAATCGCGCATTATAAATAGGACTGATTAGTTACAAGGTTTCTAATGATAAAAGTAAAATTGATCAGGAAATTATGCCGGAAGCTTCGTTTCTGTTTTTTTGGTTTTGGCCTGGATAGTTGCTGTAATCACCGGCAATAATGAAAATCCAATAATTCCAAAGACAACAATTTCGAAATTCTTTTGCACAAGCGGAAAATTACCAAAGAAATAGCCAGTTAATACCAGGCTGGTTACCCAGACAAAACCACCAATGACATTGAAGCGGATAAATTTCCGATAATTCATTGCTCCAATACCTGCAATAAAAGGAGCAAACGTGCGAACTATCGGAACAAATCGAGCAATAATGATTGTTTTGGGGCCATGTTTTTCATAAAACGCATGTGTCTGATCAAGGTATTTCTGGTTCACCAATTGCCGGCCTTTTATTTTCCAGGAGATTACTTTGAGCCCGATTGTTTTACCAAAAAAATAGTTTAAGCTGTCGCCCGCAACTGCAGCAGCAATAAGCAGTAACAGAACTATCCAAACATTTAATTCTGCCGTAATACCTGATTCATTCATTACACCGGCACAGAAAGTGCCTGCAACGAACAAAAGCGAATCGCCAGGTAAAAATGGCATCAGAATAATTCCGGTTTCAACGAAAACAATCAGAAACAGGATGGCATAAATCCAAAACCCGTAATTATTAATCATTGAAAATAACTGTTTATCAAAGTGTAGCAGAAAATCAACCAGTGAATTAAAGAATTCCATTTTCAAATAAATTAGTTTCTTCTTCCTAAATATATCATAATGTAATAAAGTAAGGTTGCCAATGACCCCAAAGCGGCTACTACATAAGTATATGCAGCCCATTTTAATGCGTCCTGTGCTTTAGGGTGCGTGACATGGTCCGTTACACCGGCAGTTTTCAACCATTCCATGGCCCTTCTGCTGGCATTTATTTCTACAGGCAAGGTGATAAAACTGAATATGGTGGTTAATGCAAATAAGGCAATACCTGCCAGAAGTAATTGGGGAAAGATATTAATCGCCAATATCCCCCCCAGCAATACCCATTGAACCCAATTTGATGCAAAACTCACCACTGGTACCAGGGTCGAACGCATACGCAACCATGAATAAGCGGCTGCATGTTGAAGCGCGTGACCGCATTCATGTGCTGCTACTGCACCCGCTGCTACATGATTTCCAAAATAAACATCGCGACTCAAATTAATGGTTTTCGTCGAAGGATCATAGTGGTCGGTTAGTTCTCCTTTTACTGATAATACTTTGACATCATTTAGTCCATTATCTCTCAGCATTTTTTCAGCCACCTGGTATCCCGACAAACCATAATTCATTCGTATCAGGGAGTATTTCTTAAACCTTGACTTAAGTTGAAAGCTAACCAGCCAGCTGAGCAGCATGAAACCTCCAAATATCAACATATATGTCATCATTGTTTTTGAATTTTAGTCAATTGAAAATCAGTTGCATGAACCTTTCCAAAGTTTGTTCAGGAATCCTGTATTGCATCAAAAATGCTTTTTATTCCATTCTGAGAAATATATTAAACAGTCTGATGATCAAAGGCAATAGGGTTGTAATAAAGTTTCGTATTTAGATTGGCAAATAATTACAAATCCCCGCAAATGATTGAATATTTGAATATTCTACATCCAAAAATGCTAACTCAGGAAGGAATTGGAAGAAAAGAATGAAATAATCTAAGAAACTTTTGGCGGTTGCCAAACAGAAAGGAATAATTTATTAACCAAAAAGTAGTGGCGGGGAATCGGCATTTGAGAAACAGACTCCACAAAAGTGCTATTTTCAATAACATGAGAATTTTGATCATCATCACATGAATCAATATCTGAGCTGAAATTATTTTCACCATTATTTGAACATGATGATAGCTCTATACTATATGATCGGATACTGGAATTTGAATAGGCATGTATTCCAAAACAGAAAAGAACCGTCAGGGTAATTAGTACTGCAAATGATATATTCCGATTGTTTCTCATGAGTATGCAAAATTAACGCGAATTACGGTAATTCCTTATGATCGGCTTGTTAATTTTTTGTTAATAAATGTTTTACAAAACAAAAAATCTCCCATAAAAAATTAATAATAAAACTGTTTCGCCATTTTGCGCTTTACCATTTTACCATTTGAAGAAGTCGGTTGGAGTTTTCCGGGTCGTTCACCTGACATGAATGATCGGTATTATTACCGGCCAACCTTACTGCCGATTCCTGGCAATTAACCATTTACAGGATTAACTGAAGAACCGCTTTCAACCGGCTCCCACAATTCAATTTTATTTCCTTCCGGGTCAAGTATGTGAACAAATTTACCGTATTCAAATGTTTCTATTTCGTCAAGAACATTTGCTCCATTTGCCCTGAGCTTTTCAACGAGGCCCTCTATATTTCTGACCAGGTAGTTGATCATAAACTCTTTCTCTGAAGGATGGAAATAGGAAGTTCTTTCTTCAAACGGGCTCCATTGAAGGTAATTGATTTGATCAGGCCTGACAGCATCCCGGCTCGCAAAAGTTGAACCGTAATCATTTATTTCAAGCCCTAAATTTTCGCCATACCAGGCCCTTGCTTTTCCCGGATCTTTTGACCGGAAGAAAATTCCACCTATTCCTGTGACCTTTGGACTGTTCTTGCTCATAATTATCTTGTTTTTATTTAGCGTTTTCCTTTCCATGTGGCAAGGATGTTCCATCATTGGGCCTGACTTTTTGCAAGCAGGGCCATGATGATTTTAATTTGACTCCCGGAAAAAATCGTCCGATGAGTCAACCAGTAAAAGTAAATCTTAAATACAATATCTGGTACGATTTTGCCAGAAATAATATTGCAAGGAAGGTGCAACCAGCAACAAAACACCTGTAATCGACTCACAAACTAGACATTAAAAATCACGGTATTTTTCGCATTTTTAACTCCCGATCTTGAATTTATACCGGACATAATTGCTCACGAACGGGCAGCGCGCTTGAGTGAGGTAATCGTTCATCTGCTGAAAAGCAGCCTGGGCTTCAAGTCAGCACTTTTATTTAGATTTAGTATATTTTAACATTTTAAAACGTTCAATTATTGACTTTTAGACTTATCTTTGCTTAATCATTATGAATAATTGTTCGGCGTCGTGATTTGCTGTTTCATCAATAATTCATGTATCTAAAGAAGATTGTTTATGAAAAATTCCACCTATTTTCTCAGCCTGGCCCTGACTGTTTTCGCCCTTACTGCATTCGGGCAGCACTATAAATTTGAAGGGCCTTTGAAGTCAATAAGCAAGGGAAAGATACTGTCTATCCCACAACAGCCTGATTCAACTTTTGGGGTTTTTACTGAAATATCACCTTCCGATTCGCTGTTTATAACGCCACCTGATGAGGACTTTTGGGTCATCGCTACAGCCTCTGCAGATTACGACAATGACGGGGACGCCGATATCGCTGTTCTCGGTTATTATGTCGTTTACTACACTAGTGCGGAGGATAAATTGTTTCTGATGCGAAACGATGGCCTGGCAGGACCAGAGGAATGGAAATTTACCTACATCGATGTGCCTCTTGGCACGCTTACATCCGGACCTTCCGACATGGCCTGGGGTGATGCCGACAGCGACGGTGACCTTGACCTGGCACTGGGAACAGAAGGAAACACTGTTCTCTACCTGAATAACGGTGGATCACTGGTGCTGACTGATACTGCTTTGCCAGGGTATTGGGAAGATAACAGCCAGGCCTACTTTAACCTTCATTCAATCTCCTGGGCAGATTATGACAATGATGGCGACGTTGACTTGTTGATACCATCAGTCTTTGACTTTAACACCTACACCTATCGCACTGCGCTGATGCGAAACGACGGGCCAAACGGATCAGGCGGAATACTGTTTACCGAGGCAGATTCTACTTTTGCCCCAACCATGCACGCACAAAGTTCGTGGGCTGATTATGACAGCGACGGTGACCTTGACCTGTTGCTGATCAACATTGCTCCCGTTTACGATGAGGGATTTATTCGACGTTATCGAAACGATGGCAACGGAACATTCACCGGTGAAGATATTCTGGGCACATTAAGCATCGAACACGGTGAGGCACAATGGGGGGATTACGACAGTGATGGCGATTTAGACATCCTGGTCGCCGGCAATCTGAAAGAGATAAATGGCTCATACACACCTTTGGCCCTGCGTTTATACCGCAATGACAGTTTGAACTTCTCCCCTGTTGAGGTTATATCAAACCCGTACAGTGAAGGATGGTTTGATTTCACGGCAGTTACCTGGGCCGACTATGACTCTGATGGGGACATGGATATTCTCCTGGCTGGCAATTACAATTCAGGTTCACAGATAGAGGGCCGGGCAAGAATCCTCACCAACAGCAACCTGGTTTTTTCAGATTCCGGGAATGAATTGCCCGCACCCCATGCAAGCGGCGATCGCGCCGGAACATTTTCATGGCTTGACATTGACGGAGATGCAGATCTTGATTATTTTATTGCAGGAGAGTATTTTGTTCCCGGAGGGAATGGCCTGGTTGAGGCCGGGATGCATCTTTACAGTAACGGTGCGCCGGGACAAAACCTGGCCCCTTCTGCTCCTTCCGGATTAACAGTTACACAGGTTACAGATTCTTCTGTCAGGCTTTCATGGAATCCAGGTGCCGATGATCATACCGCCGGCAACGCCCTGACATACGATCTGAAGCTTTTCCATAATAATGTTCCCCTTGTACTGCCAGGGCGCACACCCGAACCAGGTAGTGTCAGCGCTGCCACTGAATGGTTGTTTACAGGACTGCAAAACGGATCGCTTTATTCATGGACACTGAATACTGTTGACGCTGCATACATTGGGAGTCCACCTGTTACAGGCGAATTCACCATGGGCAGTGTTTCTGTCAATGAAACCGGAGATGCCTCGTTGCAGGGATACGCTATCAGCCAGAACCACCCAAACCCTTGTAGTCACCTGACGACAATTACCTATAAAATTCCCAGGGAAAGCAAGGTTTCGCTAAGAGTTTTTAATATGAGCGGTCAGGAAACAGTCTGTCTTGTTGATGGCATTCAACCGCATGGAGACTATTCTGTTACCTTTGATTCAGAAGTTATAGCCGCAGGCTTATATTCTTATACTTTTAAGGCAGGTGATTTTACCCAGACACGGAGAATGATTGTCATCAAAAAAAATTAATCATTTACTGTTTTTCTCTGGAAAGAAAATGCGTGAGAAGGTCTATACGGCATGAATTCCCTATAACCTATTCACGGTACATTCATTCGATGCCCTCCCGCAAATAATTGATCCGCGGATAGCCCATAATTTCAAAAAATCCTTTAAATTGCAGGCATAAACCGCAACATGCGACAACGCACCTGTCACGCGTCACCCGTCACCTGTCACCTGTCACGTGTCACCCGTCACCCGTCACCTGTCACGCGTCACGCGTCACCCGTCACCTGTCACCCGTCACCAAAAACAACACCATGCAAGACGAACATGCCTTTCAACGCAGACTGAACCTTTTTGATTCCACAGCCATCGTGGTCGGATCCATGATCGGTTCAGGGATTTTTATTGTCAGTGCCGACATTGCCAGGATGGTTGGCTCGCCAGGCTGGCTCATGATGGTATGGATCATTACCGGGTTCATGACGGTGTTTGCAGCCCTCAGCTACGGTGAACTTGCCGGGATGTTCCCAAAAGCCGGCGGACAGTATGTTTATCTCAAGGAGGCCTACAACCCGCTCACAGGTTTTTTATACGGGTGGACCCTGTTCCTTGTCATTCAAACAGGCACCATTGCCGCTGTAGGCATGGCGTTTGCAAAATTCTCAGGGGTACTGATCCCTTCAATTGCCGAGAATATCGTATGGTTCAAGGCAGGATTCTTTAAATTTGGCCCCGTTCAGCTGGTTGCGATTGGTTCCATTGCATTCCTTACATGGATAAATACACGGGGCATCAAGGAAGGTAAAAATATCCAGAATACATTCACCTCCGGGAAATTCATCCTGTTGCTGCTTTTCATCCTGATTGGCCTGGGTTTTGCTTCCAACCTTTCAACCATAAAAATCAACAACCTGGTTTTCTGGACCCCCGTGCAGGAAGGTCCGGGTGGTCAGGACATTCCACTCGGTGGCATTGCCCTTGTTGCCGCCATCGGCATGGCCATGGTGGGCAGCCTTTTCTCCTCTGATGCATGGAACAATATTACTTTTACAGCAGGAGAAGTGATCAATCCCAGGAAAAATATCCCGTTAAGCCTGTTCCTGGGAACCCTCATTGTAACCATTCTGTACCTGCTGGCGAACATTGTTTACATCACTGTTCTACCCTTGCGGGGCGTTCCTGATGGCGCCGACATCGTATCCAGGGGCATGCAATATGCTGTAAATGACCGCCTGGGAACTGCAGCCATGTCGGGGCTTTTCGGGAATTATGCTGTGCTCATCATGGCTGCTTTCATCGTCATCTCAACTTTTGGATGCAACAACGGATTGATCCTGGCCGGTGCCCGGGTTTATTATGCCATGGCCGACGACGGAATATTCTTTAAAAAAGTGGGAACGCTGAATGATAAAGGAGTTCCGGCAACAGGGCTCGTGATCCAGGGAATCTGGGCAGGGCTTTTATGTTTATCCGGAACATACGGACAACTACTTGACTATGTTGTATTTGCAGTTCTCATCTTTTATGTACTTACCATTTTCGGATTATTCCTTCTGCGAAAAAACCGTCCTGAAGCTGAACGGCCCTACAAGGCATTCGGCTATCCTGTTATTCCGCTGATCTACATCATCCTGGCCCTTACCGTGATGGTTATCCTGTTTATTTATAAGCCCGGATATACGTGGCCGGGACTGATCATCGTTATACTTGGTATACCTGTGTATTTTCTCTGGAGTAAAAAATAACTCCGACAGGAAAAAGTAACACTTTGAAGGGATAAAACCGCTTATGTTCAATAATTTCAAAGGTTTCCGGGGGCCTGTATCTGCAAGGAATATCCTGGTCATCATAATCATTTTCAGCACCTTCCGCGTTACGGCGCAGTGTCCTGTAACCAATAATGTTTTCGGCGACGGTGAACAGATCAGCTATACAGTTTCCTATAACTGGGGCCCGGTATGGGTTGATGCCGGCCTTGTTACTTTCAGTGTGAAGGGCGAGCTATTTCATGGCAAACCGGCCTGGCACTTTAAGGGAACGGGTAAATCATTTGTTTCTTACGATCTGCTGTTTAAGGTGCGCGATTACTTTGACTCATGGGTTGAACCTGAAACATTCAGGTCACTTGATTTCCGCAGGTACGTGTACGAAGGCGGATACACACTTCTGAACACACTGAATTTTGATTACGGCAGCCAGAAGATCATTGCCCATACCAAGAGCAACAATAATCCCCAGCGTACTGATACCCTGAAAGTCAGGCCGTGTGCCTTTGATATGCTTTCTGCCATCTATTACACCAGAACCCTTGATTTTTCTGATTTGCATCCCGATAAAAAAACGTTTGTGACTGTATTAATCGACGATGCGTATTACGATATCTACCTGAGGCCCATGGGAAAAGAAATTATTGAATCCACAGACGGAAAAAAATACAGGTGCATCAAATTCGCCGCAAAAATGGTTCAGGGTACAATTTTCAAAGGTGAAGAGGATGTGCTTGTTTGGGTAACTGATGACACCAATAAAGTCCCGATATATATTGAGGCGAAAATTATTGTTGGAACGATCAAAGCGTATCTGAAAGAGGCGAAGGGGTTGAGGAATAAGGCGACGGCGGTGGTGAGCGGGTGAGTAAGCGGACGAGCGGACGGGTGGACTAGCACAATCGTATATCGTAAATCAAAGAATTCATTCTGAAATCGTCAATCATTCAATCTGAAATCAGGTTGGTTAAAACTCTAAAAACATAGCATGGTACTTATTGCAGACAGTGGTTCGACGAAGACGACATGGGTATTACTGGAGGGTGACAGGGTGAAAAACACCATCACCACCGGTGGATT
This sequence comes from uncultured Bacteroidales bacterium, assembly GCA_903959905.1. GTDB lineage: Bacteria > Bacteroidota > Bacteroidia > Bacteroidales > FEN-979 > CAIVAT01. Next base: position 8,162 of record CAJBYO010000020.1, read on the forward strand.
GAATCCGTATTTTCATAATTCAGAGAGTGTTGAGGCTGTTATCAGGGCCGACCTTGCCCCTTTTCTGGTTGAATATCACCTCCAGGAGATACATTTCTACGGTGCAGGATGTTCCACGCTTTATAACAACAACATGGTACGTGATGCCCTGCGCGTTTTCTTCAGGAATTCGGAAATTTCAATTTACCACGATATCCTGGGAGCTGCACGAGCCCTTTTCGGCGATGGGAAAGGCATCGCGTGCATACTTGGGACCGGTTGCAATTCATGTTATTTTGACGGATCAAAGACCATTTCTCCCATTGATTCCCTCGGCTATCTTTTCGGTGATGAAGGTGCAGGCTCATACCTGGGGAAACTTTTCCTGGGCGCCTATTTAAAAAAGGAACTCCCTGCCGACCTTCGCGTAGCGTTTGACGAAAAATACGGGTTTACGCTGGAGGACATTCTGAATTCACTGTACAACAAACCCGCCCCGAACAGGTTCCTTGCATCATTCAGCCTTTTTCTGAGCCCGAACAGGGACCACCCTTTTATTCAACAGTTACTTTTCAGATCGTTCAGGGACTTTTTCGAGGCCCATATCAGGAAATACAACAGTTACCAGGCAACTCCGATCGGGTTTATAGGATCCATAGCCCATTGCTATGAGGAAATCCTTACTGCCGTGGCGATGGAGGAAGGGGTGAATATCAGCAGAATCCTGTCGTCGCCGGCTGAAGGCCTGATTGAATACCACCGGAAATCCATCGGTTGAGTGCGGGCCTCCTGGCCAAAATTACTGATTTTCCTGTTTTTTCATATTCTGCCGGATAAATTCCACGACCTTCTCAATTTCATCCGGTTTGAACCATGCATAGCCCGGATCCTTCCTGAACCATGTCAACTGCCGCTTGGCATACCTCCTGCTGTGTGTTTTGATCTTCTCTACCGCATGTTCAAGAGAGGTGAGCCCTTCAAAATGATCAAACAACTCTTTATACCCAACGGTGTTAAGAGCATTCATGCCTCTTGAGTTGTATAACGAAAGTGCTTCATCAAACAGCCCTGACTCCATCATCAAATCCACACGGTCATCGATCCGCTGGTAGAGGATTTCCCGGGGAAGCTCCAGTCCTAGTTTTAAAATCCTGAAATTGCGCTCCTTCGGCTTGTTGGTGCGTAAGGCAGAGTAAGCCACACCCGTTGCACGACAGATCTCTATGGCCCTCATCAGCCGCACCGGGTTTTCCATGTCAACCTGCCCGGCATAAACAGGGTCAAGCCCGGATAATTCCTGTTGTAGCGCTGCAATACCGTCTTGTTCTAGTGTGTTTTTCAGTTCCCGCCTGATTTCGGGATCAGGATCGGGCAATTGGTCAATTCCATGGCAAACTGCGTTGATGTAGAGGCCAGAACCTCCCACCAACACTACCACCGGATGAACTTCAAACAGCCGGTCAAGCAATGCAAGAGCATCCTGTTCAAACTTTGACATATCATAGGAATCTGTTACAGACAGATGCTGAATAAAATGATGTTTGACCGCAGCAAGCTCTGTTTCTGTCGGCGCAGCGGTTCCAATATGCATGTCACGATAGAACTGCCGGGAATCAGCAGATAGGATCTCGGTGCAAAATAAACGGGCAAGTGAAATGGCAAAGGATGTTTTGCCTACAGCAGTGGGACCTGCAACAACGACAAGGAGCCGGTCATCAATAGTCATCGGATTCGCGGTCAAACCCTGATAAATGCTTATCAAGGCTTTCAATATCCTCGTAATCTTCCAGATGGTCTAATTTATCTTCCTCCTCCGTTTCTTCCCCCTCATCATAGAGGAAGTCGTGTACGGTTTCCTCCTCCGTTTCAGCACCTTCAAACACAGGTTCATCAACCGGTTCGTCCATCAGTCCGTCCAACTCCTTTTCAATGACTGCCAGTTCATGTTCATCTTCAACGATATCGTCAAATTTCATGAGGTCAACCATTTTCGGCAGGGGAACCTTAGGGACAACAACTTTAGGAACAGCCGGGGTTTCTTTAACAGGAGTGGGTTGTTCCGTTTTCTTTGGCAGCTCCCCTACCCGTTTTGCACACCTCGGATAAGAGGCCACTTCATCGGCGGGGCATATTTTAAAAAGCTCAATGTGAAATGAAAAAATATCTCGTCCGACAAACTCATAGATCATTTTCTGGTGCGGATCCTCAATGTAATTCTTCAGCTTTTCGGTTTTCATCAGGGGCAGGGACACTGAATCTGTTACCACCTGGTCAAGGTCCTCATCATATTTTCTAACCTGGCGTTTTTCAGCCTTCAGCGAAATTTCCTTGTCTTTTTTATACTTCTTGTCGGTATTAAAGAAAGATGCCCGTTCACAGTGAAGCAATTCGGATGAATCCAGCAGGATATGATGGAAGTCAAGAAACGTTTGACCCGGCTGAATCTCGATTTCCCGGAGGAATCCTTCATGCTCTTCGCATGTCACTCTGAAGCGATAAATCAACATGTTTGTTTGTGGTAAAAATCCGGGTCAAAAATATAAAATTCCTTTAAATAAAAGGAAAAAAGGTTCATTTGTTTGTTTTTACCAGTCCAAGTTTTGCTCCCTCGCTGAGCATCAACTGATAGGCAGCCTCAAAGTTATTCGGAATTTCCCCCTCAAGGATGGCCTCGGTAATGGCCTCCTTGATGATGCCCACGCTTTTGGACGGAGAAATGCCAAATGTTTCCATAATGATCTCACCGGATATCGGAGGCTGCCAGTTCCGCAGCTGGTCTTTCTCTTCAATCTCTTTCAGTTTCTGGCGGACAGTATTGAAATTCGAAATGTATCGCTTAACCTTCTCAGGATTTTTTGAAGTAATATCAGCATTACACAGCATCATGAGGTCGTCAATGTCGTTACCGGCCTCAAAGAGCAGCCTGCGCACTGCAGAATCTGTAACAGTGTTTTCAGCAAGGACAATGGGCCTCAGGTGTAACAAGACCAATTTTTCAACAAAATGCATTTTTTCGTTGAGCGGCAGTTTAAGACGCCTGAAGATATGCGGTACCATTTTTGCCCCCCTGAACTCATGGGCATGGAAGGTCCAGCCTGTTCCCGGGATATACTTCTTGGTAAGCGGCTTGGCGATATCATGGAGGATGGCGGCCCACCGAAGCCAAAGATCCTCTGATACGGAGGCAACATTGTCAAGGACCGCAAGTGTGTGGTGAAAATTATCCTTGTGTCCCTTCCCTTCGATCATCTCCGATCCCTTCAGTTCACAGAACTCCGGAAACAGTATCCGTAAAAGTCCTGAATCATCGAGCAGTTTGAATCCTGCGGACGGCTTCTTTGTCTGAATGATCAAATTTAATTCATCCGATACCCGCTCCATGGAAACAATGGAGATCCTTCCTGCATTGCGCGTGATTGCCTCAAAGCAGGAGGGTTCAATGGTAAAATTGAGCTGGGTGGCAAACCTGATTGCCCGCATCATGCGCAGCGGGTCGTCTGAAAAGGTGACTTCCGGGTCAAGCGGCGTACGGATGATCTTTTTCTGCAGGTCGCCGATCCCGTAAAACGGGTCGATAAGGTTGCCATAGTTTTCCCTGCAAAGGTCAATGGCCATGGCATTGATGGTGAAATCACGCCGGTTCTGATCATCCACTATGGTTCCCTCTTCCACGATGGGCTTCCGGGAATTGCGTCGGTAAGACTCTTTCCTGGCACCTACAAATTCAATTTTCCAGCCATGGTAGTTCAGCATGGCCGTGCCGAAGTTCCTGAAAAACTTAACGGGGACTTCTCCGTCAATCTTTGCAGCCACCGCGTGGGCAAAGTCGATGCCGCTGCCCAAAACAACAATGTCAATATCTTTTTTATTATCCCTGTGCAGCAAGAGGTCACGCACAAATCCGCCGATCACAAAAGCGCTTACATTCATATCAGAGGCAACCTCGGAAATGAGCGCAAAAATCGGGTTTGTGAGATGCTTTTTCAAATGGCGAAATGGTGAAAGGGCGAAATGGTGAAAGGTTTAAACGTGAACCAGCTTGATTGTTTTGCAAAAGTATGAAAAAGTGTATGAAAAATTTGGCAAAAAACTGCAAACATAGCTTTGTGAATTTCACCTTGTGTTGTATCTTTGGCGCCTAATTGTTAATAATTTCACTACTAATCAACAAACTAACTTTATGGCAAAGAGAACAATCGTTGCGATGCCCGGTGACGGCATCGGAAAAGTCGTCCTTGATGAGGCCATCCGGGTTCTGGATGCAGCCGGTTTTGATGCGGAATATGTGCACGGTGACATTGGCTGGGAATTCTGGTGCAAAGAAGGAGATCCTTTTCCAGAGCGCACCCAGAAACTTCTTGAACAGCATAAAATAGGTCTTTTCGGGGCCATTACCTCCAAACCGAAAGATAAAACCGAAGCTGAACTGGCTCCGGAACTCAAAGGTAAAGGGTTTGCCTACTACAGCCCGATCGTTACGATGCGCCAGAAATACGACCTGGATATCTGCATGCGTCCTTGTAAGACATTCAAGGGAAACCCTTTGAATTTTATCCGCCGCGGATTTGGCGGGGTCATTGAGGAGCCTGTCATTGACAGCATGATCTTTCGTCAGAATACTGAATGCCTTTATGGAGGCGTTGAATGGTCAAATCCATCAGACCAGGTATATGATGCCCTTATGACGCACAAGAAATTCAGGGACAATTTCGCATGGTGCCCCCGTCCTGAACTGGCTGTTTCAACCCGTATTTTCACCAAAAAATATACCGGGCGCATCCTGAAAGCGGCTTTTGAATATGCAAAGGAAAAGGGATTCACAACCGTGACAGTGTGCGAAAAGCCCAATGTCATTCGCGAAACCTCGGGTATGATGCTTAAACTGGCCCAGGAGATGGCGAAAAATGAGTATCCCGGCATCAAGGTCCAGGACACAAACATTGACGCACAGATGATGTGGCTCACAAAAAATCCTGAGACATACCATGTTATTGTTGCAGGAAACATGTTCGGGGATATCGTATCCGACGGATTTGCCGGCCTGATCGGCGGACTTGGGTTCGCCTGCAGTGCCAACATCGGACCGGAAATCGCTGTATTTGAACCTACCCACGGGTCTGCACCAAAATACGCCGAATTCAACCCATCCATTGTCAATCCAACCGCCATGATCCTTTCTGCAGTAATGATGCTGGAACACATCGGTGAAATGGAACTGGCTGCTAAAATCACCAAAGCAGTAACCGAGGTTGTGCTGGAAGGAAAGGTAATGACATACGACATGATGAAACTGCCCGGAACACCCGAAGCTTTCAGCAAGGGAGCTGCCACCACACAGCAGATGGCAGACGCTATCATCGCCAAGCTTTAAAATGCAAACAATGCAGGCAATGAAAACAATGCAGGCAATGCAGGCAATGAGAGCAATGTAACTGCTGCCAGATAGGTTGCAGAATTTAATTGTTTGCATTGATTACATTCCATTCATTGTTTTCATTGTTTGCATTAAAGAAATGGTTAACCTGATAAATTGAACGTAATATGACAAACGAAATACTAAGCCTCTGGCCTGAACTGATGTGGATCCAGGATCCCGGCCTCCGCGAAACAACTGCAAAAACGTGGGAACTTGCCCTTGAAAGGAGTGTGCTCACGCCGGATGACCTGAATAAAATCCCTTTCACGCTGCTTGCCGGACCTGATATGAAGGTATCGTTCATGGCACACAAGCGTTGCGTGGTGCATGTTGCCCGGGATGCCGGGAACAAAATGAATGAATTCTTCAAAACCGACCTCCCGGTAAACATGGACGTGCTTATTGCGGGTGCCATCCTCGCCGATGTTGGAAAACTGCTGGAATACGAAATAGATGAAAACGGGAAATCATTCCAGGGGAAATATGGCAAGTACCTCCGTCATCCGTTTTCAGGGGTGTCGCTTGCAGAACAATGCGGCGTTCCTGCTGAAGTATGCCACATCATTGCGACCCATGCAGGTGAAGGTGATATGGTGAAACGCACAACCGAAGCGTTTGTAGTGCACCATGCTGATTTCATGACCTTTGAACCGTTCAGGGACAGGCTGAAATAAATGGTGAAATGGTGAAAAAGTGACATTTTAAAATTGCTGATTATGAATATAATTGAGAAAATAATTGCTGCACATTCAAACCAGGCTGTTGTGAAGCCCGGCGATATCGTTGATGTTTTTATTGATACCCGCGCCGCCCGCGATTTCGGGGGTGCCAATGTTGTGAAAAACCTCGTTGACAATGGCCTCACAGTAGCTGATGCCACCAAAACCATTTTCACTTTTGACTGCAACCCGGGCGGATCAGATCAGAAATATGCAGCCAACCAGCATTATTGCCGGCAGTTTGCACGTGAAAACGGGATCAGGGTGTATGACGTGGATGCCGGAATCGGCACACATCTTGCCATCGACAACGGGTTTACTTGGCCAGGGAGTACCTTCGTCTCAACGGATTCCCACGCCAATATCATGGGCGCCATTGCCGCCTTCGGCCAGGGAATGGGCGACCAGGATATCGCCGCAGCCTGGGCAAAAGGAGCCGTTTGGTTCAAAGTGCCTTCTTCCGTGAAAATAAACCTTAACGGAAAAAGGCCTGCAAATGTCAGTGCCAAGGACATTGTCCTGAACCTGCTTTCAATCTTCGGAGCGAACAAACTCCTGGGTTGTTCTGTGGAAATCTACGGCGAAGAAATGGAAAAACTGAACCTGGCAGAAAGGATTACAATCGCTTCCATGGGTACAGAAATGGGGGCCATCATCATTTTATTCCCGACTTCACCGTCGCTGCTGGGAGAGTTAAAGGCTATAACCGGGAATGATTACCCGGACGTGACAGCAGATCAGGATGCGGTTTATGAAAAGTCATTTGACATCGACCTCAGCAAATTTGTCGCCATGGTTGCAAAACCGGGACATCCGCATGATGACACCTCCATCGAGAATGTACGCAACCAGAAAATTGACTCCGGATTTATCGGAAGCTGCACCAATGGCCGCATTGAAGACCTGCGTATAGCCGCGGAAGTTCTACGTGGCCGAAAGGTTGCACCAGGGGTTGTGCTGAAAGTTGTTCCTTCCACAGACGCAATCTGGACACAGGCGATGAACGAAGGCCTCATCCGGATTTTTAAAGAAGCCGGTGTAATGGTTTCAAATGCAGGCTGCGCGGGTTGTGCTGCCGGCCAGGTTGGCCAGAACGGACCCGGTGAGGTGACCATCAGCACCGGAAACCGGAACTTTGAGGGGAAACAGGGAAAAGGGTTTGTGTACCTCGCCTCTCCTGCCGTTGTTGCTGCTTCAGCCGTTGCCGGGTACATTACTACACCAGACCAGATTCCTGACCAGCCAACACTTTTCCATGCTACCGGCAAAACGGACCAGTCACGCGTCACGCGTCACGAAAAAGAAAAAGAAGTGAAACCAACTGTAGTTGAAGGCCACGTCTGGATCATCCCCAAAGATGACATTGACACCGATATGATCTTCCACAACAGGTACCTCACCATCACCGATATCAAGGAGATGGGCCAGTATGCTTTTGACAACCTGAAGGGATTTGAGGATTTTGCTAAGAAAGCCAATCCCGGTGATATTGTAATTACGCAGAAAAACTTTGGTGCCGGGAGTTCCAGGCAACAGGCTGTTGACTGTTTCTTATCGCTGGGGATAAGCTGTATCCTTGCTGAATCCTACGGGGCGATTTATGAGCGTAACGCCATCAATGCAGCTATGCCTATCCTGACCTATACACCTGAAATTCTCTCCATGGCTGACATCAAGCACGGAGATCATATCCGGGTTGATTTTAGTACAGGCGTACTGACAAACCTGTCAAACGGAAAAACCGCAAACACTGATAAATTTTATGATGCACAGATGGCGATTTATCAGAATGGGGGACTATTGTAAAATGGTGAAATGGTGAAACAGCGAAACTGTTTTAGGTTGCTGCGGGGCGGGTGAGTTTCCAGCGGCGGTGCGACCAAAGGTAGTATTCGGGATTCGCTTTAATCAATTCTTCTAACATAAACATGAACCGGCCTGTTATCTCGCCGGTTTTTGTTTGATTGGGATTCGCCTCCAGCATCTGAAATTCTATGGTATAATATCCCCTTTTCACCTTCCTTACAAAAGCAAACACGACGGGGAAATTGTGAATCCTGGCATATTTTTCAGGGCCGTGCAACACAGCCGTTTCCTGGTTCAGGAAGTTTACCCAATAGGCAAGCCTTGGGCTGGATGGGCTCTGATCAGCTACCATATAAAAGGCTGTTGGCTCTCCCCATTCGGTTTTAAATGTTTCAGGCGTTTTAAGGATGGAAGCAAGTTCGGCCCTCCCTTTAACCCTTGACCGTTGCACAAAATCGTCAATGTACTTGTTGGAAAGAGGCTTGTAAAATCCCACAGGCTTGTGTAACATCTGTTTGCCCGCTGCGATCCCTGCCCATTCCCAGTTGCCATAGTGACCGGCCACGCAAATAACGGACTGGCCGTTTTTATAAAGCGCATCTACAGGCTCAGTTATAATAAATTTGTAGCGCCTGATCACTGCCTCCTCTGTCATGGTAAATGCTTTCATGCTTTCAATAAGCATATCGGCAAAATGGTGGTAAAAGCCTTTGGCGATGCGTTCAATCTCCTGTTCCGATTTCCCGGGAAATGAATTCCTGAGGTTATCAAAAACCACATTTTTCCTATATCCGACTCCGTAATAAACAAGATAAAACACCATATCGGCAAACGCATAGAGTGCCATGAAAGGAATAAACCTGAAAATATAAGTGAACGAACGAAACACCAGGTAAATCAGAAAAGCCATAAGCTCAATATGAAAGGTTCTTGTGTGTTGTGAGCCTGCAAAGATAACGACCAATTTGCAAGAAAACCCTAATTTTGCAGCAAAATTATACCCGATGCTCATTATCAAACGCCAACAGACTGATCCCTATTTCAACCTCGCCACAGAAGAGTATGTTTTGAAAAACCTTGCCGAAGATTCTTTCATGCTTTGGCGCAATGAACCGTCCATCATCGTTGGGAAACACCAGAACACGCTGGCAGAGATCAATGCGGATTATGTGAAGGAAAACAACATTCCGGTTGTCAGAAGGCTCAGCGGAGGCGGTGCAGTTTTCCACGACCTTGGCAATCTCAATTTCACATTTATTCAAACTGGCAAGGAAGAGAACCTGATTGACTTCAGAAAATACACCGAGCCCATACTTGAAGTGCTGCTGAAACTGGGTATAGATGCAAAGTTTGAAGGCCGTAACGACCTGACGATCGGAGGACTCAAATTTTCAGGGAATGCCGAACACATCTGGAAAAAACGGGTGCTGCACCACGGCACCCTCCTGTTTGCATCACATATGCCAAATCTTGCTGCCGCGCTGAATGCAGATCCGCTCAAATTCCAGGATAAATCCGTGAAATCTGTCCGCAGCCGGGTCACCAACATAAGCGAACATCTTAAAAGCCCCATGGATGTAATGGAATTTGCAACCCTGATCCAGGATCATATTGCCCAAAAGAACCCGGATGCAAAGGTGATTGAACTTTCCCAGGAAGACCAGGAGAACATAAAGGAACTTGTAAAGAGCAAATACAGCACCTGGGAATGGAATTTCGGATATTCGCCTACGTACAATTTCAGGAAGCTGATACGTACCGAAAAAAGCGGAACCATTGAGTTTGACCTCGATGTGCAGAATGGCATCATCAGGCAAATTAAAATCTTCGGCGATTATTTCAACAGGTTTGAAACAGAGGATATTGAACAGGCACTTAACGGTGTAGCACACCAGGAAGAGCAAATCAGAAAAGCACTTGAACCGTTCAACATTACAGATTACTTTACAGGACTGTCGTGCGATGAATTAATCGCCGGCATGTTCTGATGCAAGCCATCATTCGGTAACGTCCTGCGGAGCCAGAAATACCCGCCAATACCAGATACGGCGCTGGATATCAGCACGGCAATTTTCGCATTGTCAATAAGTCCGCTGTTAAGATATGCCTGCAATGCAATGAAAATTGACATGGTGAACCCGATTCCGCCAAGCAATCCGGTACCGATGATATGTTTCCATTTCAGGTCACCCGGCAACGAACAAAGGCCAAGCCATACCCCCGCCATGGAGAACAGGACTATTCCCAGGGGCTTTCCAACAACCAAACCAAGGAAAATTCCGATGCTGCCGGCCTCAGCCAGGTTATGATACCAATCGGCCCCCAGCATGATTCCCGTATTTGCCAGCGCAAAAAGCGGAAGTATGACAAATGCCACAGGACGATGAAGCAGATGCTGAACCCTGGCAGATGGCGACTTTTCACCACCGTCACCGAAAGGGATGGCAAATGCCAGCAATACGCCGGTAATAGTAGCATGAATGCCTGAGTTCAGCATGAAATACCACATCAGCAGTCCGCCGACAATGTATGGCAGTAACAGATGTATTCTCAACCGGTTTAACACCACCAATATGCCAAATATGCCCATAGCGATCAGCAAATTTGACCAAACAAGTGCTGACGTATAAAAGAAGGCAATGACCAGGATGGCCCCCAGGTCATCAATAACAGCAAGGGCCGTCAGAAATACTTTCAGCGTGGAAGGCACCCTGCTTCCAAGCAGGGATAAAATGCCAATGGCAAAAGCGATATCCGTCGCCATCGGGATTCCGGTGCCTGCCTGGGTAACCGTATTGGAATTGATCATCATGTAGATGCCGGCCGGGACAACCATCCCTCCTATTGCAGCAACAATTGGCAGGGACGCATTTCTGAAATCTGACAGTTCACCGACATAAATCTCCCGTTCCAGTTCAAGTCCGATCAACAGGAAGAAAACTGTCATCAACCCGTCGTTGATCCAATGCTGCAATGAATGACCCGCCGGATGGAGGTTCCATAATTCAAGATAGTGTTCGCCAATGGGTGAATTGGCGGCCACCAGGGAAAAAGCGGTACAGATGATGAGAACCAGCCCCCCTGATTTTTCACTGTTAAAGAAATCTGTAAACAGCCTGGTCAGTTTCATTTGGTGGTAATGGTACAGTTGGGATTGGGAGTATTACACCCGGCATCAAGCACATATTTCCAGCTGCCGTCGGCCTGCTTCTTCCATATGGAAACATAATTCCCGTATAAAGTGGTATCGCTTGATTTTACAAAGAGCTCCCAGTTGCCAAATGTGTAGCCGAGATCACCGGAGAGGCTTATTTCCGCTTTAACAGGAACCCATGTAAGCATTAACCCTGAGTCAGTGCCTGGTAAATAGATGTCATGCATGGCTGCTTTCCCGACAATGGGAAAATTCCCCTCTCTCATCTTCACAACACTGTCGGCAGCATAAAAAATAAACGCAGCTCCGAGTCCTTTATCCTGACTCATCTGACTAAACTCCTTATCTGCTTTTATGAGACTGTCAACACTGTTTTGTGAAGCATGGCTACAACCCAAAAGTAACAGGACTGTAAGAACCGGTAACGTCAGTTTCATCTTTTTTTTTCACAAATGTAAATAGAATTTAGTGAACTCGTGTCCGGGCAGCTCCAGCAACGTGGATGCAATCCCGGGCAAAGTAAACAATATGTTGATTATCTAATGTCATCTTTTTAAATTAAAATGTCAACCATGCATTTCAATTTTACGCTAATTTTACCCTTTGATATTGATAAACGGCCGAATTGGCTAATAAATCGCTGTATGAGTCTCCGTCTTTCTGTTTTGATCATTGAAGATAGTCAGTATGACACTGATTTGAATATCTGGCATCTCCGAAAAGCAGGATATGACATTCATTATCAGCGCGTGGAAAATGCAGACGAAATGAAACGCGCATTAAACGAACAACCGTGGGACATGATCTTATCGGATTATTCGATGCCACATTTTGACGTCTTGACTGCACTTGAAATTTATCATGAGTCACTCCTTGATATCCCTTTCATTGTAATATCCGGTGCTATCGGGGAAGTAAAAGCGGTCGAAATGATCAAAGCCGGAGCCCATGACTATCTTTTAAAAGATAACATGACCCGCTTTCATTCAGTCGTGCAACGTGAACTCAGGGAGGCGCAATTAAGAAAAAACCTCGCAGAAATAAACGGTGCCCTTGCCATCAGCGAAGACAGGTACCGAACGATGATAAAAGCATCTCCTGATGGCATTTTCATCACGAACCTTCAGGGGATCATTACAGAAGTGTCGGCCGCCGGACTGGAACTTTATGGCACAGATACGGTTGATGACATCGTTGGCCTGCCGTTTTCCAATTTTGTTCCTTCATTTGAGATACAAAGTCTGACAGATATATTCAACAAAACGATGCGTGACGGACTTGCCCAGAATATTGAATTGAGGTTCATCAAAAAGGACAAATCTTTCCTGGTCACTGAAACGAACGCAACAATACTGCATGATCCGGAAGAGAATCCGATCTCCATTATGATGATCATCCGCGATATTTCTGAAAGAAAAAACCTTGAAATGCAACTTGTTCATTCAGAACGAATGGCAGGACTGGGGCAAATGGCATCAGGCATTGCGCATGAAATCAACCAGCCGCTAAATACCATCTCGATGGCGGTTGACAATCTGCTCGGTGAAATCACAGAATACGAAAACATCAACCATGAATACTTCAGGAAAAAATCCGAAAAAGTCTTTGATAATATCACCCGTATCCGCAACATAATCGACCACATCAGGGTCTTTTCCAGAAGCCATGACGATCATATCCTTTCAGGTTTCAATGTAAATTCAAGCATCACAAATGCCGTAACCATGATTTCAGAACAGTTCAAATATCATGGCATCAATCTTAAGTTATTCCTTGATGATCAATTACAGGACATTACAGGAAATACATTTAAATTTGAACAGGTTATCCTTAATTTACTGTCAAATGCAAAAGATGCACTGCTGGAAAAGGAAGATACGATGAAGAGATCATTTGATAAATCAATTGAAATAAAGTCATCTTCAGATGATAACACGATTCTGGTGGAAGTTACAGATAACGGTGTTGGCATTGACAGCGACCAGATTAAACTCATTTTACTGCCGTTTTACACTACCAAGGATCCGAGGAAAGGAACCGGCCTCGGACTCTCAGTTTCCTACCAGATCATTAAGGAGATGAACGGCAGCCTTGAATTTTCAAGTGAAGTTGCTGTTGGAACAAAGGCCAGGATTATGTTGAAAACTAAAAATTAACCGGGATCATGTCTAAGCAGGAAAAACTTGAAATTCTGATACTTGATGATGAAAAGCAATTCACCGAAGAGTTGCATGAATTTTTGCAAAAATCAGGTTTTGAGTCATTTGAAACAAGCAATTTCCAGGATGCGAACCTTGTTCTGGCGGCGCATGACATCGACCTTCTTATCCTCGATGTGTGGTTACCGGGAATCAACGGGCTTGATATTTTAGAAGATGTTAAAACCCGGTATCCCAAACTTGAAGTAGTTATTATCTCAGCCCATGGCGACATGGACACAGTAATCAGGGCCGTGCGCCTGGGTGCATTTGATTATTTAAGAAAGCCGTTCAGGCACATTGACATTCAAATCGTTATTGAACGGACTCAAAAATATTTGCACCTACAGCGAAAGTTGAAGTTGGTTGAAGAGCGGAATTCACTGATATCTAAAACACTTGAGGAAAAAATTGACCGTCATTTTATCGGAATAAGTCCGCTCATCAGAAAGGTGTTTGATGCAGCTCTTGCTGCCTCCAAATACCCCGATGCCAACGTTTTGATCACCGGAGAAAGCGGAACCGGGAAAGAGAATATTGCCAGAATCATTCATTATTCCAGCACCCGGAAGGACCACTTGTTTTGTGCTGTAAACAGCAGTGCAATAACAGATTCGCTGCTTGAAAGTGAGTTTTTCGGACACAAGAAGGGTTCCTTTACCGGGGCAATTTCCGACAAAATGGGTTTTTTTGAGGTGTGTAACAACGGTACTTTGTTCCTTGATGAGATTGCCGACATGCCCCTGAACCTTCAATCAAAAATTTTACGCGCCGCCGAAGAGAAAACAATTACACGGGTAGGAGATACAAAACCAATCAGTACCGATTTTCGTATCATCTCCTCAACCAATCTTGACATAGAAAAACGGGTAACCGAGAAAAAATTCAGACTTGACCTCCTTCACCGGCTCAACACGGTAAACATCCATATCCCCCCGCTCCGGGAACGGCCACAAGACATTGAACCGCTCCTGATCCACTTTATCAACATGTTTTCACAAAAGCTGAACCGGCCAGAGTTTACCATTCAAAAGGAAGTGTTCAGCGAACTTAAACACTATTCTTTTCCAGGCAATATCAGGGAGTTAAAGAATATGGCAGAAAGAGCAATTATTCTTTCGAAGGGAAATGTGCTGGAAGTTCATGATTTCCCCACAAAAGCGCAATCCTCCGGCCAACTTTCCGACGAACTGATGTCACTGGATCTGGAAAAAAATGAAATAAGCCTGGTAAGAAAGGCACTGCTGGTTTCAAATTATAACCAGACAAAGGCTGCCGACCTGCTTGGAATTACCCGCCATGCACTTATCCGGAGGATGAAGAAACACCAGTTCAAAATTGGCAAAAACGAAATGTGATCGTTTTCGCACACTTGTGCGGTAAAATCGCGTTTGAAGGCAGCCTTTTCCACCTTCCTTGCCTCATACTCAGTTCAGGATCATTTTTCCGTCATTTTTATTTCATTCGTTTTAAAACACTTACCTTGAGTTTACCCTGATAAACAAATCATCCGGGCATTCCGGACCACTATTTGCAATAGTGCTTAATACTGATTTTACATTGTTGCAAAAAGTACCCAGATGTCTCTCACCCGGTTCTATAAAATATTAACAATTTGGATCATGGTGATGGTTATGGGTATTGCCGATTCATTTGGCGGTGATCCGTTCTACACTCAGTTTTCAAATGTCCCTATGTATTATAACCCCGCGTTCACCGGGGTATATACCGGAGCAAGGATCAGGTATACCTCACGCAGCCAGGGCCCCGCTTCCAGCCCCAACTTCAACGGATATCTGATTTCAGCAGATATTGGCGACCGGAATTTACCAGGAAGCGGCGGATTTGGCATTATGTTCAGCAATGACAACGATGGAGTTGGTTTCATCAAAAACACCAACCTCGGGATATCATTTTCATCCAGGGTTCAATTCAACAAATTTATCATTGGCCAGGTTGGTGCTAAAGCATCATGGCTCCAGAAACGCGTTTCATGGGATGACTTTGCATCATCACAGCAACTGTCGGAAAAATATGGCCATTTATATGATTCCGGTTTCGTTGTACCACAAACGAATGTTTTAAATGTCCCTGATTTTGGAATCGGAGGACTGATCCAGTTTACCAATGCAACCGGCTGTATATACGGAACAGTTGGCATTGCGGCAGACCATCTGTTTGAACCGGATGAATCACTCCTGGAGACGTCAAAAGCACCGCTGACCAGGAAATATACCGGACATGCAGACATGATATTTTCCGTCAAATGCCCTACAGGATTCAATGCACGCGAGGATGATGTATTGAAAATCAATCCGGGGATCATTTTCCAGAACCAGGGCAACAGAAATGCAATTATGACCGGGGTTAACCTTACCAACTACGGAATATATTTCGGCGTATGGTACAAAGGGCTTTTCGGACCAGTTAACATCAATGCCATAGCGCTTTCAGGCGGTTACCGCTATGTTATAAAGGATGACATCAGTATAAAATGCACCTATAGCTATGACATGCAGGTAAGTGGTCCTGATCATGCAAAAAGAGGCATCCATGAAATAAGTATCGCCCTGGAATTTAACAGCTTACACTTGTTTAAAAATTCAGGAAATCAATCCTATCGCCAGTTAAGCAAGAAGAACAAATACAATTCACAGCTGGCATACTCCGATTTTTAATCAGTACCCTATTGACGCCACGGAAATTACAATTTACTTCCCGTCTGAATTATCACTGTCCGGTTCAGGAATCAGATGGATTTGCATCCCTTCCAGGTAATCACCCTGTGATAATGCCTTCATTTCAAAGTTAAGTGCACCTTGCGGAATTGTTACCATCAGGAAGCCAAGTTGGGTTTGGTCAACCTCCAGGGTGTATTTACCGGGTGGGATATCCATCGCATAAAATCCACCGTCAGAGAAGGTACGGATCGTTTCTTCATGATTGTTAGTGACACCTTTCAGGAAAAGCCGAAGCCCACCCTGCCCCTGCTGTCCGGCGACACGGTCAATTAACACTTTACCTTCAATGGTCCCTCCGCGGTAAAATGGAATTTCTATTCTTTTATACTGGTTGGGATCAGTAACGAAAGAGAATTCTGTAATGAGTGGAACAAGTGTAGGATTCGCAATGGCATTCCGGTTCACCTTTACATTGTAACGGTAATAGCTCTGTAACTGACTCAACCTGAGCACCCCATCCCGACCAACCCTGGCAGTGGCCGGATTGTCGAGAATTACTGAATTGTATGGCAATATCTCATCCCCGCCGTCATATTTCCCTGAATTGTTGTTATCGACATAAGAAACGACAGATACGGCCGACCTGCCAACTTGTTCCCGGTTGGTAGGCTGAAGGTTCCCATTGCGGGCATCCACTCCAACTGAACCAGACAAACTTTGCCGCAAAACCATCGCGTTGCCGTCAACATTCATGGTGGTGATAGAACGGGTGAAATCCATATCCAGGGTAAAGCCAAGTTCTGCATTGATTAATTTTTGACGGAAGTTATACCCCAGGTTGAAATTTAACCTTCCGTTGCGGAACAGTGTCCGGGACAATTGCAGATTTAGGGAAGTAACCGTGTAATACCTGATATCAAACAGCATCTGTCCCCTGATGAACATTCCTCTCACATAAACCGGTATCCCGGGAGTACGGGCAATGGTATATGTCAAAGATGTTGTCAGTGAATGATCACTGGTAAACGACAGGTTCCTAACCCGGGTAAATGCATTTCTGTAGTTAAGAAGGAAAGTGAATTGCCATATCCTTGAACTAAAATCAATGCTGTAGCGCGTTGAGGTTCTGCCGGCGAACTGGGTTTGCTGCCCCCCCATCCTCAAACCCGTTTTCATCCCAAGAATATTGATTGGCAGATATATGCTACCCACAATGTCTTCCATTGCCCCGATCAGGTTTAATGTGCCTGCATGCGGAAAATGCGAATAGATCAGGTTAATACTAAGGTCGGACGGGTACATGACACTGCCGGAAAGACGGTAATAATTGTCGGGGGCAATGTCAGCGGACAAAAGATACTGCTTGGCTATCCGGGAAGAAACACTGCCAAATAATATCGGCTTGTCTGACCATATTTCTTTTGCAAAATAATCAGCCCCCACAGACGCCGTAAGCCACTTGGTGACACCAACCTTCACATCGCCATGGCCTGCGTATAGCTGCGGCTCCAGTTCATTTGCAGTATTATCAATAACCCCGGCCTGGAGGTTGTATGTAACAACACCTGCCGGAAGAAAAGTAAAGGGAACCTGCATCTCCCGGTCAATAAATTTCACCTCCCCCGATGGAGTATATACTCTTGTGCTCAGGCGGGTAGTTCCATAGGAAACAGGAACCCTGAAGCGATAATATCCAAGTTCATCTGCCCTCATATAACCGATCAAACGGTCGTTCACATAAAGCTCAACTTCTGATTCGGGATCTGTTCTCCCGTCAACCACATAAGTGTCATACATCTTCCGTGGTTCAATGGGGTCATTACTAATGGCAACACCCCTGATTTGTTGCCGGAGCAGGCCGGTGGTGGATAATTGTCCGGCCGAGAAACTGGCAAAGTAGGGATTATCACGGGCAACGAATCGCCACCTCAGGTTGTTTGACTGCAACGAGCTTGCTGAATTTGCAGATCTGGTGCCGATTACTGTACCCTGAATATCTCCTCCAAGAACTTCCATACCACCCGTAAACATATATTCCAAACCAGTGGAATATTTTGAATACTGGCCATTCAGCGCGTAGTCAACCATGGCCCCTCCAAGGATTTTTCGCGAACGTTTAAAGGCGAGCGGAAAGTCCTCTTTCCGGGTTTCCGAAGTCAGCATTTGACTCCGCTTTTCTTCGCGTTCACTTTTCACCTGGACCGGCAGGATATTCTCAGTGACTAAGCTAAGGGCAAGATAATCAATATTCACGGTAAAAACCAAACCGAATACTTTCTCAAAGACGGCAGGGCTCAGGTAAAAATCCATTGAGCCAATCCGGAAATCATCGGGGGTAATGGGAAAAACACTTTTTCCAAGCTGAACCTCCATTTTGCCAAGGTCAATGACAAATGGGTTGTTTGGGCTCAGATAACTTCCACGAACAGTAAAGTTTTTTATATCAGGCTCATAATTTATCTGAAACAAATTAAAGAGTTCAGTAACCGGGAGGAAAGTTCGTTTTGATTTATCATTTACGATACTGCTAACATATACTGCCCCAATAGCAGGATACCTGAATGTTAGCATGACCTCATCCTCTTTGAATGCCTGGGAAAAAACCTGGGAGACAGGTAATACAAGGAATGTAACAAGGATAAAGGAAATGAGCTTTTTTATCATTTTCCTTTTATACGATGCTATTTAATCACAACGTCAACAGTTTGTACGACAGGTGGTGCCTGAACGAGATCGCCGATTGCCATGTCACCGCGTTTTGTTTCAAAAAGCAACTCCATGCGATACTGGCCGGGAGCAACCTTTGGGATTCCCATATCGAGACGTCTGAGGACGTTGAAATAGGCGGTGGTAGAACTTTGGGTGGTGGCTACAACTTTGCCTTTTGAATCCATCAGTTTGGCAATCATGCTGCCGATAAAGGGAGCAGTGCCCAAACGGTCGATTTGAGCCTTAATGACCAGAACAGTGTCTTTCTGAGCAACATCAATCTTTTCAATCTTCAAGCCGGTTGTAACTTTCCCCCTGGCGTAAAAAGCAGGGATGACCTGTTCAAATGTAAAGGTTATTTTCGTGGTGATCCCTTCTGATACCGTTTTTGCAACGTCGGGGGTTTGAGCCTTTGCAAGGATTTTGGCCCTTGTAAAATAAAACCCGTCTTTCATACCGGCAGTAGGTTTAACCTGAATACGAACGGTACGCTGCTGGTTTGCCGGAAGGATAAAACTGCGCGGGAAAGCACGAACTACCGGATCCATGGCATATTGTTCAAATGCAACAGTATCAGTATAATTCATGACCAGGTTCCCCTCTTCATCAGAGGCCGGGTAACCGAAAGCAAATGAAATCTCGACTTCCTGCGCCTGATTGGAGTTGTTGGTGACGTAAAGTGTCCCTACCCCGCTTTTACCATCAACAGATACATATGGTGGTGAAATGGCGATTTGTGCATGCAATGAAGCTATGCCCAGGAATAAAATCATCAGGATGACTGCAGTTCTAACTCTTTTCATATTTGCAGATTTAAGGCAATCAATATTTAGTTCGTTTGAATTATTATTTAACCGATTATCTCATGGGGGTTTCTTCAGAAGCCGCTCCAAAACTCAAATTCATCGGCAAATTACGAAATCTTTCAATTGAATTATGCTTAATTAAAAAAATCAGGGACTAAACCCGGAAATATCATCGACTGAATTTAAAAAAAGATGCCGGAGCGCGTTTAGCACGTTCCGGCATCTGCAAAATACTAGTTATAGGTTGCGGTCAACTGGATGTTACCAGTGTAAGCACCTGAAGCCTGTGTAGTTGGGGGGACTACGGTACCGCCGATATGAACATTAAATGTGGCGGCTGCGAAAGCCCATGCTGTTGGGGCAGAATTTGCAGTTGAAATACCTGATGCCGGGGTAAAATCAGCAGCATTGCTGCCGGTTCCGGTAAGATTACCACATTTATTTCCACCGTAGTCAAGGAAATTGATGGGCAGGGTGTTTCCACCTGAAACTAAAGTTGTTGGCAGTACAAATGCAAGCGTAACTTGTGTGTTGGCTCCTTTGGTTACAGTAAATTTACCTTCGGTTTCGGTTGTTCCACCAGCCAATCCTGCTACAACAGCACCTGCATAGCTGATCGTCTTTGTAATACCAGGAGTTACATTTCCGAATTCAAGACTTCCGGTTCCAGTTACCAGTACCTGTGCGGCAACATTTGCCAGACCGGTGATGGTGGCGTTAGAACTCTGACCTTGTCCAAAAGAAACTACTGCGAAAGCAACAACAATCGTTAAAGTTGCAAATAATCTAATCATAATCTGTTTCATAGTTTTTGATTTTTTAGAGTTAATAATAATGATTTGGTTTGTTTGAATTTGTTGGTTTACTTTTTACTTTAATCTTAATCTGATTGGGGTTAATTCTGATTTTGAACCCTTGATACACTTACTGGAAACTTTTTTAAAGGGTTCCTGGTGGCAATGTCATGGGGATTTGTTCTTTTTCATGATACGTGATTTTAACTGGTTAGGGCCTCTTAATATTCTACAATTAATTTTACATTTCCTTCGAAAGGCATCTCCGCATTGGAGGGGATTGTCCCGGTAGTTTTGAAATACAGGTAAGCCTGAAGGTCATCCGATTGTTGTTTGGTATAGGGGTTCAACTCATTCCCAAGCCTTATAACATTACTTGAGCTTTTCATCCAGTTGATGCCGGATAGTTTAGTATTTTCCGAGTTCTGCCAGCCAAATTCAAGATTCAGCGGCATCGATTGTTTATCCGTATTGACCAGGAAATCCGGTGCTTCATACCGTACCAGTAATTCAAGGTTTGCTTTCCCCTTGATCTTAATCGCATTCATGGCTTCAAATGGAATAGTTCCGCCGGTCTTTTCATGCTCAGTTCCGCTTTGGAAAGCCTTGGGGGCCATATTATTGTATGATTGCACTTCCTCCATCCCGACAGTTGAGTTCACCTTCACTTTTACTTTAAGAACCTGACTATTCACACAAGTTGCGATCAACAGCAAACTCATGGTCACAACCATAGTTCTTCCAAGTATCCGTTTCGGTAATATCAAAGTCATTTTAATTGGTTTTTGTATATTCAACAGTTACATTGATCATTCCTTCGTATAACCCGGCATCAACGTTCCCTACCGGTCCAAGCGTGCCATAAATGAAAAGCCATGCCTTTTTCCTGGGGGGTGTATATCCGGAAGACGGTGGTACCGGGGGTGGGCCCGGAGGTCCGCCGGTTCTCCTGAAAATCGGGAATGTGGCGGTATTGAAACCTGTCGGCACCTCAACAGCCTGCAACTTTGCATTTATCACATCCGACGGATCTAAATTTGAGTAGGCAAACCTCACTGCCAGCGGAATCCTGTTGGATGCATCAAGATCAACAGTTGGTGGGCCATCAACATAAACAGTTACATCAAGATATTCACTCCCTTCAACGGTCAGTACTGCGGCCTGTGGGTCATTGAGGTTAATCGTCACCGACTGGCTGACCCCCGGGATAATCAACTGGGTTTTATCATTGAAATTCAGTTGTTCAGGTGTACCCTTTGATAGAAGGATGTCGCCGCTCGCCCATGTACCAAAGCTGATATGTTGCGCGCTTGCCCCACTGCAAACACACATGGATAACAGAACAAGATGAACTATTTTCTGAATCGTCCCTGTCATATCAGATATATTCTACTTGAATGGTGAATTCTCCTTCATAACTTCCTGGCCGGGCATGTGTAAAGTTGATCTTCCCGCCAAGCCATAAGTAGTATTCTCCCTTTTCATTAAATTGCACTACTCTTTCAACCTGGTCAAGTGGTTGCGAGGCTGACTGATTGTCTGACTGGTAACCGCTCACCGAATATTCGCATACAAGTTTACCCTCACCATCAGGATTTGCCAGCGACATCTCATTCATATAAGATAATTTCACACTTGATTTCGCTTTTCCCCTCACCAGTATTTTCCCTGCTTTCTCATCCGTAACCGGTGATATATTTAAAAATCCGTCCTTTGATGATGATTCGTCAATGACCATATCCTCCAGTGGTATCAACTGGATACCGGTGGGCTCAACAACCAGTGCTGTTGCCTTGATGTTGCCGCTCGTTTGAGCCTCTGCCGCCAGAAATGAAAACCAAAGCATACAAATCAGCACCATGTTCCGCATTCCTGCAATGAACCACCTGAAGGTGCAATGTGTTGCAGCTTCAGGGTCGGAAACGTGTGATTGTATGTTATTCAGTTTTATCATAGAATTGGGCTGAATTATCTTTATTGAGCGGTTATAACCAGTTTTTTTGTTTGAACCGAACCTGATGTATTCATCTGTAGCAGGTAAATCCCTGGCTTCACATTGCTCCTGTTCCAGGAGAATTTATGAAACCCAGCCTGGAAATAATCATCCGTTACACAATCAACCCGGTGTCCCTGTATATCATAGATATTTAAACTAACCGCAGAAGGCAGTTGCAGGCTGAACCTGATTGTTGTTGTTTGACTGAACGGATTGGGATAATTTTGTAAAAGGCTTGGTTCCGGTGCGATATAAGCAGGCTCATCATTCTTTGTACCTTTCTGAATAACGATGGAGAATGGGGGTAATTCCGTTGAACTTTTCAGCAGGCTTTTTACTGAAACGGGGTTGACAATCAAACCAGGCAGTAATAAGGTATCATGCTTCATGGCGCTGCCTGAACCACTGCTTTTCGTATTTCCCCTGCTAAACGTATATGATTGTTCTTTTCTCATTGAGATGGCCTTTTGGGAGGCATGATCATTCAGGCTGATGGCCCAGTCGGAAGGCCAGTCAGATGGCAGTTCCCAGTTCACGGTGTATTCTCCCCCGAATTCACGACCATTGTGCTGCGCACCGGTATAAAGAGGCAGGATGATGCAATCGGGGCCATCCGCAGGTTGGTTGTTAATCACCAAAGGCATATTGTGTTCCGGAGAAGACAATGTAAAGAACTCAACCCATGAACTGGAAAGTGGCTCAAGCCGGTATGCATCTTTGGAATCAGGCCCTGCCTTACCGTCATCGCCGAATGTAATGAGAATATCACTGTTCAAACCGGCAGCATTTAAACTGAGGTTGATGGCTGAAGGGGCATTGGTGATCGTACCCGACTTGGTTGACGATCCTCCGTAGAAGGTTCCGCCTGATGCAAAAACATCCTGTGTAAAACCAAGTGCAGGCGATGAATTATTTGATTTAATCCAAAATGCCTGAAACGGACTTATCAATCCATTCCCCAGCGTCCCGTTTGTTCCGTTCCATACTCTGAACTGGTTTGACGACGGATCCCAGATATAAATGGTGTTGTCAATATTGGTTTTAGTCCATCCCTGGGGGGCATCCCAGTCAAGTGAGTACAGCGTAGGATTTCCCAGAAGATTCCATCCCTGGTCATTGGTATTCGTATCGTATTTTACCGTATCGTTGGGCGATTGGCTTACCTGTCCCCCCACCCGCGGAGTGTAGGTTACAGGCTGATTCAGGCCTGAAAATGAAAAACTGCCCGGGAAATAAGCATCACCGTAAGTAGTCATTTGCCTTGGCAGCTTATCGCTGTAGATTCCCGATACCGAATCAAATACATAGAGATAATATCCCCTGCCGGCAACAAGATTGCCATTGAAGCTGCTGGTCCGCCAACTCATATTGGTAGTAAGCGTATCTGTTTCATCAAACCACAGAAAATTGGGCTGTTTCCCAGGATAATTTGATCCTGGTACTCCCTGCGAAATAAATCCGGTCAACAGGTCAGAGCATGTAGTGCGCGTAGGTGATGTGATCATCCTCCATCCCCTGGTTCCTGTCATCGTTACATAGACTGATTTTGCAAGTGTCCAGGGATGTTCGCCGTATGCGCTTCCCAGAAGACCAATATCATTCAATGATGTCGAAATCCAGTTATTTGTTGAATTGAACCCTGTCCTTGCATGCTTTTCAAGGGTTGGCGGATTGGTTGTTGCAGTATAATCCCATACGAACAGGTCGGCTTCCGGATTGCCGGAAAGTTCGCTGTCGAGGTAATGCAAATTAAATGAAACACCAGTGGAAATGCCTCCTGTATGAATAACATCGTAGGAACGGTAAATGGCATCAGATTTCCATGAAGGTGCTGTACCAAGAGTGATTTTAACACCAATTTCCGAAGGCAGTGTGCCGCCCGGGGTGAATCTCATGGTGGTGAACTGATTACCGAAAGAAAAGTCGGTACTGTTTACAAATGAATTGCGTTTCACAATACCGGTAACATCACCTGCCCCAACTGTACTGGATGCGGGGCCCATGGTAAGTGTGTTTAGCAATGCACCGTTTGACATGTCAAGACTGCCTTTTACCGCCGAGGGGTTTGAGCTTTGCAGGTTCAGGACGCCATGAACGGTGAGGTCATTGTTCGCGGTGATTCCACCAGGGCCGTTCACGGTGAGATTATTGATACTACCAGTGAAAATACCTGCAGGCAGCGTGATAGCAGCAGGATTTGTGAATGCCAGTGTGGCCGAAGGATTTGTGACGTCAAGGGTTCCGGTTGCCCTGGTTGGCGACACTCCGGCAATGGTAAGTGTGTTGGCGCCAAGCGTAAATTTTCCGCTTGTGAGTTGAAGCTGGCCCGCAACAGCCAGTGAGTTTGTTAATGCAACATCCGAAGAACTGTTTATCAACAGATTATTTACTGTATTTAACAAGGGGGATGTAACAAAACCCCCGGTTGAAGCCCCGCGGAATTCATAATTCGCACCGCTGCTTAAGGAGGTTGTCATGTTTAACGATGAAATGGAACCCGATAATCCGCTACTGTTTGAGGTGATCAGGTTTGCACCTGAATTAACCTTGAACACAGCAGTTCCGGCAACTCCGCCAGCCTGGTTGACAACGTAAGTACCCAGATCAAAGGTTCCGCTTGTGTTTATTTCACCCTGGAAGCCAGCCTGTGTAACACCATTGGCACTGTTTAGTGATATGTTGGAAAGAAGTCTGACATATTTGCCTGACGGAATAGAATATACAACCCAAATCGCACCTGTAGGATTCAAAAGGCTTAACGTCTGAGTTCCGGATCCATTGAAAATGATAACCCCATTCAAGGCCCCGGCACCGCTGGTGGTCATGCTTTCAGTGCCCGAAGTCTGGGTCAGATTGCCACCAAGGATCATCTGGCTCGTTCCGGATGTAGAGGTGTTAAAATCAAAGATACCCCCGGTCTGGGTGTAATTGCCGCCAATGGATATATTGTTGCCGGTTGTACTGCTAAAAGCGAGTGACCCTGAGTTCAGGTTAAAATTTCCGTTTATCGTAAGTGCACCCAGCGCATTTTTAACGCCCGTGCCACTGATGGTCAGATTATTGAAATTTGTCGGTCCGACTGTCGTAGCAGAATTTCCGTTTAACACCACTGTACCCGTGTTTGCATTAAAAGAACCCGTGTTTGACCAGTTGCCGCCTGCCGTTATTGTTCCGGCTCCGGCAGTAAGTGTTCCTGCATTCGACACATACCCGGTGAGGGAGATATCTCCTGCATTATTTATTGTCCCCGATGTGTTCTCCAGGGATCCCCCGCTAAGTACAACACCGGAGGGGTTTGATAAATATGAACCACTGTTGGATATAACCTGAGCATGCAATTCCTTTTCCGTGAAACACAACGTACCGATACAAATACCGGCCAGGCCAAAAAGCAGTGAAGTTGCTTTCTTACCTTGGATTCGTATTATGTTTAGGATATTGATCATGCTTTTAGATGTCGGAATTGATTCCGGTTTTCCAACCGTTGTTATTGAATTTTTATTACTTTTAAATATGAATTAACAAATACAGTCGACGTTCCACTCGAAGTTTTAAGATGTTGTATTGTTATATTGCCTGCAGTATTAGTAACTATGACCCCTTTAATGCTGATTCCACCATTGCTCCCATTGCTTGTGAGAAATCCTGCTGCAGGAGTATTCAATGCACTTATTCTCAATATCTTACTTTGGGTTGTACTCGTTGAACCTGCAATAATCGCTTCTATGGCAGTGACTGTACCGGAGTAGTTAACACCATAACCGGTGCCGGTGGTAACGGCATTTGTGCCAACCGATAAAACAGCCTCAAATTCATATGTGGTACCTGCAGCTGCCGCAAATGTTAACCCGGTAATGTTGGTCAGTGATTGCCCTGTCGTTGTTGCATTTGCTCCAGTGACACGCGAATAAGAAGGGGTTTCAGATTGAACAAACGCCGTTGTGGCAAGTGCGGTGGAGTTATCGCCAAAAGCCTGGGTTGTTGCAATTGTACCGGTTGGCAGGGTTGGAGTGCCCGTGAACGTGGGTGAGGCGGAAAGAACAAGATTGGAATTGGAAGTCCCTGTGGTTCCGGCTACGCCATCAAGATAATTGAGTTCAGTGCCTGTTGTTGTCACCGACGTACCACCCAGGTTGAAGGGTGTTGGCAAACTTACGGTTCCGGTAAATGAAGGGGAGGCAATAGGCGCATAAGCCGTGCTGGTGAACGCATTTGAACCCAGGGTTCCTCCTGTTCCGATATTTAATGTTGAGGCATCTGTACCAGCCAGGGATAATGAATTGGATACTGTAAGTGTTTTACCTGTGGCAATATTCAGGGTATTGGAACCATTTGATGTAATGGTGAGTCCATTTACAGAAACAGGAGTAATGGAGCCTAACCCGATTGTTAAAGCGGGTGTTGGTGAAGTCATTGACCATGTTGCGGTTACACCGTTGTTTGCTGAAGCAGTTGACACGGAAGTGACGGTTCCTGCAGCCGGGGTAACCCACGACGGTGCGAGCGTCGTTCCATTGCTTTGCAAAACCTGTCCCGCTGATCCGTTAGGCAGACGAGAAGGGATGCCTGATACACCACCATATAAAAGGTCTCCTCCGGTGGTTAATGGATTCGCCATTAAAGTTCCCGAAGTGGGAAGGGTGATATTCGTTGTACCACCCAAAGTCAGGGTCGTGGCAAAATTCCCGGAAATTGAAAGTGTGGAAAGAGCATTGTTGGCAACGCCGGTACCGCCGTTAGCCGTTGGAAGAATTCCTGATACTTGAGTGGTGAGGTCGATGGCACCAGCGGCAACATCGCCTGTAACAATCTGGCTCCACGACGGGTTTCCGGCTGCGTTCCCGTGTAATACAGTAGTGGTGGTCCCCTGGTTTTGAAACAGGCCTGATGCCAGTAAGGGTGTAAAGTATGCAGGGCTCGCACTTGCATTCGAATTGTTTCCAAAAATCCTGTAGGCCCCGGCGTTTGTGATGGAGAACGATAACGCGGGTGTGGTGGTGGTCGTAGCTTCTGTGGTTGTGAACAATGGAGATAAATCCCCGGCTGAGAAGTTTGTTACTGTACCAACATTTGCACCGGCTGCAATGGCATTCCAGCCTCCATTGTCATAATACCAGAATGACTTCGTGTCCGTATCATAAACAAGCATTCCGGCTGCTGGTGGGGTTGCCCCCAGAACCCCGCGTTGAACTGTTGTCATTCGCGGTGCCAAAAAACCTTTCAGTGTTGACCTGAGTTCCAGGATTGCATGTACATCCGCGGTGATCGCAGATTCACTGATACCAATCCCCTGCCCGAGCGATACTTTACCAACCAACAGCATGCAAATGATCAAAATGGAAAAAGTCTCAACGCCCGGCTTGAAATATGAAAAAGCCCCAAAGAAACTACTTTTCTTGAATTTGCTTCTTACCGTTAATTCCACTGTTATTTTCATGTGATTTTTTCAGGTTTTCATTAGAGCGTTGACAGGAAAATATCCCTTATACTGCTCAAGAAATAAACTGATAAATAATTATATATTTCCCTAATTATATGTACTTTGTTATGATAAAAAAAATATTTCAACCTTACAGAACATATCACTCTTTTTCAAAATGTTAGGTCATCTGCTTCTTTCTCTTTTCAAATGAATCTGACAGCACCTCGCAAATTTCATCCTATTGATAAACATGCATTTACAATTTACAACCATCATTTAAATCCTGCAGATTATGAACAAAGATAAATAATTATTTAATTAACCTTACATAACCTGATGTTGTATTTGTAAGTAATTGCCCACACTGATACGTAATTGCAATTAATTTGTTTCGCACATCTCATAAAACACAATAAAAAAAAGAACATTTGTTTTTAATACGTATTTCAAATATCAAGCCACGACAAACACAAATTTTATGTATCTGAATATCAATGTATTAATAATTTCACAAATTACAACTAATCCCATTTCGGGAATACGATTCCCATATTGAGATTACATTCCTTATAATCTACGATCAGGAATATATAATTGATCAATCCAATTTTGGGATAAAATGAGTAGGGTCGTGGATCCTTAATAAAGCTAAGATTCACGAAACCAGCAAACTGCAACTAAAATGTCACAACCTGGTCATTGCTTTGGAGATAATTGGTAAAGGGAGAGCCCATGTACCGGACTGTTATACCCAGGGAAATAAAAACATCAGTCACTTTGTAAGCATCTGCGCACGCCTGGCATGCCTCGACCGTTATACAACTGTCGAGCACATCCTGCAGCTGTTGTTGAACATCTGTGTCCTCAACGGCTAAAAGTGCAGACGGCCCCCAGATGATGAGATTGATTTCGTCCCACCACCCGTTGGCCTTGGCATTAACCAGGTAAGGAAAGATCACCTTCATGGCAACTTCCTTCTCCCCTGTTGTCCAGAGTACATGCAATTTATTCATCAGCCCTGATTATTTCAAACCACGGCGCTTCAGCAGCGGTTCAATGGAAGGAGACTTGCCCCTGAATTTCTTATACTGAACCATCCCCTCATCATTTCCCGATTCGGCCAGGCAGTATTTTCTGAATTTGGCTGCAAGATCCTTGTTGTAAATATCACCGGATGATTTGAAGGCGCTGAATGCATCAGCATCAAGAACGGCAGCCCAGATATAAACGTAATACCCTGCGGCATAACCACCGCCGAAAATGTGGGCGAAGTAGGTGGTTCTGTAACGCGGGATGATCTCTGAGATCAGCCCGATCTTGTTCATGGCATCGTTTTCAAATTTGAGCACATCGATTCCCTTCGATTCTGACACTCCGTGATAATCCATATCAAGGATGGACGCGGCAAGGTATTCAACAGTTTCAAAACCCTGGTTGAACAGGGCACTGTTCTGTATCTTCTGAATCAGGTTGTCGGGCATTGGTTCACCCGTTTTATAATGTTTTGCATATGCTTTCAGCACTTCAGGCTCACTGGCCCAGTTTTCATTGATCTGTGAAGGCATCTCCACATAATCCTGCGGCACATTCCCGGCAGTCCTGGTGTATTTCCCCTCCGTGAAAAGTCCGTGCAAGGCATGGCCGAATTCGTGGAAAAGGGTTGTTGTCTCATCCCAGCTTAACAGTGAAGGTGTGTCGGCGGTGGGTTTCGTAAAGTTGCAGGTTACCGAAACGATCGGGTCAACTTTTTTTCCGTGCAGCCAGCCGGCCGACTGAAAATCTGTACACCACGCCCCTCCTCTTTTTCCATCGCGCGGGTAATAATCAAGATATAAAACTCCAAGATGCTTGCCGTTGGCCTCCTTTACCTCATAGGTTTCAACGTCTTTATGGAACACCGGGATATCTTTCCTCCTGATAAAGGTAATCCCATATAACTTATTTGCCACCAGGAACATTCCGTCGCGAACATTTGCCAGGCTGAAATAGGGTTTCAGTTCATTTTCATCAAGGCTGTATTTCTCCTTGTGGATAATTTCAGCATAATACCACCAGTCCCACGATTGCAATTTAAAACTCTCTACTTCGCGGTCAATGATCTTCTGCATCTCATCCGCCTCCTTCTTCGCAACAGGAAGAGCTGCGGTCCATAATTTATCCAGAAAACTGTTCACATTGGCCGGGGTCTTCGCCATATTGTCATCAACAACATAGGCGGCATAAGTGTCAAATCCCAGCAACTTTGCTTTTTCGAGCCGCTTACTTACGATTTTACTTACAATTTCCTTATTGTCATTTTTATTTCCGTTGTTACCGCGCATGAAATATCCGCGGTATATCTTTTCACGCAGATCGCGGTTTTTGGCATACTGCAGGAAGGGGATCATACTGGGTTTGGAGAGGGTAAACACCCACTTTCCGTCCATACCCTTGGCCTTTGCTGTCTCAGCAGCGCCGTCGATCACACCCTGTGGCAAACCGTCAAGGTCTTTTTTATCCTCGATAACCAGTTTGAAATTCTCATTGGTTTCAGCCAGCAGGTTTTCGCCAAAGGTCAACGACAGCATCGACAACTCTTCATTCACCTTCCTCAGCTGATCTTTCTGATCAGGGGTCAGATTGGCCCCCTGCCGTTCAAAATCGCGAAAATACTTTTCAACTACGCGCAGTTGCTGCGAATCAAGGTTCATCACCTTGCGCTTTTCATATACGGCCTTGATTCGGACAAACAATTTCTCATTCAATGCAATGTCATCTCCGTGCTTCGACATGATCGGGCTGAGCAGGCGGGCAATCGACTGTAACTGTTTGTTGGTTTCGGCCTCGTTCAGATTATAGAACACTTTACTGACCCGTGTCAGGAGGTATCCCGACTTGTCGAAAGCAAGAATCGTATTGGCAAAATCTGGCGTCGCAGGGTTGTTAATAATCGCATCTATCTCCGCATTGTGCTGCCGGATACCTTCCATAAAGGCAGGCATGTAGTCCGATGTATCTATTTTATCAAACGGAGGTACCTGGAAAGGGGTCTTGTATTGCGAGAAAAATGGATTTTCCCTGTTTTTCTCCGGTTTAAATCCGGTGATGAGCAATGTGGCCATAGCCAGTAACGTTAGATAGTGGATTTTCATAGTATTTGTTGTTTTTCTGCTTACAAAGTTACCTGAAAGATTGAAAAATCATCTATCATTATGTAACCTTTTTAGCTTTTTACCATCTATACCTAGTTAATCCTGAAAATCATCCTCTTTACCGGGCTAAACAGAATGATGACAGATTATTTTTCAACAGATGTCGGTAAAGTCTCAATTTTAGCATGAAAATACTGGAAATGATCAGAATCAACCAAATCCATAAGTCGTATATCACAGGGCAAAACAGCCTTCATGTGCTAAAAGGTATTGATCTGCAGATAAATGCAGGTGAAATGATTTCCATCATGGGGGCCTCTGGTTCCGGAAAATCTACACTGTTGAACATCCTGGGCATCCTCGACACCTATGATTCAGGAGAGTATATTCTCGACGGCTTATTGATCAATAAATTAAGCGAGCGAAAAGCAGCTCAGCTCAGGAACAGGATGCTCGGCTTCGTTTTTCAGTCGTTCAACCTGGTCTCCTTCAAAAATGCCATGGAAAATGTAGCACTCCCCTTGTACTATCAAAATATTCCCCGCAAAAAGCGAAATATTGTGGCGATGGAGTATCTCGACAGAATGGGGCTCAAAGACTGGGCGCACCATTTGCCGAACGAACTCTCTGGCGGACAGAAACAACGGGTGGCCATCGCCAGGGCACTGATCGGGAAGCCAAAGGTAATCCTGGCCGATGAGCCAACAGGGGCGCTGGATTCAACCACATCCATGGAGGTGATGGACATTCTGCAGGAAGTGAATGCTTCAGGTATCACCGTGATCATCGTTACCCATGAGCATGACATTGCCCTGAGGACAAAAAAAACGATACGGATTACGGACGGGAATATTACGGAGGTGGTAGAGAATTAAGAAAATGTAAAATGTGAAATGTAAAATGCAAAGTGCAAAGTGCAAAGTGCAAGGTACAAAGTGCAAAATACAGATTGACGGATGTTTGAGTTAGATAAGTGGCAGGAAATTTACAGCACGGTTCGCAAAAACAAGTTGCGTACCTTCCTTACAGGCTTCAGTGTGGCCTGGGGAATTTTCATGCTGATCCTGCTGCTCGGCTCAGGATCCGGGCTGGAGAATGGCGTTAAAGAGCAGTTCAAAGGGGGTGCAACCAACGGGGTGTGGATCAGCAGCGGGCAAACAAGCATTAAGTACAAAGGGTTGAAAACAGGCCGGGAAATCAGATTCACCAATGAAGACTTCAAATCGGTTAAAACCTCTGTTGATGGATATGACCGCATTTCCGCCAGGCTTTTCCTAGGAAACCGACTTATCTCCTTTAAGAAAGAATACGGATCGTTCTTTTTATCCCCCTGCCACCCTGATTACGGTTTTATTAAAGAGCTTGAAATGACACGTGGACGGTTCATCAACAACATTGACATTTCTGAATTCAGAAAGGTTGCTGTAATCGGTGAAAAAGTAAAGAGCACCCTGTTTAAAGGTGCTGACTCAGTACCGATGGGCAAGTATATCAACATCAGCGGCGTGCTCTTTAAAGTGGTTGGCGTATTCCGAGATTTCAGCAGGAACGACGATGAACAGAAGCGGGTGTATATCCCGATTTCAACCGCACAGCGGGTTTTCAAGGGAGAAAATGTCATCAACCAGATTTCCTTCACCACCGGGCAGGCCTCAGCCGAAGAGGCTGACCTGATGATCCGGAAGTCAAAGTCGGTGCTCGCCAAAATGCACACATTTGACATTGATGACAACCGGGCAATCAACGTATGGAATAAGAATGAAGAGGTCAGGAAATTCAGGGCGCTGTTCGCCGGGATCCGCCTTTTTATCTGGATCATTGGCCTTGGCACTATCATTGCCGGTGTGGTTGGGGTGAGCAATATCATGATGATCGTGGTAAAAGAACGCACCAAGGAGATTGGCATCCGGAAATCACTGGGAGCAACACCCTGGTCAATCGTGGCACTGATCATGCAGGAAGCGATTGTGATCACCTCGTTTGCCGGCTACATTGGCCTTGTACTTGGTGTCGGCCTGCTTGAACTGATCTCCAAAAAGATGCCCCCGACCGAATTTTTCAGGAACCCTGAAGCCGATTTTTCAGTGGCAGTTGCAGCCACGGTCCTGCTGATCCTTGCAGGTGCGGTTGCAGGCCTGTTCCCGGCAATAAAGGCAGCGAGGGTGAACCCGGTGGTGGCGTTGAGGGACGAATAGCGAATGACAAAGGACGAATGACAAAGGACGAATTACAGCAACACTTAAATCTTAAAACTTAATACTTAAAACTGTTTTCATGTTTGACCTTGACCGCTGGCAGGAAATTTACCATGTTCTGAGTGCAAATAAGCTCAGGACATTTCTGACTGCATTCGGGGTATTCTGGGGGATTTTCATGCTGGTGATCATGCTGGGATCTGGCAACGGCCTGCAGCGGGGGGTGACGCAGAATTTTGGTGACATGGCCACCAACAGTGTATTCATCTGGACCCAGCAGACTACGATTCCATACAAAGGGTTTCCACGGGGCAGAAGATATAATTTTGACAATGACGATATTGTGGCACTTCATAACACTGTTCCCGAAATTAAGTACCTCGCACCACGATTGCAGGCCGGAGGCTATATGCAAACAAATAATGTTATCAGGGGACTGAAATCCGGAATTTTCACAATCATGGGCGACTACCCTGTTTATAATAAAATAGACCCCCTTAACTTCATCAAAGGAAGGTTTATCAACGACCTTGACATCAGGGAAAAACGCAAGGTGGCGGTAATCGGGACACGCGTGGTTGACTTCCTCTTCAAAAAGGATGAGAACCCGATTAATCAGTACATCCAGGTACAGGGCGTCTATTTCCAGGTGATCGGTGTATTCCAGTCAAAGAGAACCGGCGAACAGGCAAACCAGGAAAACCAGAATATCTACCTTCCGTTTACAACGCTTCAGCAAACATACAACTATGGAAATGCCGTTGGTTTTTTCTCCATAACGGCAAAAGATGACATCCCGGTTTCTGTGGTGGAAGAAAAGGCCATCAGGCTGCTCAAGCAACGCCATTCGGTTGCACCGGCCGATGACCCGGCTGTCGGCCATTTCAACCTTAAAAAGGAATTTGACCAGATGCAGGGCCTGTTTTTTGGCATCAGGCTGCTGGTATGGATCGTTGGTACCGGAACCCTTATGGCAGGGGTGATCGGGGTGAGCAACATCATGTTGGTGGTTGTCAAGGAACGTACGAAAGAAATCGGCATCCAGCGTGCCCTTGGCGCCACACCCTGGAAGGTTATCAGCCAGATCATCATGGAATCAGTAGTAATGACAACCTTTTCGGGATATTTCGGACTTGTGGTGGGCGTTGGCCTGCTTGAACTGATCAATTTCCTGCTCGGATCCACAGGTGCTGGAACGGAAATGTTTGTCCACCCGGGAATTGACTTTTCAGTAGCCATCACCGCGCTGTCAATCCTCGTGGTTTGCGGCGTTATTGCGGGTTTGATACCTGCGCGCAGGGCTGTTTCCGTGAAGCCGATTGATGCATTGAGATATGAATAATAAAAAAATAACCACACAGGCACATAGGGCACAATAGAAAAAACACATAGTATGTTCAACAACTTCTTCCATCCTTTTTATGTGTCCTATGTGCCTAAGTGGTGAAAAAAACATTTAACAACACACCATCATTATACCATGAAAAAAATCATCAAAATCTCCATCCTTGTTCTGATCCTTGCAGTCTTTGTACTCACCATTGTATACCTTTACAGGAAATCACAGGAAAAACCGGCTGTATACCAGACAGAGAAACCATTCATCACCAACATAGTAAGGAAAACGGTTGCCACCGGCTCTGTGATCCCCCGCAAGGAAATTGAGATCAAGCCACAGGTTTCAGGCATCGTGGAGGAGATCTTTGTTGAAGCCGGAAAACACATCAGGCAGGGCGATGTCATCGCACGCATCAGGATCATCCCCGACCTGATCAACCTCAACAACGCGGAAGCCCGTCTTGAACGGGCAAAGATCGCCTTTGACGATGCCAAAATCAGCGCCGACAGGCAGGATAAACTTTTCAGCCAGGGAGTCATCTCTGCTGCCGACAACCAGCAAACACAGGTAAGTTTCAAGAATGCAAGGCAGGAAGTTGACGCCGCAGAAGCCAACCTTGAACTCATCCGGGAAGGAGTCAATAAAAAATCGGGTAAAACAACAAATACGCTCATTCGTTCAACCATCGAAGGAATGTTGCTTGACATTCCGATCAAGGTCGGGAACAGCGTAATTGAAACCAACAACTTCAATGCAGGCACGACGATTGCCACAGTAGCGGATGTTGGCGATATGATTTTCCAGGGAAAGGTGGACGAAACAGAAGTTGGCAAGATCAAACCCGGGATGGACCTGATGCTTACCATTGGAGCCATTGAAAACGATACATTTCATGCAACACTCAAATATATCTCACCAAAGGGGATCCTGGAAAACGGTGCCGTGCAGTTTGAAATAAAAGCGGATGTCAGATTAAAGGAGGATGAATTTATAAGGGCTGGTTACAGCGCCAATGCCGACATTGTCCTTGACCACAGGACTGATGTTCTTGCCGTGAAGGAATCTGCACTCCTGTTCCAGGGAGATTCGGCGTATGTGGAGGTGGAGACTTCCCCGCAAAAATTTGAAAAAAGGTTTATCAAGACAGGGATTTCCGACGGCATCAACATCCAGGTACTATCCGGGCTGACGAAAAATGACAAAATCAAAGTTCAGCAGCTGAACATGTCCGGAACAACCAAATAAACAGCTGGGATTGACCGGAAAACATCCCGGGTTACCGATTATTTTACACCCTTCTTTTCCATAACCACCGATCAGCCTATTTTCGGGTTTGTTTAGCTGAAATTTCATTCAGGTTACAGATACGATTTGTTTTCAGGCCATTATCCATCGTAAATTTGAAATATCAAAATTGTTAACTCTATGTTAAATCTTGATAAGCCCTGTAACTTAAAGAAATCGACCTCGTCATATCACCATCAGAAAACAAAGTATTAACATAAAACAAACACAACCATGGAAACAACAAAAATTATCCGTCTCGCTTTTTTGGTCCTCGTCGTAATCTGCATCTCCAGCCTCTCATCATTTGCCAAGGAGCCCGCAATAACTCCTGCACAGCACATTCAGAATGTAATCAAACAGGGGATGACTTATCCTGAGCAAGCTGTTAAATCATGCTGCACCGGCAAAGTGGATGTCATATTCACAGTGGATGATGAAGGGAAAATAACTATTGAGAAAACGATGGCAGAAAATGCCAATCTTGAAAGGATGGTCAAGGAACAACTTTCCCAGATTTGCTGTAAAGGCCTGAAGACACCGTACAACGAGCACTACAAGATCACTATCTCGTTCAAACTGATCGGGTAAAGCCCCGGTAAAGGTGCAACATATCCTGCACCGCAGAGACACGGAAACGCAGATAACCCAGAAGGGTTAAACAGCCAGCGTTTCCGGGTCTTCGCGGTGTTTTTTTATGAGTTGTTCCAGAGTTGCATGTTCCAGTTTTTCAAATGTGGTGTCCCTGATTTCTTTGAATACCTTGCGAATATTGCAAGCCGTTTCATCCTTACAGAATTCACAAGGCTGGTATGCCTTTTCAGAAACGCATGACAGAAGCGCGATCGGCCCTTCAAACTGCCTGACGATTTCCGCAAGGTTGACCTCACTCGGATGACGCAAAAGAAAATAGCCCCCCGACTTACCCAGTTTGCTGCCCAGTATGCCCATCTTTTTCAGTTCAAGAAGGATATTTTCAAGAAACCGCTGAGGCAGTTTCTCACTGGTAGCCAGTTCACTTATAAGTATGGTCCCTTTGCCATATTCACGTGCTAATCGTGTGAGGGCAACCATGGCATATCTTGTTTTTTTCGAAAGCATCTTGAAACGATTAACCGTTTTTACTGATTTCTTTTAATTTATTCAGGTCTTTAATGATGATCTTCCTCCCTTCAAACCCGATCAGACCCTCCTTATTATAGGTAGATAAAACCGAAATAACATTCTCATGGGAGCAAGCGGCAAACTCCGAAATTTCCTTGCGGGTCAGTGTAAAACTGTACTCGGAGTTCATATACACAGTTTCCCACAGGAAAATCAGGATATCTGCAATGCGGCCATGAACATGGTTATGCGCCAGGCTGATAAAATTGAAGATGGAGGTCTGGAACATGTCTGATGAGCGCTCCACCATGGACAGCAGGAACTTCCCGTGATTTTCAAGAACACCAAGGATCTTTTTACTGTCGAGAAAGCAGATCACACAGTCTTCCACTGCAACAATGGAGAAAATATTCTTCTCCTTGAAAAATAAATTGGCCTGCCCGATCAGTTTCGGGCCGGAAACCACCGTCATGATATAGTTCTTCTTTGCATCTTTCTGATAGGTGAATTTAACGATGCCTTTATGAAGAAATCCGATGCTTGTTGAATTTGCCCCCTGCTTTAAAATAACCTCCCCTTTTTTAAAATGCAACTGGTTTGCACTGCCGCAAACATCCTTGCGCTCCGCTTCATTTAGGTAGAAACTTGTCAGGGTGTTCAACACGCATGTTTCGCAAGTGTACTGATAATTGGGATTTCCGACTGATTCCATAATTTTTAATACCTGGTTATACAAAATTTAACATCGCAGTATTGAATATTGAGGACAAATGTACACTAATTTGATGGACATAGTGTATATTTTTGTAAAAAATTCTAAAACGCTATGGAAGTAAATAAAATCACCCTGTACGGAGGCTATGGAAAAGATGGCTCAGCAGAGAATGTAAAGGAATTCAGCATGGAAGTAGGCGATATCGTAAGTATCGTTGGGCCAACTGGTTGTGGCAAAACAACCCTGATCAACGACATTGAACTCTTCGCCAACCTTAATACACCTTCAGGCAGGCGGGTGTCGATCAATGATGAGCCTGTTCCGGAAGATTTCATCTTCGATCCGTCAAATCACCCAATAGCATTGATCTCTCAGCATACAAATTTCCTGAGCGACCTCCCTGTTGAAGAGTTCCTGACCATCCATGCAATTGTAAGGGGTGCCAAAGATGTTGAGTCCATCATCCGGGAAACCCTCGATTTTGCCAATGAATTAACCGGAGAGGCGATTATCAAAGATATTGCCATGACAGAACTTTCGGGTGGACAAACAAGGTCGCTGCTGATCGCGGATGCCGTAGTCATCGGCAACTCCCCCATCATTTTGCTGGATGAAATTGAAAATGCCGGTATTCACCGTACCAAGGCATTGGAATTACTTAAAAGGTATAAGAAGATATTTGTGTTTGTTACCCACGACCCGTGTATCGCCCTGATGTCGGATTTCAGGATCGTGATGCAGAACGGAGCCATGCAGCAATTGATCCGCACCCAGGTGGAGGAGAAAAAGGCAGCTATGAAAATGAAGCAGATCGACGACATGATGCTTGATTTCAGGCAGATCATCCGGTCAGGCAACGAACTTACGGAGTCAGTTTTCAATGAAAGTTTTAAAGTGTTAACCTTTTAATAACCACATCATATGAAGTTAGTAATTTTTGCCGGCCCGCCAACCTGCGGTAAAACCACTGTTATCAGGCAGGTTTTGAAAAGAATGGCAGCAAGGGATATTAAAACGGCTTACGTTAAAATTGACGTGCTTTATGCCGACGACGACACCATCATTGCCAAAGAATTCGGCATCCCGGTAAAGAAAGTCTATTCAGGAGAATTGTGTCCGGACCATTGCAATGTGATGGTGCTCGACGAAGCAGTGGAATGGGCTGAAAGAGAGGGTGCAAGTTACATTTTTGTTGAAACCGCCGGGCTCTGCCTGCGTTGCTCACCCTATGTTGAAAACTCTCTGGGTATTGTAGTGCTTGAAGCAACAAGCGGAATGAACCTGCCACGAAAAATCGGCCCAATGCTTACACTGGCCGACATCAGTGTGATTACAAAGATTGACCTTATTTCTCAGGCTGAACGGGAGGTTTTCCGTTACCGAGTATTGGAATCAGCAAAAAAAATCACGGTGGTTGAAAGCAATGCACTCTATGGAATCGGAATCGACCCCATCGTTAAGCAGATCCTTAAAACCCCGGATGTTGAATTCCCGATGTTTCTCAGGGGAAACCCGCCTGTGGGGACCTGTACAATCTGCGTTGGCAAAAAGGAGATCGGCGCGAAAAACCACTTTGGTGTTCTGCGCACCCTTGATCAGGAACTTTTTTATGTAGGTGAATAACACGGATATGGGCGAGAAAAGGATTTTTCTGGATAATGCAGCGACTACCTGTGTTGACGAGCAGGTGCTGCAGGCAATGATACCCTGTTTTACAAGGGAATACGGTAATGCATCAAGCCTGCATCATTTTGGCACCTATGCCAAAGAAGTGCTGGAAAAATCGCGGGCCACCATTGCACAGACCATTGGTGCTGAGCCATTGGAAGTTTTCTTTACCTCCAGCGGCACCGAATCAAATAACTGGGCCCTGAAGAGTGTTGCAAACGCATACCGCGGCAAAGGCCGGCATATTATTGTTTCAGCCATTGAGCATGATTGTATTCTCAACACCTGCAACTGGCTTACCGAGCAGGGTTTTTTCATTACCTATCTGCCGGTTGACAGTGACGGAGTTGTTGACCTGGAGGTCCTGAAAGAATCCATCAATCCGAAAACGATCCTGGTGTCAGTGATGCATGCCAACAATGAAATTGGCACTATTGAACCCATTGAAGCGATTGGCAGGCTATGCAGGCAAAATAATGTACTGTTTCATACAGATGCATGCCAGTCATATGGAAAGATCCGGGTAGATGTGAACGATATCTGTGCCGACCTGCTCACTGTCAATTCCCATAAGATCTACGGTCCCAAAGGAATTGGAGCGTTGTACATCCGCAAAGGTGTAAAAATTGAACCCCTTTTACACGGGGGCGGGCAGGAAGCCGGCCTGCGGTCATCAACGGAAAATATTCCGGCCATTACCGGCTTTGCCAGAGCAGCCGAACTGTGCATGCAGGAGATGGATATGGAAGCCCGGAGGCTCGCTCAACTGAGACAAAAACTGGTCACTTTTATTGAGCAAAACTATCCGAATGCTTATATAAACGGGCACCGTGAGCAACGTTTGCCAGGCCATCTCAGCTTCAGTTTTCACGGACTTGAGGGTGAAACCATCCGGCTGCTTCTTTTGCTTGATGAAATTGGGATTGCAGTTTCTGCTGGTTCGGCATGTTCATCCAACGACAAATCTCACAGTGCCTCCCATGTGCTGCAAGCCATCGGGCTTAATCCATTTGAGGCCAGGGGCGCCATCCGTGTGAGCATGGGGAGATTTACAACCGAAAATGATATTGACATTTTCATTGATTCACTTGGGGATGCACTGAACAATCTTACCTCAATATTTTCTGAAAATTCAGTTTTAAACCGCTAACTATGAAAAAAACAAACATATTTATCCAGCATCCTAAAGAGGTACAGATGTCATACCTCGAGCATACAAGGTTTGCGCTGATGCTTTCGCGAACAACTTTTGTCTGTGCAATCGCCTCTCTCATACATGCTTTCCTGCCATTTCTGTTTGTAACACACACCAGCACTACAATCCGGAAACTACAGGATATTTTTGATGAACGGGAAAAAGAACTTTCCGAACTGAAAAATAAAGCCAACATTAAAGAGGCAAAGACAAAGCCGAAGAGCAGCAATTTACAATATGTAGCTCCTTAGTATTTTATTCATCTAAACAAGATAAACAGACACCGGAATCACCGATCAAACAAAAAAACAGAAGCATGGAAACAAAAGAAATCCAGAGTAAAACATTTAACAGCTTACCTAAGCTTGACTGCGGAATTTGCGGTTACAGAACCTGCGAAGAATTCGCTGTGGCTGTAGACAATTCGGAAACCTCGCTGAAGTTGTGCATTCACCTGAAACACAACGGAAACGAAGCAAAAACAATTCCTAACTGCATTGACTGTAAAGATGCAGGAACCGTAGGCGAGAAAATGGGATGGAAAGACCATCTGAAACGTGATTTTGACTTTATCCTTGACTGTTTCGGGAATGAGCCTGGCCCACGTGAAACGATCCTCCCATACAACCCTGCCCTCGTTAAAGAACTAGGCGTAAAAAAAGGAGATGTGATGATCGGCCGGCCGATGGGAATGTCGTGCGGATGCCCGATCACCCATTGCGGCGTTGTTACTGATTCCGACCCGCGGAACGGTGTGATCAACTGGTGTGTCACTGGTCCCCTGAGGCCACGGTCAGAAGGATTCATTGATATAGGCTATTATGTTGCGCAAGGTTATGAAGGGCTTATCAGGGAGTCGAAGGAGAAGATTGAACTCGGCCGCCGTTATTGGTTTATGCCACGCAGGTGCATGCTTCAATGGCGTCACAGCGGACTGGTGAATGCCGTTACAAAGTTACCCGATGGTAGTTACAAAGTAAGAATTGAAGGCCTGTTCATCGGATAGACCTGAACATACACCACATATTGCAGGAGAATGCGGTTTGTGAATTGAGGAGGAAAAGCATAGAATGAAGAAAATTGCAATCGTAGGTTGTGGGTTCTCCGGAACCATGACCGCAGTTCACCTGATAAACAATGCAGTGGAGCCTTTTGAGCTTATCCTGATCGGTGATCAGGATACGTTCAATAAAGGGGTGGCCTATACGCCGAATTCAAGGAACCAGATTCTGAATGTGGTGGCTTCCAGGATGAGTGCTTACCCTGATGACCCGGGTCATTTTTTAAACTGGGTTTCAACCCTGGAGGAATACTCTGCCACTGATAAGGGATTGCTTGCAAACTCCTATTTGCCACGATATTTATACGGGAAATACCTGGAGGACATCTGGCATAAAGCTGTTCAGGCACCCGGTGCCACGAGGGTAAAGATCACCCGGAAAGATTCTCTGGTTACTGACATGGATTATTCCGGCCAGGATATCTCTCTGCAACTGAAGAATGGTGAACAGCTGGTTGTTCAATACGGTGTCATTGCTTCAGGCAATCATCAGCCTGCAAACCCAGCCATTGAAGACAGCCAGGTTTTCAACAGCAATAAGTATTTCAGGAATCCTTGGACCACGAACGTTTTCAGTCATACCGACAAGCACTCACCCGTGATGATCCTGGGTAATGGCCTTACCATGGCTGATACCGTTCTTGGACTTATTGAAAACGGGTTTACCAGCAGGATTTATACCATTTCATCCCATGGATTTTCAATGCTGCCCCACAAGCACCTTGGGATTGCATACAATGCGGTTGCGGGGGAATTACAAGGCAATCCTGCTCTTTCAGACCTGGTGAGGATTCTCACACGGCACATCCGTATTGCCCGACGGCTTGGATTTACGGCAGAACCTGTTGTGGACGGGCTAAGACCCCTTACGCAGCAACTCTGGCAGAACCTATCTGCAGCGGAAAAACAAAAGTTCATGTCGCGGTTAAGGTACTTATGGGATACTGCAAGACACAGGATTCCGATGCATATCCATGAAAAGCTGGTGCAGCTCACAGAAACAGGAGCCCTGGAACTGAATGCAGGAAAACTTATCAGCATTACAGAAACAGGAAATGCGGTCAAAGTCCGCTTTGTTAACCATGGTTCCGGAGAAACACGTGAAATCACTGTCTCCTCCGTAATCAACTGCACCGGGCCCGCCACAGACCTGATGAAAACAGATGACAACTACCTGAAACGTGCCTTGCAGAAAGGAATAATAGTACAGGATGCACTCCTGCTGGGGATTCTTGCTGATCCTGCAACGTTCTGCGTTTGCAGCAATTCATTTGAACCACACGACAATCTTTTTACGATCGGATCACTGTTGAAAGGAGTTCTGTGGGAAACCACTGCGGTTAAAGAACTGCGGGAACAGGCGGCCGGCCTTGCAGCGCAGCTGGTACGCAGGATCCATTAATCATCAGGGGGCCAGCCTCTCCATCACCCATTTCCTACCCGACAACCGGTACTGTATCCGGTCATGAAGGCGATGAGCCCTCCCCTGCCAGAACTCGACAAGGGTCGGTTTGAGCAGGTAGCCACCCCAGTTGTCGGGACATCGGGGCGAAGCACCATCCAGGTCAAGCATCAAACCTTCACGCATCGAAACAAGGAACGCCCGGTCGGGGATCACACAACTCTGGGGTGAAATCGTGGCACTCAGGCGGCTGTCGGCAGGGCGGCTGTTAAAATATGCTTCCGATTCCCGGCGGCTGATCCTGGATACAGTCCCCTCCACCCTGATCTGCCTTTCAATCGGGTACCAGTGAAATGTAAGGGCTGCCCTGGGGTTCGCCACAAGCTGGCGGCCCTTCCTGCTGTCGTAGTTGGTGAAGAAGAGGAACCCTTGCTTTTCTATCCCTTTCAATAACACCACCCTTGCGGAGACAGTTCCTGCCTCATCAGCGGTTGACAATACCATGGCATTCGGTTCGTCAATTTCGGCATGCACTGCCTCATCAAACCATTTGGAAAATTGATCCAGGGGATATTTCTC
The DNA here is from genome assembly GCA_903959905.1 of uncultured Bacteroidales bacterium. Classification (GTDB taxonomy): domain Bacteria; phylum Bacteroidota; class Bacteroidia; order Bacteroidales; family FEN-979; genus CAIVAT01. Next base: position 51,514 of record CAJBYO010000020.1, read on the forward strand.
CACTGAATTTTCATCAAGGGATGAGAACAGGTATTCCTTGCGTAAATCAGTCAATTGTTTTCTCATTTTCACAGCTATTTTCCATAACCAACATCAATTAAAAGTAAATTAATATTTACCTTTGAAAAAAAATTAATTCCAAATATTATGTCAAACAAAGTTACAAAAGCAGAACTTTCTGAGTTCAAAAAAAACAAAGACACGGTAAAGGAATTTTCCAATGGTGAAGTCACGGTATACTGGAAATCGGATTTGTGCATTCATTCAGCCAACTGCCTGATCAGGTTGCCGGAAGTTTTCAATTCCAAGAAAAAACCATGGGTCAACATACATGCTGCAAACAGCAAAGATATCATGAAAGCTGTCGACACCTGCCCGTCACGCGCACTGACTTACCTGAAGAGCACCAAATTTGTCACTTCCAAACCGCGTGCAACGGTTAAAATGAAGTCAAAATTCGCCAGGGTGCATATCCTGAAAAACGGACCTGCACTGATCACCGGGAACTTCATCGTCCGCGACGCTGATAAAAAGAAGATCCAGATTGAAAACGAGGTGGCTGCAATTTGCCGCTGCGGGGCCAGCAAGAAGAAACCCTTCTGTGATGGCAGCCATCAGAGGATAGGATTTACTGATTAATATAATGACGAATTACAAATGACAAATGACAAGTGTCACAATACTTGTCATTTGTCATTTGTAATTCGTCACTTGTAATTCGTCACTTGTAACTATTTTACAACTAACACCTGAGTTTATGATTATAGGTATTTTAAAAGAAACAGCTCCTGAAAAACGAGTAGCGCTGCTTCCTGAATCAGTTGCCACCCTCACCAAAATGACGGTTACCATTTATGTGGAAAAGGATGCGGGTATGGGTGCATTTGCCACGGATGCAGATTATGAAGCCGCCGGGGCGAAAATTGCATCAAAGAGTGATGTGATTGCCCAGTCGGACATGCTTATCAAAATCAATCCCCCTACCGACACCGAATTGTCACAGTTAAAAGAAAAAACAGTGCTGCTTGCTGTGCTGAATCCATTTTTCAACACAGAGATCATCAAACAACTTGCCAGGCAGAATATTACCAGTTTCAGCCTGGATGTGATTCCACGCACCAGCCGGGCACAATCAATGGATATTCTTTCCTCCATGGCAACTGTAGCTGGTTACAAAGCTGTTCTTACGGCAGCAAACACACTCCCAAAGTTTTTCCCGATGTTTATGACTGCAGCAGGAACCATCACCCCTGCCAAGATGCTCATACTGGGTGCCGGGGTTGCCGGACTGCAATCCATTGCAACCTCCCGGAAACTCGGTGCTGTTGTTGAAGTATTTGATGTACGTGCAGCAGTAAAAGAGGAAGTAATTGGTTTGGGAGGCAAATTTATCGAAGTGGAAGGGGCTGTTGATGATAAAGCTGCCGGAGGTTATGCCGTTGAACAAACCGATGACTTCAAGAAAAAACAGGCTGCTGCGGTGCACGATCATGCTGTTAAATCAGATGTTGTCATCTGTACCGCCCAGATTCCAGGCAAAAAAGCACCGGTACTTCTGAAAAAAGAGACTGTTGAGGCCATGAAACCCGGTTCGGTGATCATTGACCTTGCTGCTTCAACCGGCGGCAATTGCGAGGTGACCAAAAATGATGAAACAATCGTGCACAACGGGGTTACAGTCATTGGAAATTCATCCTTCCCTGTCGATATGCCCACAGATGCAAGCAAAATGTTCGGCAAGAATGTGATCAATTTTCTGAAACTGATGATCAGCGCCAAAGGCGAGTTCAACCTGAACTGGGATGATGACATTGTAAAGGGTACTTGCGTGACACACAATAATGAGATTGTCCATGAACGAGTTAAAACAGTGATAAACGTATAAACATCTGTATTATGAACGAAATTTTAAAATTCCTGTTTGAATACCGGGAGGCGATTTTCATCATCATTTTATCCATATTCCTTGGTATTGAGGTGATTTCGCATGTTCCATCGGTTTTACACACACCGCTTATGTCGGGGGCCAATGCCATCCACGGTGTTGTGATCATCGGTGCGATCATTGTAATGGGACATGCTGTCAATGTGCTTTCTATGGTCCTGGGCTTCATAGCCGTGGTGCTTGGAACACTGAATGTGGTTGGCGGGTTTGTTGTTACTGACCGCATGCTGGAAATGTTTACAAAGAAGAAAAAAAACCAATAGCACCGAACCATGGAAACGATACAAACACTGACAAAAACATTTGAATTTTCTGAATATCTCTCCATCCTGGAGGTGTCGTATATTCTGGCCTCCATGCTCTTTATCCTGGGGCTTAAAAAACTGAGCCATCCTGATACAGCCCGCAGTGGAAACCTCTGGGCTGCTGTGGGTATGGGGCTCGCCATTGTTTTCACAATCCTGTTCCATAAGACCAAAACCGACGATGGGAGTTACCAGGGAATCCATAATATTGGCTGGATTGTTGGCGCCCTCGTCATTGGAACGGTGGTTGGCTGGATGGCAGCCAAAAAAGTAAAGATGACTGCAATGCCGCAGATGGTATCCCTTTTCAACGGAATGGGTGGAGCCTGTGCTGCGCTCATCTCCATGATGGAATTTCCCAAGATGCAGAATGAACTGGCAGGGAGCCAGGCTGTAAACATGCTCAGCGGCGAGGCCCTGGCCATTTTACTCGGCCTCATGATCGGCGGTGTTTCATTTGCCGGCAGTATGGTCGCCTTTGGCAAACTTGATGAGCGGCTCGGCGATGTTAAAAGTCCGTTGCTGCGCTACATCAACCTTTCATTCCTCGTGATCCTCTTCGCCTTTGTTATTTTCATCATGCTGAAAGCACCTGTGGCTGGCGAAAACTGGATGATATATACCTTGGCAGCCCTTGCACTGATATACGGTGTAACATTTGTCTTGCCAATCGGCGGAGCCGATATGCCGGTAGTCATCTCACTGCTGAACTCATTTACGGGAGTGGCTGCAGCAATGGGCGGATTTCTGTACAACAACCAGGCGATGCTTACAGGAGGTATTCTTGTCGGATCTTCAGGTACCATCCTCACCATCCTGATGTGCAAAGCCATGAACCGGTCACTGTTAAATGTCATCATTGGTGCATTTGGCGGAAGTTCAGCAGCAGGCCCTGAAAGCGGTGATAAAACCGTGAAGGAGATATCTCTGAGCGATGCTGCCGTACTTTTAAGCTATTCACAGAAGGTACTGGTAGTTCCGGGATATGGGCTGGCAGTGGCACAGGCACAGCATCTTTGCCATGAACTTGAAAACCTGCTTGGATCAAAGGGTGTGGAATTGAAATATGGTATTCACCCTGTTGCCGGCCGTATGCCCGGACACATGAACGTACTTCTCGCCGAGGCAGATGTGGCTTATGAGAAACTTCAGGAAATGGAAGATGCCAACAACGAAATGAACAATACAGATGTGGTGATCGTCATCGGAGCCAACGATGTTGTAAACCCTGCAGCTGAAGAGGATCCTTCCAGTCCTATTTACGGAATGCCGGTGATCAAGGCGTGGGAGGCTAAAAACACCATCATCATGAAACGTAGTATGGCCAAAGGATATGCCGCAATTGAAAACAACCTTTTCTTCATGCCTAAATCACGGATGTTATTTGGTGATGCCAAGGCAACATTACAGAAACTCGTGAGTGAAATCAAAAGCCTCTGATCAAACTGAATTGTATTAAAAGGAGGGTGTCTCGTGATTTTGAGACACCCTCCTTTTTCATTTTTCAGATTTCAGAGATCTGAGATCTGAAATGTGAAATGTGAATTTTATCCTTTGCCCCCCGGAAACTTCTCTTGATCCGGGAGGAGCCTTCAGGCAAATAAAAAAGAGGATGCCCCAACGGGACACCCTCTTTTCTTTTTCAGCTCGGAGCTTACTATTTTTTGCCTTTGAATAATTTCGGGAATTTCTTCACGGAATCAGCATGTGCAATAGAGTCAGCAATCATTTTCTCTTGTTGAACTTTTGCAATTGAATCGGCGATTCTCTGCTGTTCAGCCTGTACCATTGCTAATGAGTCAGCAACGCGGATAGAGTCAGCAATTCTTTTTTCTTCGATTTCTTTTGCGCTTGGGCCACAGGAGTACATGAAAGCTACTACTCCGATAACTAATAATGTTGCAAGTTTTTTCATTGTCTATTGATTTTTTAGAATTATGATGCAAAGATAAACCAATGCGATACCATCATCCAAATTTTTTGACCACTTTTTTTTAACATTTTTTAACATTTAATGTATCTGACTGAATATCAGCAAGAATAATTTTAACATTTATTAAGAAATGGCAAGTTATGAACAGTCATCATTGATGGATCACCTTGATTGTTTTAACGCCGGCCCTGGTAATCACTCTCAGGAAATAGATACCTGCCGGGTATCCGGCCAGTGTAAACATATGCTTTGGCCCGTCTGGCAGCCGCTTTGAAAGCAATTTGTTTCCACGGGCACTGTAAAGTTCAGCAACGATCCGGTCTTTTTGCATTTCACCGGGCAGGTCAAGAACAAAACTCCCCGGGGTCGGATTTGGATAAACACGAATCGCTGTTTCTGATGCATCAGCAGACATTGCAATTTCAGCATCTGAACCATCCGGCAGCATTGATTCCGCAATCATTCCCTTTAAGGCAGTGCAGGATTCGCATTGGGTGGTAATATATGCATGCAGTGTCCCTCCAGAGTAGACTGTGGTTCCCGGTAACATCGTAACAGACTGACTCGCAATCAGGGTTGCCGCACCCCGGTATTGAACCTGGAACGTCGTCCCGCCTCCTGCAGTGGTAATGGTTCCTGCAGCCTGACAATAAGTCTCCATAGCCTTTACGCTGATGTTCGTTAGGTTTAATTGCCCGGAAAGCAGATTGTTGGAGGAAACAGGGAGTTGCGGCGATGGCGGACCAATTCCGCAGGTGTTGATCGCAGACACAATAATATTCCCCGACAATGCAGTAAGGGGGTAATTCACGGTGATGGAATTGGTCCCAGCGCCGGATACAATCACAACACCCGGAGGCACAGTCCACTGGTAACCGGTCGCTCCCTGCACAGCAGGAATGGAGTAGGTTACCCCCTGGGTTCCCACGCACATACGCGTTGGCCCGTTAATGATGCCTGCGGCCGGTGGCACACCGGAAACAGTCACATTGAGCAAGCCAGGAACCTGTGTCACACAACCTGTTCCGTTGCCATAGGTTACGGTAACGGTTTTTGAACCTGTGGTCGACCAGATGACATTGATCGTGTTCGTACCGTTTCCTGAAACGATTTGTCCTCCTGATGATACGATCCAGTTGTAACCTGTCATTCCGGTTTCAGTGCTGTAAGGGACCGAACCGGCACCCGTGCAAACGGATGATGCGCCGGTGACAGTTGCATTCAGCGACAACCCTGAGATAACCACCTGGTTCGAAGTTGCCGGATTACCAGAAACACATGAAGCATTGGATGTCATCACGCAGGTTACAATATCTGCAACAGCAGGTGTAAAGGTATATTGCGCACTGTTCGTGCCCGCATTTACCCCGTTTACCTTCCATTGATATGCCGGGCCTGCGCCACCGTTTGCCGGGGTAGCAGAAAAAGCAACCGGGGTTCCAGGGCAAACCGGGTTTGCAGAGGCTGTAATGATCACACTTGCAGGAACTGCAGGGCCCACAGACATCGTAACAACGTTTGAAGTTGCCGGGTTCCCAACAACATTTGAAAGGCTTGATGTCAGGACGCAAATTACAGCGTCGGCGTTGGCAGGAGTATACATGAAGACCGGGCTGTTACTGCCGGCATTCGCTCCATTTACCTTCCATTGGTAGGAAGGATTGCCCCCTCCGTTCACCGGGCTGGCTGTAAATGTTACAGGGGTCCCCGAGCAAACACCATTACCTGAAGCGGCTATTGAAACACCCACATAAAGGTTGACCTGGATTACTGTATCCCAGGTAACGTGCGACCATTCCCCGTTCACATCCTTAGCCCGCAGCCACAACCGGTGCGTTCCGACAGGAAGTGTGCTCACATCAATGGTAAAAGAGAGATTGTTAATATTCGTTGACGGAGTTACCGGGACATTCGTTCCCAGCCCCATGCCGGGGTCGGTGTCAAAAAAGTACTCCACCTTGGTAACAGGAGGCAAGGCGGCAGGTAAAGAAGTTTTATAAAATGGTTTTACCTGGCTGAGGCTCCACCTGCCATTACCGTCTTTCGCCCTGATGTACAAGGTATGAAAGCCAACGGGCACATTACTGAGGCCAACAACAAACTGAAGATTGCTGATATTGGTTGATGGCACCACAGGAATATCGGTTCCCATGCCGAAACCAGGATCGGAATCAATGAAATATTCAACCTTTGAAATTTCAGGCAAAACCGAAGGGCTGATCGCTGTTTTATAAAATGACCTGACCTCACTCAAACTCCATTTGCCATTCATATCCTTTGCCCTGACATACAGCATATGAAATCCTTCTGCCACAGAAGCCAGGTTGATCGGGAACTGAAGATTGCTGATCGTTGTGGCCGGGGTAACCGGAATATTGGTGCCCAGTCCGAATCCTGGGTCATTATCCAGAAAATATTCAACCCTGGTTATATTGGGCAACGGTGATGAGTTCACAGCAAGGTTATAAAAGGTTCTGACCTGCGTCATGCTCCAATGTCCATTGCCGTCCTTTGCCCTTACATATAATGTATGAAAACCAGCTGGAACAGAACCCAGCCCGACATTGAACTGCAGGTTACTGATATTCAAGGATGGAGTTACCGGGATATTGGTTCCCAGTCCATAACCCGGATCATTGTCGAGGAAATATTCAACCTTTGTCACATTCGGCTGCAAGGTGTTCAATGCAAGTTTATAAAACCCCTTCACCTGGCTAAAACTCCAGTGACCGTTTGCATCCTTTGCCCTGATGTATAAGGTATGGAAGCCCAACGCAACAGACCCGAGTGAAATGGTAAACTGAAGGTTGCTGATATTTGTGGAAGGAGTCAGCAGGATATCAGTACCCTGCCCGAACCCGGGATCTGCATCCATAAAGTATTCAGCCTTCACAATATTGGGCAATGCTGCTGTATTGAGTTCCGACCTGTAAAAGGGGCTGACCTTACTGAGGCTCCAATGTCCATTTTCATCCTTTGCCCGTACAAACAATGTATGAAAACCATAAGAAACAGATCCCAGGCCGATGGAGAATTGAAGGTTACTGATATTTGCAGAAGGTACAACCGGCACATCGGTACCAAGGCCGAAACCGGGATCTTCATCCAGGAAATACTCAGCTTTCGTTACATTCTGACCGCTTGCTCCCTGTGCAAACAAGAAAAACGCGGCCAGTAAAAGATACGGGCATATCATGGCCCGGGCATATATTTTGAAAATCCTTTTCATAACTGAATTGATTTAGTAATGATGAAACAATTCAATTATGTGATTTAACTTTCATATCCACGTTGATCGTTGAATTATTAAAATTGTAATTGAAATAATAGATCGCAGGAATCGGTGGCATCCCTGAAAGGACATAGGGGTCAGTTCCGCCAAACATTCCACAGTCTTCACCGTTGCTCCCTGCCCCAATTGCCGGTGAACCGACCTTTAACTGAAAAGCCGCATCCGGAGCATAGGCACCGCAACCGGTATAACAAAGAAAGACATTACTCATGTTGACATTCTGCTGATTCCCATTCCCGACAGGGAATTGCAAACCGGATCCGATGTTGTTAAGCAGGTCGCAGTTGGTGAAGGTTCCTCCGCCATACATGATGTTATTCTTGCACTGGGCCATGATGAAACTGGCGTTGTAAAACACATTGTTATACAAGAACAAGGTGGTGTTGTTTGATGTCAGGCTGGAACTGTTCATGAAATTGTTCCTGAACAGCGTATTCAGAAACTGACCGGTTGCACTGAAAATCATGTTCTGTTCAAAGTAACAGTTGGTAACAGAGGAGGCGGCATTATAGAGGGAACCGATATAATTTCTCCTGACAATAAAATCCTGCAGTGTTGCACCAATATAAAATGTAGAGCTTATCGTGAGCCCCAGGACTTTACACCCGGAACTTCCTGCATAGAAATACAAGGTTGTGACAGTTGAAGGATTGATGTTTGCCTGTGTTTCCGGGTTTTGTGTCAAATAATAACCGGTTCCTATAATAACCAGCTTTTTGTAGATTGACAGACTCCCGTAGTCATACACCGTCCCTTCCAGGTAAATTGTGTCACCATTTACAGCTGCGTTGTAAGCCGCAGTTAATGTGGCATACGGAACATTGATACCAGGTGTGTTATTTACTCGCAGTACTGTTGAATGGGCGACCATTGTCCAGCCTAAAATAAAAGATGCCATTAATAGCAATACATTATTTTTCATGACGCAGATTTGATTTGATTGTTAGTTAAATGTTTTGTTTATTTCTGTTTCGCTTTTAAAGGCGGCAAAGATATGAAATTCTTATTCATTCTAATTCCAATTATTAAACTCCTGTGCCTTTTTCGTTCAAATGATACACCTGTTAACCTATGCTGTGAGCGGCCGACAAATTCCGCTGGTGATCATCCTGGAGTGTAAACAGATTTCGCCTATCTTTGTTTCATGTTAATTCCATTGGCAGAACAGTTGCGACCTGATTCCCTCGACAGTTACCTGGGGCAGGAACATCTTATCGGCCAGGGAGCCATCCTGCAGCGGGCCATTGAATCGGGCAATGTGCCATCCATGATTCTGTGGGGCTCACCAGGGATAGGCAAGACCACTCTCGCCTATATCATTTCAAAGCAGTTGAACCGCACCTTTTACACCCTCAGCGCTGTCAGTTCCGGTGTGAAAGAAGTTCGGGAGGTGATCGCCAGGGCGCAGGAAGCAAGCGACAGCCCCTTCCTGTTCATTGATGAAATTCACCGCTTCAGCAAATCACAGCAGGATGCATTGCTCAGCGCCGTTGAGAAAGGGGTGGTTACGTTTATTGGCGCCACCACCGAAAACCCGTCATTTGAGGTCATATCTCCCCTCCTTTCCAGGTGCCAGGTTTATATTTTAAAGCCGCTGGAGGAACATCATCTTCTTTCGTTGATGGAGCAGGGGCGACTTCACCTTGAAAACAGCCTCAAAACAGACATTAAAATACCGGAACCTGAAGCCTTGCTGCGTATTTCGGGCGGCGATGCCCGGAAACTGCTCAACGCACTTGAACTTATCGTTACCACGGAACACAAACAAGGATCATCGGTCACCATCACCAATGAAAGAACCATTCAGATCATACAACAGAACCTTGCCATGTATGATAAAACCGGTGAGATGCACTATGATATCATCTCGGCGTTCATCAAATCCATGCGCGGCAGTGATCCGAATGCCACAGTATACTGGCTCGCCCGCATGGTTCAGGCCGGAGAGGACCCCAAATTCATTGCCAGGCGCATGTTGATCCTGGCATCGGAAGACATCGGCAATGCCAACCCGAATGCCCTGTTGCTTGCCACATCATGTTTCCAGGCCGTGGATGTGATCGGATACCCCGAGTGTGACCTGATTCTCTCGCAAACCGCCATTTATCTTGCCTGCAGCGTAAAAAGCAATGCATCATACCTCGCAATCAGGAGCGCCCAGAAAACAATCAGGGAAGCAGGCGACCTGCCCGTGCCCCTGCATATCCGCAATGCTCCCACCAACCTGATGAAAAAGATCGGATACGGAAAGGATTATAAATACGCACACGATTTTGACAACAATTTCATTGAACAGGAGTTTCTCCCGGAAAAAATCAAAGGTTCATTATTTTATGACCCGCAGAATAACCACCGTGAATCGGAGATCAGGGCAAGATTGAAGGGTTTGTGGAAAAACAAATATAAATATTAATATCACGATGTAGAGACGCACCATGGTGCGTCTCTACAAAACAAACAAAAAAATGAACACCAATTTTTTCCATACCCTGAAAAACGGGAACCAGTCCAGTTTCTTCCTGATTGCCGGGCCCTGTGTTGTTGAGGATGAAGAGATGCCACTGGCCATCGCATCAAGGATCAAACAGATCACCGACCGGCTGGAAATTCCTTTCATTTTCAAGGCTTCGTATGAAAAGGCCAACAGGTCACGGTCAGACTCCTTCACCGGGATCGGGCACGAAATGGCGCTTCAACTGATCAGGCAGGTGGGTATTGACCTTGATATTCCGGTGCTGACAGATATTCATACAGAAGAACAGGCTGCACTGGCAGCAGATTATGTGGATGCCTTGCAGATACCGGCGTTCCTCTGCCGTCAGACCGATTTGCTGATCGCTGCCGGGAAAACCGGGAAGGTGATAAACATTAAAAAGGGACAGTTTGCCTCCGCAGAGTCAATGAAATTTGCCGTCCAGAAGGTCCTTCAAACCGGCAACTCAAAAATCATGCTCACTGAGCGTGGCACAACGTTCGGGTACAATGACCTGGTAGTTGATTTCAGGAACATACCTGAGATGCAGGCAAACGGAGTTCCGGTGGTGGTGGATATAACCCATTCACTTCAGCAGCCAAACCAGGCATCCGGCATTACAGGCGGGCGGCCAGACCTGATTGAAACGATCGGGAAGGCAGCAATTGCCGTCGGATGCGATGGAATATTCCTGGAAACACACCATGATCCGGGCAATGCCATGTCGGACGGTGCAAACATGCTCCAGCTTGACTTTCTTGAAGACCTCCTGGAGAAACTGGTTAAAATCAGGAAAGCTGTTTATTGAATCTCCAACCCTTTTATGCCGCCAGTTTCTTTATGGAACTCTACTTTCCATTTGGCTGCAGGCAGGTTTGTCACAACGCCCAATTGTGAAACCATGCATTGGGTTTCTTCTTGTGTATTTTCATCAAGTTTAACGGAAACACGTGCCAACTCAGGGATACGGTAAGAAAATCCCTGAACTTTTGATTCCTTTTCGGCCTTTTTCAGGTAGTTAGCCACCGTATTGGTATTCCCGACTCTTTGAACTTTAATGGTAACCACCTTTCCGCCTGGCTCATCCAGGTCAATGATCCCTTTTGATTTGAGGAATTTAAAAATCGGGATTTCCGTGTTGATCTGGTTTGGAACAGGAATATATTTATAACTGAATGTCAGGCTCTTGTGCACACTTATCCCGGTAAACAGTTTGAGGTATTCCTTCTCCATCCTGTTCAGCTGATCATCCATGTATTCCAGCGTCTCCTTGTTATAATTCACCTCCTGGGTGCCGCTGATCAGGTTAAACCGGTTGTCCTTGATCTTGGATATAAAATCGGCAGCCTCCTTCGCTTTCTGTTCAGGTGATTTTTCAACCATCGTGCGCTTATAATATTGACGTTCCACGGTCATGGTATCCACATTTATTTTTCGGATGATGGTATCCACCTTCTCAAAAACACTCACATCGGCAGAATATTTAAACAGTTCACCGAATGCATCTTTTTCAACATCAGCAATGGGTTCCGTCTCTTTTTGCTTCCATGAATAGTTTTCAACAGTATCGCTGTTCTCCGGCAATGTTCCAAGGATCACACCAGCATCCGTAAGTGAAAGCATGCCTGCCTTCTCCCCTTTTGAGATTTTATCTCCCAGTTCAACAAAGTAATATTGATCGGGATCCGGCTCAGGGTAGGTTGTAATGGAGATCCTGCTTATACTGAAGTCAATTGAATTGGCCGGAATTACATTTTTAAGACCGAGGAACCGCAGCGCAAAATCGGCATAAGGCCCTTTATAGTTCTCTGTCCGGTCTATTTTCACATCAATTTTCACGACGGTGCGCGGCAGGGAATAAAATACGCCATCCTTGGTCTGGGGTGCTGCATTGTTATCAATGCGAAGTACATTGATCTGCGCCTGTCCGGCGAAGGCAACCAGGAGTAGCAGTGCAGTGACTGCTGCCATTATTTTCTTCATATACGTTTTTTTAGCGGGTGAATAACAATTCCCGGTATTTGGGCAGGGGCCACAGTTCATCATCCACAAGCAGTTCGAGCTTATCGGCATGGTACCTGATTTTTTCAAAATAAGGAAGGACCTTGTCGCAGTATTCAAAGGCCTTTTCCTCTGCCTCATGAACTTTGTTGGCCTCCTTCCTTGCTTCGATCATCTCGTTCACAAAGGTTTTAATCTTATCAACATGTTCAGATATCTCCGTAATGGTCTCCATCTGATTCTGTGAAAGTTTTCCATACGTTTTGATGTCAAGAACCTGCTTAAGTCCTTTCACGTTGTCAATCAAAGTGTTCTGATACCGGATGGCAACAGGAATAATATGGTTCCCGGCAAGGTCGCCAAGAACACGCGACTCAATCTGGATCTTTTTGGTGTAATTTTCCAGCCGGATCTCGTGACGGGCACTTAATTCCCTTTTAGAAAGCACGTTGTTCCTTTCAAACAAATCGGTGGTCTTCTTTTCAACAAACGCTTTCAGTGCTTCAGGGGTGGTCTTTCTGTTTGACAAACCGCGTTTGGCAGCTTCTTCCACCCATTCATCGGAATAGTTATTCCCTTCAAACCTGATTTTCTTTGATTCCTTGCTGTATTTTTTGATGACCTGGAAAAGGGCATCTTCCTTCCCGACTTTTTTTGCGATCAGGGCATCCACTTCCAGTTTAAACTTGCGTAACTGGTCGGCAACAATGAGGTTAAGCACGATCATGGGCGGGGCACATGTTTGTGCAGACCCGACGGCACGAAATTCAAACTTATTCCCGGTAAAAGCAAACGGCGACGTACGGTTGCGGTCGGTATTATCCAGCAGAATTTCGGGGATCTTCGGGAGGTTTTTCAGAAGGTCACTGTCGGTTTCAGACGTAAGATGAATATGTTTATCAGCCTTTTCAATGGCTTCAAGCATCTGTGTAAGCTGTGTGCCGATGAAAACGGAGATGATGGCCGGAGGGGCTTCATTGGCACCTAACCGGTGATCGTTTCCCGGGGACGCAATGATCGCCCTGATCAGGTCGGCATGTTCATGAACAGCTTTCAGGATATTCACCAGGAATGCAAGGAAACGGAGGTTTTCTTTAGGTGTCTTCCCCGGAGAGAGCAGGTTTTCCCTTGTATTGGTGGCGAGTGACCAGTTGTTGTGCTTGCCCGAACCGTTTACCCCGCTGAAAGGCTTTTCATGAAGGAGAACGGTAAAGTCATGCTGGCGGGCAACTTTATCCAGCAGGTGCATCATCAGCTGGTTGTGATCAATGGAAAGATTGACCTCTTCAAAGACAGGTGCACATTCAAACTGGTTGGGAGCCACCTCATTGTGACGGGTTTTCACAGGAATTCCGAGCCTGTGGGCTTCATATTCAAATTCCTGCATGAACGCCAGGACACGTTGCGGGATGGTTCCAAAATAATGGTCTTCCAGCTGCTGGTCTTTGGCTGAGGAGTGTCCGAACAGCGTTCGGCCGGTCAAAACGAGGTCAGGACGGGCAAGATACAACGCGTTATCTACCAGGAAATACTCCTGTTCCCAGCCCAGGGTGGCAAAGACTTTGGTTATATTTTTATCAAAATACTGGCAAACATCCACAGCCGCTTTATCAATGGAATAGATGGCTTTCAGCAGCGGGGTCTTGAAATCCAGGGCTTCACCGGTATACGAAACAAATACGGTGGGAATACACAGCGTTTTATTCATGATAAACGCAGGCGAGGTAGGATCCCATGCTGTATAACCACGCGCTTCAAAGGTACTCCTGATTCCTCCACTCGGGAAACTTGAAGCATCAGGCTCCTGCTGTGTAAGCTCATTGCCCCTGAATTTTTCAATTCCCTGTCCGCCTTCAACGGGATCAACAAATGCATCATGCTTTTCAGCAGTTGCGCCTGTGAGTGGTAAAAACCAATGTGTATAATGGGTTGCGCCCTTGCTGATGGCCCATGCCTTGATACCTGCGGCAACCTGGTCGGCAATTTTCCTGTCAATCTTTTCCCCTTTGTCAATGGAGTTCATTACTTGTTTATAGGCCTCTTCCGTGAGATACTCACGCATAGCAGCCTTGTTAAAGGTAAGTTCACCAAAATATTCTGAAGCCTTAAGATCCGGGGATTCGGCCGCATGCTGTTTGCGTGTCATGGCCATCTCCAGTGCTTTAAAACGTAAATTCTGCATCTGATGTGTCTTTAAATTTGTTAATCGGCCCCTGCGGGACCTCTCTTTTTTCTGAATAAAAGCAACCCCGCAAATGTAATCATTCCGTTTAAAATCAGCAGTTCAAAACCGAAGCGGTACCCATGGAAGATATCAACAGAGTATTCGCTCAGAAAATAGCAGATTATCGGGGACAGCAGTGCAATAAGGGGTACCCAGCGGTCGCGGACCGGAAATTTTGTGAATAACCCGAAGGCGAAGAGACCGAGTAACGGGCCATAAGTGTACCCGGCAACGGTAAATAATTTATCTATAACTGCCCGGTCGTTGATGGCCCTGAAAAGTACGATGACCATTAAAAGAACAATTGCAAAGGCAATGTGGACGGTCTGCCTTATCCGTTTTTTCTGTTGTTCACTGAGTTCGGGCCTTTTGTTAATGCCGAGAAAATCAATGCTGAAGGATGTGGTGAGTGAGGTTAATGCACCGTCGGCACTTGGATATGCTGCAGAGATAAGGCCGATGAGGAATACAAGCCCGGCCAGCGGCCCAAGGTGTGTAATGGCGATAACGGGAAAAAGGTCATCGCTTTTCAAAGGCATCTGAATGCCTTTGTATGATGCAAACATATAAAGGTTTGCACCTAAGAAAAGGATTGTCAGGTTAACCGCAACCATGATCCCGGTAAAGGTGAACATGTTTTTCTGAGCATCTTTGAGCGACCTGCAACTGAGGTTTTTCTGCATCATCTCCTGGTCAAGCCCGGTCATTACGATGGCAATAAAAGCACCGCTCAGCAGCTCCTTGACAAAAAAACGCTTGTCACTCCAATCTGTAAAGATCATTTTTGAATAATTGCTGAGATACACCTTGTTTATCATTTCCCCAAGATTCAGTCCCATGCTGTTGATGATCAAATAAATGGACATCACCAACGACAGCAGCATAAATGTTGTTTGAATGGTATCCGTCCAGATGATGGTTTTAATGCCACCCTTGAAAGTATACAGCAAAATCAGCACGATAAAAATCAGCACAGTGATGAAGAACGGGATGTTAAATGCGTCGAAGATGAATATCTGCAGCACATTCACCACCAGGAACATCCTGAAGGAGGCACCGATGGTGCGCGACAGGATAAAATAGAAGGCACCTGTACGGTATGACCAGAATCCGAAACGGGTTTCCAGATAGGAATATATGGAGGTGAGATTAAGCCTGTAATAGAGAGGTAAGAGCACCGTCGCAATGACAATATAGCCAAAAACATATCCCACCACCACCATCATGTACGAAAAGCCTGCGGTGCCAACCCATCCGGGCACCGACATGAACGTCACCCCCGACATGGAGGCCCCGATCATGCCATAGGCCACCACAAACCAGGGCGATGCCTTGTTGCCAATAAAGAAGCTGCGGTTGGTTGATTTTCTCGCTGTGAGCCATGTGATGACAAAAAGCAAGGCTGTGTAGGCCACGAAGCAAAGGAGGATGATGGATGGGCTCAAGGGATTACATTTAAATGATTTGTGATTGGGCAGAGCCGCGGCATGCCGTGGCTACACGGACAATTAATTTATAATTCACCGGCAAGGGAGATCAGGTCTGGAAATACAAAGTCAATCTTCCGGGGATTCATTTTTGCCAATGCAGGATCGTCAGAAATGAAGACCGTTTTCATCCCAACCCGTTTCCCAAACATCATATCAGAAAGTGAATCACCTGCCATCACCGAACGGTTAAACCGGATTTCAGGGAATTGTTTTCTTGCCTTGAGGGCCATTCCAATATTGGGTTTACGCATGACCGATCTGTCGGAGGCAAGATTAGGTGAAAAATAGACTTCATCCACCTGACCGCCTGCAAGTTTAATTTCAGCAACCATCCTGGAATGTATGGTTTTAACCTCTTCCAGGGTCATCAATCCTTTGCCAACACCCTGCTGGTTGCTTACAACGATAATCCTTCCAAAAACCCGGTGAAATTTAATCATAGCCTCTGGCACTCCGGGCAGGAAATCAAACTGATCCCATGATTTGACATAACCGTCAACGATGCGACGGTTAATAACACCGTCACGGTCGAGGAACAACGTCCAGTCACGGTCAATCCTTAAATTCTGCAAACTCATCCTGTGCTTTCAAATAATCTTCCGGAATTCCGATATCCCTGAAGTAGCCGTCGGAAGGAAAGCCAAAGAGCTTTGCCTCCGGATAAAAATTTTCAAAACAATCCTTTTCCAGTGAAAAACGGCCCCTGAAACCGGGATCCATCAGGAAATACTTCTCAACAACATAAACGCCGCCGTTGATAAACCCCGGGCCGGTTTCGGCTCCTTTCTCTGTGAAGCCATCTATTCGCCTGACTTTGTTGACAGATACACGCCCATAACGGCTCGTATCATTCAATTTTCTGAGAGCAAGCGTTGCATCAGCTTTTTTCTTCCGGTGAAAATCCATCAATGCACGGTAATCAAGCCTGAAGAGGCTGTCACCGTTCATGGCAAGTGAACTTAAACCGTCAATTTTCCACAAGGCAAGGCGTATTCCTCCTCCTGTGCCAAGTGGTTCGGTTTCTACTGCATATTGAACCTCGATGGATTTGTATTTCCGGCCAAAGTGCCCTGAAATGCTTTCATGTTTGTACCCGACAGAGAGCACAACTTTTTCAATTCCCTGTGTAATTAGGTAATCCAGAAGATATTCAAGAAAAGGGCGCCCGTTGATACGCGCCATTGATTTAGGCACATCATTGACTACTGTTTGCAGCCGGGTTCCGAATCCCCCGGCAAGAATGATGGCCTCCATGGTCAGCCTTCTTTGGGGAACAAGGTTGACTCCACCTGCTCGCAAATGATGTGGCCTATCAATATGTGGGATTCCTGGATGCGAGGTGTATCTGTGGAGGGTATATTGATCAGGAAATCGCATAAACCTGCCATGTTCCCGCCGGTCTCCCCGGTGAGCCCCACGGTGATGATATTCATTTCCCTTGCCACTTCAAACGCGCGAATGATGTTTTTGGAATTTCCGGAGGTAGAAAGTCCGATTAAAACATCTCCTTTCTTTCCTGATCCCTTCAGCATCCTGGCATAGACTTCATCAAATGAATAGTCGTTGGCCACAGCAGTCATATAAGAACTGTTTACATGCAGGGCTTCGGCTGCAAGCGGCGGACGGTCGTAATAGAACCGCCCCGAAAATTCGGCCGCAAGGTGCTGTGCATCTGCAGCGCTGCCGCCATTTCCGCAAAACAGGACTTTATTTCCCCTGGAATAGGCGTTGGTACAGGCTACTGCGACTTTACGGATCTCGCTGATGAGAAAATTATCTGTCAGGATTTTTTGTTTGACTGAAATGGATTCGGTGATGGATTCTATGATACGCATATGTTAGATGGTGAGATGGTGAAATGGTGCGATGGTAAAAATGTGAAATGGTGAAAAAAGTGTTAGAATATCATTCAACTTTTTTGGTTCAGGTGGCAAAGTTAAAAATTTTCGTCATGAATGATTTCATCCATTGATTTGCGTTTTAAATGACGGGTAGTATCACCCTGAACGGCTGAAGGGTAGCCAACCGGAAGGTAAGCTATCGGTTCAATGTGGCCAGGAAGTTCAAGTATCTGCCGGCACATGGCTGCATCAAAATTGCATACCCAGCAGGTTCCAAGCCCGATTTCAGCGGCGCCAAGGGTGATATGGTCAATCATGATTGCAAGGTCAATATCCGTATGATCTTTGCCATCGGCACGTTTCCATCCCTGGTGATGATCGCCGCAGAAAACAAGGATCAGCGGAGCCAGTTTGAACCAGTCGCGGGGATAGGTTGCAGCCAGTTTTTCTTTCAAACCCGGTTGCCTGACAACAATTACGTGCAAGGGCTGAAAATTTGCCGCTGACGGTGCCAGCCTGCCGCATTCAAGTATATATTGCAACTGGTCATCAGGAACTGGCTTATCAAGAAAACTCCTGACGGAATATCTCTGTTTAACAAGATCTAAAAATCGTTCCATGGAAGGTTTTATAATTAGTTGGGGATTATTTCGTGGTTATGAGATTAAGATCATGAAGAGAAGGTAAATAGAATTGTGTGGTTGAAATTGCGGGTTCAAATATCAAGTGTCAAATATCAGGTGTCAATTTTCATATCTCAAATCTCATATCTCAAATCTCATATCCCAAATCTCATATCCCAAATCTCAGGTTATCGCTCATCACAGAACACTGACAACTTAGCACTCATCACATCCCCCACGTACTCAACCCCTTTGATGTAAACTCATACCTTTTTGTCTGTCCGCCAAATTTCATCAATGATTCGATCACCCTTGAGCGGCTGTTGCCCGGGCAGTAGAAGAACATAAACCCACCGCCACCGGCACCGGAAATTTTCCCGCCGGTAGCCCCGTTATGCATGGCAGTTTCATAAATCTCATCGATAAAACTATTGCTGACGCCTTCGGCGAGGTTCTTCTTAAATTTCCAGCCAAAATCAAGGATGTCGCCGATCTTATCAAGTTCACCCATTAATATCGCCTCTTTCATCATCACAGCTTGTTCTTTCAGTTTATGCATGGCCTCCAGCGACTTGACATTTTTTGCGAGGACATTTTTTTTCTGTTCTTCAATGATGACAGACGACAGCCTGCTGGTTTCGGTATGATAAAGGATGAGGTTATGTGCCAGTTCATCGAGGTATTTTTCCCGGATCCGCAAAGGATTTACGATCACTTTATCCTCCTTTGAAAACTCCATAAAGTTGACACCTCCGAACGTGGCAGCATACTGATCCTGCTTACCGCCTGCCATACCAAGATCATTCCGCTCAACTTCAAAAGCAAGATGAGCCAGGTCATATTCACCCATCGGGAGGTTCAGCCATTCGGCAAACGCCCCTAAGATGGCTACGACCAGCGTTGAAGAGGTGCCGAGCCCTGATCCCGGGGGTGCATCCACATAGGTGGAAAGCTCAAATGAGAGTGGTTTATGGGCAAAATCACGTACGATCCGGTTGTAGATCCCTTTATGCAGGTCGAGGTTTCCGTCAATCGGCAGTTCTGCCAGGGATTCCAGTGTATAATATTCCTTTTTATCCATGGAATTGAGTACGATTCGCCCGTCATTCCGGGGCTCAATACTGGCATAGGCGTACATGCTGATGGTGGCGTTCAGGATGGCCCCACCGTAAAGTTCTGAAAAGGGAGCCACATCGGTGCCTCCGCCGGCCAGTCCAAGCCTCAGGGGTGCTTTACTGCGTATGATCATGGTGCAGGGTTGTATGATAATGGTAACGAAACTTCGGCAAAGTTATTTGAAAATTGGCTACTTTCCCGTTCCGGCGGATTCATTTTTTAATCATGTGCACAAGTTGACCAATGGTGTCAACCATACTTTTCCAGGAATATTTCTGCTTCTCAATTGCCGCATTGGCCGAAAATTCCGCCTCCCTGTTTTCATCATAAAAGCGCACTGTGGCATCAGCGATCGCCTTCGGATCAGGATTTACCACATAGCCGGCTTTTCCGTGCGGTACAAACTCAGCCAGTCCGCCAACATTGGTAATGATCATCGGCTTATTGAAGTGATAGGCGATCTGGGTAACTCCGCTCTGGGTGGCACTTTTATAGGGCTGAACAACAAGGTCGGCGGCGCAGAAGTAATTCAGCACCTTGCTGTCGGGGATGAAATCATTGCTCATGATCACCATGTCCTGCAGGTTATTCCTGCTAATTATCTCCTCAAAAGGCGCCTGGTCGCAGTAGAACTCACCTGCCACGAGGAGTTTGACCTTCAAATGGCGCAGACGTTCATCGGCAAAGGCTTCAAGGAGCAAATCAAGCCCCTTGTAGTCCCTGATAAAACCGAAGAACAGCACATAGCGAAAAGATGGATTAAGTTTAAGCCGGCTGATGGCTTCCTCCTTTGAAACGGGAGCTCCGAAATTGTCATACAATGGGTGGGGACAAAACAGTTTGGGTTTCTTTTTGTCAAACTGTTCTAGGTCTTCCATTACCGACCTCGACATGGCCACACACCCGTCAACAGAACCGATCCAGTAACCGGAAAGCAACTTGTCGCCCGGCCTGTGCTCGTGCGGTATCAGGTTGTCAATAATGGTAATCACCCTGGAATGCCTGTTTCCCCTGATGATCCTGCAAATAGTACCGAAACAGGGCGCCATGAACGGCATCCAGTATTTAACGATCACCAGGTCAGGTTTTTGTTTGCGCAATGAAAGGCCGACCCTGATCCAGTTAAAGGGGTTGATGCTGTTAACCCTGATGTAAATAGGAAGGTTGTCGGGTGCAGGCTCTGAGGAAAACTGTGTTTTCCCTGGAAAGAGAATGGAAGGATACTGCAGGCTGAAAGTGTAAATAAAGGCGTCTGCCCCGTTGATACGGTATTCATGGATAAGCCGTTCATTGAACGTAGCCAGTCCTCCCCGAAGCGGGTGGGCTGAGCCGATCAGGACAACTTTCGCAGGGGTATTCATTCAATGCCCAGTTTCTCTTCAACCAGGTAATTATTCCGGTCGGATGAACTCCTGGAAACCATCTCACCAAGGAATCCGGCAACAAAAAGCTGCGTTCCGATGATCATGGCAAGCAATCCGAAGAAAAACAGGGGGCGTTCGGTCATTTTAAAAGCCATCCTGAAAAACTTTTCGTAGGCAAGGTAGCCGGCAATGACGAGCCCGCCCAGAAATATCAAGCTGCCCCATAAACCGAAAAAGTGCATGGGGCGTTTGCCAAACCTGGAGGTGAAGGTAATCGTCAGCAGGTCGAGGTAGCCTTTGTAAAACCGGTCAAGGCCGTACTTTGTCCTGCCGAATTTACGTTTCTGATGGTGAACCACCTTCTCCCCTATTTGTGAAAAACCAGCCCACTTGGCCAGGAAAGGAATATAGCGGTGCATGTCGCCATACACCTCAATGCTTTTCACCACTGAGCTTTTGTAGGCCTTCAGCCCGCAATTGAAATCATGGAGTTTTATTCCCGACATCTTTCGGGCCGACCAGTTATAAAATTTGGTCGGGATGGTTTTTGAAACCGGGTCGTGGCGTACCTTTTTCCAGCCAGAAACGAGGTCATAGCCATCTTCCGTAATCATGCGGTACATTTCCGGGAGTTCGTCGGGGCTGTCCTGCAAATCAGCATCCATGGTGAACACCACATCCCCTTCGGCTGCGGCAAATCCAACATTCAGCGCGGCGGCTTTCCCATAATTCCTGCGAAACTTAATGCCTTTGACTGCGGGGTTGGCAGCCTTCAGAGCCTGGATCACCTTCCATGATTTGTCCTTACTTCCGTCATCCACAAAAATCACCTCGTAGGAATAACGGTGTTCTTTCATCACTCGATCAATCCAGGCGGCAAGTTCTGGCAGGGATTCCTCCTCGTTCAGCAGGGGTATTACAATTGAAACATTCATCCGTTAACGGTTACACATTGGTATTCAGCGAAGGATCTTCCTTTTTAAGAAAAATGGCTGTAATCAATGCTAAAATGGCAGAAAAAGCAGGATACATAAAAAGAATCATCACGGTCATCATTACCGGAGTGGTGAACTTTCTCGTATATTCCAAGGCAGTTTCAATTTGTTCTTCTGTCATCTCCCGGCCACTTGTCAACATGGATTCCCTTGTTTGTTCTATAATCTCATTTATGTAGCCAGGATAGATAAATTGTGCAAATACAAACGTGTATATTGCAGTGATAACTCCTGCTATTAAACCAATTAGAAAACAGGATTTAAATGCTTTACCATATGAAAGGAAACCATTGGTGCTGTTCTTCCTGTATTCCAATGTACCGTAAACCATTCCCACTATCAACAACACAAAGGATAAATAACCTAAGGTTTTATTCATGTATTGCCCGGTTAGATAAAGGATCAAACTAAATACAACTAGAACTGCACCTGTTATCAGTCCGTAAAACAGTGAGTTTTGCATCGAAGAACGTTGTTTATCTTCCATAGTAGAGTGTTTTAAAGGTTTGTTGCATGGCAAACTTACAAAAAAAACCGCAGCCGTGTGTAAGGTGGCGGATAAATTTGTATTTTTGCAGCGGGTAAGTCTTATACGACCAGCTCCTGTCTAACTCCCCCAGGTTCGGAAGAAAGCAAGGGTACGATGGTTGAGCGGTGCGATATAAGGGGCTTACCCATTTTTTATTTACGATTATGCGATTTACGATTTACGATTTATTGCTAATTTAGCCTTCTCAAGGAAACTCATTCAAGTTTAGTTTACCCCAAATCGTCAATCTGAAATCGTCAATTCAATCGTCAATCGTAAATCGTCCACTCGTAAATGTTATTAAAGATCCATCCCGACAATCCCAGCGAGCGCCAGCTGAAAATCGTCGTTGACTGTCTTCGCCAGGGAGGCGTAATCATCTATCCTTCAGACACCGTATATGGCATGGGTTGTGATATCACCCAGATCAAAGCCGTTGACCGGGTGGCACAGATCAAGGGGATCAAGCGTGAAAAGGCGAACTTCTCCTTTGTTTGCAGCGACCTCAGCCAGCTTTCCGGTTACTCCAAACCCATTCCGAACCATACTTTCAAGGTGATGCGGCGGGCACTTCCGGGGCCTTTCACTTTCATCCTGAATGCGACCAACAGTGTTCCCCATTTCTTTCAGAGCAAAAAAAAGACTGTCGGTATCCGGATCCCGGATCATAACATCCCCATTCGCATTGTTGAACTCCTCGGAAATCCTATCATGACTACTTCCATTCATGCGGATGATGAGATCATTGACTACCAGACAGATCCTGAATTAATTTATGAACGGTTCCAGAAACTGGTGGACATTGTCATTGATTCGGGTCACTGCGGAAATGTTCCTTCAACAGTCATTGACTGTACCGGGAACGACATGACGATTGTGCGGGCAGGTAAAGGCGATATTTCGCTTTTTTAACTATTGAATTTCAACAACCTGCATCTTTTTTCAATTTAAATTTTTAATTTTTAATTTTTAATCATACTTTTGCACCCTCAATTTCAGAGGCTGATTAGCTAGCTCAGTCGGTAGAGCATCGCCCTTTTAAGGCGGGGGTCCTGGGTTCGAATCCCAGGCTGATCACGAAGGAGGCTTAACGGCCTCCTTTTTTTATGCCTGATCTTCAACGTAGTTACAGTATTTACAAGGGTTTCAAGGTTTCTTTTGTTAGTATCTATTTCATTAAATAAAGGTAAATAATGCGTACTATTGCACTATTCCTGATACAATATTGATACAAAAAGTGATACAAAATTGATACAAAATTGATGCTCTTATGAGAAACTATTCTACCTATAAAATTGTTTGGGATCGTAGAGGAAGCAAAGGGAATGCACCGGTCGAGATTGAAATACATCTTCCTGATGGGTCCCGTAAATATGTTGCTACGGGACTGAAAATACCAGCAAATGAATGGGATGCCAAATCCCGGCAAATTACCAACAGTGCATTTGCAACTAAACTGAATAATGTGAATCAAGGGTTAAAACCCTCAGTTGTTAACAGTCTGATTGTTAATAAAATATGAAAATATAAAAAATATATAACCTTAGAAATCAGTATCTTAGATGTAGATTCCACTCAACATCAAAAGATATGATCTCTA
>CAJBYO010000021.1 GCA_903959905.1 uncultured Bacteroidales bacterium
GTGCGATGAATCACAATTCTGGTTGGAGTTCCTTCTCCGAACATCCGTGTTAACACCGGAAGAATGCACGGAAATATCCCGGGAAACAACCGAATTGCTAAAAATATTTACAACGATTAAGAAAAAAGTGAAAGACAGGATAGCAGTTGGCAAAACGGCAAAACAGTAAAACGGTAAGGAGAAAAGTGGCAAAACGGTAAAATTGAAAAAACCGGCTTAGTTCCAGGTTTTTACCGTTTTACCGTTTTACTGTTTTGCCAATTAATTAACCCTTCAACGCCTCAGCCCCCGACACGATTTCAAGAATCGCATTCGTGATGGCATTCTGGCGTGCCTTGTTGTAGGAAATGTTGAGGTCGCGAAGAAGATCCTTGGCGTTTTCGGTGGCCTTGTTCATGGCGGTCATACGGGCACCCTGCTCAGATGCGTAGGAATCCAGCACAGCCTTGAAAAGCTGAATACGCAGGGTTTTCGGTATCAATTCGCGTACGATGGTCTCCTTGTCGGGCTCAAAGATGTAATCAGACTCTGCTTTGGCAACCGGAACACCGGCTGAGGCCTCCGGAGGTGCAATGGGCAGGTACTGCTCAACAATAAGCCGTTGAACGGCCGCATTTTTGAACTGGTTGTAAATGATGTCGATCCTGTCAAACTCCTTTGCAGCAAAGCTTTTCATCATTTTTTCGGCAATAACCGATGCATTGGCGAACGTAAGCTGGTCGAAGAGTTCATCGTGGGAGGCAATGACGTTGTAATTTCTCTTGCGGAAATATTCGGAAGCTTTGCGGCCAATGGTGATCAGTCTGACATTGCCCTGCGCCTGCTGCTGCTGGTATTTGCCGGCAATAAGGCTCAATGCCATTTTTATAATATTGGAATTGAACCCGCCGCAAAGACCGCGGTTTGAAGCAACCACAATCAGCAGGATCTTTTCAGCCTTGCGCTCCTGTGAAAATACGTTTTCATCGGAACTCTCAATGCTGCCACTCAGGTTTTGCAGAATTTCCCGCATCTTGGCCGCATAGGGGCGCAGTTTGATGATGGCCGTTTGCGCCTTGCGCAACTTTGAGGCCGCCACCATTTTCATGGCATTGGTGATCTGCTGGGTTGATTTAACCGATGCAATCCTGATACGTACTTCCTTCAGTCCGGCCATTTCCGTGTCTTATTTCTTTTCCTCGTATTTCTTGGAAAGCTCTTTTGCAACCTCTTCCATCTTTTTCAGATCCTCATCCAGCAGTTTCCCTGCTTTCAGGTTTGCAAGAACATCTGAATGCTTTACTTCCATAAAATGGAGGTATTCCAGTTCAAAGTTGTTCACGCTCCTCACCGGGATGTTGCGCAGCAATCCGCGGGTTCCGCAGAAGATGATGGCAATCTGCTTTTCAACCGTCATAGGTGAATATTGCGGTTGCTTGAGAATTTCAACGTTCCGGGCGCCTTTATCAAGTACTGACTTGGTGGCGGCATCAAGATCGGAACCGAATTTAGAAAATGCCTCAAGTTCACGGTATTCAGCCTGGTCAAGTTTGAGCGTGCCGGCAATCTTTTTCATTGATTTGATCTGGGCATTCCCTCCTACCCGGGATACCGAAATACCCACGTTGATAGCAGGGCGGATACCGGAATTGAACAGGCTTGTTTCGAGGAAGATCTGACCGTCGGTGATTGAAATCACGTTGGTTGGGATATACGCTGAAACGTCGCCGGCCTGGGTTTCAATGATCGGGAGGGCGGTGAGTGATCCGCCGCCTTTAACCATGTCTTTCAGTGCAGCGGGAAGGTCGTTCATCTGCTTTGCAATGGCGTCGGATGAAATAACCCTTGCAGCGCGCTCCAGCAACCTTGAGTGGAGGTAGAACACATCACCGGGATAAGCTTCACGTCCGGGAGGGCGGCGGAGCAGCAGGGAGACTTCACGGTAGGCAACGGCCTGCTTTGATAAGTCGTCATAAATTACAAGTGCCGGCCGGCCGGTATCGCGGAAGAATTCTCCGATGGCGGCACCGGCAAACGGTGCGTAATACTGCATGGCTGCAGGGTCAGATGCGGTGGAGGAAACAACCACCGTATAGGCCATGGCGCCTTTTTCTTCAAGCGTTTTTACAATGTTTGCAACAGTTGAGCCTTTCTGGCCTACCGCTACATAAATGCAATATACCGTTTCACCTTTTTCGTAAAATTCCTTCTGGTTGATGATGGTATCAATGGCGATGGCTGTTTTCCCCGTCTGGCGGTCGCCGATGATCAACTCGCGCTGTCCGCGGCCGATCGGGATCATGGCATCAATCGGCTTGATACCGGTTTGCAGCGGCTGGTTTACCGGCTGACGGTAAATTACACCAGGGGCTTTCCGCTCCAGGGGCATTTCATACCGTACGCCTTCGATCTTGCCTTTTCCGTCGATGGGCTCTCCGAGCGTGTCGATAACGCGGCCGAGAAGGCCTTCGCCAACCTCAATGGAAGCGATGCGGCGGGTACGTTTTACAACGTCACCCTCCTTGATCTCAAAATAATCGCCGAGCAAAACGGCGCCGACATTGTCGGCTTCAAGGTTCAGCACGATGCCTTTGAGCCCGTTTTTTTCAAATTCAATGAGCTCGCCGCTTTCAACATTGTTCATGCCATAGATGCGGGCAATGCCGTCACCAACCGTTAATACGGTGCCAACCTCTTCAAGTTCTGTTTCATTCTGGTAACCGGCCAGTTCCCTGCGTAAGATCGCGGTAACTTCTGCGGGTTTGATATCAGCCATAATTAAAAATTTAAATAGCGAAATGGTGAAATGGTGAGATGGTGAAAAACCGAACTCATCATCTCACTAAAATCCTTTTTTGTATAAATTTATTTTTGCGATGGTGCTGCGCAGGTCGTCAATTTCCCTGCGGATACTGGCATCGTATTGTTTGTCTTCCCAGTTCAGAACGAAACCTCCGATCAGGGATGCATCTATTTCTGCTTTAAGATCCACATCGAATGTGGTGAATTTTTCCATCAGCGCCAGAACCTGTTTCTTTGTTTCCTCGTCGGGCAATACCGGCGAAGAGAAATGAACCGTCAGGATGTTCTTGTATGCCTGGTAGAGTTCAGCAAGTTTCACAGCAATGGCCGGGACGAAAGCTTCCCTGTTTTTCCTCACCATGATCAGCAGGTATGTCAGCGTAATCTGGTGAATGTTCTTTTCAAATATTTCGCGGATGATGGTCAGTTTTTTGCCTGAATTGATGATCGGGCTTTTCAAAAGCAGCCTCAATTCTTTGGATTCTTCACAAACCCTTGTGATCATCAGGCTGTCCTGGTATACATCCTCCACCGCACTCTTCTCCAGGGCAAGCTCAAAAAGGGCTTTGGCATAACGTTCCGCTACTAAAGAGACATTCATTCCTTCTAGTTGAATTTAACTTCTTTCAATAACTCCTGAACATATTCTTCCTGTTTCTGCGGATCTGAAAGTTCACGTTTCAGAATGAACTTGGCGATGGTGAGCGAATTCTCTGCGATCTGGTTTTTCAACTCAGTCATGGCAGCCATCTTCTCATTGTTGATGCTCGCCTTGGCAGATTCAACGATGCGCGAAGCCTCTTCGCTGGCTTTGATACGGGCCTCTTCAAGAAGCCTGTCCCTGACCTTGCGTGCTTCATTCAGCATGGCATCCCGCTCATTTTTTGCTTCCTGGAGAAGTTGTTCATTGCTGAATTTCAGCTGTTTCATCTCTTCCCTGGCCTGATTGGCGGCATTCAGAGCATCATGGATGGAAGTTTCCCTTTCCTTGAGCATCTGGAGGATTGGTTTCCAGGCAAATTTCCCAAGGACGAACACAAGGAACAAAAATGCCAAGGTCATCCAGAAAACCAACCCCAGTCCCGGAGTGATTAATTCCATATCTTGATTCTTTTAATGGTTTGTAATTGAAAAATTCTTTACGGATCAACCAACCGTTGATCCGTAAAGAACTTGCTGATGTCTTTAGATGAAAAGGATCAGAAGACAAACAACAATGGCAAAAAATGCTACTCCTTCAACGAGTGCGGCAGCAATGATCATATTCGAACGAATATCACCGATTGCTTCGGGCTGACGTGCAATGGATTCAAGGGCGCTTTTACCGATATTACCGATACCAATGCCCGCGCCGATTACGGCGATCCCTGCTCCCAGTCCTGCTCCCATTTTTGCGATGGCGGAGAAATCTCCGGCCAGCTGCAGTAAAATTGCTAATAAATGCATAATGATCAGGTATTAAGGTTACTACTAAAAATTAAACTTAAATGACGAAGTACAATTGACAAATGACAAATGAAGTGCTATTTCGCGTTGAAAAATGCTTAGAGACCCGGCATTCGTCATTTGTAATTTGTAATTCCTAATTCCTAATGGTGTTCCGGCTCTATAGTGGCCAGCCCAAAATAAAGTGCCGACAACAGCGTAAACACATACGCCTGGATGAATGCAACAAGCAGTTCCAGGAGGTTCATAAATATCATAAAGGCCACTGAAACGACCGAAACACCAATTCCGAGCGCAGCGCTGATCGCACCGAAAATGAAGATCAGGCTCACGAATCCAAGCACAATGATGTGCCCGGCAGTAATGTTGGCAAAGAGTCGGATCATCAACACAAAAGGCTTTGTGATGATGCCGATGATTTCAACGATGGGCATGAGTGGAATGGGCAGCTTCAGCCACCAGGGAACACCCGGGGTGTTGATAATGTCGACCCAGTAATGCTTGTTGCCGTTCACCGTGGTGATGACAAAGGTAAATAAAGCCATGACGAGTGTTACGGCAATGTTTCCGGTCACATTCGCACCGCCCGGAAAAAAGGGGATCAGCCCGAAAAGGTTGTTGAAAAAAATGAAGAAGAAAACGGTGAGCAAAAAAGGCATGAACTTTTCATACTTTTTCTCCCCGATCGAACTTTTCGCAATATCATCGCGGATGAAAATGATCAGCGGCTCCACCATTGACTGTATCCCGCTAGGGGCCTTATCCTTGTTGCGCCTGTAAGCCCCGGCTACTGAAACAAAGATGAGTATCAGTAAAAATGTACTTATCAGGATGGCGAGAACTATTTTGGTGATGGAAAAGTCATACACGGCAGGACCTCCTGCGGCAGAATTTTCGCCTTCACGAACGATTTTTCCCTTGTGTGGCCCCTTCTCTTCAAGTTTGAAACCCTGGTAACTGTGGGCTTCATTGTGAAAGCGGCTTGAACAAAACGTATACAGTTTTCCGTCGTACAGGAGGATGATCGGCAGGGGGATTGTAAGGTGCAGGCTGCCTATTTCTGCAACATGCCATTCGTGGTTGTCAACTACGTGTTCCATGATCATTTCTCCGGCATTGAATGGTTTTTCAGCATGGCCCTCAGGCTTTGCTGACTGTTCAAAAACACTGTCTTTT
This sequence comes from uncultured Bacteroidales bacterium, assembly GCA_903959905.1. Lineage (GTDB taxonomy): Bacteria > Bacteroidota > Bacteroidia > Bacteroidales > FEN-979 > CAIVAT01. The sequence goes on from CAJBYO010000021.1 coordinate 5,404, forward strand.
GCCTGAACAAGCACGGTATGATCCTGACCGGATGCAAACAGCCTGCTTAGGAATAGCAGCCCAAACAGGAGGATGAGTGCCGGAAAACGAAGAACATGTAATGGTGGTCTGTTTGCTGTCATGAAATGAATTACGATACATTATTCCGCGCAAAAATAGAAAATAATATTGAATTAGGAAAATAGCAGGGTGTAACCAAACAACTATTTATTCGTCTTAATGACCCGGTGAAACGGAAAATCACTAATTTTGAACTCTTTTAAAAAACCTTTTCAATGCAAGCTTATCGTTTAAAAAACTGGCTTATTGCATGTGCCTTTTTTGCTTTTCTGGGAATTCCAGGCGCCGTTCAGTCTCAAAAAATATGGACACTGGAAGACTGCATCAATTATGCCCTTGAGAACAATCTTGACATCAACAAACAACTGTTTACGGTGGAAGGCAACAAGGATGCAGTGCTGCAAAGCGGGCTGAACATGCTGCCGAATCTCAATGCCAACGGAACCAATGTGTGGAATTTTGGTCAGACCATCGACCAGTATACCAACACTTTCGCCACAAAAACCGTCAGATCCAACAATTTTTATATTTCCAGCAATGTGACGCTGTTTTCAGGCCTTCAGAAGTTAAACACCTACAAGGAAAATAAAATAAACCTGATGGCCAGCCAGTACGACCTGGATGTGATTAAAAATAACATTTCACTGTCGGTTGCCGGGTATTACCTTGATATTTTGTTTAACATGGAACTGCTTGATGTTGCTAAAAGCCAGCTTGACATCACCACGTCCCAGACCGAGCGAATGGAAAAAATGGTAGCCGCCGGTTCATCGGCAAAGGGCGACCTGCTGAACATCCAGGCGCAGAAAGCGACTGAACAGCTGAATGTGGTGGATGCCAAGAATCGGTTATACATCTCCAATCTTTCCCTTCAACAACTTATTGACATTCCGGTGAGCCGCGATTTCGTTGTTGAGAAGCCGATGCTGAAAGCCGTTCAGCCTCCGAAAGATAAAATCACAGCGGAAATTATTTTTGACCATGCCCTTAAAACACGGCCGGAGATAAAAAGTGCCGAACTGCGGGTTGAAAGCGCCCGGAAACGTCTAGCCATCGCCAGGGGGTATGTGCAGCCATCCCTTTCACTGAATGGTTCATGGGGAACGGGTTATTCAGGCGTTGCCTCGGAAATTGATCCCGACTCTCCGTATTTATCATTGGATACAATCGGCTATGTGGCCAATGCACAGAAAGATCCTGTCATCAACCCGGCAATTCATTACAAAACGCGAACAAAATCGTTCACCGACCAGTTAAAAGACAACAGCAATCAGTCGGTCGGTTTTTATCTGAACATCCCGATTTTCAACGGATGGACCGGCCGGACAGCCATCAGCCAGGCTAAAATCCAGAAGTCACAGGCCGAACTTGACCTTGGAATACAAACCCGCGACCTGCGCAAACTCATTGAACAGGCATTTGCAGATGCCTCCTCCGCCCTCCAGAAGTATTCAGCTTCAGAGGAGAAGGTAAATGCCCAGGAAGAAGCATTCAAATATGCCCAGCAGAAATTTGATGTGGGCGTGATGACCTCCTTTGATTACAACAATACCAAGAAAGACCTTACCCTTGCCCAGTCTCAGCTGCTGCAGGCAAAATATGACTTTATCTTCAAAACGACCATTCTCGACTTCTACATGGGTAATCCCATCAAGATCGACCGGGAATAATCAATAAACATAAGTTTCAGAGACCACCATGAGTACAAAAAAGAAAATATGGATCATCATTGCCATCGTGGCAGTTGTGGCCGCAATCGTTGTTGCCGCTGTTATCAAGGGCAAAGGAAGCGACGGGATTAAAATTGCCACGGAAAAAGTGATGAAAAGAACCATCATCCAAACCGTATCATCCAATGGCAAGATCCAGCCGGAAAAAGACATCAAAATCAGCCCATACATCTCCGGTGAGGTTGTTGAACTGTATGTGAAAGAGGGCGACCAGGTAAAAAAAGGGACCCTCCTTGCAAAAATTGACCCGGAGATCTATATCTCCCAGTTTGACCAGAGCGAGGCATCAGTCAACACTCAAAAAGCCAATCTGGCCAACGCCAGGGCACGGCTCGCCCAGCTCAAGGCGCAGTTTGACAATGCAAAACTGACCTTTGACCGCCAGGATAAATTATTCCAGCAGAATGTTATCTCCAAAGCTGAGTACGACCAGGCAAAATCTTCCTACCAGGTTGCACAAGCCCAGGTGACAGCGGGGGAAGAAGACATCAAAGCCTCCGAATTCATGGTAAAGAACTCTGAAGCCGCCTTGAAAAGATCGAAAGAAGACCTTACCCGTACCGCGATCTTCGCACCAAATGACGGCACCGTTTCAAAGCTGGGAGTGCTCCAGGGGGAACGGGTTACCGGTGCGTCGCAGTTCTCCAGCGGAACTGAGATCATGCGCATTGCCAACCTCAACGAGATGGAAGCCCAGGTACAGGTGAACGAAAACGACATTGTACGTGTAAACATGGGCGATACCGCTCTTATTGAGGTTGATGCCTACCTGAACCGCAAATTCAAAGGTATCGTCACAGAAATCGCAACTTCTGCCAACACCACCGGGGTGAGTGTTGACCAGGTAACCAATTTCAATGTGAAAATTCACATTCTTAAAGATTTTTACAAGGACCTGCTGATTGGGAAAGATATCAACTACTCCCCTTTCCGCCCGGGAATGTCGTGTACTGTTGAAATTCAGACTGAAACAGCAGAAAATACGATCACGGTGCCCATCCAGGCTGTAACCACCCGCATTGCCAAAGACAGCCTCGACAAACTGAATGAAAAGAATAAAACAAAGAAAACCGATGGCGATGATGAGGTAGAGGTTGTTTCCACGGCCAAGAAAAACGAGAAGATCCAGGAGTGCGTTTTCATCCTGAGCGACGGCATCGCCAAAAAAATTGATGTTAAAACAGGCATCCAGGATAACACCTATATCCAGATCACTACCGGGCTGAAGGTCGGCGACGAAATTATCACCGCCCCCTACAGCGCCGTGTCAAAACTGCTCAAAGACGGCGATAAGGTAAAGAAGGTTGACAAGAAAGACCTGTTTACGAAGGAGAAGGAAAAGTAGCGTCCGGCATGACTTCAGAAAATCCCTTCAGATATAAAACCCGGGTTGTCAATGTCGGCAATCTTCCCATGGGAGGCGAATATCCCGTCAGGGTGCAGTCAATGACAAACACCGACACCCTTGATACCAAAGCAACCGTTGCACAGGCCATCAGGATGATCGAAGCCGGGTGCGAATACGTCAGGATTGCGGTTCCCTATATGCGGGAAGCCGAAAACCTGCGCAAAATTAAAAAAGAACTCCGCCGGCAGGGATACCAGACCCCGATCATTGCCGATGTGCATTTCAACGCGCAAATAGCAGAGGTTTGTGCCACCATTGTTGAAAAAGTCCGCATCAATCCCGGCAATTATGTTCCGCTGAGAATTACGCGCCACGCGTCGAACGAAAAAAATCCCGGGATCATGGTTGAAGAGATTGCCGACCGCCTCTCTCCCCTGCTTAAGATTTGCAAGGAACATGGCACGGCCATCCGCATCGGCGTAAACCACGGCTCCCTCTCTAAACGCATTATGAACCGTTACGGCGACACGCCGCTTGGGATGGTTGAATCAGCACTCGAGTTTGCCAGTATCTGCGAAAGTTTTTCTTTCCGTGACCTGGTTTTATCCATGAAAGCGAGCAATATCAGGCTGATGGTGGCTGCAAACCGGCTGCTGGCCGAACGGATGAAGCAGGCCGGCATGGACTACCCGATCCACCTGGGTGTTACCGAAGCCGGCGCAGGCGAAAACGGGCGGATCAAATCGGCCATTGGCATAGGGAGCCTGCTGGTGGATGGCATCGGCGACACGGTGCGTGTTTCGCTCACCGAAGATCCGGAGTTTGAAATGCCCGCGGCATACAGTATCCTCCAGTCAACCGGGGTGCGGATCACCAAAACCGAATTTATCGCCTGTCCCTCCTGCGGCCGCACCCAGTACAACATCCAGAAAGCGCTGGAGGAGATACAGTTAAAAACCTCCCATCTCATGGGACTGAAGATCGCCGTGATGGGCTGTGTAGTGAACGGACCAGGCGAAATGGCCGATGCGCATTACGGCTTCGTTGGGGCAGGAAGTGGAAAAATACACCTGTACAAAGGACAGTCCCTGGTGAAAAAAAATCTGGACGAAAGCCAGGCGGTGGACGCGCTTGTTGAACTGATCAAAGATTCGGGAGACTGGATAGACGAATGAACAATTTACGATTGGAGGATTGAGATATTGCAGATTGAATTGTTTGATTGACGATTGACGATTGATAGCGCTAATAATCGTAGATCGTAAATCGTTAAATTCATTCGTAATTCGTAAATCGTCCAATCGTAAACCGTTTACCCTGTTACTATCTTCAGGCAACGGGGCAGAATTTCAAAGGTAAACGGCGTATGTCCCAGCGACTCCCCGTCGGTTTCAAGGAACACCCGGCCGGTTGACCGGATGCGGATGGTTTCACCTCTGAAAGTTGCAACCATGGGAAGGTTGACAAGGGAACCGTCAAACAGTTTACGGGCATAACGCACCACCATCCATTTCGAGGTCTTTTTGATCAGTGTTACATCCAGCATGCCATCGTCGGGAATGGCATAGGGAACCTGCATCATGCCTCCCCCGTTGTATTTGCATATCCCGACATTCATGGAAAATATTTCACCTTTAAATGCCGGCTTTCCGTCCACTTCAATAACGGCTTCAATGAAATTATACTGGAAAAGACTGGCAAATACAAAGTACATGTAGGTAAGCGGACCGCCCAGCCCTTTTTCTTTCAGCATGTTGGTTTTTTTGGCCACCAGGGCGTCATAACCCATCCCGGCAACATTCATGAAAAAGCGCTGCAACTGCTCATCCTTGTGGTAGTAAGTCACTTTGCCGGCATCCTGTAAAAAGGTTTTCCTGCGTTTCAGCACCCGGATGGCTTTCAGGTAGTCAAAAGGTATGCCGAACATCCGGCACCAGTCGTTCCCTGTTCCCACGGGTATCATACCCATGGTTATTTCGGTCCAGGGTACTTCTTTCTGACCTGTAATGCCATTGAGCACCTCATTCAGCGTTCCGTCACCACCAACCACACAAAGGTTCCTGCAGCCGTCGCCAATAGCATTTAACGCTATCTCAATGGCATGCCCTTTGCTCGCAGTAATCTGAAAATCGAAATCAACATTTTCGTCGCGAAGCAATTTCAGAATCTTAGGCCAGTCTTTGGTTCCTTTTTTTACCCCGGCATTCGGGTTCACAATCATGAGCCATTTTTCTGTAACTGTGTTTTGCATCTGAGTCGTTTTATTTGCCTTTAGTGAAAACAGCTTCTTTCTCCTTCCGGGCAAAGAGGAAAAGTGAGTAAAAAATGGCGAAAAACGACACGCCGGTCTGCGTTTCAATGGTATCGCCGGTTAGCATAGACAACAGTGAGATGATCAGGAATATCAGGAAAAAATAATCATCATATCGTCGCAACATCAGCGGCGGGTATAAAAGTGAAAACAGAAACCACAGGAAACCGAGAATTCCGAACCCGATAAAAACGGAGAGAAACTGGTTATGCGACCGCCAGCGCTGGTCGGGCGAAAGCTTCGTGTGCATCGTTTCGTACTGGGCACTGAAAGCGCGGTTCATGTCGCCGGTGCCCACACCGGTTAGCCAGTGGTCTTTGATGATCCCCAGTGATGCTTTCCAGAATTCAAGCCGCTGCATGAGGGTCGACCCGGTCGGGTTCCCGGTTTTCCGGTAGTTGTCGAAACCCCATAAAAATTCATATATCCTTCCGCGAATGGTGAACTCCTCCAGGAAAATATAGTTGGCAGTCCCCTTTTCAATTGCGGTGATCTCTTCGGGTTTCAACCGTTCAACGGCATCCGCATCCTTTCGCCACCCTTTGGAGGTCAGGTAACGTACCACCGTGTAAATGAGCGGCTGGTTCTTCTTGTCAAGGCTGTCGATGGGTATTTTGCTTCGTTTGTTCCAGGCACTTTTCATCTCATCCCATTGTACATATAACCAAAGTAAATTCCCGTTCTCGGTTTCAAGGTTATAGTAATCGTGGGCATAAGGATTTCCGCGGGAAGTGGTCATCTCAAGCTTTTTATAGTCCACCGGGTTTACATGGTAATAATCTTTGACCACCGATCTAACAGAGAGCACCAGTCCAGCCGTAATCAGGATAAAACCAATGATCAGGGTGGTCTTCAGCCGACGGTTCCTGGTGTTGAGAATCAGGATGGGAACAAGAATAAGCAGGGCAATGAGAGAAATGGAAAACCCGGTAAAAGACTGGGAAATGACGGTGTATGCAAACAGCCACACCAGGACCAGCAGGACGATCCCTTTTTTCCAGGGATTAAAATAATGCCGTTTGAAGATAAAAAATACGAGTGCATAGATGCTGAGCGAGAGCATCAGGCTGAAAATGATATGGGAAACGTTGTGCGAAACCTCGCGGATATCAACAAAGTGCCGGGTTGATATCATCCAGGTGTTGAATACTGATCTTACCAGCACAGCAAGGACGAAAAAAAGCATAAACCTGTAAAACGCTTTTTTATCAAAGGCTTCCGATGTTGAAAGGATCAGGGGTATAAGGAATATCGGGAACTTCGTCCGGAGATCCTTCATGGCATAGCCGAAATCAGTGGTAATGAACAATCCCAGGACATGGAACAGAAAAATGGAACTGAAGATCAGCGCCGGCTTGTTTTTTGCAAATTGTTTAAACCCGTCAAAAATACCTTTAAACAAAAAGTAAACCGACCAGGGAATGATGCGCAGCAGGACCTGCCATACCGGGAACCCGGCCATTGAGGATATCAGTTTCCTGATGTCGTAACGCTCCACGATCCAGCCGCCCACCAGCATGAACTGGCCAATGCTCAGGCCGAGTTTTGAAAACGGGAGTGACCCGATCACCGCGGCAAGCGAAAAAATATACCAGTACCGTTCAAATTGCTTCCAGGTGAGCGACATGCGATTGCTTTCCTTGTTCTTAAACATGCATTGTAAACCGTTCCCAATCCTTTCCCATGGTATATGAATCGCGGAACGATTCCAGTTCCCTCATTGAAAATTCAACGGTCCTGATCTCTTCGGCAAACTCCCGGGCTGCATAAATAACAGTTCCTTTGGCATCAATGGCCATGGAGTCGCCTGAATGTTCGTACCCGTTGCCGTCGCAGCCAACGCGGTTCACCGCAGCAACGTAACTCTGGTTTTCAATGGCCCTGGCGTTCAGCAGTGTTTTCCAAACCTGCGACCGGCTTGCAGGCCAGTTTGCCAGGCAAACCAGGAGATCATATTCATATTTTCCATCCATCCAGTTGTTCTTGCACCAGACGGGGAACCGCAGGTCGTAACATGTCACCGTTGAGATGTTCCAGCCTTTTACATTGACAAGCAGTTTTTTGCTGCCGCTTTTCAGGATGCGGGTCTCTTCACTCAAACGGAAAAGATGCCGCTTATCGTATGTCTCAAAATGGCCATCAGGATGCATGCAAACCAGCCGGTTATAAAATCCGTCAACCTCACTGACCATGAATGTGGCCATGATCACGGCATTTTTCTCCGCTGATTTGCGTTGCAGAAACTGCATGGCGGGCCCCTCCATCGGTTCGGCACACTTTGCCGGATTTATTGAAAAACCTGTGTTGAACATCTCAGGCAGGAGAATCAGGTCGGTGGGTTCGGTAATACGGCTTGTGAGTTCTTCAAAATGATCAATGTTCTTTTTTGCCTCTTCCCAGAAAAGCGCTGTTTGAATGAGTGTTACCCTTAAATCATGCATGTTTCAGGCCGGTTAAATCAAGGTAAAATTAAAAATATATGCGTTGTCGTCGGTAAAAAATTTAATTTTGCTCATGAAACACAAATGAATAAAGACATGATCACAATTGATAATTTTTCTTTTAAAGATAAAAAAGCGCTGATCCGGGTTGATTTCAACGTTCCCCTCAACAGCGAGTATCAGATCACTGATACCAACCGAATTGACGCCACCATACAAACCATTACGAAGATATTGAACGACGGGGGATCGGTGATCCTGATGTCGCACCTTGGAAGGCCAAAAGGCGGCCCTGAGGAAAAGTATTCTCTGAAGCATGTGGTGCCTTACCTGTCGAAAAAACTCAACCGGCCGGTCATATTTGCCGATGACTGCATCGGGCAGTCGGCCACCGATCTTTCAGCTTCACTGAAGCCCGGAGAAGTATTGCTGCTGGAGAACCTTCGTTTTTACAAGGAAGAAGAAAAAGGCGATCTTGAATTTGCAAGGAAATTATCACTCCTGGGCGACATGTATGTGAACGACGCATTCGGCACGGCACACAGGGCTCATGCCTCCACAGCGATCATTGCCGGATTTTTCCCGAAAACAAAGATGTTCGGCTATGTCATGGCCAACGAGATCATCAACATCGACAAATGCCTGAAAGACGGCAAACGCCCGATCACCGCCATTTTAGGCGGGGCCAAAGTTTCAACCAAGATTGAAATCATCAACCACCTGATGGACAAGGTCAACAACCTGATCATCGGCGGAGGCATGATGTTTACCTTCATCAAGGCAGAAGGCGGCGAGATCGGCGCCTCCATGATTGAAGATGATTATGTTGACATGGCAAAAAGTATCATTGAACGGGCAAAAGCAACAGGGGTTAACTTATACCTTCCACCTGATGCGGTTCTTGCTGATGCATTCTCCAACGACGCCAACATGAAGAGCAGCAGCGCCTATGACATCCAGGTGCCATGGATGGGACTTGACATCGGTCCTTCGGCATGTGCCAAGTTCAATCTTGTCATTGAGCAATCAGGCACCATCCTCTGGAACGGTCCGATGGGCGTGTTTGAAATGAACAACTACGAGGCTGGCACAAAGTTCGTCGCGGAAGCGCTTGTCCGTGCTACTGAGAACGGTACATTTACCCTGGTTGGCGGCGGCGATTCAGTAGCGGCAATCAACAAATACGGCCTTGCCGACAAGGTCAGCTATGTTTCTACCGGCGGCGGCGCCATGCTTGAGTATATTGAAGGCAAACAGCTGCCGGGCATCAAGGCAATTCTTGACTAAAAGGTCGGGAATTTAATCTCCCCGCCGAAAGTCTTCATCAGTTTTGGGAAGACTCCTGCAACACGGGTATAGAAATAGGAACTTTGCTTATCCTTCCGGGTAAGCCATTTTTCTTTTGAGTCCATGCTGTTGAACAGGAAGAAAAGGATGCTGATCAAGATCACCCCTTTTACCAGTCCGAGCACTGCCCCGCCGAAATGATCAAAGAAACCCATTCCAACCACATTCACAAGCCGTTCGGTCATTTTGGCCACCAGCATGACGATGATCACCACCAGGATAAAGGTGGTGGAAAAAGAAATGACAGGCAGCCACTTCCGGGATGGATGAAGGTGCTCCATCAGGGTAGCATCCAGGTAATTTGAGAAATGCACTGAAACATAAATGCCGAGGATGAGGGCTGCAATGGTGGCAAGCCCGATAATGATCCCTTTTCGGTAACCCTGGATCAGGAACAGCACAAGAATGACAAGGATGATGTAATCAATATAGTTCAGTGGCATGTTTCAGCGCTTTAACCTGGATGTAAGTTCAGTTCCGAAAACAAAATCGTTCAACTCTTCATTATCCGTGTGAAGGATTGTTTCCTTGTTTCCCTTCCACCAGAGTTCTCCTTTGTAAATGTAAGCCACGGTGTCGCCGATGCTGAGCACCGAATTCATGTCGTGTGTGTTGACGATGGTGGTGATGTCATATTCCTCGGTGATCTCTTTGATGAGAAGGTCAATCACCCCGGAGGTGTGCGGGTCAAGCCCGGAATTTGGTTCATCGCAAAAAAGGTATTGCGGTTTCATGGCGATGGCCCTCGCGATGGCCACACGTTTCCGCATACCGCCGCTGAGTTCGGAGGGCATCAGGAGGTTTGCATTGTCAAGGTTTACACGTTTCAAAACAAAATTGACACGTTCAAGCTTTTCAGCGGGCAGCTGCTTTGTAAACATATTCAGCGGAAACATCACATTTTCCTGAACATTCATGGAATCAAACAGGGCTCCGCCCTGGAAGAGCATGCCTATTTCCTGGCGCAGGGTTTTACGCTGCTCAAAGTTCATCGTGGTAAAGTTGCGGTCGTCATATACCACCATCCCGCTGTCCACTTCAAACAGTCCCACCAGGCACTTCATCAATACAGTCTTTCCTGAACCGCTCTGCCCGATGATCAGGTTTGTTTTGCCCTTTTCAAAGGAGATGGTCAGGTTCTTCAGCACATGGTGGTCGCCGAAGGTCTTGTTGATATTCCGGGTCTCTATCATGTGAGCAGGAGCTGTGTTAACACGAGGTTGAACAAAATAATGATCACACTGCTGAAGACCACGGCTTTGGTGCTTGCCTGGCCTACTTCAAGGGCGCCACCCTGGGTGATATACCCGTAAAAACCAGAAACGGAAGAGATGATATAGGCAAAAAAGATGGTTTTAGTGATGGCATAAAAGATGGTGTATCCCTGGAAATCGATCCTCATCCCCTGAACATAGTCGTTGGTGGAAACCAGTCCGGTCATCACCATGGCGATCCATCCGCCGAGAATACCCATCCACATGCTGAAAACGATCAGCACCGGATTGATGAGGATGGAAGCAATAATTTTTGGGAAAATCAGGTAGTTGGCCGAATTGACTCCCATGATCTCCAGGGCATCAATCTGTTCTGTAACCCGCATGGTTCCTATCTCTGAGGCGATACGCGAACCAACCTTGCCTGCCAGGATCAGGCTGATAACCGTTGGCGAAAACTCAAGAATGACACTCTGGCGTACGGTAAAACCCACCATCGACATCGGGATCAGCGGACTGGTAATGTTGAAGGCCGTCTGGATGGAAACAACTGCTCCCATGAACGCCGAAATGAAGGCAACGATACCCAGCGATTCAAGGCCCAGGAAGTTGATTTCGTTCATCAGCTGGTCCCAGAAGATCCTTCCCTTCTGCGGACGGCTGAATACCTTCTGCATGAGCAGCACGTAATTCCCGATGGTTGTAAAAACCTTGATCATAAAATGTTTTTGCTAAAGTACCAAAATTCGGGGAATATGCGTTTGAGAGGAGGGAAAAAGTTGGGGAGCGGGTGGACGGGCGGACGGGCGGACAGGTGGACGGGTGGACGGGTGGACGGGTGGACAGGCGGACAGGTGGACGGGTGGACAGGCGGACAGGCGGACGGGTGGACGGACGGACGGGTGGACGGGTGGACGGGCGGACGGGCGGACGGGCGGACGGACGGACGGGTGGACGGGTGGACGGGTGGACGGGCGGACGGGCGGACGGGCGGACGGGAAAGCAGGTGAACGAATATAATCCGATTCCCCGGCTCCGTAGGAGCCAGATCCCGGTAGCCCATCGGAATTCAGGGAGGTTTTCCGTGCCGTAGGTACGGAAGATAAATAGTGAAATGGCGAAATGATGAAATGGTGAAACGGGTGGGACCTGTTGGATTTATTGGTAATTTTACATTTGAATTTTTTTTATGAAAACATTGGGGATTCGGGTGATTATTTCAGTGGTGGCAGTCATATTGCTGCTGGCCGCGGGTTCGTGCACTTCGCAGCGGTACGGTTCTCACCGCAGCGGCGGGCATCCGAAGGGGTGTGACTGCCCATCGTTTAAGTAGATCACCGGAATTAAACAATATCAACCAGAAGGTGCAACTCTCCCTCTTTAACTCCAAACCGCCAGCCCCGAAACCTGCTGCCAGCCCCCTTGCTGAAAAGGTTAGATCCGTACTTGGACCCAGGGTTCCTGTTGCTGCTTTGGATGATGTAGTTGACCAGATCCTCAAAAACCCCATAAGTCTGAAAATTGTTCGCCAGCGGACCTCCAAATCGGGCGATTTCAGGGCTCCCCACCTTGGCGACCCCGCCCGCATCACAGTAAACGGCAACCTCAACCAATATGCCTTTCTGATCACCCTGGTGCATGAACTGGCCCATCATCATGTTAACCTTGACTATACCAACCTGCTCAAAAAGTTCACCCTCCGCCGGAAGAAAAAGCCATTGCCCCATGGCGATGAATGGAAAGAGAAATTCCAGGTACTGATGGAACCTTACCTGAACAACAGTGTGTTTCCCGGTGATATATTACCTGTGCTCATACGGTACCTTGAAAACCCCAAAGCCTCCTCTTCCGTTGACCATAAGCTGTCGAAAGTACTTGGTAAATATGACCCTCCTGATGATACCATCCGGCTTGAAGAACTTCCTTATGATGCTGTTTTTTCCCTCCACGGAAGAAGGGTTTTCACTAAAAAAGAAAAAGTAAGGACCCGGTACCGCTGCATCTGCATGCAGACCAACCGGGTCTACCTGGTGAGTGCCGGGGCACCGGTAGAACTGATCACCGGGTAAAGAAAACCATTTCCGTGGATAACCATGCCACCTAACAAATGCGAATGAATGAGCCTTTTTCTTAATCTTTATTTGTAACTGTTTTTTAGTTGCAAACTAAATGAATATCTTTGTAAAAAAGATGTTGTATGACCAAACATACAAAGTTGATTGAAAAACTGCTTAGTAAGCCTAAAGACTTCAATTATCCTGAGATGGTGCGCTTACTAAAGGGATTTGGTTACCAGGAAGAGATGAGAGGCAGAAGCAGTGGATCAGCTGTTATGTTTCATAACATTGACACCAACGATAAGATAATGTTTCATAAACCGCACCCGCAAAAAGAATTGAAAGCCTATATCATTGAAATGATCATTGAGAAACTTAAACAAAACAAACTGATTTAGCCAATGAACACTTTAACTTATAAGGGATATCTGGGAACCATCAGCTTTTCAGAAGAAGATGAGGTTTTTTACGGAAAAATTGATCACATCAATGACATGATCAGTTTTGAGGCAGATAACGCGCATCAGCTCAGAAAATCCTTTGAAGAAGCTGTTGATGATTACCTTGCATACTGTAAAGAAAAAAACATTGAACCTGAAAAACCCTTCAAGGGAAGTTTTAATGTGAGAGTTAAACCGTATATTCACCAGCTTGCATATCAAAAAGCAATAAGAAAGGGAATCTCATTAAACAAGTACATTGAAACAACCATTGAAAAAGACCTTAAAGAATAGAGTCATCGGTATTGGTTTTTCTTTATGTTTGTATAAATTTTAATCCTTCCCGGAATGGCAAAGTCAAAACACAACTACTGCGTGATCATGGCCGGCGGCATCGGCGCAAGGTTCTGGCCCATGAGCCGGACCACTCATCCAAAACAATTCATCGACATCCTGGGAACGGGCGAAACACTGATCCAGCAAACGTACAAACGGTTTAAACGGATCTGCCCCAAAGAGAATATCTACATTGTAACCAATGAAATTTATAAAAAGCTGGTTCAGCTTCAGATCCCCGAGATCAGCCCCCAGCAGATCCTGATGGAGCCATCGCGGCGTAACACGGCCCCCTGTGTGGCCTATGCCAATTACTGTATCCTGGAGCGCGATCCGGAAGCACGCATCGTGGTGGCACCGTCCGACCATATCATCCTGAAAGAGGATATCTTTCTGCAGAATGTTGAATCGGCCCTTCAGGCAGCTACCGAAAACGATTGGTTGCTCACCCTGGGCATCCGGCCAAGCCGCCCGGATACCGGTTACGGATACATCCAGTATGTTGACAGCAAAAAAGCCGTTTACCCCGCCGAAAAACATATTAAAAAGGTAAAAACGTTTACCGAAAAGCCAAACCTTGAACTCGCCGAAACTTTTCTCAAATGCGGCGATTTCCTCTGGAATGCCGGAATCTTCATCTGGTCACTCAAAAGCATCATGAATGCCTTTGCAAAACACCTTCCCGAGGTGGACCAGCTTTTCAAACAGGGCATCGGCAAATATGGAACCAAAGATGAAAAAGCATTTATCTCCGCAACCTATACCGTTTGCAAAAGCATCTCCATTGATTATGGCGTAATGGAAAATGCCGCCAATGTGTATGTACTGGCCGCCGATTTTGGCTGGTCCGACCTTGGAACCTGGGGTTCCCTTTATGAGAACCGCACCAGGGATGACCAGGGCAATACGATCGTCGGGAAAAACGTGATGATGTATGATTCAACGAATTGTATTGTCAACATGCCAAAGGAAAAAGTAGTTGTGCTCCAGGGGCTCAACGACTACATTGTGGTTGAGTCAGAAAACATACTGCTCGTCTGTAAAAAAACAGACGAGCAGCAGATCAGGCAATTTGTGAATGATGTAATGCTGGAGAAGGGCGAGAAGTACGTATAACCCCTCCCCTTCTGTGAACCGGAGTGGGGGCTCTATTTCAGATGCTGCCCTAAAAACTTTTCCATAGCCCTGTAAAAATCAAACCTGTTTTCTTCGTTGTGGAATCCGTGGCCTTCGTTGTCTTTGACCATGTATTCTACTGTGATGTTGCGCTTTTTCAGGGCGTCAACGATCTGGTTTGACTCGGCAATGTTCACGCGGGGGTCGTTCTTTCCCTGGGCAACAAACAGCGGCGTTTTTATCTTGTCAGAATTCAATGCCGGGGATGTGGCCACAAACTGGGCACTGTCGCCTTTCGGGTTGCCCACCATCTCGTACATCATGTCGAGCATCGGTTTCCAGTAGGGAGGAATGGTTTTCATAAAGGTGAAGAGGTTTGAAACACCAACATAATCAACTCCTGCAGCATAAAGATCGGGCTCGCGAACCAGTCCCTGGAGGGTGGCATAGCCGCCGTAACTTCCCCCGTAAATAGCGATTTTCTTTGCATCTGCGATACCCTTTTTGATCAGCCACCGGGTGCCATCGGTGATATCATCCTGCATGGTCTTTCCCCATTCTTTGAATGATTTCTCCCAGAAATTGCGTCCATATCCTGTCGATCCCCTGAAATTCATCTGCAGTACGGCATATCCGCGGTTGGCCAGGAACTGTACTTCGGAGTTGAAATACCAGCCGTCGCGGGCCCACGGACCTCCGTGGGGGTTTACCACAACCGGAAGATCCTTGGCTGTTTCCATGGTATAGCCGTTCGGAAGTGTCAGGTAGCCCTGGATCTTTACACTGTCGCGGGCAGTATATTCAATGGGGATCATTTCGGCCAGCTCTTCTTCCTTGAGCCACGGTGCAATCTCGGCAACCTTCTGCAGACTGTCGTTCGTGCGGTCGTAAACATAATAGCCGCCCATGGAACGGTCGCTGTAGGTTCTGATCATTAACTTATCCTCGGCTTTGGTAAGCGATGTGACATTGAAAACGGCATTGCCCAGTTTTTTCTGGATTTTATCAAAAAGCTGCCTGCCCTCTTCGTCAAAGAAGTACCGTTCCTGTTTGGCCGATTCATAATTGGCACAGATGAGCGCTTTCTTCAGGCGCGACCAGGTCACATCCTGCACATCGTAATCCTTGTTTTCATAAAGTGTCTGTATCTCCTTGCCGTTTGCAATGTCAAAGATCACCACAGCGCTTTTATCGCGGCCAAGGTTGGAGGTGGCATACAGGTTTTTGTTGTCGAAGGTGAACATGAGCGGCGACAGGCTTTCTTTGAAGTTGGTCGTCAGCACCGGCCTGAATTTGTCGGTTTCTTTTTCACGGTAAAGCAACTGGGTGTTCACCCCGTCAACGATGGCGGTGGCTGCGCGCAGTTTTCCTTCATGGTCAAGGATCCATCCCTGGATGTTGCCGGGATTTTCGGCCAGCTGGGTCATTTTCCCGGTAACAATGTTGAGGCGGTAAGGATCAAAAACTTCCGGGTTACGCTTATTCAGGCCGATGATCATTTCATCAGGAAAGTCATACAGGTCATCAAATATTTCAGTCCTCACCTTCGGAAAATCGGTGAAACACTGAAGGTTTGAACCGTCAATATTCACGCCGAAAAGTTTAAAATTCTCATCACCGCCCGTATCCTTGAGAAATACAATGCGTCCCGGGTTTTTCCAGAAATAGCCGGAAATATCGCGGTCTTTTTCTGCGGTCAGCTGAATGGCTTGCTCCGTCCCGATCTCCTGTACAAAAATATTCATGCGCTTTTCAACCGGCGCCATGTAAGAAAAATATTTTCCGTCGGGGGAGATCTGGTAACGTGCCTTATCGGGATTTTTAAAAAAATCCTCCAATGGGATCTGTCGTGCCTGCATGGGTTTTTGTTGTTTACATCCGCCCAAAAACAGGGAAGAAATGATCAAACCTCCCACAAAGAGGTTCAAGTAGGTTTTTATTTTCATAGCTTTATTTTTTTACAATGATAACGAACAAAGCCCAATCGTGGTATTTTATTCGGCAATCAGGGATTAATTCTCTGTAAATTCATGAAATGTCGTGATAAAAATCCCATACCTTTGATAACCAGTTAAAAATAAAATCACCGGATTATCGTTCATTTTCATTGATACTTATCACCACATGATGATTTCTTCCGTATTTTGCATTTTACATTTTACATTTTGCATTTAATTTTTACCGGTGGATATATACCTTAAAAAACGACGCTGGAAACTCTTCCTTTTCGCATTTGCCATACTCATCGTAGCTGCATCGCTCTATTACACCAACATCCTCGTCAATGAGATCAGGAAGGATGAGCGGAAAAATGTGCAGATCTGGGCTGATGCCATCCATCAGAAGGCCGACCTGGTGAATTATACAAACAACCTGTTTGAACAGCTCAAAGTTGAGGAACGTAAGCGCGTCTCCATCGTCGCCGAAGCCCAGCGCCGCATTCTTACAGCCACCTCCAATGAAGACCTGAATTTCTTCCTCAGCATCATCGGGGAAAATACAACCATCCCGGTCATTGTAACCGACGAATCGGGCAAGATCATGACCTCAAGGAACGCAAATCTTGATGCATCTGTAAAAACTCTTCAAGGGAGCCTGAAGAAAGAATTTTCGGTCTACCCTCCCATCGTGGTGAAATATATCTACAACACGAAAATCCTCCTTTACTATAAAGATTCAAACATGTTCGCCAAGCTGAAAACGGTGCTTGACGACCTGATACGCTCCTTCTTTTCTGAGGTAGTGCTTAATTCCGCTTCTGTTCCCGTTATTATCACCGACAGCACAGGCAAGGCGCCATTTGCCCATGGAAATATTCCGGAGAACAAGATGCAGGACAAGGCCTGGGTGGAGAAAACACTGCGCAGCATGGCTTCGCAGAATACGCCCATCAAAATTGACCTGGCCGATACCGGGATCCATTATATCTTCTACCAGGATTCATTCCTGCTGACACAGCTCAAATACTACCCGATCGTTCAGTTTGGCGTTATTTTCATATTCCTGCTGATTGCATACCTGCTGTTCAGTTATGCGCGAAGGTCGGAGCAAAACCAGGTTTGGGTGGGCATGGCCAAGGAAACGGCCCATCAGCTGGGCACTCCGCTTTCTTCCATGGTGGCGTGGATGGAGTTGTTAAAGCTGAAAGGACTGGACGAGGAAACCATTCGGGAAATTGAGAAGGATGTACAGCGGCTGGAGACGATCACCGACCGGTTTTCAAAGATCGGCTCTGCGGCACGCCTTGAAAAGCGCAACATTGTGGAGGTCATCCATGATACTGTATCGTACATTCGTTCAAGGGTATCGGCGAAAGTTACATTTGATGTGAAACCCGGACTTGACACCGAAATCATCATTCCCATCAATCTTCATCTTTTTGAGTGGGTTATTGAAAATATCTGCAAGAATGCCGTGGATGCCATGGAGGGAAACGGTCATGTAAACATTGAAATTAGCGATGATGTTGACCATATCCACATAGATATCGGCGATACCGGCAAGGGAATCCCCAAGTCAAGGTTCAAAACTATTTTCCGGCCCGGGTATACCAGCAAGGCCCGTGGCTGGGGCCTCGGACTCACCCTCACCAAGCGGATCGTTGAAAATTATCATTCGGGTAAGATCTTTGTGAAATCCTCCACGCTGAACAAAGGCACTACCTTCCGCATCATCCTGAAAAAATAACCTCTTGGCCGGAATTTACATCCACATCCCCTTCTGCCGGCGTAAATGCCACTACTGCAACTTTTTCTCGCTGGCTTCAGAAAAGCTGAAAGTGCCGTTTATCGCCGCTTTGAAGAAAGAGATAGAACTAACACGTGCTTATTTGGGAGGTGAACCGGTAAACACAATATACTTTGGCGGCGGGACGCCGAGTGTTTATGAGCCGGCTGTATTGCAGGAGATTCTCGAACTT
The DNA here is from genome assembly GCA_903959905.1 of uncultured Bacteroidales bacterium. Lineage (GTDB taxonomy): Bacteria > Bacteroidota > Bacteroidia > Bacteroidales > FEN-979 > CAIVAT01. The sequence continues at coordinate 23,723 of CAJBYO010000021.1, forward strand.
CTTATCTCATCCCCGTCTCCCGTTAAGGAAGGAAATGAACAGAGAGAAATTACATTGGAGCTCAATCCCGAGGATGTTACAGAAAGTTATGTTGACGCGCTGAAAAAAACCTGGTTCAACCGGTTCAGCCTGGGGATCCAGTCGTTTTTTGATGAAGACCTTGTTTCACTTAACCGCTCGCATTCCGCGGAACAGGCGAAAAAAGCAGTGGCCCTGCTTCTGCAGGCCGGCTATGACAATATCAGCATTGACCTGATCTATGGCATACCAACATCCACCCCGGAAAGGTGGATGAAGAACCTTGAAACAGCCTTTTCACTGGGCGTGCCCCACATTTCTGCTTACGCGCTCACGGTGGAAGCAAAAACCCCGCTGGCATGGATGATCGGAAAACAGAAAATGCCGCCGGTCAGCGACGAAATGCAGGTGGATCAGTTTAAAACCCTGATGATTGAAACGCTGCAAAACGGTTACCTTCAATACGAAATTTCCAATTTCTGCAAACCGGGGCGCCATGCGGTTCACAATACCAGCTACTGGAACGGGATCCCCTACCTGGGGCTTGGTCCGTCGGCGCACAGTTACGACGGAACATCCAGAAGGTGGAATATCTCAAACCTGTCAAAATATATCGAAGGTGTTGAAAACGGTGAACGTCTGTTTGAAGAAGAGACCCTGACTGCGGAGCAGAAGTACAACGAATATGTGATGACCTCGCTGCGCACCATGTGGGGATGCGAGCTGGAGAGAAAAATTTACGAATTACGAATTACGAATTACGAATTGATAAAACCACGCGCTGATGCATTTGTTTTAGAGGGATTGCTGAGAAAACACGACGGGGTTTATTTCCTGACCGATGAGGGGAAACTTTTTGCAGACAGAATTGCATCAGAGTTGTTTATCTGACCCCTCAAGCACCAAACCTTAAAAACGTTCCCAGCGGAAGTTTTCTTTTTCCTTTATCTTCAAAATAAAACTCACCCGACTGCATCCCCGGAACATCTCCAAAGCGCGTTTTCGCAAGGTTTTCAGGGATCAGTGCGGAAAATCCCATGGAATAGAGGCTTAATACGAAGAACCCGTTTTCAGGTACCAGCAACTGTTTGGAAATGGCAACTATTTCATCAATGGAATCTTCAAGGATCCACTTCTCCCCGTCAGGACCTCTGCCGTATGCCGGCGGATCAAGGATGATTCCATCGTACAGACTGCCCCGCTTTACCTCACGACGAACAAAATTCATGGCATCTTCCACCACCCAGCGAATGTTGTCAAGCCCGCTGGCCACCATCATCTCTTTGGCCCAGGTGATGACAGGCTTTACCGAGTCAACATGTACAACATCCGCCCCGGCTGCTTTGGCGGCGAGAGAGGTGCCGCCGGTGTAGGCGAAGAGGTTGAGCACGCGTGACGGGTGACGCGTGACAGGTGACGGGTGACGCGTGACGGGTGACGGGATAGCCTCTGTGCCCCTCTTTGCATTTTGCGTTATGATATCATACACATAGTTCCAGTTGATCGCCTGCTCCGGAAATACGCCGATATGCCCGAATGCCGTAAGTCCGAGGCGGAAATTCAGCTGCATCTGTTTGTATTTATAGCCGATGGTCCATTGTTCCGGCATCTTCGGCTTTCTTACCCAGGAACCGCGTTCAAACTCATCGCCCGCTGATTTTTTTCCTTTCACCCGCACATATCGGGCATGGGAGAGCCGCTCCCACTCGCTTTCAGGCATTGATTTCTGCCATACCGCCTGTGGTTCAGGGCGTATCAGGATGTATTTTCCGAACCGCTCGAGCTTTTCACGGTTGCCTGTATCAATCAGTTCATATTCGGTCCAGTCGGTGGAGGTAAGGATTTCCATGCAAATATATTTACCACAAAGATAATTCTAATCAGCTATTCACCATACCCTATATTTCCCCCCGGTAAAAGAACTGAATCGTCCCAAATATTTGCTTCTTATTTCTGCCAAAATCTGCGCCTTAATCCGCGAAAATCTGCGAGAAAGAAAAAATCTGCGAGAAATAGCCGTAATTTCGCTTTTCCTATTCCCCGCCATGATCAACCACGATACCATCGACAACATTGTCCAGACCGCCCGCATTGAGGAGGTGATTGGTGATTTTGTCATGCTTCGCCGTCGTGGCGTCAACCAGATCGGACTGTGCCCTTTCCACAATGAAAAAACACCTTCTTTCACCGTTTCGCCGGCCAAAGGCATTTACAAGTGCTTCGGCTGCGGCAAAGCCGGGAATTCGGTCAATTTCATCATGGAACACGAGCATTTCACCTACCCCGAAGCGCTCAAATACCTGGCCAGGAAATACAACATTGAGGTAGAGGAAGAGGAACAAACCCCGGAACAGCTCCTTGAAATAAGTGAAAAAGAGAGCCTCCTGAACCTGAACCTCTTTGCCCAGCAGTATTTCTCAAAAACGTTGCTTGAATCGGAAGAGGGAAAAGCCATCGGGCTGAGTTATTTCAGGGAGCGCGGGCTCCGCGAGGATATCGTTCTCAAGTTCCAGCTTGGTTTCAGTCCTGAGAAATGGGATGCATTTTCATCTTACGCCGTTCAGCAGGGCTATAAAAAAGAGTACCTGGTGAAGACCGGGATCTCCATCGAAAAGGAGAACAGGTTGTATGACCGGTTCCACGGAAGGGTCATGTTCCCGATTCACAGTGCTTCAGGCCGTGTGATCGGCTTCGGCGGCCGTATCCTGGGCAGCGATAAATCACATGCAAAGTATGTCAACTCCCCGGAATCGGAGATTTACAACAAGAGCAAAACCCTCTACGGAATATATTTTGCGAAGAATGCCATCATTTCAAAGGATAGCTGCCTCCTGGTGGAGGGTTATACCGATGTGATCTCCATGTACCAGGCAGGGATAGAAAACGTCGTAGCATCGTCGGGAACCTCACTCACGGCCGACCAGATCCGTATGATCCAGCGGTACACCTCCAACATCTCCATTTTGTACGACGGCGACCCTGCCGGGATCAAGGCATCCTTCCGCGGCATTGACATGATCGTGGAACAGGGGATGAATGTGAAGATCCTCCTTTTTCCCGATGGCGAAGATCCTGATTCATACGCCCGGAAGCATCACCCCGGTGAAGTTGAATCATTCATTGCCGCCAACTCTGTCAATTTCATTCTCTTCAAAACCAGGCTGCTGCTGGGTGAAACACAAAACGACCCGATTAAAAAGGCCGGACTGATCAAAGAGATCGTCAACACCATTTCTCTCATCCCGGATGCAATTTCACGCTCGCTATACGTGAAGGAGTGTTCCAACCTCATGGCCATCTCCGAGCAGGTGCTCATGAGCGAACTGAACAAGATCCTGCGGGCTAAACTGAAAAAAAGCTCACCCGATGCAGAGAGAGAGCTGGAAGCCGTTCCGCCGGAAGACATTACAGCAGAACCGCAGCTTGACATGGACCTCGACTCTCCCGAATACCAGGAAAAAGAGGTCATCCGGATGCTGCTGCTATACGGTCATGAAACGATTCCGATCAGGCTGAACCCCGGCGACGAGGAAGAGGTGCCGGTTGGCGTGGCCGATTACGTGGTTCATGACATTACCCATGATGAGATGGAATTTGAGAACCCGCTGTTCAAAGCTATATTTGATGAATATATCCGGGGTATTGAAAATGATGCAACCCCCGACCGGACACATTTCCTGGCTCACCCCGACCAGGAAATTTCCTCCCTGGCCGTAAACCTGGTTTTCACGCCCTATGAACTGAGCGAAAACTGGCTCAAGAACAGCATCATGGTCACAACTGAAGAGACAAGGCTGCAAATGCATGTCATGCTGGCGCTGCATGCCTTCAAGGCGCGAAAACTCGACAGGAAGATGACCGAAACAAGAAGGAAGTTAGCGGATGCCACCTCGCGCGAAGAGCAGGACGAGCTCATGCGCACATTCCACCAGCTGAAAAAGCTGAGCATCCAGATCAATACCGAAGGGCTCGGGCGGATCATCACCCGCTGAAGCTTCAGAAGGGGAGGAAACGAATAATTATATCGTCCCTACGGGACGAAATACCCCGCGAAACATCTGTTTTCTACCCATATTTAGTGCCTCCGGCACGAAAACATGAGGAGAGTTAGCGTTAATTAATATTAATAATGTGAATCAAGGGTTAAAACCCTCAGTTGTTAACAGTCTGATTGTTAATAAAATATGAAAATATAAAAAATATATAACCTTAGAAATCAGTATCTTAGATGTAGATTCCACTCAACATCAAAAGATATGATCTCTA
>CAJBYO010000022.1 GCA_903959905.1 uncultured Bacteroidales bacterium
GGATGGTTCAGTTGGTTGATTGAAAAAACAGATTTTCAAAGAGCGAGTAAAGTGCGATCAGCCAAAGGTCTTCTTGTTCATGTATTCGGCAAATTGGCTGCTGCTTTTATTTATTTGATTTTTAACCCTTGATTCACATTATTATTGAAAATCAATCAATGCAGTGAAAACCCTTTGCTGGACGCGGAGAACCTGACACACACTCCTCAATTACCCTGCCGGCAATATTTATCCAGGTATGGTTGTGCATCCTTTATTCCGGATTTGACGGCACGCTGAAGGTCGGCACAGCAGCTGTCGGGCTTGCCCCCCTCAATATTGCATAAAGCACGGTAGTAATAAGCGTTTCCAACACCCGGGTCAAGCTTCAGGCAATCTGTAAATGCTGTGGCACCCTCGTTGTATTTCCCGGCATAAAAGTGAGCAAGTCCCAGCGAATAAAAACACTTGGTGCACGAAGGATTGATCCGGATTGCTTCCTGAAAATCGGAAGCTGCCCGGGAGTAGTTCTTCATCTGGTTCTGCAGGATTCCCCGGTTAAAATAGGCCCCCTCATTTTTTTCCTTGCTGATCACCGTATCAAGGTCAGACAGGGCCCCCTGGTAGTCCTGTATCATGGCCTTTGCGATGGCCCGGTTGACATAAGCCTGGGTGAAACCGGGAGAATACCTGATTGCCTGGCTGAAGTCGGCAATGGCCTCCTTGCTCTGTCCCGATTTCCCATAGATGCTTCCCCGGTGGAACCAGGCATTCGGGTTATCAGGGTTCGCCTTGATGGAGTTTGAAAACTGCTGGAAAGCCTCCTGGGTCCTGCCATCCTTTTCGTAAAATTCGCCGAGGTTGTTGATGGCCGGGTAAAAGTGCGGGTATTTTGTGGCGATGTCGGTCCAGAAACTGTAACTGTCGTGCCAAACTGCACACCGTTGCCAGGAAATTACCGCGAGCGCTCCTGTATATACAATGAAAACGCCTGAAACAACGCTCCGTGCCACATACTGTTTCTCCAGGAGGACACCGCAGCCAAGGGCGACCAGGAAAAAGAACCCGAAAGAGGAAAGATAGGTGTAACGATCGGCCATCACTGCACTCCCAACGGGGAAAAGCTGAAGCACAAGCAGGATGTTCAGGATGAAAAAAACCATCCCGAAAACAATTTTCCGGTTGGGCCGGATAAGCCAGAAATAAACAAGGACAGCGATCCCGAGCAATGCAGGAATAAGTGAAAAGTAATATGATGCAGGAATAGCCGCAACTTTCAGGTCGGGATAGGGGTAGTATCCGCAGAGTGTATAAGGAACCAGAAGCTTGATAAGGTACTGTGTAAATCCGAAGGCGGCAAAAACGATACGATCGGTAAATGCAAATTTGATGATCTCCGTAGCTCCCTGGGCCTGCTGCACAAAGATGGCGATAAAGCCGAACAGCAGGGAAAGTAAAAAGAAGGGGACTTTTTCAAGAATGACCTTTTTTTCAAACAGATCCCTTTTCAAAAGATAGTCAATGGCAACGACGGTGGCGGCAAGCGTGACTGCCATCCCTTTAGACATGAGCGAAAGCAGAAAAAACAACAGGGATAAAAGGTAACTCCCCGCTGTTTTTTTATCCAGGTAACGGATGTAGGAAACCAGGGAGAGCAGGTAAAAGCAGGTATAAAGCAGGTCCTTCCTGCCCGATACCCAGGCAACTGATTCAACGTGCAACGGGTGTATGCCGAACAGCAGCGCAACCATGGAACTTACAATTACTTTGTTCCCCGCCCCGATCCGTGTAAACAGCAGCAATGACAGCTGAAATACCAGGAAAGTGTTGAACAGGTGAATCAAAATATTCACCAGGTGATACGGGGCCGGATCCAGTTCCGAAAATGTGTAATTCACTGCATAGGTAAGCAGGGTGACCGGGTGATAATTACCCAGGTCATTGGCATCTTTGGTGAAGATCACCTTGATATTTTCGGCAGTCAACCCTTTAACATACGGATTTTCTACAACATACTGAAGGTCGTCAAAGGTAATGAACTCACTTCGCCATGCAGGAATGAAAACAATGAAAGTAATGCACAGAATGGCGGTCAGCCACCAGTATTTTTTCGTGTCAGCTCCGCCTTGAGTGCCGGCGACAGCTGATTTCTTTAGGTTCGTGCTTTTCTCTTTTTTTACCATTTTCACAAGTGTCGCAGTTCCGGATTAATAGCCGGGCAGACCGGATGATCATTGTACGAAAATATAAAAGTTCAGTCAATTTCCGGTTTATTTATTCATGTGCGTCAATCATGAAGGGTGTGATAAATAAAATCAGAAGTGGGAGAAAACTATGCTTCTTTTTACCACGGAGGCACTAAGGGCACTGAGGACCACTAAGGGTTTCCATTAATCACTAATTTTTTTCTAAGTGCTTCTTAGTGATCTCAGTGCCTAAGTGGTTAATTTTCAATTTTTACATCATTAACGCCCACTATTCCCTGATAATCACTAATTTTATACCGTCACCCGGCACCGGCAATAAATCAGCCTGCAGAAGATAAAAACAGATCATTATACTTGTAAATCATGACACTCCTCCCCCCGGCATTACAAAAGACGATGAAACCCCTGCTGGCATTGCTTCTTATTGCATTCATTTTCGCTGAACACAAAACTGCCTGTGCCAAGGGAGTTGTTCGTTGCGATACAACAAATATTTCTGCCGACTCCGGGTCGCGCGACCTCGATGAAGTGGTTATTACCGCCACCCGGGTCAAGCAACGTATTATTGACATCCCCTATCCTGTTGTACGCATCAATTACAGTACATACAAATATGACCGCAAGATCGGCTCCAGCGACATGCTTTCATCTGTTCCGGGGTTGTTCCTCCAGTCGCGATACGGCGATCACGATGTGAGGTTTTCCATCCGGGGATTTGGAAGCAGGTCAAATTCGGGTGTAAGAGGTATCAGAATCCTGCTTGACGACATCCCCGAATCTGAACCCGACGGTCAGACACGCCTTGAAGCACTTGATTTCAACTCCATCGGGAAGATTGAAATCGTCAGGGGCAATGCATCCTCACTTTATACAAACGCCCCGGGCGGAGTTGCCAACTTTATCAACGACATGAACTTCGACCGTTCATCGGTGGTTCAGTTCAACCAGTTCGGATCTTTCGGCTTGCATAAAAACGGCTTCAAGGCCGCGGTGAAGTCTGGAAACTACAGGCTTCTCACCACATACAGCTACGTTAATTACGACGGTTACCGCCAGCATAACAATGAATACTGGCACATCCTCAACATGGTGATGGAAACAACGCCCACCCCGCATACGAAACTGTCGGTTTTAGGATATTTTGTTGACGGGGCCATAAAACTGCCCGGGTCGCTCACCAGGGCGGAATTTGAACAGGATCCCTGGCAGGCTGATCCGAAGTCGGTGAGCCGCGATGAAAAGCGCATAAGCACCAAAGGAAGGCTGGGCATAAGGTATGACGCCATTTTCGGGGGAAACCTCAACAATGAGATAGAGGTGACAACCTACGGCACCATCAAGTTTTTTGAACGTACTGCCCAGGATTACCGGATCATCAACAGGTACGGACTCGGTATCAGTGTAAAATATGTCAACAAATCATTGGTCGGCACGCGGCACAATGAGTTTTCAATTGGCGGCGACCTGTTCACTCAACCTGCGAGAACCGAGTATTACCAAAATATCAAAGGAACGAAAGGAGACCAGCTTGAGCAGCTTGAAAGCGAAGATATCATCAACGCAGGGTTTTACATTTCCGACAATTTTGAAATCCTGAAAGAAAAAATGTTCGTGCTGCTCACCGGGCGGTATGATCATGTGGTGTACAAACAGTCGGAAGAGACACTGCCGTCGCGGTCCGACGAACGGCCTTTCAGTGCCTTCACGCCAAAAATTGCCCTCAACTACAAACTGACGCCACTCACAGCCCTCTACACCTCATTCGGATGGAGTTTTGACGCGCCGGCAGTGAATGAACTGGGCAGCGCTGAATATGAATATCTTTTCAACCACGACCTGAGTCCGCAGGAGTCTCAGAATTTTGAGGCCGGGATCAAAGGCAACCTGTTCCGATGGGAACGCAACTTTATGAAACGCTTAACCTATGAACTTACCCTTTTCAACATCCGTATCAGCAATGAAATAGTTCCCTATGAAGTACTGGGTGATGTATACTACCGTAATGCCGCTAAAACCAACCGTTTTGGCGTTGAATTCGGCGCACAGCTGGAGATCATCCCCGGTTTGAAACTGGGAGCCACGTATACCTGGTCGCACTTTGACTATCTCTCTTACAACGCACTGAGCATAGCTGCCGACTCAACCGGCACCCTGGTTGAAACGAACCGTGATTTTTCAGGCAACATCGTGCCAAGCATCCCGCAAAACAATGTGTATATATCGCTTTCTTATTCCCTGCACCTGGGAAAGCAGGTGACAGCCTATGCAAAATCAAGCTACCAGGGCATCAGCGGCATGTGGGTGGATGATCAGAACACAGATAAAACAAAGGCCTACAACCTGCTCAACGGGCTGGTGGGCATTGACCTGAGATTCGGTAAATTCAATTTGATGGCCTCCGGCGGGGTAAACAACATCTTCAATGAGATCTACGTCGGGTTTACCAATACCAATTCGGCCACAAAGCGGTTCTACGAAGCCGGGGCGCCGAGGGACTGGTACGTTTCGCTGAATTTAGGATACAGCTTTTAGGATTTACGAATGGACGATTTTAGAGTGCAGATTGAATTGTCAAATTTACGAATGACGATTGATAGCGCTGATAATCGTACATCGTCAATCATGCAATTCAATCTGCACTCTAAAATCGTCCATTCGTAAATTACCGCCCACTTAGAACATTCATCTTCTTTGGTCCGTCAACCATTATGGTGTTCCCGCCTCTGCTTAACTGAAGAACATAGAAGTACATTCCTTGCGTCAGTTGTGCTGCATTGAACGCTGTTTCATGTTCCCCGGGTGGCAGGGGTTTGTTGATGAGACTGGCAACTTCCTGGCCGTAGATGTTGAAAACCTTAAGCTGAAGTACTCCTGCAGGGGCCGTAACAGCCTGATCCGGTAATCCTCCACGGGAAGGTACAGTGACTTTGATTTTTGTACATGAGGATGCCGGGTTGGGAATATTCTGCGACAACTTATAGCCATTTGACGCTGAATTGACAGGGTCAACCGACGGAATGACCGGTGGTATATATTTAAGGACGACCCCGTCTCTTCCCACTGCAAATCCATGCCTGTCGTCGGGAAAAGTAACATCGTAAATTGCTGCATTATCCGGGGGGGTCACCTGGTCCCAGGTTACTCCGCCATCAAGGCTGTAAATCATGAGCCGCCTTGGGCCAAGCGGGGCCCATACCTCCGAATCATTCCGGAAATCCAGGTCGTATGCATTGCCCTGGATGCTCAGTTCATCATACATCCAGTTGACTCCGCCGTCGGAAGTACGGATCATGCCAACCCCATAACCGAAATCAGGATCACCGCCCGCCCCCATCACATGGATGGAGTCAAAAATATGCAGTCCGTGAACCTCGTCGGCCGGAGCCTGCGACGGATCAATGGCATACCACTTGTCTCCGCCGTTGGAGGTACGCCATACCACCCCGGCAATATCAAACATCCCGCCACTGGCGTACCCATACTGACTGTTGTAAAACTGAATGCTGAGCACGGGGAAAAAGGCAAGGGTACTTGTATCAATAGCCGCCTGGGTCCAGGTAACCCCTCCATCGGTGGTCTTCACCAGGGCATGGGGTGTACCGCCCATCCATCCGTTCTGTGAATCGCGGTAAAGGATGCAGGTGATAAAAATGTTTTCCGTTGGGTACAGCTGGGTGGCCCAGCTGGCACCGCCATTCGCTGTCTTAAGCAGGATGGTACCGAACGGGGGCGTTGTGAAATTCACTGTTGAGGCCCAACCTTCGTTGCGGTTCAGAAAAAAGACATCCTCCACAGGATGGGTGGCATGCGTGTCCTGTGCAGTCCAGGTTATTCCTCCATTCGTGGTGTGCAAAATGATTCCGGAATCACCGGCAATCCATCCATAAAGACTATCAACAAAACAAACAGATTTCAGGTACTGAACGGTAGGAACGTTTATCCGCTGCCAGCTGCCCTGGGAGAAGGAGGAGAATTGAACGAACAACAAAAAGCTTGCAAGAAATAGTATTTTTTTCATCCTGATGACTTTTTACATGTCAATCGTCAATTGTCCATTCGTCAATTGTTTCTTTCTCACGACATCTCCGATACAATCCGGTAAGTATGTTCAGCGATAACCAGCTCCTCATTGGTTGGGACCGTCATCACCTTCACCCGCGAACCAGGTGTACTCAATACTGCTTCTTTGCTTCGAAGGCCGGCATTTGCCTGTTTGTCAAACTCAATCCCCATGTATTCGAGCTCAGCACAGCACAATTCGCGTGTTGCCGGGTCGTTTTCCCCGATTCCGCCTGTGAAAATGAGCAGATCCAGTCCGCCAAGCGCGGCTGCATAGGCCCCGATGTACTTTTTAACCCTGTAACGGAACATGTCGAGGCCAAGGATGGCCCTTTCATTGCCGGCTTCAGCGGCTTTCTCAATCTCCCGCATATCGGATGAAACACCGGTTATGCCAAGCATTCCGCTATGTTTGTTGACCAGGGTATCTGCAACCCTGTTGTTCAATTCCTCTTTTTCCATCACAAAGGTAAGCACGCCGAGGTCCATATCGCCCGACCTGGTTCCCATGATCAATCCTTCAACCGGTGTCATCCCCATGGAGGTATCAACTGACTTGCCGTTTTTAATGGCCGCCATGGATGTTCCGTTTCCAAGGTGACAGGTTATGATCTTCATTGACTCCACGCTTACACCAAGGATTTCACACGCCCTGCGTGCCACATAGTAATGGCTGGTTCCGTGAAAACCGTACCGGCGTATGCCATATTTCTTGTAAAGCGAGTAAGGAATAGCATACATGAAGGCATGTGCGGGCATTGTCTGGTGAAATGCTGTGTCAAAAACCGCTACCTGCGGCACCTGCGGAAGCAGGAACTGCATGGCCGTCACCCCTTTCAGGTTGGCCGGGTTATGGAGGGGTGCCAGGGGTATGCATGCCTTGAAATCTTTGATGGTCTCTTCCGTGATGAGGCTGCTGTTCTGGAAACGTTCGCCTCCATGCACCATCCGGTGGCCCACGGCGTTGATTTCCGAGAGGGAGCTGATGCATCCGTGCTCCTTGCTGGTGAGTACACCGAGTACATATTCAATGCCGGTTTGGTGGTCAATGACTTCGCCCTCCAGCTTCACGATGTCGCCATTCTCTTTTTCAAGCTTTAAAAATGATCCTTTCAATCCAACTTTTTCAACGATTCCTTTTGCATAAAGCCGGTGTGTGACAATGTTGTAAAGCTGGAATTTAATCGAGGAGCTGCCACAGTTTAATACGAGTATGTTCATGTTGTTCAAGTTTTTTACCACTAAGGCACGGAGAACACTAAGGAGCACTAAGAATTTATAGAACAGCCTTTCGGTTGGCTGTAACCTTAGTGTTCCTATGTGCCCTCCGTGCCTTAGTGGTTATTTTTTTTATTTTTCATTAATTTGTTTCATCTATGATTTTGTTTCCGTTTGCATCATATTGATAAAAACCGATGCCACTCACCCTGCCAAGCCTGTTCGCCCTCACCAGTTTCTTGATCATTGGTGAAGCAACATAGCGTGAGGATCCGAATTCACAGTTAAGGTTCTCCATCCAGCGAACAACTTTATCAAGGCCAACTTTGTCGGCAAACTCAAACGGCCCAAGCGGCATGTTAAAACAGGAACGCATGGCCAGGTCAATGTTTTCCATGGAGCTGACACCCTCCATCAGTGTTTCGCACGCCTCGTTGAGCAATACAACGAAAAGGCGCACACTGACGAGACCGGGAGATTCCATCACAGGGATGGATATTTTCTCGAGCAGGTTGACAAATTTGATCACTTTCTCATATGCTGCATCGGAAGTATGGAGACCTTTGGCCAGCTCCACAACACTGGCACCGGGTGCCGTGGTGGAGATATGAAGGCTGACGCACCTGTCCTTATGCTGTAACTCGGAAGACAGTTCGGTGACGACCAATGTAGAAGAATTTGTAGCAATAATGCAATCCTTGCTCACCTCTTTTTCAATCTTCAGGAAGACCTCTTTCCGCATCTCAACAGACGAAAGTGCCTGCTTGGATTTGATGGTTTCAATCACCAGTTCGCAGTCCTTAAAATCAGAGAATACAAGCGTTCCGTGAATCCTGGAGAGGATGGCTGTTTTTTCGCCGGGGGTAAGTCCCCAGTGGTTGATTTCGGTGTCAAGCTCTTTCCGGATCTCATCAAACGAGTGCTGGATCAGCTCCTCATTGAGTTCAAGAAAAATAACTTCAATTCCGTGCTTTGAGGCAGTAATGGCAAGGTCCTGTCCTACCCCGCCGCATCCGACAATCCCGATTTTTGAGAATAGGACTTTCGGCCTTGATTCTTTGCTGAGCCCGTATTTCTCAATAGGCTCAATGATCATTTCTGACATAGTGGTTTATAGTTTGGGTTAGTTTAGAAGAAAAACGTGACGCGTGACGCGTGACAGGTGGCGGGTGGCGGGTGAACGCACCTGTCACGCGTCACCTGTCACCTGTCACGTCCTCCCCATCATTTTTTCGTTATATGCAGCTTCACCGGTTTTCTCAATCCCGGCGATCATCTTTTCAGTAACCGAAACGATATATGCTTTCTGCTTCTGAAAGTGAATGAACATCGCTGCCAGGTTAACAGCCGGCTCAATGCCCATGGGATTCCTGAATATCACGGTGAAGAACATTTTCCAGTAATGCAAACCGGTTGCCTTTGAAAAGCCGGCCTTTTTGCAAACCCGAAGGAACGAGCGCATATAGACCAGCCACGTTTTGAAATCAGGCTTGTGCTTGTAGCCTGTTTTTACATGCAACCCGGTATAGATAACACGTTTATAATAATTTGAAGGGCTGAAGATGGCTTCAATGATCCGGATATAATTCTTCAGGATCCCAACCCTTGATGTAAGTGTCAGGAAATTTAACCCACTGGTCATCTGGTCGATGTCGCCATCCGTCACTGATTTTGACGCATAGTGAAACAACCGTTTTTCCGTTTCAAGGCGGCGTGTCAGCTGCGTGTTCGGCAATGCATAAAGCAAGCCTATCATGGCCATGCAGATGCCCGAATCCTGGATGGAGTCGATCATCTGGTCGGCAATATGTGGCCTGTCGCTGTCAAAACCCAGGATATACCCGCCATTACTCACCATGCCGTACGACATGATCTTGAGCACCGCATCCTCAATGGATTTGTTGACATTCTGATTTTTATTGTTGAGTGCAAGGGTTTCGCTGTCGGGGGTTTCAATACCCAGGAAGACATACCGGAAATCGGCATCCTTCATAAGCTGAAGCAGCTCATCATCATCTGCCAGGTTTACAGACGCTTCCGTGGTAAAATAGAACGGGTACTTACGCGCCTTTGTCCATTCAATGATTTCACGCAGAAGATCCTTGACCTTTTTTTTGTTCCCGATGAAATTGTCATCTACCATGTCGATATGGCCACGGTAACCAAGATCGTACAGCGACTGCAGTTCCCTGATCACCTGTTCATTGGTTTTAAACCTGGGGGTGCGGCCGTAAAGTTCAATAACATCGCAGAACTCACAGTTGAAGGGACATCCCCGGATAAACTGCAGCCCGATCATGATATAATCCTCAAACCTGATCAGGTCGTAGCGAGGCACTACGGCGTTAAGCATGTCGGCCCGGTCGGGCGATACAAATTTTCCACTTGTCGCCCCGTTTTTCAGTGCCTCCAGAAACATGGGAATGGTAATCTCCCCTTCGCCAAGCACCAAAAAATCGGCTTCATGGTAAAGGTCGGGCTGTGATGTGGGATCGGGTCCGCCTACCACCACAACCGAATCAAGTTTATGTGCCCGGGTGATGAGGTCAAGCATGCTGTTCTGCTGTGGCAGCATACCACCGATGCAAACCAGGTCGGCCCAGCGCAGATGATCGTCGGTGAGCACCTCTACATTCTCATCAATCAGCTTAAACTCCCAGTGCTGGGGAAAAAGGGCCGCTACGGTGAGCAATCCCAATGGCGCCGCCGGGTACTTCTTGCCGACCATCTTGCATACCTCCTGGTAATTCCAGAAACTGTACGCTGAAAATTTCGTCTGTACCAGCAAACACCGGGAGACCCCATCGTGTAAATCCTTCATTTTGTCCCTGTTGGAAAATAATCGGCAAAGATACGGAAAAAGACGTGACGGGTGACGCGTGACGCGTGACGCGTGACGGGTGACGGGTGACGGGTGACGGGTGACGCGTGACGCGTGACGGGTGACGGGTGACGGGTGAGTGGCGAGTGGCGATTTCAACCATGGGCTCCACCCATGGTTGAATAATCTGTGCGCATCAGTCATATCAGTGAAATCTGCGTTCCATGGCCGTATTATAGCCAAATGAACATTGAATATTGATCAACGAATCTTCAATATTGAAGTTTTTGCTGCGCAATCCGGGAAAGCACCAGCCAGTATGTAACCTTTTTCACTACCTTGCATCCTATTAGAAAATTGCTTTTTTCGTGTATCCCAATGGCCACATACTAACTTTCTTCAGCGGGATAATAGTCTCGCTGGTAATGATTTCGGGCCAAAACATTGCGGCAAACGACATACACGCTACGCCATCTGCAATGCCCGAACGCATGTCCATCACGGGCAGTTCCATCACAGATCAGCAGGGAAATACAATTGGTGTAACGATCCCGCTGAAGCGTGCCGGCAGGTTGCTGCTGCTTGAAGGGACAGTTGACAATATCACCGGCAACTTTATCCTTGATACCGGAGCATCAGGACTGGTGTTGAATAAAACCTATTTCCGCGGTTCCATGACTTTTGACGACGAAGAGGGCGGCGGGGTGACCGGTGCCACATCATCGGTAGCCCGTATGGTTGTAAAAAAGCTTGAGATCAGCGACATGGTCTTTACAAGAGTTTCGGCTGATGTGATACCGCTGGGACACCTGGAGAACCGCCGGGGGGTAAAAATCCTGGGGCTTTTTGGCATGAACCTGCTGAAAAACATTGAATTGGTTATTGACGTAAACAGGAATGAACTGCAGATCTTCAGCCTTGACAAACAAGGAACCCGCACTGGATCCGCTTCATCCCAGGTTAAATATGACATCATCCAGAAAATAGATGAATTTCATCATGTCATTTTTGTAAAAGGTGCTATCGGGGGTAAAATACTTGACTTTTGTCTTGATACAGGCGCCGAATCCAATGTACTGAGCATTGACTCCCATCATAAGGTGCTTGAAACCGTCACCATCACCAGGCGGTCGGGACTGAGCGGCGCCGGCGAAGGTCGCGGGGAGGTGCTATACGGAACAATCAATGATTTCTCCATGGGAAGCCGGCAAATGGTCCCCATGGAAACAATCGTTTGCAGCCTTGCCGCCATGTCACAGAAATACGGGTATCCCATTGACGGTATGCTGGGGTTTGATTTTTTCATGAAAGGTAAAATTTGTATTAATTTAGTCAAAAAAGAGATGGGTATCTGCCTTAACAAGGAGGAGCATAAATGAGAAACCGGGTTGTCAGGTTTCTGACTTTGATGTTTACAATCACTGCACTCGCCGGTCACGCACAGTTTGACCCGAAAAAGGTATGCCGTTACGAAGACGGGAAGCTGATATTTACCCTTGATCAGCGCTGGACAGCAAAACAGCAGCGGGAGATTTCGCAGCGTTACAGCATCGACAGCGCCCTCATGGCAGCCGCCCTGGGGTTGAAGCCAATACCAGCCGACAGTTGCTATGGCTGGAAGGCCCGTAAAATTGACGCCAACCGGGTGGAACTCACCGGCGAACCATGCAACATTTCCGGCGGGGCCGGCACAGCAGATAAAATTTTCCTCCTTGATGACCAGGTTATTCAGTATAAAAAGGAAACGACTGCGGAAACAGAGCTGTTTCCTTACGGCGTCAACAGGCTTACCCGCAACACCATCGTGCAGCTTTCACCCGGTAAACTTAGGTTCTTCCTTCCAGGGTATAAAAATGCAAAACGGGTGATGCTCTGCGGATCATTCAACGACTGGAGCACCGCCCAAACCCCTATGACACACTCCGATTCCGGATGGCTGGTCACCTTGAACCTGCAACCCGGGAAATATGCCTACAAATATATCATTGACGGAAAATGGGTCAACGATTTATTCAACAAATCGCGGGAAGATGATACCCAGGGCGGTTACAACAATGTGTTTTTCTGCTACAATTACAAGTTTGCCCTGACGGGCTTTGAGAAAGCGAAAAATGTGCTGGTGGCAGGCAGTTTCAACCAGTGGAACGAGAAGGAGCTTCGGATGATCAGGTTCCGTGGAAACTGGGTGCTGCCCATGTTCCTCAGGGAGGGAACGCATGCATATAAATTCATCGTCGACGGAGAATGGATTACAGACCCTTCAAACAAAGTTACCCGGCCCGACGGCATGGGCCATTTTAATTCATTCGTAGGCATCGGCGACACCCTGTTTTTTTCATTGAAAGGCTATCCGAATGCAAAGAAAGTCATTGTGAGCGGAGACTTCAATGGCTGGAATAAGGAGGAACTGTCAATGACCCGGACAAAAGGAGGCTGGAGTATTCCCTACGTACTCGCTGCCGGCAACTATGAGTATAAGTTCATCGTCGACGGCGAGTGGGTTACCGATCCGGCAAACCCTTTTACGACCGGTGTGGAAAAGGTACGCAACTCTTTCCTGGCGGTCAGGCCAAACTTCACCTTCCGGCTGGAGCAGCATTCCGATGCACGGAACGCCATCGTCACAGGCAGTTTCAACAACTGGAGCCAGCAGGATTACCGCATGGATATGTATCAGGGTACCTGGTTGTTCCCCATCTGGCTGAAACCCGGCAAATACACATACAAATACATCGTCGACGGCAAATGGATCCAGGATCCGACAAATACGCTCTGGGAGGAGAATGAATTTGGCACAGGGAATTCGGTGGTGTGGGTGGAGAGGTAAAAAACCGTACTTTTATAAGCATAAACCCACTATGTGCCCTATGTGCCTAAGTGGTTACAAAAGCGAGTTTTTTAATCCGGTTTAGTGTTTCGGAAAAACGAACAAGCATGAAAATCAAACACAGCACCCTCCTTTCCTGTCTCCTGATCTGCTTTTTATGCATGTCATGCCATAAAAATGAATCGAAGAAATCAGATCCGGAGGATAAATATGTTGGCAAATACCAGGTACATGAAAACATCAGCAGCTATGGATTTCCCCCTTGCGGCGATCCCTACAGCAGCGAAAAAGACACGGTAATCAGCGTCGTCCGCGGAAAAACCGATACAACCCTCGTTGTGCTGGGGAGAGAGGTTTATCTTGATTCCACCGGTCATTATTATGCCTATCATTATAGCCTGCGTTTGTGGAACGACAGCATTTCCTCCACTTTCATGAACGGGGGCCTGGGATGTGGTCAGTATGAAATATATAAAGGGTATCGGATTTCAACGACACCCTGAACAACATCATCATTTTAAAAGTAACACGTTTTTAATCACTGAATAATGAAACATTTATACTTTAGATTATTGTTGTGCACCATCATGATTACGGGCCTGGTCTTACGGTCCGCAGTTGTTCAAGGGCAAAGCCCAAACCTTCCTGCAGCCCCGTCATCCTGGTCCATTGTAGCCTCCTATTCCATCCCCGGAAAAGCATCCGGACTGGCATATGATGGAACCTACATCTACTTCGGTATTTATGGGTTAAACGGAGACCAGATATTCAGGTTCAACCCTGCCAACGGAACAAACACCCTCCAGTGCAACGGGCCGTTCGATGATGCCTTTGGGCTCACGTACAAGAGTCCCAACCTGGTCACCATCAAGCAACCCACCAATTCCTCACAACCCTCCCAGGCATTGGAATTTACCCTGGCAGGAACCCAGGTCTCCACCATCACCCTGCCCAACCACTATATGTCGGGGATCGCGGAAGACAATGGCAGTTACTGGGTATGCACTTACTATCCCGACCCGGGAACGGTATATCATATTAATTCATCCGGCACAGTGCTGTCGCAGTTCACACCCCCGGCGAACCAGCCATGGGACATCTGCATGCAGGGCAGCGATCTGTGGATCGCCGATTACAATGCCAACATGCTCTACAAAGTAAACAGTACCGGAACAGTGCTTGAAAGCCATGCCTCGCAGATCCTCAAGCCTTCGGGGGTTGTTTATGACGGCACCTATCTGTGGTACTGCGCCGGCGAACTCAGTTCGGGAAGCACCCTGTACAAGGTTGACCTGCTCGGATCGGGAACTCCTGTGATCACGGTGCCAGTCACCACCCACAACTACGGCACAGTCACCACCGGATCCTCCGCCACCTGGAACTGCCAGGTGCAGAATACCGGCACAGCAAACCTGGTGCTCAACAGCTTCGGGGTTACAGGCGGGGATCCGCTCTCCACCACGATGACGTTCCCGGTAACCATCACACCAGGGAATTCTGTCAATCTGCCCATCATCTATGCCCCGGTTCTTCCCGGTGCACTCAACACCGATGCGTATATCAATTCAAGCGACCCGGTACATCCCACGGTTACCGTGCACCTAACGGGAAATGCAGTGATAGCGGGGCCGCACATCAATATCACCGACACAACCCATAACTGGGGCGACCGCAGAAAGGGCGCTTACTCCCGCTGGAAACTCCCGGTAAACAACAACGGCAGCCAGAACCTGGTCATCACCGGGCTTACTTCTTCAGATGCTGCGTTTACGGTGGACCCGTCGGTTATCCTTCCTGTCACCCTGCTTCCCCTGCAAACCGTGGAGTTGGGCCTGTGGTTCCATCCAACTGCGGGGAACTCTTATACAGGAACAATGAGCATTGCCTCCAACGCCACCGGCCAGAATCCGTTCATCATACACCTGGAGGGGGCCGGGGTGGATACCGTTTACCCGGTAGGAACCCCATTGTGGACCTACGTGATAACAACAGGCTTTGACAACAGTCCGAAAGGGATCCGCCCGATCCAGGATATCACCGGCGACGGGGTGGATGATGTTGTGGTTGCATCCGAAGACAATTATGTCAGGTGCTTCAATGGCAACTCTTCAGGCGATGCGGATGTGATGTGGGCTACGGAGATCTATTCCGGAAATGTTTACCAGCAGAATGCCATTGCTACAATCCCCGACATTAACAGTGACGGTTTTGAAGATATAATCATCGGCACAACCGGAGGCGACCGCTCCATACGAGCCCTTTCCGGAAAAACCGGTCTGCCGTTGTGGCGCTACGATACCCACGCATTCGGAACAGGGGGCTGGGTTTACCAGGTTGACACGAAATATGACTACAACAGTGACGGCACGCCCGATGTGCTGGCATGTGCTGGCGACGATGGCAACAATACCGGCCCGCGGCGGGCATTCTGCCTGAACGGGTTGACCGGTTTGCCCATCTGGATCTGTCCCACCGAAGGAGCTGTCTTTTCAGTGATCGGGGTGGAAGATTTCACCGGCGACGGCAAACCCGATGCGGTGGCAGGGGCAACAAATGCAGCCCAGTCGCAATCGCGGGTATATGGAATCAACGGGGCCAACGGCGCTGTTTTGTGGACCAACATCCCGGCAGGTTCTTCTACCTGGGCGCTGCTGCAGATAGATGATTTTACCGGCGACGGAATTAAAGACTTTGCATCAGGCGATTATTCCGGCCAGGTGTATTTCCACAACATCGTTACAGGATCAAGGGATAAAACCACCCTTGTGCAGTCAAATGCGCTCATGCTCCGGTTTGAAGACATGGGCGATGTGGATAAAGACGGCCATCCCGATTTCATTGTGGGGCACAGTGGTGCCACCGCGGTGATGATCAACGGGTATGATGCGACAATCCTGTGGCAGAAACCCCTCGCCGACAAATCGTGGAACGTGACCAACATGGGCGATATCACCTGGGACGGCTACAATGATGCCGCCATCGGCACCCTGTACGTTGACAACCGGACCTATTTCATGAACGGCACCAACGGCAACATCCTTAAATCCCTCACCGGGAGCACGCCTGTGGATGCCCTTGATGCCATCCCCGACATCGTTGGAGATAACAGCATGGAACTGGTTGTTGGTGGCCGCAACGGGGGCCTGATCTGCCTTTCCGGCGGATATGACTCAACACTCATCTCCGTTCCCGGTCAAGAGGACCCGACAGCCCTGCTTCTGCGGGCCTGGCCGAATCCCTGTGATGATTTGCTGAATGTGGCTGTCAGCCTTAAGCAACCCTCTGATGTGAAAATTACCGTCACCAGCCTCACAGGAACGACAGTATTTGAAAAATCAATGGGAAAAGCCACCGCAGGAAACCATATATACACTTTCAAAAGTGGTACGTTCACCGGCGAAACGGGAAAAGGGCTGTATGTCCTTGAAGTTCAATCCGGAGATAGGATTGAGCACCTGAAGGTTGTGTTCAGGTAAGCAGCCTCTGACTATTCCGGTGCTGGGTTGGCCTCGCTACCGGGTTATTTATATCCTTTCAGCATCCGGAACAGAATGGAGTCTTTTTGTTCGGGTGTGAGATTGCGCTGGTAGTTGAACAGGGCATTCTCCCACTCTCCGTAAGTGCTGTTTGGCAATATGATATATTTCCTGCCCCATTCATCTTTGAGTTTGTCGGCCTCATCCCTTCTTACTGCGATGGTGCTCTTCTCAAATGCCGTTGTGAAATCATTGAGGTTGTCGCCCATGAGCATGATTATTTTATATTTCTCCAAAACTTTCTGCCTCCTCGTTTCTTTTGATGAAGTATTGCTGAGGAACAGCATGTGGGCAGCATCCGCATAAGGCATATTGAGTTTGGCCATGTTCTTTACTGTCGACTCAACCTCGCCGGTATCCCTGTTTGAAATATAAAACACCTGGATGCCTTTTTCCTTGCAGGTGTTCAGGAACTCTACCGCGCCGGGAACGGCACCTGCCGATGATAATTTTGACCATTCCTTCCAGTTCGCGGAGGTATGCACCCGGTGGTCCATGATCAGTTGCGCCTCCCGGCAACTGTTGTCAAGGATCGTTTCATCCAGGTCGGTAACGATAGCAAGGTTGCCTTTTTTCAGTTCCTTCGACGGGATTTCACTGATCCGAAGTGTCGCCAGGTTAAAGGCCTGGTAACACAATGCCCGGTACTCTGCGGAGGTTTGCTGCCATAATACCGGCATTATTTTGGGGTTTGCGCCTTTGTCCGAAACGGCAATCACCGGCTGCTGTGCGAAAGTGCCGGTGATTGAAAAGGTGAATAGAAGGATGAGCAGGTTTTTCATGGTGGAGGTTGTTTGGAGTGCAAAGTAAAGGAATTTGGAGGAAGCTATTCCTTTTTCCCTGCACCGTCATTCTCAGCGGCTGTCGGCCTGATGATGAAGAGGTAGGTGCCGCCGCCGTAGAATACGCCGGATTGTACAGTTGGAGGGATGGCCAGTGAATTCAGTCTTCCGGGAACTTTGATCATCCGGGCAACCCTGGTGCCGCGAACCGTTCCACCTTCGGTGAACTTGTAATCAGTAATCCCATGGTGATAGGCCTGCGCGGGAGCAACCTGGCTGCCGGCCCCGTCGGTCATCACGATCATATACTGTCCGGTTGACTGCAGATAACCGGTGTTCTCCACCCTTACAAGGTAGGTAACCATTTTGGCTTTGTTTTCAACCGGAAACTTTTTGATGGTGGTTGCAGGAATACCGCTGTTGCTGTAACCTGTTGCGAAGATCAGTGCGAGACTGAGAACGAGCATTAATTTTGTTGTTTTCATGGCTGTTGGTTTTTAAGGTTTGTAATTGATTTGATGATGTAAAATTACAACCAGCCAGGGGGAGGATCAAGCGCTGAAATGCCTGAATTGTATGGGGAAAAGCACGTGGGGATGAACGTAAATTTACGTAAAAGGAAAGGGAAGGGGATTTACGAATAGAAGATTTTAGATTGCAGATTGAATTGATTGATTTACGATGTACGATTGATAGCGCTAATAATCGTCAGTCGTCAATCGGACAATTCAATCTGCACTCTAAAATCTTCCAATCGTAAATCAAATCCGGTTTATCCGGAGCTTTTCACCTATGCCTTGGCTTCGTCCCTGATCGCCCATACCAGGGCACCGGCCCATCCAAGGAATGTCCATCCAAGGAAGATATTCAGCAGGAGGATCCGGGAGAAGTTGACCTTTTTCCGTGCAATGATTGACGGGATAAAATAGACTAAGCCCGTTACCACTGAAAGGAGCAGGATCTCAGTTGGCCCCAGGCTGAAAATTAACATAATTGACAACAGGGTGTTCATCGCGGTTGATGTTTTAATGATTAAGAAGCATGGAAATTCTTTGCGCCAGGTTAATCTCTGACTTTAACAGAACGCAGGAAGGCTGTCATATCTGCCTCCACATTTTTGAATACCTCATCAGTGGCATCACATACGATTTCAATGCCGATGGAGTTGCAGCATATGTATCCAAGTACTACTTTGTGTTTTATGCCATCCCTGGTATATTCACCGGCATAAACAGCAGAATGTTTGTCGGAAGAATATTGCGGATATCCGCCCTGCCTGGTGTACTTTGGATTGAATTGCTTCTTGGCAAGGGCTGCCTCGGCATATTTTACCGGGTCAACAATGGAATTCTGCCTTTCATAAATGAATGCGATCACCGGCTCAATGGTCCGTCCTTTGGAATCTGTGATGGGTACATGCTGATAGATCAGAACACCTTTTGACTTGTTGGGGTTTATTTCGTCCCTGTATGTCTTCCACACGGTTTTATCAGGGGCGGTATACATTATTTTTGAACTTAGCTTGTTCACATTTGACTGGCACACGCCAAAGGCGACAAGAAGGTTGAAGAATATTAACAGGCTGAATTTGTTCGTCATAAAAGAAAAATTATGAATGCTGAGTTGTCATTTTACACTCCATTGTAAAAACCGCAACAGAGTATATCAGGCTTATGATTTTAAAATGTAAAAATACAGCAATTGTATGTACCATGCTAAAAAATGCAAAAAAGGCCGTTCCGTTTTACCGGAGCGGCCCTGAATCGGAATGTATATTGGGTTTAAGGGGTCACTTGATGGGGCTCACTTGCGGGAACAGTTCAAATTTGTAAGTCTTGCCGTTTTCAAACGTGCCTTGCATCACCGATGGGGTGGTGAAATACTCCCGGTCGCAGATATAATGATCGCCGTCTTTGCCAAACGGGGCAATAACAAGCCTGGCTATGCGGACTCCGGTTACCGGTCCGCGTTCATAAAAATCATACAGACTAACCCCCGGCGTGAAGATCTTTGCAGGAGCAACCTGGTAGCCACGCCCGTCAATGATCTCAACCTGGTATACGTTGCAGAGCGATGTTTCTGCAGGAAGAGCAACGCTTACCTGGTAACGGATGGCCTGGCCAATGGCAACCGGTGTGATTTTTCCGCCGGGGTTTGAAGCCCAAACTACATTCATAGCTGAAATGATCATGGCGATGCTGAAGAGAAGGTAATGTTTTGTTGTTTTCATGACTTTGTTTTTTAGTTCGTTTATCAATATTTTTATGCTGTAAAATTACATCCGCCGGCAGGGGTGAATCAACCGTTGAAATGCCCGATTTTCACAGGTAAATCAACGCTCCGGCATGCGTATTTTTACGCAGGAACTACCTGGCATGGCCGGATGGTTTCATCAAAAAAGTCAGGCTGTGACTGCCATGAACCGGTTTTAATCGTACCTTTCTCACAGCTAATTTTGTTAATTAAATGACTGTAGAATGAAAGAGACCAATGAATCTGCATTCCTTCCCGGGATTTTTGATCTCATCCCTGCGCCGGTATTTGCACTGGATAAAAAAGGATGTTTTGTGCTGTCAAACAGGGCCTTTGGCGAGATGGTGGCGAAACCGGCCGCTGAACTTGCCGGACTAAGTATTGACAGTTTTTTCCCTCCTGAGATCAGCAGGGTGTTTAAAGCGAAACCGGGTGTTGCCGACAACAGTGAAATCATGATCACCAGCAGTGAAGGCATCAGCAGCCCATACCTGGTGTCGGCAGCCGGTGCAAAAGTTGAAAACCATTCTGTAACAGTTTATACCCTGAAGGATATCTCGGGTCATAAGCAGGCGGAGGAGTCGATGCGCGAAAGTGAAGCGCTTTACAGTACCCTGGTCAACCAGCTCCCCAACCCGATCCTGATCCATATCAGTGGAAAGGTGGTTTTTGCCAATGACCTGATCCTGGGCATCACAGGGTTTACAAAAGACGGTATCATCGGTAAAAATATTTCCGAACTGCTCACCGACCCGGCTGATGCCAGGAACAATGATATTTCACGAAACCTCTCAGGCGAATCCTTTGTTGAAGAAGAAGAATTTGAGATCAGGACAGCAAACCGGAAAGTGGTGATCAAGAATTTCCTGCTGAGGAACAGCCGGATAAAATACATGGGCCAGGATGCCGTGCTAACGATACTGGTTGATATTACCGAACGGAAGCACTTTGAAAAGTATGTTCTGAGCCGTGTGATGGAGACCGGGGAAAAGGACAGGAAACGTTTTGCGGCCGACCTTCACGATGACCTGGGGCCTATCCTGTCGAGTATAAAACTGCACCTCGGACTGCTCGAGCATGCAAAAACCCCGGAAAAATCCGCTGAAATGCTCGGCATCTGCAACCTTCTGCTGGCGGAAACGATCGCTAAAATGCGCATCATCGCCAACAACCTGATGCCACGCCTCCTGGAAAATTTCGGACTGGAAGCGGCCCTGAATTCCTTTATAAACACCATGCAGCATGAAGGAGTGTTTACAATCAGCATGGAATCCAACCTTCAAAACAGGCGCTTTCACAAACAAACGGAACTGCACTTTTACCGGATCTGCTGCGAACTGATCAACAATACTGTCAAACATGCAGGAGCCTCGGCAGCCTCACTGAACCTCAGCTATAAAAAGGGTTTGCTTACCATCACCTATTCCGACAACGGAAAGGGCTATGATGTATCCGGGGCCAGCATCAAACCCGGAGGACTTGGACTCGGAAATATCATTCAACGGGCCAATCTCATTGATGCGAAAATTCAGTTCAGCCGGCGTAAAGGGAAAACAGAGGTCAGAATCACGAAGGAAATATAGCAAAGCCTTCCAGGTCGTAGAAACATGGCTTCAATGGAAAAACCTTCCAGGTTTTAAAAACCTGGAAGGTTTGAGCACCGGAAACAGCTTCCTGCTATTCCTTGTTCTGCTGCGTCTGCGGATACAGGTCGTAGCGGTAAGTCTGGCCGGCTTCAAAATTGCCTTTTAATGCAGCTGGCTTGGTAAACAATTCCGTGTCGCAGCTGAAATGGCTGTATGCCGGGGAAAGTACCAGGGCGGCTACCCTGATTCCGCTGGCAGGGCCGCGTTCGTAAAAATCATATTTTGACTGTCCGGCGATATAGGGCTTGGGAGGAGCCACAAGTTCACCCTTTTCATTTAATATTTCCACCTGGTAGAAATTGCACAGTCTTTTGTCAATCGTAAGGTTAATATTAACATGGTGGTTGATCACCCTGCTTAATGATACTTCGCCCGATTTTTTTGCAGGTGTTCCTGCTGAAGCAAAAGAGGCAATTGAAATGACCAGTACGAGACTGAGAACGGAGAATAATTTTGTTGTTTTCATGGCGTTTTTTTTTGGGTTTGTTTGTTTCAGTTTGATGATGTAAAATTACACCGGCCGGGGGGGCCGGATCAAGGGTTGAATTACCTCATTTTATTACGCTTTTTACGCTTACCGCAACGAAAAAACCGAAGAAGGGAACAGGTATTTTTACGCAGCGCATGAACCAGAATGGCTATATGGTTGCAAAACACAGTTTTTAGATGTATCTTTCCACAGTTTTTGCATTACATAAACATGAACTGATGAAAACAAAAAAAAGAGTCTTTATCGTTGAGGACCATGCGATTTTCAGAGAAGGGCTTAAACGGGTTCTTGGAGAAATGGATGATGTTGAACTGGTTGGCGAAGCCGAAAACGGAGCCATATTCCTTGAAAAACTGAAAAAGGTAACCCCCGATATTGTCCTGATGGACATCCAGATGCCCGTAATGGACGGCCTTGAGGCCACCGAAAAAGCCCTGAAATATGACCCGTCGTTGAAAATCCTCGTTATCAGCATGTTTGGTGAAGAGGAATACGTCTATTCCATGGTTGAAAAAGGGGTGTACGGTTTTATCCTTAAAACATCAGGCATCCAGGACCTGGCCAAAGCGATCAACCGGGTTTCCGACGGACAGCAGTATTATTCGGAAGAGATCATGGGGCTGCTGGTTAAAAAGGTCAGGCAGATAGACGCCGTTGAAAAGATCACCTTTACCGAGAAAGAGATGGAGGTGCTGCGGCTGCTGTGCAAAGGTTTGTCAAACAATGAAATCGCCGATAAACTGTTCCTCAGTGTGCGCACCGTGGAAGGATACAGGAACAAACTGCTCCAGAAAACCAATTCGGCAAATGTCATCAACCTGGTTATTTATGCACTCCGGAGCAAACTGGTTATTATGTAATGCGGCCAGCTGGCTGGCTATTCCCTGATTACCTGGCTTCCCCTTTTGAAAGGCCCCATGCATGCAGCGTGATAATTGGTTTTATTTTTATATTTTTGAAGACAGGTTCACTTCTCAGTCAAAATGATGAAAAATAAGATTATTGTCCCCACAGATTTTACCGATGCCGCAAACCAGGCAATTGCCCAGGCCATTGTCATTTCGAGGAAAGCAGGCTCAACCCTTACACTGTTTCATGTCATAAGTTCCAGGGACGAACTGGCTGATGCCGGTACTAAATTGAACACAAAGGCAGACAGCATCAGGCATAATGAGGGAATTTCCTGCGATGTGTTGATCAGGGAGGGAAACCTTTTTGATGCCATCCCCCAGGCCGTTTGTGAAAAGGATTATGACCTGATGCTGATCGGAACGCATGGGTTGCAAGGTATCAGGCAGCGGGTGTTCGGTGCCGATATCCTGAAACTGATCTCCAGGATACAGATTCCTGTCATGGTTGTTCAGGAAGCATCACCCCTTGTGGAAAATTTCCGCAAGATCGTTCTCCCGGTAGGCGGCCACGACAATTTCAGCCTGGCAGCAGATGCAGGGCTCCTGCTTGCCGCTATATATCCCGGACTGGAAGTTCATTTCTATTCCATTCACAAACCCGGTTTTGAATGGTCAAAACAGATGCTGGCCAATATCACTGAAACAACAAAAAAGTTTGAAGCCCGTGGCGTTCAGCTCATCAGGATCAAAGAGGAACAGGAAGGTTTTTCAGCCGGCTATGCGAGTCAGACCATTAACTACGCACACACTACCGGTGCAGACGCCATTCTCATCATGTCCGACGCATCTGAGGAATTCCATTACATGGCCAAAGCTTATAAAGAATCTGTCCTGCTGAATGAATTTCATCTCCCGGTGCTTTGCGCAGGCGGCAGCAAAGAGAATTAATACCGCAAACCCGTGCCGCCATCATTGATTCCATGGCAAACAAGGGGAAAAAATCTGTCCCAACCCGAAAGGTGGTCCTGGTTCCGGTCGACTTCACACCGGTCACGGAGAATGCCATCCTGCACGGCATTGATATAGCTTCGAGCCTGCAGTGCCCGGTTTGCCTGTTGCATGTTTATAATCCCCCCGGGGGCGATGAAGCAGTGAAGGACAACCTGTCCCTTCAGGTTATACAAAACCGGCTGCTGGAATACAAAACACTATTTGAAAAGGAATACTCCGTAAAAGTCAGCCCCCTGATCCGGGAAGGCAACCTGTTCAAGGCAGTCAGCAAAGTAGTTTCAGAGGTGAAACCACCCTTCATGGTGATGGGAACCCACGGCAAACAGGGTTTGCAGCAAATATTCGGCAGTTATGCGCTGCGCATGGTACTCGATTGCTCCTGCCCGGTGATGGTGGTTCAGGAAAAACCGGCTCAGAAAGGATACCCCCGGATTCTTCTTCCAGTGAACAGTGAAGTTGACCCTTCACAACTGATTGACCGGGTGATGCAGTTAAGCATGGTTGTCATGCCGGAGGTACACCTCTACCAGTCATTGGAAACGATTCCCGACCGGGCGGCAGCTATTTCCGTTGTTGCCACACAGATGGTAAGGACTTTCAAAGAAAAGAAAATCTCCTGCTCATTAAGCGTTGCGGCCTCGTCACATGACTATTCGGGACAGGTTATCAATTATGCAGCTTCCAACAGGTTCTCGCTTGTGATGACAATGACCATGCCTGCCCCCGATTATGCGAGCGGATATAATTTTTCTGACTGGAATGAGCGCCTGATGTTTAATGCGGGGAAAATTCCCGTGATGTTCATTGATCAGGCTGACATCATGGAATGAGGCATTCAGCGAGGATTTACCTTAGTATTTCCCGTCGAACGGTATGGCAACATCGCAAACCGGCGGACAAAGCCTTGATGCTATTCTTGTTGTGACAAAGATGTTGTCTGTTCTTTCGGGGCTTCCGGTACCAATAACGATTCTGACCGGCGTGAGGCTGTCTTTCATCCCCATATAGATTCTGAACCCATGAACCGTTGAGTCAAGCTCTTCAATCATTTTCATGGCCTGGTACTGTTCCGGTGAAATGGTAACAGCCCTGAGTGTGTCAATTTTTACAGGGTCTGCCATATAATTCTGGAAATAGGTACTGGCGGTAGCCACATCAATCCGGGAAAATCCGGTAGTATCAATCCCCGGTCCGCATGTTTGCGCACAGCAGCTTGATTTACAGCAGTAACTACAACTTATCCAGAAAATGGCCGCCCCGATGATCGCCCCGGCAACAAAGGTCAGTACGTACATGATTGAATTGTTTTTCATGATGGTTGGTTTTGGGTTGATAATTAAGTTGATTGTGTGTGTAAATATAGTTTATTTTATGTTTATTTGCATTTTATACGAATGAATTATTTGTTAAGAGTCATAATTTGATGCAAGGCATCTCCACCATGAAAGGCTATCTCAAGGCAAACAATACGTGGCTTTTTTTCCTGGGGATTTGCTTCAGCCTTTTTTTCACTTGCAAAGTTTCCGCACAGTCTCCTTTGCCCGACACGATAAGTAATTTATGGACTGCATACAGGAATACAACCGATGACAGTACCCGGGTTACCTGCCTGTCGCAGCTTGCCTATTTCTACAATGAATACCTGGAAGACTGGGTTATATCAGACAGTATTGCTGATGCTGCCATCCGTATTGCCGAAAAGAGCCACCGCCCTGCCCTGCAGATCCTGGCTTACAATAAGTACCTTGAATCAACCCTGGGCGAAAGTGATTTCTATTACCCTAAAGCCATGGATTACAGCCGGAAAGCCATTCAGATCAGCAAGGCTGTCAACAATGTTCCGTTGATGTGGCTTACAAAAAGGAATCTCGCCGGCTTGCTTCTTTCCGTTGGCAACAGCGAGGACGCATTGACCGTGAGTTATGAAACCCGCTGGCTGGCAGCCGTCATGAACGACCCTGCGAAGATTGCCGAGAGTTATTTATATGTCGGAAGCAGCCGTGAAGGGCTCAAGAAAAAGATTGAGGCCGTGAGGGAATATCAGAAGTCCACAAGTATGGCAGAGAAGATCGGGGATTTAAAATTGCGCCGAAAATGCTATTCAAAACTCTCCTCCTTTTACACCGAGGCCATGCTCTATGAAGAAGCAGTCAGATACAACAGCATGGCTGCAAAACTGATCAGTGAGGCCAAACCGATTGATTCCCTTGCCCTGATGTGGTCACGTTATAACCTGCAACTGATTACCGTGCGGCAAAAACAACTGCTGGCCAAACAAGATGTAAGGGAAATTATTGACTATGCCATCCGGACTGGCAACGACCGTTTAAAAGCCGGTGAGTTTGCGCTTTACCGCAAGAATCTGCTTGATTCGGATACGGTGAACATGCTTTTCAGTTTTTATGCCGTTGATTACCCGGTTGAATTTGCAAACCTGTACCTTACCGACCCGGAGATGTATTACAGGCTCAAGGCATATTTCACTGAGTATGAAAACAAACCCGACTCGGCACACTACTATTTCAGGCAGGCTGAAATGCTTGTCCGCTATGAACCGGGGAAAGAAGCAATTTACTGGTCTAATTTCTATAACCGGTACGGTGAGTTCCTGGTCCGGCACGGGCATAAGGCCGAAGCCATTGAAAAATTCAAGCTGGCGTATAAAAACAGTATTTCTGTAAAAACACAGTTTAAATATGATTACCTGCTGGTTGCCTCAAGGAACCTGGAAAGGTTATATGCAGAACTGGGCGATTACAGGAACGCCTGGCATTATGCCTCCGTCAAGCTCCGCATTTCAGACAGCATCAGCTCGGATGCGAAAAAAGACCAGGTGATGGCTGAAAATGTCAAGCAGCAACAAGCGAAGCAGGAGGCTGAATCAGAAAGAGACCGGCAAAAAATAAGGCAGGGGAAGAATGAAAGTAACATGCTGGCCGGGGGCGTCGTTTTTTTTATCATCGTCTCCCTGCTTGTCTTCAGGAACTACCGGAATCAGAAAAGACTGAACGGGCTGCTTGACGAGGCAAAGAAACAGTCTGATGTGCTCCTGCTGAATATTCTTCCCTATGATACGGCAGAAGAACTGAAATCAAAAGGCAGGGCCAGTGCCAAGCGGTTTGACCAGGTTACGGTCATGTTTACCGATTTCAAAAACTTCACCCAGGCAAGTGAACGGATGAGCGCCGAAGAACTTGTCAATGAGATCAATTTCTATTACAGCGAATTTGACAACATCATCTCAAGGCACAATATTGAGAAGATCAAGATCATCGGTGACAGTTACATGTGTGCCGGGGGGCTTCCTGTTGCCAACGACAGCCATGCGCATGATGTGGTTCAGGCTGCTATTGACCTCCAGGAATTTATGATCGCACAGAGAGACGAAAGAAGTGAAAAGGGCAAACCATTTTTTGAACTTCGCATAGGCATCCATACAGGGCCTGTGGTAGCCGGTATTGTCGGCCTGAAGAAATTCGCCTATGATATCTGGGGCGACACAGTAAACACCGCCTCCCGCATGGAAAACACAGGAGAACCAAATAAAATCAACATCAGCGGTGAAACATTTGAACGGGTTAAGGACCGGTTCTGTTGTATTTACCGCGGCAAGGTGGCGGCCAAGCACAAAGGCGAAATAGACATGTACTTTGTGGAACCCCTTGCCTAATCAATGATGATCGGACTCTGCTCATCGCAAACAGGCGGACAAAGTCCGCGGGCCTGCAGCACATCTGTTTTGTAAATAAAATCCACCCTGTCACGGTTTTGTTCATCAGTGCCGACAATCACAGCAACCAGGCCGCCTGCTTTATCCTTTCCAAAATAATGCCGGAAGCCTTTCAGGTCGGAGAGGTTGGTCAAAAGTTCTTTCATCGCGGCAAGGACCTGCAGGTCAAACAGAATTCCCTTTACCGGCGTCCGGGGGGTATCAGCTGTCGCCTGGTAGGCACGTACAAGCGCCTTCGCTTCATCAACAGTGATAAGGGTTACTCCTTTTGCCTCAGCAGCCCCGGAGTCGTTGTTCGTAATAACCGGTGTACCCATAGTAAGTGAATTAGAGGTTAATAAAATAAAGATTTCAGATTGGAAGATTTTAGATTGCAGATTGAATTTTTAGATTTTAGATGTACGATTAGCAGCACTCAATCGTACATCGTAAATCATACAATTCAATCTGCAATCGTAAATCGTCCAATCTGAAATTAATCTGTTAGTGTTTTTCCTGGTTCAACATCCTTAAACTCCACGGCTTCCCTGTCTGTGGTTAGCTGAAACACCCCTTCATGCACAATGCGTTTCATTTCAACATCAATCAACGTGGTTTGATTCGGGATGATCAACTTAGCCAGTTGTTCTGCGGTTCCGCTGAGCACTGCCGGCAGGAAATGTACGAATCCTTTATCAGTATAAGGAACAATCCTGAAACCAAATGATTTTGCGCCGGGCAGCTCCTTCCGGATGACATTCCCGTTGTGCATCACCGGGGCTGAACCGAGCATCACCGCAGTGTTGAAATAAAAAGTCATATACCCTGAAGCCCTGGTATTCCGCTGCTTATCCATAAGAAAATTCTCCGGCATATGGTTTTCACTGTCGTTATCGCCGCCGGTGAAAATGATATCGTAGTTGCCTATCGGCTGGCCGTATTCATCTTTAATCCTGAAAATCAGCATGGCATATTCGTCATGGATGAAATAGCGGTCATTCAGCAAAAACCGGTCTTCCGCCTCCACAAGTTCCTTTTCATGTATTGTCTTTGAATGTGCATCAAATTCGTTGCAGGCATTTGCATAGCCCTGGCCGGAATTTACCCGGATGCAATCAAGGATCAGTTTAACAGTTGGATGGCTGTCGGCGCTCTCACCGATGCTTTTAAGGATCCCCATGGTATCGCCCGAATGGGAACGTCCTTCGGCAATGGCGAAGGCTGTTCTGACAGCTTCCACGTGCTCACTGTCAATTGAGCTCAATGTAAGTTCACTGGCTTCTGTTGTGGGCTGTGACTGGCGGTACTTATAATAGTTTGCATTCAGGTTGGCGCCCGAAAGCCTCACCACCCCGTCAGATCCGAGCTCACCGGTGTAGGAATTCACATGGTCGTAAAAACTGCGGTCAATGGATTGGCCGGAGATAACAAACGGGTAGAACGAAGGGCTGTTTGACGATTTATTGAAGTAACGCATCCAGTTCGTATTCAGTTCCCATGATTCAGGACTGCCAAGCTCAAGCCAGTCGAGAACGCCTTTACCGGGTTGCACTCCTTCAAGCCAGCTCTTGATGCGTGAGAGCCGCATTTTTCCCAGTACAGCCAGAGCCGAACCGAAATTTGCCGGTGCAAGCATGATAAGGTGGCTCACCGGGCATTGATCCAGTTTGCCTGGTTGCACATAATATTTATAGATCCAGTTTCGGATCACAGGGCCGCCGGTTGAATGGGTGATAACAACACATTTTTCGCCGAGAGCCGCATCATCCAGTTCATTCCGAAGTGCTGATTCAAAAGCCCTGGAAATATCATCCAGCTGAACTTCATCCTGGAAACTGACATATTTGCCAAGCCAGATATTCAGCACATCCAGCCTGATCTCATCATTTGATTCTGCTTCAAGCCGGGCAGGCAATTCGCCATAGGTGGAGGTGTTGTGCACGCTCCATCCGTGTACCAATACAACAGGTTTTCTTTTTGGGGGCATATTTACGGGTGTTTTTATCAGTTAAATTATCCGGGCAAAGCAATCGCTCACCTGGAATTATCACCCACAATATTAAGGAAATATTAGGCTTAAACCAACTTTTTTACAGGATATTTTCATTGGTATACGATTAGTTCCCCCGTCATTCGTCATTCGTCATTCTCCATTTACCCCTCGTCACCCCTTCATCCTCCTCACCGCCATCGAAAAATAAACCAGCAATGCGCCAAACAGGGCGGCACAGATTCCTACGACTTTACCCATGAAAACTGCCCACTCAAAGGGATTGAACAGCAGCAGGATACCCAGCCCGATGGTGAGCAGCCCGTTCACAAGCAACACGTTTTTATTGGCAAGGACACCTTTGATATTCACAATGAGCACGAGCTGGATGATCCCGATGATGATGGACCAGAGCCCGATCAGCATAAGCAATACGGCCAGGGAGGGCTGGGGGAAGAAGATGAGGGCCAGGCCGATGCCGATGCTCGCAATGGCTTCCAAGAGGATCATGGCCGCAGGGGTGTTTTTCCTGATATTGTTGATCCCGGCCAGGAGCATGATGCCGCCCCCGCCAAGCAGCAGGATTCCCAGGTATTTGATCAAGGTCAGGATCGTCTCCCGGGTAAAGAACAGCAGCAATATTCCCACCAGGATAAATATGCAACCGTTAACGGCTAAAAACCACCAGTTGTTGTTTTTTTTCGTTTCCATTTTAAGGGGGTTGTTATTAAGCGTGTTAAAGATCTTTTTTTAACCACTAAGTACCCTCCCAAATAAAACTGGGAACATCAGCATAGATAACTTGAGTACAAAATCCTGAAGGATTTTAAAACTATGAGTGCAATTATACTTTTGATTAAGTTTGAAAAAAAAAGCAGTTCATATA
>CAJBYO010000023.1 GCA_903959905.1 uncultured Bacteroidales bacterium
AGAGTTCTGACAGACAAAACGCCTATCAGAGACCTTTTCCTGACCTCCGAGATTATTGATGATATCGGTGAAAAAAACACTCAACTTGAATTTGCCTTTACGTATTGATTGTCGAAAAAAATTAATTGGACACTAGTGAATATTTTTGTATCAATGCTTATTTAGAACGGCACATTGACAATTACTTACATACATTACCTATAATCCATTTGAATAATCTCTTTGTGAAAGCCTATAATATTGACATAACAAAAAGAACAAATGATAAACCCAATATTGGCGCTAAAAATTCTCGTGCAGTTTCCTGACTAACATTTCTCCTGATCTGAGATTTTTATTGAATAGAATTAGAAAACACTGATGCGGACGGCTAAGGAGTTACAGAACCTCTTAAAGAAAAATATTTGTACTTTTAGAACAAAATACTTTGGTTTTATGCACCACCTTGAGATTGAGAGAAAATTCCTGGTCAGGCGGGATGAATGGACAAAACTTGCCCGGCCGGCGGGAATAACCTATATCCAGGGTTATTTAAGCATTGACGATGAGAAAGTTGTGCGGGTTCGGGTAGCAGGTGAGAAAGGGTTCATTACCATCAAGGGAAAATCCTCCACGATTTCCCATCCTGAATTTGAATATGAAATCCCTGTCGCTGATGCAAAAGAATTGCTGGCAAAATATACCCCAAACAGGATTGAAAAAGTAAGAACGCGGATCCCGGCAGGTAAACATGTGTGGGAAGTGGATGAATTTCATGGGGAAAATGAGGGCCTCCTCATGGCAGAAATTGAGCTGGAAAGCCCGGAGGAGCTGTTTGAAAAGCCAACCTGGCTTGGTGAGGAGGTAACAGGCGACAAGCGGTACTACAATTCATGGCTTTCGTGCCATCCGTTTGGTACATGGCGTTAGAAAGTGATTTTAATTCGTTTTTCAACCGATATAGTCTTCTTTAACGTTGGAAACATGAGAAATTTTACCAGTATCCTTCGATTATTACTGATCGTTGCAATCAGTTTTGCCACCCTTGGCCAGGTTGGTTTTGCACAACAAACCATACTGCTCAACGAAAGTTTTGAGTCGGGAAGTGGTACCACGCCACCGGCAGGTTGGGCCATTGAACAGGTTACCGGTCCCGCTTCGCCACCTCCTTATGTCACCATCGGAACAGGAACTTACTTATCAAGCTATCCATATCCAACCTTCTGGAAGGGCGCCAGAACACAGATGCTTTATACCGCAGCCGAACTGACAGCAGCCGGGGCTACTGCTTCAAACTTTTCTTCTGTCGGTTTTAACGTGATGACCAACTCCACCCAGGTGATGAACGGTTTCAATCTAAAACTGGGTGCCACTGCCCTCACAACCCTTTCGGCCGGGTATGTAAACGGCCTCACCTCATATTACTCCACACCATATTCACTTCCCGGAAACGGCTGGCAGTATATTACCCTCGCCACCCCGTTTGCATGGAATGGCACCTCCAACGTAATTGTTGAAATCTGTTACGCAAATACAAGCTACACCAGCAATTCCACTGTACTTGCCACAATGATGCCAGGCATGACTGCCGGTCACTATGCCGACCTTCAGACTGAATGTACGACCTCAGTTAACAGTGCTCCCGCAACACGCCCGAATATCCGTTTTGGCATACCCCCAATCACCCCGGGCGTTTTGACAGGATATGTCAGTGACGCAAATACCCTTGCCCCGATACCTGGTGCCGTCGTACAGGTTGGTATGGCAAGGGACACCTCCCGTGCCAATGGTATGTACATTTTTTATAACATTACTCCTGGTATTGTTAACGTAACCTGCTCAGCAGCAGGGTATATTTCACAAGTCACATCACAAACGATCATGGGCGGTTCAGTAACGAACTACGATATCCTTATGTCACCGGGACCCAGGGCTGGCGGAACTGTTACGGATATATCCACAGGCCTGCCCCTGACCGGTGCATTTGTTACTGTTGGAACCGGTGCTTCCGCTATAACAACCATGACAGTTGGAGGCGGTACTTATCTTACCCCACTGATGTCAATTTCCGGTGTCCAGCCCATCGTTATTGGGAAAACAGGGTATGATAATTATACCGGCACGGTGACACTTGTTCCCAACACCATTGTAACCCAGGATGCTACTTTGTATCCCTCCGCCGTTCAGCCAGGCGCCTTCACAGCCGTGCTCGATGACCCTGTTTCACCGACTGCTGTCAACCTCAGCTGGCTTCCACACCAGGGATCCTACCAGCTCATTTATGACGACGGAGTGCAGGATAATTTTTCCGTATGGCCGTCAGCGAATAACCTGAATGCCATGAGATTCACGCCATTGACATGGCCGGTAAAAGTAACCGGAGGCAATATTAACATTGGATCCACTGGTTATTATCCACCAAATTTCCTTCCGTTAACCCCATTTAAAATATTGGCTTACAAAGCCGACGGGCCGGGTGGAATTCCGGGAACAATCCTTGACAGCGTGACCGTTACAGCAAACAGTACCGGCTGGGTATGGTTCAGTTTCAACTCCCCGATCACACTGAATGCAGGTGATTTTTATCTTGCCATGAAGCAGGGCGGCACCCCTCCGCATGCTGCAGGGCTGGCTATTGATGAAACAACCAACCTGGCAAGAAGTTATTCCCGCGACGTTTCCACCGGAGGATCATGGAACCCTGTACCGGGAAATTTCATGATCCGTGCCAGCGTGCAGGGTGGAGGAGGGCCATTGCTGGATGCCTGCTCTTCAGGTGGTGATCTGCCCACAGCCATGGCCTATGAGGTTTACCGCCTGCAGCAGGGGCAGGAAGGCAACAGTGCGCTGTGGACGTCAATCTGGTCGGGTGGTTCCACCAGTACAACCGACAATGCATGGCCAATCCTTCCTGCCGGACCTTACCGGTGGGCGGTCAAAGCCATTTATTCCCCTCCCGGAATGCGGTATTCTGCTCCAACATTCTCCAAGGTGATAGGTAAAAACTGGACATCCAATGTTGATGTTTGTGTTGCCTTAAGCTGTGCGGCAGATCCCATCGCAGGAACCCTGGTAACACTGACCAATAATTCCTATCCTGATACCAGCTATAGCAAAACAACTGATATTACCGGGTGTGTAAATTTTACCAATGTATGGAATGGCAGTTATACACTCAGGGCTATGCGGTTCTCTTACCCTCTATATACACAAATAGTGACAATTAACGGAAATTCTTCTTTTAATGTCTCTTTGGTAAAGCCGGCAACACCTCCCGCCAACCTGTTGGTGAACAGCTTAAATCTACAGGCTTCCTGGACAAGCACCACTACAACCAGCTACCTTCTCAATGAGAGCTGGTCATCCGGCAGTTTTGTTACAAACCAATGGGCGACCTCAGGGGGAACAAACTGGCAGATTTCCGGCACAGCAGGGAATCCCGCTCCAACCGCGATATTCAACTGGACACCAAGCCTTACCAATTACAACCAATACCTTACAACTAAATCATTCGCAGGAATCCATGCACCGCAGATGAGGCTTCAGTATGACATTTTCCTTGATAACTATTCAACCGACAATTTGAATACAATGGATATTGAACTATGGAACGGAACTACCTGGACAGTTATAAAAACCTATAACAACCTCCTTGGTAGCATACCCTGGGTAACAGAATCTGTTGATATATCCTCCGTAACCAATAATCCTGCTTTTAAGATCCGTTTCCATGCCTCGGGAACAAATTCGGTATCAATCAACACCTGGGCTATTGACAACATAAAAATCATCACTACCAATGGAGCAAACGGATCAGATCCCTGTCTTTCCGGCTATAATTTCTACCTTGACAATGTGCTCCTGGGTTTCACGACCGATACCACCTATGCTATTCCACCGGGCCTTGTAACATACGGTCAGACCTATACCGCTTGTGTCGCATCACTTTTCGGAGCTGTTTTAAGTACACAGGTGTGCATCCCTTTTATATCCTATTACCTTTATCCGCCTTTAAATCTTACAGCATCCTATGTTCCTGAAACCACCTCGCTAAACTGGGATCCGCCATCTGTTGCCACCGGGTTGACCGGATACAGCATTTACAGAAATAACGAATTCCTGGTCACGCTGCCTGCAAATCAACTATCATATACCGATAACCCGGTCACATTCGGCTTGAATTCCTATACCGTAGCAGCTGCGTATAACCTGCTGGAATCACTTCATGCCGGTCCGGTCGTTGTCAATGCTGTTCCATTGCTGAATTCCCTGAACGGACTCCAGGTGGTTAACGGTATGACAGCATGCTATAATGCTGCACAGGTCATTACAGTGGCAGGAAACGGCACTTCCTTCAGTGTTGAAAACGGGGGCAGTGCAACGATGATTGCCGGACAGAAAATTCTTTTCCTTCCCGGTACTGTGACAGTACCGGGAGGTTATTTGCTGGGCCATATTGCTCCTTCAGGGCCCTTCTGCAATGTTCCGTATATGAATGTCATTTCCGGCACAGAGGAAGATGCAGGACAGGTTCAGGATGGACTTACGTTTAAAGTATATCCAAATCCAACTTCAGAAAACTTTGTCCTTGAAATTACCAAAGGAGATGACGGATCGAAGATGACGGCAGAGGTGTATGGGACTATGGGCATTCGGGTTGCAAAAAAAGTGTTAAGTGGCGAAAGCAAATGCACCTTTTCTCTTTATGACAGGCCTGCAGGGATCTATTTTATCCGGGTTATCAAAGGCGACAAGGTTGAAACAGCGAAAATCATCAAGCTCTAAACAGTGGCTGAGATCCTGTTGCACCGGGAACCTGTTAAAAATATAAGCAAAAAGCCCTGAATCCTTATGGAACCAGGGCTTTCAATCGAATTGGGTGGAGAATAGGGGAGTCGAACCCCTGACCTTTAGACTGCCAGTCTAACGCTCTAGCCAACTGAGCTAATCCCCCAAAGCGGATGCGAAATTAAGAACTTTTTTAATATGAAACGTCTTTTTGCTGCTTTAAAAATTCATCCCGACGATGATTTCCTTGAAATTTACCGGGATTTGCAACAGGAACTGAGCCACGAGCAGATCAAATGGGTGGAGGAACGCAACATCCATGTGACCCTCAAGTTCTTTGGCGAGACCGAAGAGCGGACGATTCCGGCAATTGCAGACATCCTGAGAAAACGTGCCTCCCTGGCTACTCCTTTTAACATGCAGCTGTCAGGACTGGGTATATTCGGAAGCTCCTACGCACCAAAGGTTGTATGGGTAGGCATTGAGCCTTACACGGCACTTTCAAACCTTATGAAGAATATTCATGAAGACCTCAGGACCGCCGGTTTTGAGCCCGACCGTCAAAACCTGGTTCCCCACCTTACACTGGGAAGAATTAAATTTCTCCGGGATAAAATCTGCTTTCAGCGGGCCATCAACAAATATAAAACCATTGCTTCTGCATCTTTACTCATTCATGAGGCAGTACTTTTTGAAAGCATCCTGCGCCGCGAAGGGCCTGAATATATCGCCCTTGAAAAGTTCCCTTTCCTGAAAAAAGAACTCCCCTGACGGCCTTACGGCTTTGCCAGGGGAGTTGGTGATGAGCAATTTGTCTGCTGAAATACCTGCTTTACTTTTCTTCGTATTTATTGGCGATCATGTGATAGATGATCAGCCCGATACCGCCAAAGAGGCATATCATGGAGAAGAATGCAGGTTCTTCCTGAAGTGTGGTATATACAGCAAGAACCTTTCCCAGCAGGATTCCTGTACCAATTCCTACAAAAAGCAGCCCCCATTTCAATGAAGACGGTTGCTTCGAGGATTCAAAGATGGTTGCATCTGCACCCTTTGCAATGAGTGCAAGGCGTTCTTTTTTCCTCACAAACAGATATACGACGCCGTATACCATTGCGAAGAACGCGATCGGGATCAAAAATTCAGTATTCATTTCCGTTAATTTTGGGTTTGTTTTCCGTTTTCGATCCGTTTGACGCAACTTCAATTCCCTGGTTACAGGTATGATAACAATTGATGATTATTTTACAAACACTTTTTCTGTATAAACACGATCATTGCTTGACAACCTGAGGAAATAAACTCCCTTTGCAAAACCCGACATATCAAGTTTCCTGGTATAATCAGCAGCAATGGCCGAAAGTTTTTCTGCATAGAGGGTTTTTCCGGTCATGTCGCTGAGCACAAGGTCAAGCGTGCTTTCCCTGCCTGAAATGGCAATGGTGAGTTCGCCGCTTACAGGATTCGGGAAAATACGAACGGTTGAATTCAGGCTGTTTTCAGAGATACCCGTGCAGTTTTTTACCA
Source organism: uncultured Bacteroidales bacterium (assembly GCA_903959905.1). Lineage (GTDB taxonomy): Bacteria > Bacteroidota > Bacteroidia > Bacteroidales > FEN-979 > CAIVAT01. The sequence goes on from CAJBYO010000023.1 coordinate 6,295, forward strand.
CAACAGCTTTTACTGTTTCTGTGCCGTTTCCGCAGTCATTCACCCCGTGAACACTGATGGTTCCTGACTGGGCAGAAGCTCCCATGGAAAGTGAAACCTGGTTGGTTCCCTGGCCTGAAGCAATTGTAACGCCAACAGGTAATGTCCATACATACTGGGTTGCACCCGGAATAACAGGAACGCTGTAACTGTTGGGAACCTGGCTCTGGCAAACCGTATCTTTTCCGGTGATGGCACCGGCAGGATCAGGAATTGTTTTCATGCCAACAGCCTTTGAAACTTCCGGGCTCTGACCGCATTCATTATGGGCATAGCAGGAAACTGAACCGGCTGTTGTACCCCAGGTCACGTTGATTGAATTCGTTCCCTGGCCACCTGTGATGGAAGCGTCGGCCGGTACTGTCCAGGTAATGGTATCAGATGTTCCTGTTGCGGTTACTGAGAATACCGTAGTAGCATTGTTGCACAATAAATCAGCTCCGGTAACAGGGCTGAGCGCGACAGGCGGAACTTTCACAACCACAGGCAATACAGAGGCAAGAGGGTTGTTCCCGCAATCATTGCCGGTGATAACCTGAACTGATCCCGATTGAGTTCCCCATTGAACTGTGATATTTGGCGTATTCTGGCCGCTGATGATGGTTGCATCACCCTGCACACTCCATGAATAGGTGGTGCCCCCGATTACTTCCACGATAGAATAATCAGATGTGACGCCGGCACACAATGACTGCGTACCTGCGATCGGGCCTGGAGCTGCCGGCGGTGTATTTACTGTAATGGTAACACTGTCGCCGGAGGTCAGTAAAGAATTATCATAAACCAGGACATGGTAGGTCGTTGTGGCAGACGGTGTGGCAACCGGGTTCATAATGTTCGGATTGCTCAGGCCTTCTGTCGGAGTCCAGGAATAGGTAAATGGAGGCGTTCCGCCAAGTATAGTTGCATTAAGCTGTGAATTCTGTCCTACGCAAACAGTTGCAGGAGTGGCCGTAACAGTAGCAATAAAATTGTTGCCCGGCAAAACTTTGATCACAGCTGTGCGCTTATGCGCCGGGGTGCCATTGGGCCCGGTAGCAAAGAATGATGCGGTATAATTTCCCTGTGGTACATCTCCGGAAAGAATTACTTTAACCGGCTTTGTTGAAGGATAAGTGGTAATAGTTGTTCCGGAAGGAAAGTCAAATGTAATCGTTCCGGAGGCAGGTGCCGGAGAGAGGCTTGCAGACAGAATAACAGTATCGGTATACAATTTAACTTCCGGTATTGAAACCTGGAACGTCGTGTTATCGGCTGATGTATACAAGGTGTCAACAGCATGGTCAATGGCCATGGCGAAATCAGGGAAATACCCTGTCATGCTTTGAAAGGTACCTGATCTGAAATCAGTCCAACCCAACATGGAACCTTTCTTATTGGAAACAATACCGTTGTAGTCTCCCTGGTAACGTGGAGTTCCGCCGCCACCGCAGGTAGGACAGTCTATTTTCATCTTTTTGTTTGAAATGCGCTGATTGGCCACGAATGTAGCACCACCGTCAGCAGAGTAGGAAGCATACATGTATGCGCTGTCGTTGGTGGGTGTATCGCGGGTGTCCATCCACATGACATACAGTTTTCCGGTTTCTTTATCGCACCAGATGGCCGGATGCCATTGCTGGAAATTCTGTGTGTTTACATCGTCGTTCACCCTGACGGCACTGCTCCATGTAGCTCCGCCATCCGTAGAAGCACGGCACCAAACGTCTGACTTGCTGTTTGAACCGGGAGGATCGTTTGAAGCATAAACACAGTAAAAGGTTCCCCGTGTAGGTCCGTAACTGTTATCTGCGGCAATCATCGGGTAAGGACGGGTTCGCATATTGGATACCGAATTTCTGCCACCGACCTGTGAACCTACCGTATTAGCCCACTGCTGTGAAGACTTTTGGGTAAAGGTGGCACCACCGTCGGCTGACTTATAGAATGTATAAACAGCATTGAATGAACCTCCACTGTTGGTAACGACATAAACTGCACCTCCCTGAACATTACCGTCGGCGCCAACGGCAACCATCATACCCGGCAATGACTGCGTGTTGGGGTTAAACGTTGCATTGAAAGTTGCGCCATTATCCATGCTCCTGGTAAACTGACCGGATCCGTTGTTTGTCATGGTTGAATAAACATAGTTGGCATACGGACCTGAGGTTTGGTCGCACGCCATCCAGTTTTTATCATTACCGGAAATTGCAGTGACAGCTGTACTCCATGAAACACCATTGTTGATGGATTTCACCACTTTACATCCCGTGATATTGCCATACATGTTCTCATAATACAGGTTGCCAATGCTGTCGTAAGCTACAATAGGGTCGCCCTGAACACTTGTACCGAAACTGACCGTAGGATTGAACCAGTCAATGCCATTGTCGGTACGATGAGGTGCATTTGTATTGTAGGCAGTGAAATAATGGGCAGGCTGGTTGGGATCCTCTGCCATATTGTTTTCAGCAAAATCAGTGCCCAGGCTGAAATTATCCCAGTTCCCTATTGTAACGATCGTGGAAAATGGTGCATCTGTAACGGTTGATGCCCTTTCACGAAGATATTGCGGAATCTGATCGAGGTTTGGATTATCGCCCTTGTATTGGGCAAATAACTGATTTACTGACATTAAGAAACATAGTAAACCAACGGTTGTAAAAATTTTCATGTTTTTTATATTTAATTATCAATCATTTAGTTTATTACGCACAAATTTACAAAATAAGTCAATGTCCGGAAAATTATTTATAAAATTGATTTATAAGGGGTTCAAATTCCGGTGGCAGGAACCCCCTTTTCAGGATAAAAGATGCTACCTTTGTGTTTTATCGTGTAACCTTTTAACAAAGTAACGTCTAAAATCCGGATGAAATATCAGGAGGACAACCACTACATTGACCGGGTGCTTGGCGGCGATACAGCGGCGTATGCCCAGCTGGTTGCAAAACATAAAAACCTTGTATTTTCCATTGCATTGAAGATTCTGAACAGCCGGGAAGATGCCGAGGAGGTTGCACAGGATTGCTTTCTCAAGGCTTTCCAGGCGCTGAATACGTTTGAAAAGAAGTCAAAATTTTCAACCTGGTTATACCGAATCGTGTACAATGCATCCATATCAAAAACGCGTAAAAAGAAACTGGAAGTGGTGCCGATGGATAACTATGTGATTGATAATTATACCGAAGATTCGGTGGTTGCAGGCATGGGTGAAATTGATCCTGATATGCAGAAAGCCATGATTGACAAGGCCATGGAACGATTATCCCCCGATGACAACCTGCTGATAACCCTTTTTTACAAAGGTGAAAATTCCATTGAAGATATCAGTAACATTACCGGACTTTCCATGTCTAATGTCAAAGTCAGGTTACACCGCATACGAAAGAAACTGCACGATGAACTCGCCGTGATGATGGAGAAGGCGATAAATCAGCTGAATTAATTTAAATTTGCAGCACGATGGAGAAGGATGATTTTTTAAAAGACGATTTTCTGAGCGAACTGATCAAAAAAAGTTCCCTCGACAGTCCGTCGGATGATTTTGTTGACCGCGTGATGGCAAACATCCGGCAATCACCCGAAGTTGCCGGGGTGAAAAAGCCATTTTACCTCTTGCTTAAGTCGGCCATACCCTATACCGGTGTTGCCCTGATCGTTTTTGTGATCATTGCCACATCCGATATGCCTCTTTTCAACTGGCTCCCGGGAAAAAGCTACTTCGCGCATGACCTGGTTCCTTACCTGGGTACCTTGTTTGCAGTGCTGAAGAGTGCCTTTGCCTCCAAATATGTTTCCTGGATTATGCTTATCAGTCTTTCTGCCGGCTTTCTTTTTACCGTTGACAAACTGGTTAGCCGACGTACTTCTGTTTAACTTTCACGGCTTATTTCATGTGTGGGTTTCTTTCCACCTGTCGCGGAAACTTTTTGTCGCTATTTTAGGCAATGTTCTGCGCGGCCCCCACATTTTACTTCCAAAACGGTTGATGAGCTTGTTTTTAAGTCCGGAACTTGGTTTATCAATCATCCACCGGTGGAGCATCACCGTTTTCCATCCGGAGACAATAACACGCCAGGTGTACGAAACATACTTTTTTGATACGGCTTCATGCCGGTTGTGAAGCAGCAGTTCATGAAGCGGGATCTTGATCGGGCACACCTCCGTGCATTTACCGCAAAGTGAAGAAGCGAAACTAAGATGATTGTATTCTTTCATCCCCAGGTAATGAGGTGAAATAACGGAGCCTATCGGGCCGGAGTAAGTGGCTTTGTATGTGTATCCGCCAATGCTTTTGTATATGGGACAGCCGTTCAGGCAAGCCCCGCAACGGATGCAGGAAAGGGCCCTGCGCTGCTCCTTGAATTTTAACAGTTCAGTCCGGCGGTTATCAAGTAAAATGACATACATCTCTTCAGGACCATCCGGCTCAAATTCCGATTGCGGCCCGAATACTATGTTGTTGTAAACTGTAATATGCTGCCCGGTACCATGGTGGGCAAGCAAAGGAAGGAACAGGTCAAGGTCTTCAATGGAAGGGATCAGCTTTTCTATACCCACAATGACGATATGAATTTTCGGAAAAGCCATGCACAGCAACCCGTTCCCTTCATTCTCGGTGAGTGAGACCGCACCTACATCGGCAATCAGGAAATTTCCCCCGGTGATACCCACATCAGCCCGGATGAACTCTCCCCTGAGCTTTTCACGCACAAACTGTGTGATCTGCTCAGGTTTGCTGTCGGCAGGCATGTTGAATTTTTCATGAAAAAGTTTGGCAACATCTTCCTTCGACTTATGCATGGCAGGTGTAACAATGTGGTAAGGCTTTTCACCTGCTATCTGTACAATATATTCACCAAGGTCGGTTTCGTAAACTTCACGCTTGTTCTTTTCAAACAGTTCATTGAGTTCTACCTCTTCTGAAACCATGGTTTTCTGCTTCACGATCACCTGGGCTTTGGCCTGCTTGATGATGTGCATGATCTCACGGTGTGCCTCCTTCTCATTGGTGGCCCAGATTACTTTTCCGCCGCGCTTGCTGAAGTTGTTCTCAAATTCAACAAGATACTTATCAAGGTTGTTGATCGTTTTATGCTTGATGTTGGCCGCACGGCGTTTGGCCAGTTCCATGTTCCCGTACTGGTCTTTTCCTTTCTCTACCGCATCATCGTATTTCCCGATGTTGTAGTTCAGCCTTTTGCGGTGTTCCGGATCAAATGAATTCTTTTCAGCATCTTCCAGAAACTTCTGATATATATGATTCAACATAGGTACGTTACAGGTTTTCGGTGATTTTTTCCACTCTTTTCTGATGACGTCCGCCTTCAAATCCGGTAGCAAGAAAAACCTGCACAAACTGAAGGCCGGAAGCCGTGTCAATAAACCGGGCAGGGAGTACAAGAACGTTTGCATCATTGTGCTGGCGGGCAAGTCTGACAATATCTTCATTCCAGCAGATTGCAGCCCTTATTCCCTTATATTTGTTGGCTACAATTGCCACGCCGTTGCCACTGCCGCAGATCAGAATTCCATACCTGTATTCTCCTGACTGAACAGCTTTTGCAACCGGGTGTGCTATATCCGGATAATCAATGGATTCTTCAGAATGGGTTCCATAATCCTGAAAACCAATTCCTGAGGATGCAAGAAAGTGCTTTATCTGTTCTTTAAGAACAAATCCGGCATGATCCGACCCGATAGCAATTTGATTGAAAGAATCAACCATTGTTAATACTTTTTTCACAAATGTAATCATAAACCAATCATTTATAGGTAAAATGAAATTTCATTATCCAATATATTCCTAAGTATCAATTTTTTAAATTTTTAACAAACTTATGTTAACAACTGCGTAATTTTGTGTCAAAATATTAATAACTCCCCGAGGTTTTCAACATTTGAACCTGAAAGGGAACAAACAACCGCAACAACACCTGATTTTTCATCAAATATCAACAATCTGAAACCGTTCATTTCAACCTTTTTTTAAACAAACAGAGAAACTAACAATTCACACTCTTTTTAACAATATCCTGTTTTTAAGTAAATTATAAAATTTAACCTGTTGATAAGATGTTGATGAAACCATAGATATCAATAATCAAAATTAACGGCGAATTATTAATCAACCGGATTAACAGGAGTTATAACAAACATAAAAATAAAGTAATATATTCTTATTATTAAAAAACATGAAAACCCGTTTACAGGAATCACTTATTGAACGGATTCAACAATTAAAAAAGGAAAAAAACGCAGTAATTCTGGCACATTATTATCAAACACCTGAAATTCAGGATATTGCGGATTTTGTTGGTGACAGTTTAGGATTGTCGCAAAATGCATTGCAAACAAGCGCCGACATCATTGTATTTGCGGGTGTTCATTTCATGGCAGAAACGGCAAAAATTCTGAACCCGGGAAAAAAAGTGCTGATTCCTGACCTGGATGCAGGATGTTCGCTGGCAGATTCATGTCCGCCCGATGAATTCCGAAAATTCAAGGCCAAATATCCGGATCACGTGGTGATTTCATACATCAACTGTTCGGCAGAGATAAAAATGATGTCGGATGTAATTTGTACATCGAGCAATGCGGTGAAAATAGTGGAATCATTTCCCAGGGATCAGAAAATAATTTTCGCACCGGATAAAAATCTTGGAGGATATATCAACGCAGTGACCGGCCGCAGCATGGTTTTATGGAATGGCAGTTGCGAAGTGCATGATGTGATCAAGGCAGAGGCTGTTGTCAAACTGAAAGCGGATAATCCTGATGCCAGACTGATAGCGCATCCCGAATGCAAGGCTGTAATTCTTGAACTTGCTGATTACATTGGATCTACAACAGCTTTGATCAATTACACGATAAAAAGCAAAGAAACCAGGTTCATTGTTGCCACAGAGACCGGAATTCTGCACCAGATGAAAAAATCGTCACCGAAAAAGGAATTTATCATTGTTCCGACGGATGAAACCTGTTCATGCAACGATTGCCCCTATATGAAAATGAATACGATGGAAAAACTCCACGCATGCCTGCACAATGAACAGCCGGAGTTGATTTTATCTGAAAATGTGATGCAACAGGCCAGGAAACCGATCATGCGGATGTTGGAGCTGTCGGAATAATATCAAAGGAATATTATGTTTGTTAACATGTTAAATAAATTGTTCCGGATGAACGTCACTTTTTCCGTCATGGGGAAGGCCGTAACGGGATTTCTGGCAATGGTGATCGTACTGCTGCTTTCATCGCCTGTTTGTTTCTCCCAGGATACGATTCACAAAGATGGTTTCAACAAATTTTACTATCCCAATGGCAAATTATCAAGTGAGGGAACACTGAAGAACGGAAAACCGGATGGATACTGGAAGTCATACAACGACAACGGAACAGTTAAATCAGAGGGCAACCGGAAAAATTTTGAACTCGACAGTTTGTGGAAATTCTATAACCCGGATGGAAAACTGATGGTTGAAATAAATTACCGCGCCGGGAAAAAGAACGGGATGAAAACCACTTTTCTGGATAAGGAAACGATGAAGGAGAATTTCAGGGATGATGTGAAGGAGGGGTTTACCCGCTATTATTTTCCGGATGGTAAATTAAAACAGGAAATTCCGTTTGTAAAAGGTCTTGAACAGGGATTTGCCAAAGAGTATGCGTCCGACGGCACCATTATCACCCTCACGGAGTATAAGCGGGGTTTTATTGTCGACCGCCAGCGGATCAACCGGAAAGATGGCAACGGAAGAAAACAGGGACGATGGTATACTTTTTACGACAACGGCACCCTGAAAGCGGAAGTAACCTACCGGGATGGGATGAAAAACGGCTATCTCAAGGAATATGCAGAAAACGGCGACCTGCTCAGGATTAACAAATTTATTGATGATGAGATTCAGAATGAAGCTGCTGAAATCCAGAAACTTGATATACAAAATGAGTATTACCCCAATGGCAAGGTGAAGGTGAGTGCCATGTTCCGTAACGGCATCCCGGAAGGGGTCAGGCGGGAGTATGGAGCGGATGGTAATGTTGAAAAAGCGTACCTTTACAAAAACGGTGTGATCGCAGGAGAGGGAATTGTAAAGGACGACGGCAACCGCGACGGCCCCTGGAAAGATTTTTATGCCGGCGGTTCATTGAAAGCAGAAGGTAATTATGTCAACGGAATTCAAACCGGTGAATGGAAATACTATCACCAGAATGGAAAAATTGAGCAAACCGGAAGATTCGGAAAGCAGGGTAAGTATGAGGGCACCTGGAAATGGTATTTTGACAACGGCCAGCTGCTGAAAGAGGAGAATTACCGGAACGGACTCAGGGATGGTGTATCAGCCGAATATGATGAAACCGGCAAAGTGATTGAGGAGGGTGAATTTGTGAACGGCAATGAAGACGGACCGTGGTTTGAACTTACCGGCGACAATTTTATCCGGGGCACCTACCGCGACGGGCAGAGAAGCGGCATGTGGTATAATTTTTACCTGGACCGCACCGAAACAAAAACAGATAGCATCTGCTATTTCAAGGGTAGTTTTATTGACGACAACCCCAATGGAAAACATATTTATTACTGGGAAAACGGTAAGGTAAAAGATGAAGGAAGTTATGTGAATGGCAGAAAAGAGGGAGACTGGTACAAATATAACTTTGACGGCACACTGTTCATGGTCATCACATACAAACAGGGCGTTGAAACCCGTTACGACGGCGTGAAAATCAAACCCGCATATGAAAAAGAGGAGGAATAAATGAAGACAGAAAGACCATCCAGACCGGGAAAACCGGGCAGGTCAGACAAGACTGAAAAACCTGTAAGGTCAGCAAGGCCCAGGCGTGACGGAGAAGCTGAAAGGTCGCCGGTAAGGAAAAGAACCAGCAAACCTGATGCAGATGCTGAACCGAAACGCACGTTCAGACCGGGTAAATCAACAAGTACGGAACGTCATGATAAACCGGAAAGAGCCGGCAAACCTGAGAAGTATGAAAGGTCTGAAAGACCTGCCAGGCCGCTGAGGCCAGAAAAAACTGAACGAACCGGCAGGCCGGAGAAGTATGAAAAAACAGAAAGACCTGCCAGGCCCCTGAGACCCGAGAAAACTGAACGAACCGGCAGGCCGGAAAGAACTGAAAGAACTGAAAGGTCAGGCAGGCCGGAAAGATCTGAAAGATCAGACAGACCTGAAAGGCCCGGGAAATTTGTGAAACCCGGGAGGCCCGACAGTCCCGAAAAATTTGAAAGGAGCAGCCGGCCAGAAAGAACAGAGAAGTTTGAGCGTTCTGTGAAACCCGGAAGGACAGGCAGGCCTGAGAGAACGTATAAACTTGACAGGTCTTCACTTCCCGACAGGGAGGTAAAACCCAAAAAAGTTGTGCGGAAAGGGGAAAAAAATGACAACCCTGATCTCTTGCGGCTGAATAAATATATTGCCAATTCAGGCATTTGTTCGCGCCGCGAAGCGGACAGAATGATTGAAGCGGGCGCGGTTTCCGTGAACGGGGAGATTGTAACACAACTGGGTATTAAAGTCGGACCGGGTGATAAAGTCCAATACGGCGATCAGACCATCAACCGCGAGAAGCCAAGATATGTTTTGCTGAATAAGCCCAAAGGTTATATTACCACGGTTGATGATCCTGAGAAACGGAAAACGGTGATGGCACTTGTTGCCGGTGCATGCAAGGAACGCATTTATCCTGTTGGCCGGCTCGACCGGAACACAACAGGCCTGCTGCTTTTTACCAACGACGGTAACATTGCCAAAAAACTTACCCATCCGCGGTACGGGATCAAGAAGATCTATCATGTTGAAATTGAGAAAAACCTCACCAGGGTTGACTTCCTTAAAATTACCGAAGGATTTAAGCTGGAAGAGGAGTTTATCAAGGTTGACAGCATCGAATACATTGGCGACGGAAAGGATAAAAAACAGATTGGTATTGAACTGCATTCGGGGCAAAACCGGATTGTAAGGCGCATTTTCGAGCATTTTGACTATAAGGTGTTAAAACTTGACCGTGTTTATTATGCCGGGCTGACCAAAAAGAACCTCCCGCGCGGAACATGGCGCCTGCTGGATGAGCAGGAGATAAACCTGCTTAAAATGATCAGTTCAAAACCGTAAAGTGATATGCCCCCGATCAGTATTTATATCGTAGAGGATGAGCTGTTGATTTCTGCAAGCCTGAAATCGCAGTTGCAGCAGTTCGGTTATGAAATTTCAGGTTCTTCCATCCGCGGAGAGTCATGCCTTGAAGAGATCGCCGAACTCTCAAGGCAGGGCAGGGAGCCTGAAATCGTGTTGATGGATATTCACCTGCGCGGGGAGATGGATGGCATTGAAACGGCCAAACTCATCAATGACCAGTTTAACTGTGCCATTATTTTTCTTACCGGACAGAGTTCCAAGGAGATCTATGAGAGGTCGTTCAAAATAAAGCCGTTCGGATACCTGCTCAAGCCGATTGACATGGAGCAGACCAAGATGACCATTGAAATTGCCTCTTACCAGCGCAACCTTGAAATTGAAAATACACTTTACCAGAAAGATCTTGAGGCATTGCTGGAGAAGAGATCCCAGGAAAACAAGGAACTGATGGCCATGTATCAGACCATTGTCAACAATTCAATGATGGGTTTGACGATCATACAGGATGAGAAATTTGTTTTTGCCAACAACAGGACGGCAGAATTATTTGGTTACGCGCTTGAAGAGTTCCTGTCCATGCCTTATACAGGGATCGTTAGCCTGGTGCACGCGGAGGACCAGCAGAAATTACTCGCCCTGTTATCAGAAAGCCTTACCGGTAATGAATCGTCGGAAAAAACCCGTATCCGGATTGTCCCACCCGGCCAGCAAATGAAACACGTTGAGGTGCAGGTTAAACCTGTTCAGTTTAAAGGGAAAGCCGCGCTTCATCAAACCTTTCTTGATATCACTGATTTTTACCGTCTTCCTTAACGTTGGTACCGTTTCCTATGAACAGGATACAAATACTAAATGCTAATTTGAAAAATATGAAATACAGCCTGTTACTGCTGGTGCAATTTATTTTCATCAACAGTTTTTATGCCCAGTCAACCAGCGACCTGGTAAAAAAAGCCGGGGATGCCACTGCATATCCGGGACACGATCAGCTGATCATCTTTGACAGCACATCCGTTGATATGCAGGAAACCGGACTTACCTATGTCTTGAACCATACGCTCACAAAGGTCCTGAACAGCCATGGTGCCAATGATCTTGGTGTGGTGAAATTTGGCTATGACCCGCTTTCGGCCTTTGTGGAGATAAAAAAAGCCGTGGTATACAAGAGCGACGGGCGGGTCGTTGAAATCAATGTTCAGAAAACCCTGGATTACCCGGCCCCGGCACGTGCAATTTACTGGGGCGCCCGGGAGAAGATGCTTGAAATCGGCCACCTGGAGTCCGGAGATGCCGTGGAGGTTACGATGTTCCGCAAGGGATTTACCTATGCATTGCTGGCGGCGGGAGATGACGATAAGTATATTCCCCCCATGAAGGGACAGTTCTACGACATCGTTGAATTTTTCAGCGGGTATCCCATAAAGAGCAAAGTTTACAGGGTGAGTGTCCCGAAAGACAAGCCCCTGCAATACCAGTTTTATAATGGGGAAGCACAGTCTTCCTGCTGGTTTGAAAAAGACAAGATCGTTTATTCATTCAGTAAAAAAGATATCCTCCCTATAAAGGCAGAACCGCGGATGGTGGCGATGGTGGATGTTGCGCCCAAACTCCTCGTTTCGACAACGGGCGACTGGAATTCGAAGTCAACCTGGTTTTATAACGTAAATGAAGATTTTGGCAGTTTTATTGCCGATAAAGAGATAAAAGACAAAGTTGCCGAGATCCTTAAAGGCGCCAGCAGTGAAATGGATTCAGTTTCGCGGCTTACCCACTGGTGCGCTGATGAAATCCGCTATTCGGGCATTTCCATGGGATGCGGGGAGGGATTTACGCTTCACAAAGGAACCATGACATTCACCGACCGTTGCGGTGTATGCAAGGATAAGGCTGGCATGCTCATCACCATGTTGCGTGCGGCCGGCTTCCAGTCCTATCCGGCCATGACCATGGCCGGGTCGCGCATTGATTATATTCCGGCCGACCAGTTTAACCACTGCGTGACCATAGTGAAGCTCCGCGACGGGAAGTACCACCTGCTTGATCCCACCTGGGTGCCTTTCGTGCGTGAACTCTGGTCAAGTGCCGAACAGCAGCAACAATACCTGATGGGTGTTCCCGAGGGCGCCGACCTTGACACATCACCGATATCTGCTCCTGAAAACCATTACATAAAAATTGACGGTATTGCCGAACTGAAGCCTGACGGCACCCTTGCCGGGCGGATCACCCTTGCCGGAGAAGGGCAATCGGATGCCTCCATCAGGGGTTTGTTTAAGTTCACCAACAAAACCGGCTGGTATCAGAATGTTGAAAAAGAGTTACTGAAGATGTGGCCGCAGGCAAAAGTTTCGCTTGTCAAATACTCCGATCCTTTTGATTACCAGAACTACAACATCTGGATTGCCATTGACTACACCATCCCTGAATTTGCGCTGGTTTCAGGAAATACGATGATGTTCACCCCGTTGTCGGCCGGTGAGATATTCAAAAATTTCCAGGGCCAGCTTGCATTTGAAACCGGGCAGAAGGAACGGAAATATGCTTTCAGGGACCGTTGTTCCAGGAAAGTGGAAGTCAATGAGTCGATCAGGATGCCCGAAATAAAAAAAGTGGTCAGGATGCCTGAAGCGATTGATAAACCGGGTAGTGCTGCATCCTACAAAGGCGGTTATTCTGTTTCAAATGGAACGGTTATTTTTTCCGGAACATCAGTTTTCAGCAAACGGCAATATGAAGCCGGTGACTGGCCTGAATTCAGGGCGGCCGTTGAAGCCCAGAACAGGTTCTCAGAAATGCCTGTCATCATTGAATTATAACTCCTGATCCTAACAAACACTTTCAGTTCATGAGAACAAAGAACCTGATTATTTTTCTTTTTTTCGCAGCAACTTTTATATCTCTGCAAACCAGTGCGCAGGATGAAAAATACGATGCAAGGTATGTTTCACTCACCAGGGAATACACCCTGAACCCCGACGGAAGCATGGATTACCGTTATATCAAACAGCAAAAGTTATTCACGTACCGTGCTTTTCACAATCTGTACGGAGAGACTTTTATCATTTACAATCCTTCGTTTCAGAAACTGAAAATAAACGAAGTATACACGGTGATGGCCGACGGGAAAAAGGTTGTTGCCCCGGAGAATTCGTTCAATGAAGTGCTTCCGGGGTTTGCCGCCAATGCTCCGGCTTACAATGCCTTGCGCGAAATGGTGATCACGCATACCGGCCTTGAACGGAATGCGACCATTAACCTTGATTATGCTGTTCACACGGATAAAGGCTCTTTCCCGGCCCTGACGGGCAATGAGTTGCTTGCGGAAAATGAACCGGTGAAAAATCTGGAGATCCGTGTTCGGGTACCGGCCGGGCAGAAATTGAATTTTCACCTTTTCAACGCAACCGGTGAGCCTGAAAAAAGCACCGAAGAGAAGTTTGATGTCTACAAATGGAAATTTTCTGATGTTGGTGCTATTTCTATTGAAGAGGCCCAGCAGGGAATTAACGAGCGTTATCCGCGGCTTATTTTCAGCACATCAGGAAACAGGGAAGAGCTGTTTTCGTTTCTAACAAGCCAGCCTGCATTCGGGTTCGCAGTCAGTGAAGAGATGAAAAAAGAGGTAAATACCCTCATTTCAGGAAAATCGAACCGCTTTGATATGGCGCTGAAGATCCAGGAAATGGTTGTGAACGAATTCCGTTACTACCCCATCCCGTTGCGTGCTGCCCTGTACCAGTGCCGGACATCGGAACAAACCTGGAACAGCGGTGGCGGTACATCAGTCGAAAAAGCCGTCCTGCTAACCGCTTTGCTGAAGTCAGCAGGGATAGACGCCTGCGTTGCCGGCATGGTCAGAACAGCTTTTGTTGATGATAAAGTGGCCACCCTTGCCGATATCGAAGATTTTGCCGTGAAAATTGAAAACAACGATCGTGGAACGTGGTTTTTATCGGTAACTACGCTCAATGCTGTTAACCTTGATAAAAATCTTCCCGGCCGTTCGTTCATTGTGTTGCAGCCTGGCGAAAAACCTGCCGTTGTAAAAACCGGATCCCCGAAGCAGATGATCAAGCTCATTGGCAAGTTTATTGTATCCTCCGACCCGAAACTGACCGGGGAGTTGTCGGTTTATTATGAAGGAGGTGCATACCCGCTGGCCGGCTTACAGCGTGACAGGAAAAAGATGAAGAATTCCATTTCCGGCTCACTGATCGGGAATGATACAACCAATTTGAAAATCAACAAGCTGAATAACGAAAACGGGTTCCAGTCCTATATCGTTCAAAGCGATAAACCATTCCGTAAAGATTCAGGCTTCTATTATTTCACGCTGCCGGTTTCAACTTCCGGAATTGACAGCTGGGGAATAAAGGCACTGTCGGGCAAACGTGAAACACCGTATGAGATTCCTTCCGGGGCGGATGAAAGCTACTCCTATTCAATCGCCCTTCCGCCGGCGTTCACCCTGTTCACGCCTGTAAAAAAAGTTGCCATTGACAACAAAGCCGGATCATATCTGTGGGAGGTAAAAGTTGATGACGGAAAAGTGACGGTAAGGCGCCAGCTGAAATTCAACACCCGTGTTTTTGATGTTTCAGTTTATCCCGACTTTAAAATCCTGATGGATTACTGGAATAATTCCTGGTACAGGCAGTTGATATTCGTAGCTAAAAATTAAGAGTCTGTTTAATTTCGCTATTAATGTGAATCAAGGGTTAAAAATCAAATAAATAAAAGCAGCAGCCAATTTGCCGAATACATGAACAAGAAGACCTTTGGCTGATCGCACTTTACTCGCTCTTTGAAAATCTGTTTTTTCAATCAACCAACTGAACCATCC
>CAJBYO010000024.1 GCA_903959905.1 uncultured Bacteroidales bacterium
AACGAGAAAAAGAACTTCGCAATAGAACAAACAGAAGAATTAATTGGGTTAAGAAAAAATGGAAAAGCAGCAAGAACGAAAATTACTACTTGACAATTGAAGAAAGGCATATACTCATTTTCCGTGACAAGAAAACGAACAAATTCAAAGTGAAAATCGCTTAAAAATTCGATCATAAAAAATTGGACAGTCTGGAACAAGCTAAAATTGCGGAAATAACGGAATGGTATTTTTAAAAGCCAAAGGAGAGTGGTTGGTAATCAAACGCTGATTATGTTCAGAGCCTATGCTGAACAATTGATTGTGAGATGAACGATGTGATCAGGACGAACTGGCGGAGACTGACATTTTAAAACGTTTCTTCCAGTAAAGACCTCAAATTTTAACTCGTTTTGGCTCCTCCTGAAGTATTTTTTTAGTAAGTTTGTTCTCTTGAATATAATCCCGCATTTATAAAAAATGCAACTGCTTTCCAGTCATATCATGCAAAATATTTACAGTTTAGTATTCTGGAGAATGATCTGCTGTTTTTGTTTTTTACTTACAAATATTCAGGAGGGAAGAGCCAATCGCATTGACAGTCTGCATCTGGCACTTGTAAAAACAAATAATATTGAACGTAAGGCAAATATCTATCTTGTTCTCGCTGAAACCGTCAAAACAAGATCCGCAGATTCTGGATTCAACTATCTTCGAAAGGCTC
This sequence comes from uncultured Bacteroidales bacterium, assembly GCA_903959905.1. Classification (GTDB taxonomy): domain Bacteria; phylum Bacteroidota; class Bacteroidia; order Bacteroidales; family FEN-979; genus CAIVAT01. Next base: position 704 of record CAJBYO010000024.1, read on the forward strand.
AGCAAATAATCGGCAATAAAGCTACACTGGCCTTCCTTGGGCAGGCACATCTGATTTACGGAGATATTTGGAATTTCCAGGGTGATGTACAGCGTTCACTCAGTGAATATAAGGCAGCACTTTTCTGTTTTCAGAGAGCTGGAGTAAAAAAGCAGCAAATGATTTTGCTGAACATGATAGGGAACAGTTATTCGTCGTCCGGGAATTTTGCAGAAGCGCTTAAATTTTATCTCAACTGCAAAGAAATTGCGGAAAATGAAAAGGATGCAGATATGCTGGCAAGGTTGGATAACAATGTAGGAAAGATTTACGCCGAGACAAATGATTTTATAAAGGCTAATGAGTATTACCTGAAAGCCATTTGTGCCTTTGAGAAGACCAACGATTCAATTAAAAGGGCCACTGTTGAATTAAACCTGGCAGCAAATTACAGTGAAATTGGGGACCAGGATTTGGCGAACAAATATCTTGTAAAGGCAAGTTCTGTTCTTAAAACAATAGATAAAAAAGTTCTTTCAGGCCTGTCAAGTAACATCCATGCCCATAGTTTTTTTATTCAGAAACGTTACTCGGAAGCTTTGCAATATCTGTTTAATAGCTTGCAGATTGTGAAGGAACATAACCCGGAGGAAGCACGAGGACCGCAACAAATCCTGATGGCACGAATTCTGAATAATATCGGCCGGGCATATTACCATTTGGGGGATTACAGGTTAGCAAAGAACTATTTGCTTGCAGGATACCGGTTGTCAGAATCATTGAATTTGTTGTCAGACAATGTTACTGCTGCCGATCATCTCAGTCATAGTTATGAAAAAACAGGGCAACTTGATTCTTCTATTTATTATCTGCGGATTTTTAAAATGAAGTCAGATTCATTATTGGCCATTCAGTCGATTAATGTCCTAAAACTGGCAGAGGTTAAAATGGAATATGAAAAGGAGGCGAAAGAGAAAAGAATACAACTTGCCTATAATAAGGTAATTCAAAGGCGCAACCAGATAATTTTCATAGCGATAGGCTCTTCTCTGTTTGCCCTTATTTTGATTCTGATGCTTAAGTTGAAAATCGAAAGTCAAAAGAAAAGGCAGTTGCAAATTGAAAAGAAACATGCTCAACTGGAAAAAAAAGCAGCAGATGCCATGCTTGAGACACAGAATAAGGAATTGGTAACCAAAGTCATGCATACGACGAAAGTAAATGAAATGGTCCTCAGGATTGCAGAGAAATTGAAAAAAATGGAAACGGGAGAAGAATCTGCGAATTCAAGAATCAAAAATGATTTGATAAAAGAACTTTTGGTCTCTACAAATAAGGATGAAAACTGGAAGGAATTCGAGATCCGGTTTCAAAACGTCCAAGTGGATTTTTATAACCGGCTTCGTGAAAAATTTCCTGACCTCACAACGAGCGAGATTCGCTTATGTGCTTTTTTAAAACTGAACATGAGTACAAAAGAAATATCTGCGATAACCTATCAGTCTGAACGTTCAATAGTTGTGGCGCGATACCGCTTACGCATAAAACTGGGGTTGACAACGACGGACAACCTTACCTTATTCCTTTCCCAATTATAAAATCCGCGCTTGTGCACATTTTGTGCATCTGATCTGAATCTTTTGTGCAGCAGGATTAATTGACAAAGCCCTGCCGGTTAGTCTATATTTGCTGTATTCGCATAACCGAATGATTTTATGAGAAAGAAGGAAAAAAAGACCGCGGAAGAGAATCCGGATAAGACATTATCCCAACTGATTGATAAATTGAATGGAGAAAACAAAGTCCTGAATGTTTTAAAGTACAAATTAAAGGACAAGGGTTTGACTGATCAGATCACAAAATCTGACAAACACAATTAAGGAGCTTTTCCATTAATGTATTAAATGATCCCGAAACCTGTCATACTATATACAGCAGATAATAAAAAACTGAATGTTGACCACAGAATCAGGGAACCTGGTTGTTTTATCCAACCTGCGCCCTTTTTCAACAGGGCACATGTGTTTTGAAGAGAATAAATGATAAATTTTAGTTTAATCTCAAAACCTATATAAATATGGTATATGAAAAATCTGACGATGTACTTTCAAAGAAGAATTAAACCTTGGGAATCAGTTATAATGGCTGTACTTCTGGTTTTTTGCATGGGGTTCAATGTCGCCGAAGCTGGTAACGTCATTTATGGTGGGACTATCATGAAGGTGTTACCGGGAACCAAACTGATATCAGTTGAGAATTTTGTAATTAAAAACAGCGCCTCCCTTGACAATTCAGGGCTGGTGATTCTCAAAAAAAGCCTGATCAACGAAAACACAGTTCCAAATTCATTGGGCAATGGTACCGTTGAATGTTCCGGCGCCTTAACCCAATCGGTCGATGGACTGAATGTTTTTCAAAACCTTGTTGTCAATAACACTGCTGGAGTTACGGCAGGCGGCAGCACCAGGGTGAATGGAACTCTTAACATGACCACCGGCATGATTACCCTCGGCGCAAATAACCTGCTGCTGGGACCATCAGCCATGATTGCAGGCACTCCTTCGGTGGCGGTCATGATTGTTGCTTCAGGAGCTGGAGAACTGCGCAAGGAGTTTCCTTCCGGATTTACGGGCAGTTTTACTTTCCCGGTTGGCGATAACACAAATGCACCGGAATACTCACCGGTTACACTGACCTTCACAAGCGGAACTTTTGGTGTCGATAATTACACGGGGGTAAGCCTTGTGAATGATAAATACCCGGATCCCAACATCACCGGAAATTACCTGAACCGCTATTGGACCATTTCCCAGTCCGGCATCACTAGTTTTATCTGCAATGCAACTTTTCAATATGTTCCGGCAGATGTTACAGGTACTGAAGGCCAGCTATCATGTTCAAAGGTCAATCCTTTACCATGGATTACCTTTTCGTTGACCAATACGGTTTCTCACCTCCTTTCAGCAACCGGCATCGTAGCCTTCAGCTCTTTTACAGGGGTTAAAAGCGACATACCTCCCGTAAACCAGGAATTGCAGAATATTACACTCGCCAGCGGCGTTACCAATTGTTATGATGCAGAACAGCATCTGACAGTAGCGGGGAACGGAACTTCATTTATCGTGGAAAACGGCGGTTTTGTAACGCTGATCGCAGGAAACATGATTTCAATGTTGCCGGGAACAATGGTCAGCGCAGGCGGGTATCTCCATGGATACATCACTGAGTCAGGCAATTTCTGCAGCACTCCGGTTCTGCCAATTGCTGCAAATCATCCGGATGGGGCAGGCGAATCATTGGACGTGGCACATCCGGTTCAAAATCAGTGGATAAAAATTTATCCGAACCCCACTGCCGATTTTGTCATCCTTGAGATCAGCCAGAACGAGAACACCGACAACATAAAGGTGACCATGTACAATATGCTGGGAAAAATAATTCTTCAGCAGGTACTTAGTGGCGAAGTCAAGCATCAATTGTCTCTTTCAGGGCAGCCGACAGGGATATATATGCTGCAGGTAAAGGCTGATGGCAGATCGGAAATTGCCAAAATTGTAAAAAAGTAAGATAAAATCACACCTAAAACCATATCGTATGAAAAATGTAATTCTGTTTTTGATCATGTTTTTTTGGATCGCGATCCAGGCCGGCGCTCAGGTTGGCATCAACCTCGACAACAGCCTGCCGCACCCTTCAGCAGGATTGGACGTAAAGTTCACCGACCGCGGATTTTTACCCCCACGCCTGACATACGCCCAAATATTTGCAATTTCAGACCCGGCGGCCGGGCTGATCATTTATTGCACGGATTGCCAGCCGAACGGATCGTTGCTCGTATATTCCGGAGGAGGCTGGAATACGATGACCACTGGCTGCCTGATCCCGGGAGCCACCACACCCGGGGTCCACGTGGCTTCGCCAACGCAGATAGTCTGGAACTGGAACACTGTTCCCGGCTCAACCGGTTATAAATGGAATTCAAAAAATCAATACAGTTCGGCGACAGATCTGGGAACAGCAACTACTTTAACCCAAACGGGACTGTTTTGCGACAACAATTACGCGATCTACGTTTGGGCGTATAATGCCTGCGGAGTATCGCCTTCAGTCAATATGACCAAGCCGACAACGATGTGCTGCGACGAGCCGATCACAGACCCCCGCGACGGGAAAGTTTATACTACCGTATTGATCGGATCGCAATGCTGGTTTAAGGAAAACCTGAATTACGGCACGCAGATATCTGGAGCGGGCGGTAGTGATCAGACAAACAACGGCATCCCGGAAAAATACTGCTTCAACAACGATGGTGCGAACTGCACGACCCGTGGCGGATTGTATCAATGGGCCGAACTGGTCCAATACCTCAACGGTGCAACCAACACTGCCTTGTGGAATCCCGCCCCTACCGGCGACGTACAGGGGATGTGCCCGGATGGATGGCACCTGCCGTCGGCTGCGGAATATGATCTGCTGATGACTTCGCAAGGGGGAATGAGCCTTGCCGGCGGCCCGTTGAAAGAGACCGGGACCACGTACTGGCAAACCCCGAATACAGGCGCCACCAATACCAGCCATTTCTCTGCCAAGTCGACAGGGATGCGCAGATCCGACGGACTAATGAATCTCACAGCCTTCCCTCAAAATGGCTTTTTGTGGTCTGCATCACCCGATCTTGCAGGTTCTTTACCGAACGAATGGTCGTTCAACTACAAGCTCGTGTACAACAGCACAACGGTTACTAAAACCGGAACCACCAAAGCAAATGCATTTGCCGCCCGCTGTATCAAGAATACCGTAACCTTTGGCAGCCTGCTGGCCCCTACGGCCGGAACACATGTCCCATCCCAGGACCAGATCGTATGGAACTGGAATACTGTTGCCGGTGCAACAGGTTACAAATGGAGCGCGGTGAACAATTACAGCACTGCAACCGATATGGGTACCGCAACAACAAAAACACAAACCGGGTTGACCTGCGGCACTCCTTACACCAGCTACGCATGGGCATATGATGCCGGCGGCGCTTCCGCTTCGGTAATGCTTGAACAAACTACATCCCCTTGCGGAACCTTTGCAACCCTGACTACCACCGCCGCATCCGGCATTACCTCCAACTCAGCGCTAAGTGGCGGAAACATTACATCAGACGGAGGAACACCAGTTACGGCAAGAGGTGTTTGCTGGAGCCAGTACGCCAACCCCACTGTTGCTGACAGCCACACAACCGATGGCACTGGCACGGGAATATTCGTAAGCAGCCTGAACGACCTTACGCCAAATGCAACCTATTATATACGGGCTTATGCAACGAACAGTGTGGGAACAGCTTATGGCAACGAAGTTACTTTTACAACTTTAGCCGGTACTTTTATAGCAGGCCAGTATTATCAGGGTGGGATCATCTTCTATGTTGACCCCTCAGGCCTGCACGGTTTAATTGCCGCCACCAGCAACCAGGGCGCGCCATCATGGGGTGTTGGTTCCGTGCCGGGAACATCCACAGCTATTGGAACAGGCCAGGCAAATACGACCGCCATTGTAACTGCAATAAACACCCCGGGCATTGCTGCCCGCGTTTGTGACGACCTTGTGTTGAACGGTTACAGCGACTGGTTTTTACCGTCTAAAAATGAGCTTTACGAGATGTACTTAAGAAAGAGTTTGATAGGTGCGTTTCCAAGCATACATTATTGGAGCTCCTCAGAATACAGCACTGGTGAAGCCTGGGTTCAAAACTTTGATAACGGAACCCAGATCTACGTTGTCAAGAGCCCAAGTACCGCCTGGGTACGTCCGGTCCGGGCATTTTAAGTGACCTCTATTTTTTTAAAGTCGCAATTAATTTACCCTAAACCTTCCAGGTCAATAAGACCTGGAAGGTTTTCTTTGATTTCCAGGTAGATCTGTTCTGGAATTCCTTTTATGATGTTTTAGTTATATCCCGGAAATGAAAAAAATATTTGTTGTCTTTTGCCTTTGCACCCTGTTTATATACCGGTCATCCGGTCAGTCTGAAAGCCAACCACCGTTGAAAAGGGGTGAACGGCCGCTGGTTGATATGGCCATGGTTTCGGATGAGGCCATGCACCCGGACATGATCAGCATCAAGTTCAGCGAAAGGTTCTCGGCTTTTTTCCCTGTTAAGCAGAGCCCGGACATTGACGGGGGAGCCTTTTTTGGGATTCCGGCTGTTGACGCGCTGAATGAAAAGTACCACGTGCGGCAAGCCCGCAGTACCTTTTTAATAGCTCTCCGCAACATGCAGTTCAGTGAGCGGCACCGGGAGTGGGGGTTTCATCTATGGTACGACCTGATTGTCCCTGATGGTACCGACATCCGGAAGATGGTTACGGACTACAGCGGATTATCCGAAATCAGCATTGCTGAACCTGTTTATAAAATTCACATGATTGGTCCCGTATCTGACAGTCAAACAACTTCGTTACAAAAATCCAACTCAGATTCTCCATCAGATTTTCTACCCAACGACCCCCTATTTAGTTCCCAATGGCATTACCATAACACCGGACAGGCAGGCGGAACCGTGGATGCCGACATCGACCTTCCTGAAGCATGGGATATCATCAAAGGGAACCCCAATGTAGTTGTAGCTGTCCTTGACATGGGAATTGACAGTTCGCACAGCGACCTTTCTGCAAATATCTGGCCGGGCATGGGCTACAACTTTTGTAATGACACCTCCCTTATCGTTCCGGGCTTTCATGCAACCCATGTGGCTGGCACCATTGCTGCCAATACAAATAACACGGCTGGCGTGAGCGGCATCGCGGGAGGAAGCGGTACAGGTAACGGAGTGCGTCTTATGTCGTGCCAGGTATTTAACCCGGTATCGGGTGGCTCAGGGCACGCTGAAGCCCCAATCTGGGCTGCCGATCACGGGGCATGTATATCGCAGAACAGTTGGGCATATACATCCGTGGGTGTTTATCAGCAGTCGGTACTCGATGCCATCGACTATTTTAACATGTATGGAGGCGGGACAGTATTGAATGGGGGGATTACCATTTTCGCGGCAGGTAACAATTTCTCTTCCGGTCAATTTTACCCCGGATGTTATGCAGGGACTTTTGCTGTTGCAGCTACGAATAACCAGGATATGAGAGCGTGGTATTCCAATTTTGACACCTGGGTGGATATTTCGGCCCCGGGTGGAGAAACATCCTCCGTGGCAGAAAACGGTGTGTTAAGCACAGATCTCAATAATTCATATAATTATTACCAGGGAACATCCATGGCTTGTCCCCATGTGTCGGGTGTTGCAGCCCTCATCATTTCCCTGGCCCCAAGTTACCTTTATGCACAGGATGTTCGTGATATCCTCGGCAACTCGACCGATAATATTTATCCACTTAACCCTGGATATGTCGGCAAACTGGGCAGCGGACGTCTGAATGCTTTCAATGCATTGCAACTTACACAGTTATACCTGAGCACTCCAGCGCCACAATCCTTGACAGCCACTACAACCGGTGTTTCGGTAATCAATCTGGCATGGATGGCCAATGCAAACAATGACTCGGTATTGCTTGTTTACAACACGGTCAATACCTTTGGAACGCCTAGCGGGAACTATCTCACCGGACAAACCATTGCGGGTGGAGGAACCGTGTTGTATAAAGGAAAACTCGCTGCATTTGACCATACCGGCCTTAATTTTGGTACAACCTATTATTATGCCATCTGGACGAAAAACGGTTCATTTTATTCGGTTTATTCCCGGAAAGCAAATTCAACAACTTTTTGTGGTACAGCTTTACTGCCTTTCAGTGAATCATTTGGCAGCAATTCGATGCCGATTTGCTGGACCCAGCAAACGATTGGCACCGGAACTATAAGCAGCTGGTCGGTTTCTGCCACTGCCAATGCCGGAGGAACTATGAATGAAATGAATCATCGTTCCAGAATGTTTACAATGGAACTACCAGGCTGGTCACCCGGGCATTCAATACGGTAGGGATATCGCAGATAAATTTGTCGTTCAGGCACATGCTCGACGCTTTCGGAACCGGTGCAACCCTCAGGGTTCAATCTTCAGCCGATGGCATTACTTTCACCGATGAAGCATGGGCAGTTCCTACCTCATCTTCAAACATCAACGCAACCCTGGTAAACACAGTGGTATATTATAACATGAACAGGGACACAACCTATTTGGCATTTACCATAACCGGGAATCTCGGCAATTATGATTACTGGTATATAGACAACGTGTCAATGACAGGCGTTTCAAGCAATGTCCCGTTGGTTTTTACCATACCTGTTTTCGGAATAACGGCAACAACCGGCATATCAGGGGGCAATGTCACTTTCGGCGGCAGTTCGGCAGTGACAGCACGCGGCGTTTGCTGGGGAACATCAGCCAATCCCACTTTAAATAACAGTCATTCGACAGATGGCAGCGGAACCGGGACCTTTTCAAGCAATATGAGCGGTTTATCTTCAAACACGGTTTATCACCTCAGGGCCTACGCCACCAACAGTGCGGGGACTTCCTACGGAAATGACATCCAGTTTACAACTTTATGTTCAGTCGTGAACGCATTTCCCTGGTTTGAAGGCTTCGAGCAGGCAGGAGCAATGCCTTCCTGCTGGACCCAGGAACAGGTTAACAATTCCGGGGTCGGCTGGACTTTCATCACGGGAAGCGGGAACGGGAACCCGGCAACTGCCAAAGGCGGCACCCGCAATGCCTGTTTAAAAGACATTACATCCGCCGACAACAAAACCCGCCTTATCACGCCGTGCATCAATCTTTCATCAATTCCCTCCCCGAAGTTGACATTCTGGCACACACAGGCAGCCTGGGACAGCGACCAGGACCGCCTTTCGGTTTTCTATAAGGCTTCGGCAGGAGGTTCTTGGTTATTGCTGGCAAGTTATCAAGGCAACATCCCAACCTGGACCCAGGAAACAATTTTACTGCCGAATGCATCGGAGACCTATTACATCTCCTTTGAAGGCAATGCAAAATGGGGATATGGGGTGTGCATTGATGATGTTGAGCTGTCAAGTGCCTGCCCTGCCATATTGCCTGTATCCGTATCCATTGTTGTGTCAATGAACCCGGTAAGCTCCGGAACAAGCGTAACGTTTAACGCAATCGCCGTCAACGGAGGGTCAGCGCCATCCTACCAATGGAAAGTTAACGGCACCAACGCTGGTGATGGGCTGCCCGAGTACACATATATCCCGGATTCAGGGGATATCATCCAATGCGTAATGATTTCCAGTGAAGTCTGTTCTACCGGTAATCCTGCATCATCGAACAATATTGAAATGACCGTGTTGAATGTACCTTCCGTTTTGGCGCTTCAAAATCTAACAGTTTTTGATAACCAGTGCTTTAATGCCATCCAAACGATTACTATTGCCGGTACCGGTACTGCTTTTACCGTACAACCCGGTGGAATTGCAACCATTATTGCAGGCAGCAACATCCTCTGTTTACCGGGAACAACGGTCTTAAACGGTGGCCACCTCCATGGTTTCATTACCAATACCAGCACCTATTGCGGTACACAGACACCTTCAATGGTCACGAATTCACTTTCAGCAGCAGATAAAAATCATTCTTTTTCACTGGAATCAAAATCCTTCACCTTATACCCGAATCCGGTTTATAACAAGTTCACCCTGGAATCAGAGGAGTCTTTTCAAAAAGCAAACACGATTGTTCAAATTTTCAGCGCTTCAGGGAAAAGGCTCATGGTTGAAGAACTCCAGGGAGAAACACGGCACGAATTCTCCTTAGCCGGTCAGCAGCCCGGGATATATTTTATCTGGATTGTGGCAGGCGATTATTCAGAAACAATAAAGCTGATAAAGTATTAACAAGGCGTGCCTGCCTGTTGTCATCCTTTTCTTTCATCGGTATATGAGGTTTAAAATGATATTCTGGTCAAATAAACCCGCAGAGACCTCAACTCTTAACACCTTTTGGCCCCTGATGTGTTTTTCATTAAGTTTATCCGGCATTGAAAATTTGCTAAAAAATTTCAACATCTAATTTTTGGGATTCAGTTTACGGATTTTTCGCTGAACTTCTCCCATTTTTGCTATTCGCAGGGGTCAACCATTAACATTCTAATCCAGTGCCAACTTTCTGACTATTTTGCTACACAAAAATGATGATCCCCACCAATTTCCTGAGTTTCTTTGCCCCCCATTTTTTCCTCTGATTTCCCCGATTAATTCCAAGACTTTACACATTTCCGATGCGTTTTTCTACATGTTTGCATGATTGAGATGAAAAAGAGTAAAATTTCTATGCAAAGGAATAATCTCATTCCGAAAACAGGTAAGTAAAGGATTTTCTCGGCATATCCTCATTGTACTCCGGTATTCCAATTCCTCCTTGACTTCCCCTCCATGAGA
>CAJBYO010000025.1 GCA_903959905.1 uncultured Bacteroidales bacterium
CTTATATGAACTGCTTTTTTTTTCAAACTTAATCAAAAGTATAATTGCACTCATAGTTTTAAAATCCTTCAGGATTTTGTACTCAAGTTATCTATGCTGATGTTCCCAGTTTTATTTGGGAGGGTACTTAGTGGTTATTTTTACATATTTAATCATCATTCAGCAAAAAGTTTTCACCTTCATTTCTGCAAATCAACCTAAATTTGCCACGAAAAACCTTTACAATGATTGAAACAAGGATATCAGAACTGACATGCCGGGCTGTTAAGGAGTTATTTGGCCATGAGGTGCCATTGAGCGCTGTTGGCATTGAAAAAACAAGGAAGGAGATCACGGGAGATTTTACCATACTGGTTTTCCCCTTTGTGAAAATTTCCAGGAAATCACCTGAAGCAACGGCGGCCGAAATAGGCACTTTTCTTCAGCAACACATGCCCGAACTGTCTTCATTCAATGTGATCAAAGGATTTCTTAACCTCGTCCTGAGCGACCGTTACTGGCTGAAATTCCTGGAAAAGAATTCAAACAATGCTGATTTCGGATTCCATAAGCAGCGACATGAACGCCCTGTTGTGCTTGAATACTCTTCCCCCAATACGAACAAACCACTGCACCTTGGGCATATCCGGAACAACCTGCTTGGATTTTCACTTGCAGAGATACTTAAAGCCAACGGGCATAAAGTGGTTAAAGTGAATCTTGTAAATGACCGTGGTATCCATATTTGCAAGTCCATGCTGGCCTACATGAAATGGGGAAACGGTGAAACTCCTGCTTCCACCGGTTTAAAGGGCGACCACCTGATCGGGAAGTATTATGTACTGTTTGACAAAAACTATAAAGCCGAAATGCACGGCCTGATTGAAAAAGGCCTTACTGAGGAGGAGGCCGGGCGACAGGCACCGCTGATTGTTGAGGCACAGGAGATCCTGCGAAAATGGGAAGCAAAAGATCATGAAACCGTAAGTTTGTGGAAACTCATGAACGGCTGGGCCTATGAGGGGTTTGATGTAACCTATCGCCGGCTGGGTGTTGATTTCGATCACATCTATTATGAGAGCGAGACCTACCTGCTGGGGAAAAAACTGGTACTGCAGGGTGTCGATTCCGGAGAACTTGTCAGGAAAGAGGATGGCAGTATCTGGGCCGACCTGAGAGAGGAGGGCCTTGATGAAAAGCTGCTGCTCAGGTCCGACGGTACGTCCGTGTATATGACGCAGGACCTGGGTACAGCCCGATTGAGGTACGACGATTACCATCCTTCTTCCATGATCTATGTGGTTGGCAATGAGCAGAACTATCACTTTGATGTACTGAAAAAGGTGCTGGTAAAACTTGGACTTGAATACGGTTCTGATATCCATCACCTGTCGTACGGCATGGTTGAGCTTCCCGAAGGAAAAATGAAATCGCGTGAAGGAACGGTCGTAGATGCGGATGACCTGATGGACGAGATGTTCAGGACTGCGGAAGAGACCACCCGTGAACTGGGGAAAGCAAATGAGCTTTCTGCCCCTGATGCCGAACAACTCTTCAGTACCATCGGTCTGGGTGCCTTGAAATATTTCATTCTGAAGGTTGATCCCAAAAAGAACATGATGTTTGATCCAAAGGAGTCGATCGACTTCAATGGGAATACGGGCCCCTTTATCCAGTACACGTACGCAAGGATCCGGTCTCTTCTGGCCAGGGCCAATGCCGCAGGCCACTTCTGGGAAGATGCTGAAATTGACCGTGGCCTGCCTTTGCTGCCGCTCGAGAAGGAAACCATCAGGAGGCTATACCAGTTTCAGGAAACGGTGCAGCAGGCAGGAGAGGAATTCAGCCCGGCAATTATCTCCAATTATGTGTACGACCTTGCAAAAGGGTTCAATGGGTTTTACCAGGAGCTGCCTGTTCTGAAAGAAGAGGAGAAGCAGAAAATATACCTGCGCTTAATGATATCAAAGTTTACCGGCGATATCATCGCTAAATCCATGGCGATGCTGGGCATCCGGGTACCTGAAAGAATGTAGTGTTAGAAACAAGACCTTCCAGGTTTCAAAAACCTGGAAGGTCTGAGCAAAAAAAAAGCTGGCCCGATATATGGACCAGCTTTTTTTTGTAAAACGAACTTCCTAGTTCACAACAATCTTCTTGTTGATGAATCCGTCAGCCATTTTCAACCTGAGGTTGTAAACGCCTGATCTCAGGTCAGAAGTGTTAACGGTAAGGGTTGAGTTGTCAGCTTTCTGGCTGAGAACAACCTGACCTACCATATTGGTCATTGTTACCTCTTCAATGTTCACTGAACTCTGGATATTGAGCATGCCCTTTACAGGGTTCGGGAACACGGAAACAGTAGCTGCTGAATGATCGTTGATGCCAACACCGCCAACATAGATAAGACCGGTTTTCACCTTGGTGGTAACGCCCCATGAGTTTGTTACAGTCAGGGTAACATTATAGGTACCAGGTGTGTTGTAAACAACTGACGGGTGCCTGTTGGTTGAACTTGCAGGTGTACCGCCCGGGAAAGCCCAGCTTACAGTAGATGTTGAATGAGCACCGGCGGTGATGGTATAAACAACCGTGCCGCCTTTGGCAACTGCCGTGAGATCCGATGTGAAATCGCAAGTCTGGAGGCTGCCGGTGAATTTGAACATTCCGCCTGAGGTGGCATCGAGGTTGAATCCGCCGGCCCAGCCGGTTGAATCGTTCACCCAGTCGGTTCCCAGGAACTGGGTTCCGATGGTGGCTGCCATGTCATTCCAGGCAACTGCATCATTGAAAGAATAAGTTACACCGGTAAATCCGGTTGCAGCGCCTGTGGTCACCCATGTGGATGTGGTTCCGGGAACGTAGCACATATCATTGGTGAATACATTGCCTGTTACAACAACTGGTGCCCATGTTGTGCCGCCGTCTGATGTTTTAACCATGGCACCTGTGCTGCCCTGGCTTCTGTCGCCACCGAAACCTACACTTCCGCTGCGGAAGAATGGCTGTACATATTTGGCTGTCCATCCGGCGATAGCTGCAACTGTCCAGGTGTGACCCCAGTCAACTGATTTGTAAACGCGTCCTTTGTTGGTACCAAACCAGGTGGTATCACCAATGGTGGAATAGTATCCTACAACGCCGAATTCGCCGCTGACAGGGTTGGGGATGTTGGCGCCCGGGACAATTGTCCAGGTAGTACCACCGTCATCTGTGGTGTAAATTTCAAAGTCGCCGTTGATGGGGTCGCCCATGCAGTACCCGAGGTTCGGGTCAAAGAAGCAGACAACATTTGCAAAAGATGCTGAAGCGCTGAAAGCTGCAGTTGCCTGGCGGGTCCAGGTTGTACCGCCGTCAACAGTTTTGTAGATGCCCTGGCCGGTTGTTGTGGATGCGGGCGGGTACAGGCATGCGTAAGCCCTGTCAGCATCAAAAGCAACAATGTTGGCAATGTCAAGGTTTGGAACACCTGAAATTGTACGAGGTGTCCACAGGGTTCCGCCGTTCACGGTTTTTGTAATGTCCTGGCATGCAGCACCACCGCCGCTGCCATCATATGCTGTCGCCCAAACAACCTGGGAATCAACAGCATAAACGCACCTGATACCCCGGCTTGCGGCGGAGAATCCGGTAGCTTGCTCAATCCATTGGGCATTCACGCCCATTGTCAGTGCCAGAATGGCAACAAATGAAAGTAAAATTTTCTTCATAATTTAAATTTTTACGTTTTGAATATTTATACAAAAATACAATGTTTTTTTTTGTGGTAACCGCTTTAATAAAAAAAAAACAGCAGGTACGGCTTTTTCAGTCCATGACCGGTGTGAAATAGCCGTTTATGGTCGGTTGCGGTTCCCATTGTCAATATAAATTGCTAATTTTGCAAAAAAATAACCGGCGGCTGATACGCCGTATACCTAACTGACAATACAATGTTTGAAGGATTAAGTGATAAACTGGACAGGGCTTTCAAGGTTCTGAAGGGGCACGGACACATCACGGAAATTAACGTCGCGGAAACGCTGAAAGATGTCAGGAAAGCATTGCTTGATGCTGACGTCAGCTTTAAAATAGCCAAACAGTTTACCGACCAGGTCAAGGATCTGGCCATCGGCCAAAATGTGCTGACTGCTGTATCTCCCGGACAGTTGATGGTGAAAATCGTTCATGATGAACTTGCCAGCCTGATGGGCGGTGAGAAGTCGGAGCTGATGATCAAAGGCGACCCTGCCATCATCCTGGTTGCCGGGTTGCAGGGCTCCGGAAAGACGACATTCTCGGCAAAACTTGCGAACTACCTGAAAACAAAGAAGGGCCGCAGGCCATTGCTCGTGGCATGCGATGTTTACAGGCCTGCTGCTATTGAACAGTTGAAAGTTCTTGGCCAGCAAATTGAAGTAGATGTTTATACTGAGGAAGCAACCAACGATCCTGTTAAAATTGCAAAACGTTCTCTTGCATTTGCCAAAGAAAAAGGATACAATATACTTATTGTAGATACAGCCGGCCGCCTGGCCATTGATGAGCAGATGATGGATGAGATCGCCAACATCAAAAATGAACTAAGGCCGCAGGAAACGCTGTTCGTGGTGGATTCAATGACCGGACAGGATGCAGTGAATACCGCAAAGGCCTTCAATGACAGGCTCGATTATGAAGGGGTTGTTCTGACTAAACTTGACGGCGATACCCGTGGCGGAGCTGCCCTGAGTATAAAATCGGTTGTCAACAAGCCGATTAAATTTGTCGGTCTCGGCGAAAAGATGGACGCAATTGACGTCTTTTACCCCGAGCGTATGGCCGACCGTATCCTCGGAATGGGCGACATCGTTTCACTTGTTGAAAAGGCCCAGGAACAGTTTGACGAGGAAGAAGCCCAGAAACTTCAGAAAAAGATTGCCAAAAACCAGTTTGATTTCAACGACTTCCTGGCACAGATTAAGCAGATTAAAAAGATGGGCAATGTCAAAGACCTGCTGGGTATGATCCCCGGAATGGGCAAAGCCATCAGGAACCTTGAAATTGACGACAATGCCTTCAAAGGGATTGAGGCGATTATACACTCCATGACACCGGCGGAACGTGTGAACCCGACCCTGCTCAACGGCAGCCGCCGCAAACGGATCGCCATCGGCTCCGGAACCAACATCCAGGATGTTAACCGCCTTATCAAGCAGTTTGACGATACCCGCAAAATGATGAAAATGGTCACCTCCAACAAGGGAAAGAATATGGCCAACGTGATGCGGAATATGAAAAATATGAATTAACCGGTACCCGATGAAGCTGCTTGATGGAAAATTGATTGCCGACCAGATCAGGACTGAAATAGCCCTGGAAGTGAAAGAGCTGTTTCTTGACAAAGGTCTGGACCCACCTCATCTGGCAGCTGTTCTTGTGGGGGAGGATCCGGCCAGTATGACCTATGTCGCAGCCAAGGAGAAGGCATGCTCGGAAGTGGGCTTTGTCTCCTCAGTTTACCGTTATCCATCAAACATCTCCGGTGAAAAGTTGCTGGAGGTGATTGACTTTCTCAACGCCGATCATGAAATCAACGGGTTCATTGTACAACTGCCGCTGCCGGCCCATATCGATGAACATGTAATCATTGAACGCATCGACCCGCTCAAAGATGTTGACGGATTTCACCCGGTCAACATCGGTAAAATGGTGCTGAACCTTCCATGTTTTTTGCCTGCCACACCTTATGGTATCATCACCCTGCTGGAACGTTATAAAATTGAAACTGCCGGGAAAAATGTCGTGGTGCTTGGCCGAAGCCACATCGTGGGAACACCGGTCAGCATCCTTCTTTCAAGGAAGTCAGATCCCGGCAATGCAACCGTTACACTCTGTCACAGCCTGTCGCAGAACCTGACTGACATTGCTGCCCGGGCGGATATTCTTATCGTTGCCATGGGCAAGCAGGGGTTTGTAACAGCAGATATGGTAAAGAAGGACGCAGTGGTGGTGGATGTGGGTGTTCACCGGATTCCGTCAACCGAAACAAAGTCGGGTTTCAGACTTAAAGGTGATGTCGATTTTGAACGGGTATCCCGAAAATGCAGTTACATAACACCTGTCCCGGGCGGTGTGGGCCCAATGACCATCGTATCGTTGCTTCAGAATACACTGCTGGCAGCGAAGAAAAATCTAATCTGACCATTTTGGAAATATCTATTGATAAACTGTTACTGGAGGGAAAGGTCCTTCCGGTAATGGAAGAATTTTATACACTTCAGGGAGAGGGGTTCAACACCGGGCAGGCAGCCTATTTTATACGCGTCGGGGGCTGTGATGTCGGCTGTAAATGGTGTGATGTCAAGGAATCGTGGAATGCAACTGACTTTCCGCCCGTATCTGTTGACCTGGTTGTTGAACATGCTGCATCATACCCGGCAAAGGCCATTGTTGTTACAGGTGGCGAGCCTCTGCTTTACAACATGGATTATCTTTGCAGTGAAATGCACGCAAGGGGGATTACCATTTTCCTTGAAACATCAGGATCGCAGCCGCTCAGCGGAAACTGGGACTGGATTTGCATGTCACCCAAAAAAGATGCCCCCCCCATGAAAGAGGTGGCTCAGAAAGCCAGTGAACTGAAGGTGATCATACATGACAATACCGACTTCAACTGGGCGGAAGAGAACGCGCAACTTGTTAACCCCGGCTGCATACTTTACATGCAGCCCGAGTGGAGCAGGCATGAAGCAATGATGCCGGAAATCATACGTTATATAAAGGAAAACCCTAAATGGAAGATCTCCCTGCAAAGCCACAAATACATGCGTATCCCATGATCCTCCGCAGCATAATTCTGGTACTTGTCACCTGTCACCTGTCACTTGTCACCTCCTTTGGCCAGGGCCAGCACCTATCCACCCAGAACAAACGTGCGGAAAAGTGGTTCTACAGCGCCATTGATTCATACCAGGAGAAGAACAATGAAAAAGCACTGACGGAGGTAAAAAGGGCCATTGAACAGGATCCGTCGTTCACGGAGGCGTTTATCCTGCAGGGAGATATCCTTGCCGACGGCCAGTTGTATGAGCCAGCCATTGAGTCTTACCAGTCGGCCATAAAAACAAACAACCCTTTTTCTCCCAGCCTGTACAACATTCTTGCCAATACCCAGAAAAAAATTGGCCGGTACGCCGATGCAAAGCTTAACCTGGGGCGCTTTCTTGAGTTTGAAGGGATTCCCGAATCAAAGCGGCAGCAGGCGGTGGCAGCGATCAGATCCTGTGATTTCGCCCTGCAGTGTGTGGCAAACCCGGTCCCGTTTTCACCGGTAAACCTTGGCGACAGCCTCAACACGAAATATGATGAGTATATCAATACCATCACTTCGGATGAGGCGTTTCTCTATTTTACCCGGAAAAACCCACGGGATGCTCAAACCATCGACCAGGTGCAGGAGTTTGAGGAGGAGTTCTATTTCACCCGCAGGGTGGATTCTTCCTGGTACCATGCCCTGAACCTGGGTCCCCCGATCAATACCCACGGGAATGAAGGAGCACTGAATATTTCGCCCGATGGCAATTACCTCTTTTTTGCTGCCTGCAACAGGGACGACGGCTACGGAAGCTGTGATATATACTGGGCCAGAAAATCGGGAGCCCGCTGGTCAGAGCCTGAAAACCTGGGGTCGGTGGTGAACTCACCGCAGTGGGATTCGCAGCCGTCGTTTTCATCTGATGGTAAAACACTTTACTTCGTCAGCAAGCGAAGCGGGGGCAAAGGCAGTTCCGACATCTGGAAATCAGAATTACAGGCTGATGGCCAGTGGAGCATCCCTGTTAACCTTGGTGATTCTGTGAATACAAGGGCTGAAGAGATGGCGCCTTTCATTCATCCGGATGATCAAACGCTCTATTTTTCTTCAAAGGGGCATCCAGGGATGGGCGGTTTTGACCTGTTCCTTACCCGCAGAAACCCGGATGGAGACTGGAAGACACCCGTTAACCTTGGATACCCCATCAATACGCATGCCGATGAAATCACGCTGGTGGTCAACGCAAAGGGAACCCTGGCGTATATTTCCTCCGATATCCCGGGCGGGAAAGGCAGGCAGGATATATACCAGTTTCCGCTGTACACCGAAGCACGGCCATTGCTGGCAACCTATTTCAAGGGGATTGTTTATGATGCCGACACAAAGAAAAAGCTTAAAGCCAGGTTTGAACTGATTGACCTTGCCACCTCGAAAACCTCCGCCCGGTCGAGTTCGGATGAAGAATCCGGTGAGTTTTTGCTCGTGCTGCCATCTGAGAAAAACTATGCATTGAATGTCTCCAGGGATGGCTATCTGTTTTATTCCGACAACTTCTTCCTGACAGGCACCAATTCATCGGCAAAACCATTCGTTAAAAATATCCCGCTGAAACCGATTAAAATCGGGGAAGCGGTTATTCTGAAAAACATTTTCTTTGATACCGACAAATATATCCTGAAAGACCAGTCGCTTGCCGAACTGCAGAAATTACTCGGATTCCTGCAGAAAAATCCCAGGCTGAAAATTGAGATCAGCGGTCATACCGACAATGTTGGTTCGGCCGAGCACAACCTTGAACTTTCAGGGAACAGGGCAAAAGCCGTTTACCAGTATCTCATTGAACATGACATTGACAGGACAAGACTTACCTCCGCAGGATTTGGCTTCACCCAGCCTGTTGATGTAAATACCACTGAACAGGGACGTGCAAATAACCGCCGAACTGAATTTAAAGTAATAGGGAATTAAATAAAATTTGTACCTTTGCACCCCTTAAAATCATTACTGTTACATGATCAATATTACATTACCCGATAATTCGGTCCGCCAGTATCCTGAAGGGGTTACAGGCGTAGATATAGCCAAAAGCATCAGTGAAGGTCTTGCACGCAATGTACTTTCCATCCAGGTTAATGATGAAATATGGGATGCAACACGCTCAATTTCAGCTGATGCCAGGATAAAATTGCTCACCTGGAGCGACCCTGAGGGGAAGGCTACCATGTGGCACTCATCGGCACACCTGATGGCTGAAGCCATCGAGATGCTCTATCCCGGGGTGAAATTTGGCATTGGCCCGGATATTGAAAATGGATTTTATTACGACATTGACTTCGGAAGCCATTCCATTTCTTCGGATGATTTTGTTAAAATTGAAAAGAAAATCCTTGAACTGGCGAAGGAAAAACAGAATTTCAACCGGAAGGTTGTTTCAAAAGCTGAAGCGATCAGCTACTTCACCACCAAGGGAGATGAATATAAACTTGAGCTTATCGACGGCCTTGAAGATGGCCAGATCACGTTTTATGAGTCGGGGAAATTCACTGACTTATGCCGCGGGCCGCATATTCCCGACACCAGTTTCATAAAGGCCATCAAGTTGCTCAACATTGCCGGTGCCTACTGGCGCGGTGATGAGAAACGCAAACAGCTTACCCGGATTTACGGCATCACCTTCCCGAAACAAAAAGAACTGGACGATTTCCTGGTATTCCTTGAGGAGGCTAAAAAACGGGATCACCGCAAGCTTGGAAAAGAACTGGAACTTTTCGCTTTTTCTCAGAAAGTTGGTCTTGGATTGCCGCTGTGGCTGCCACGTGGCGCTGCATTGCGCGAAAGGCTTGAAATGTTCCTGAAGAAAGTTCAGAAAAAGGCTGGTTACGAGCAGGTAATGTGTCCGCATATCGGAAATGTTGAACTCTACAAAACCTCAGGACATTACCAGAAATACGGTGAAAGTTCCTTCAGGCCGATAACCACCCCGGTTGAAGGGGAGGAGTTCTTTCTTAAGCCCATGAATTGCCCGCACCATTGCGAAATATATAAAGTAAAACCACGGTCATACCGCGACCTGCCGGTCAGGCTGGCTGAATTTGGCACGGTATACCGTTATGAACAAAGCGGGGAATTGCACGGTTTGACCCGTGTGCGCGGGTTTACCCAGGATGACGCCCATATCTTTTGCACCCCCGACCAGGTGAAGGATGAATTTAAAGGGGTACTGGATATCGTCATGCTGATCTTTAAAGCGCTGGATTTCAAAGATTTTATCGTACAGATATCATTGCGTGACCCTGAAAATAAAGACAAATATATCGGTTCTGATGAAAACTGGGAAAAGGCAGAACGTGCCATCCAGGAAGTTGCTGAAGAACGCGGGTTGAATACCGTCATTGAGCTTGGTGAAGCTGCATTTTACGGCCCCAAGATGGATTTCATGGTGAAAGACGCCCTTGGAAGAAAATGGCAGCTTGGCACCATACAGGTGGATTATAATTTACCGGAAAGGTTTGAACTTGAGTATATTGGGAATGACAACCAGCGGCATCGCCCGGTGATGATACACCGTGCACCCTTTGGTTCAATGGAACGGTTTGTTGCTGTTTTACTGGAACATACTGCCGGCAAATTCCCGTTGTGGCTTACACCTGATCAAGCTATTGTATTGCCAATCAGTGAGAAATATCAGGAATATGCAAAAAAAGTTTTAAATTTGCTAAATAATTCCGAAATTCGCACCCTGATTGACGACCGGAATGAAAAGGCGGGCAAGAAGATTCGTGATGCCGAGTTGATGAAAGTTCCCTTTATGCTTGTTGTAGGTGAACGTGAAGAGAGCGAAGGTACTGTATCTGTTCGCAAACAGGGACACGGTGATCTGGGTCCCCGGAAAATTGAAGATTTCATCAAACTGGTTCAGGACGAGGTGAATGCCGAGCTCGGAATCATTGGCTGATATAACAGGATTATTCATTAATTATAGGAGGAATTACAATAGCAACACCATTCAGCGGCCCGCGACGGTATCCGAAACCGGGAAAAAAAGAAGAACCTTATAACATCAACCAATGGATCAAAGCTCCGGTCGTACGTGTGGTTGGTGAGAATATTGAACCCGGCATTTACAACATTCGCGAAGCGTTGAATATTGCTGAAGGAAAAGGTCTTGACCTTGTTGAAATTTCACCCACTGCCAACCCTCCTGTGTGCAAGGTGATAGACTACAAGAAGTTCCTCTATGAGCTTAAAAAGAAGCAAAAAGAGATGAAGGCCAAAACGGCCAAAATTATTGTGAAGGAAATCAGGCTGGGTCCGAATACCGACGACCATGATTTCAATTTCAAACTGAATCACGCCCTCAAATTTTTAAAAGATGGCGCGAAAGTAAAAGTGGATGTTTTTTTCAAAGGGCGTTCCATCATATACAAAGAGCAGGGAGAACTGATCCTGTTGAAATTTGCGCAGTTGCTGGTAGAGGTCGGGAAAATTGAACAGATGCCCCGCCTGGAAGGCAAACGCATGATCATGATCATCACCCCGAAAAAATAAAGACGCACCGCGGTAGAGACGCACCGCAGTGCGTCTCCACACCGCAGAAGAGACGCACCGCAGTGCGTCTCCACACCGCAGAAGAGACGCACCGCAGTGCGTCTCCACACCGCAGAAGAGACGCACCGCAGTGCGTCTCAACAAAATAAAAACAATTATTACCTATATATATTAATATCTAATCATCAAAATCAATCAGTAACATGCCAAAAATGAAGACCAAATCCGGCGCCAAGAAAAGATTCGCTCTTACAGGTACCGGTAAAATCAAAAGGAAGCATGCTTACAAAAGCCACATTCTGACTAAGAAAACCACCAAGAGGAAACGTAATCTGACGTATTCCACTACGGTTCACAAAGCAGATCAAGCCAATGTAAAGGAAATGCTCCAGGGTTAATTATTCATTGTCTAACTTGTGTTTAGCTCCAAAAGATTCCCTGTCATGGGAACGCTAACGCAAAAAATCAGAAACTATGCCAAGATCAGTTAATTCAGTCGCCTCGCGAGAGAGAAGGAAAAAAATCCTGAAACGGGCGAAAGGACAATTCGGAAGAAGAAAAAATGTCCTGACCGTTGCGAAAAATTCAGTAGAAAAAGGTTTGTGCTATGCCTACAGGGACCGCCGGACCAAGAAACGCAATTTCCGCTCACTGTGGATCACGCGTATCAATGCAGGAGTAAGACTGTATGGAATGTCATATTCCGTATTCATCGGGAAACTTGCTGAGAAAAATATCACCCTCAACAGGAAAACACTGGCCGACCTGGCCATGAACAACCCGGAAGCGTTTAAAGCCGTAATTGATGTGCTTAACAGCTAACGTTGTTGAGATACAATATAGAAAGCCGCTCAGGGAAACCGGAACGGCTTTTTTTATTGCTTGCGGGACCGGACTTTGATGTAATTTTCAATGAATGTGCTTATCTTCTCAGCCGGAAGCCGCTTGGCGACGATCTCTTTTTTATCGTTGAGAATATATATGACAGGGGTGGAGATGATATCGTATTGCTCATGGTAGTCGCCGGTGAGGGTGCGCGGACCGTTCACATTGATCCAGTTCATTTTCCGCTTGTTGATAGAACGCTTCATTTTAACCATGGATGTATCTGCGCATACAGCAAAAATCTCCAGCTTGTATTTTTCCTTATTCTGATCATAAAACTCTTTAATGACAGGGATTTCCTTTTCACAGTGACCGCATTCCGGATCCCAGAAGAGTAAAATCAGAAAACCTGCATCGATACTGTGCATGGAGACCAGGTTAAAATTCGTATCCTGCATGATCATGTTAGGGGCGACCTGGCCAATCAGCAGGGGGCGGATCTTGTTGGCCTTTTTAATGATGTTCTCGTTCACCGTTTTGGAAATCCAGGTAGTTTGCCCACTTATGTAATATGTGTCAACCAGGTGGATGAAAACCTTGTCAAATCCCATGAATTCAGGGTTTTCATAACGGTAGGTTGAAAACCAGATCATATATTTGAACATCTCCTGGTTGGGCCTTGATTTTTCAATCAGGTTGTCCACTTCCCGGATCACACTGTCGGGATTCTGCACAACCATGGTTTCAAAGTATTTCTTTAGTTTATTATGGAACACCGGTGTCCTTAACAACCGGTCATCCGTGAAATTTGTGCCGTCCCAGTAATGAGCCTTATAGTATTTATAGGCAAACGATGAATCCGGCTTCCCGTTTGCCAGTTTCGGGATCTCAGGAACCTCCGGCTCTCTCATGGCATTGATCAGGAAAGCGGTAAAAGAATCCGGGTACTTGTCTGCGATTCCGAGTTTAAAGGCAATCAGTTCTTTATTCAGTGCATTTACTTTATCCCCGTAGATTTTCAAACTGTCTTTCTGATTACCCGCATTTTTAGCCGCTTTTTCAATCTCCTGGATCTGATTGTATTTTTCACGGTTATAACCAAGGTATTTGTAGAAAAGCTCATTTTCGGGCGAGTCTTTTATGACCATCCTGTTGGCCGGATCTGCCTTGGTGGTTTCCATGGAGAACTTATAGTCATTGTTAACCACAAAGTCAAAATAAATTTTATCGGTGATAGCCAGCACATAAAGCCCTTTTGGCAGATCGGCAGGGGCTTTGAACACACAGCGGCCGGATCCGTCAACCTTCAGGGTGTCTCTTATATAGGTACCACTGCTGTAATAGTAGGCGACCAGGCAGGTTGTATCTTTTAATCCGTTGATTTTGAATTTTACAGTATAACCAGTTTGCGCTGCAGCCATAAAAGTGATGGCAGAGAATAAAATGAACAGTAGGGCTGGTTTAAATTTTACCATGGTTAATCTTGTAGTTATATGGTTTCAGAAAGATGTTCAGTCCGTAACAGGTCGTTAACTGTTTTTACCGGGTTGAAAGTGATGATCGGCACTTCCACAAATACAGTGATCCATTTTGCCATGGCCCCGTTCCACAGCCCGGGAAGTTCCTGTGCTTTCAGTGTGGTTCCTCCGCTTGATTTCAGGGAGATGAAACCTGTATTTTCATCAACAAATTCCCGGAGGTCAAACGCAGAACCGTCGTAGTTTCGTGTACTGCAAACCAGGTCAACCGGGTTAAAATGAGTGGAATGCTCCGCATTCTCTTTCTGGGCAGGGTTATGCATGTCAATCTGCGACGATTCGACGATCTGAAGCGACAATTTTCCGTCATCGCCCCTGACCCAGAATGGACCGCCTCCGGGCTCCCCTTCATTTTTCACCATCCCACAAATACGGATTGGTCGGTTGAGGCAATCAATTAGGCATGCAACCTGGCTGGAGGGCTTTTGGTTATTAAAATCCGATGGCAGGTCAAGGAATAACTTTTTCCTGGCAAAATCAGCTATTTCCTGGATGTTATTTTCGATGTCGGTGCTTTTCCTCAACAGTTTAAGGTATTTCTCAATCTGCCCGCGGAGGAAGAGGAGGTACCCTCCCAGCAGTTTTTTATACTCAATGGTTGTGCCCTTGAGATGATCTGGTACAATGTTGTCGATGTTCTTAATGAAAACCAGGTCGGCATCCGCTTCGTTCAGGTTTTCCAGCAGTGCCCCATGGCCTCCGGGCCTGAAAAGCAGGGTTCCGTCGGGGTTGCGCATAGGTTGATTCATTTCATCAACAGCAATGGTATCAGTAGATGGTTTCTGGATTGAAAAGGAGATATCAAACTGAACGCCAAAGGCATTTTCATACTTTTCCCTGACCCGGGCAAACAATTGGGTGAATTTAGCCTGGTGCTCCGGAGAAATGGTGAAATGGATCCTGGCAATGTTGGTTGCGTCCCTGGCGTAGGCAGCAGCTTCAACAAGGTGTTCTTCAGCAGCGGTGCGGGAACCGTCAGCATAGCGGTGAAACTTTAGCAATGCCTTGGGTAAATTCGCATAGTTGAGGCCATTTTCTGCAAGAATGTGGTCAATGATCACATTAAATTCCTTGTTTGTAAGACATTTTTCAAGATGATGCCCTGAAGCCGACGTCAAATCCGAAAGGTCCTTGAAAAACGCGATTTTTTCAATATGTGTGATAAAATAGTGAATAGAATTAAAATCCTGTTTGTTTAAGAATAAAGCATCTCCGTGAGCACCAGGCGCGTATTTCTCCCTGAATTCAAAGAGATGTTTGAACATCCGGCTTGCCGCTCCGGAAGCAGGAACGAATTTCACTATTGTTTTCCCGGTGGTATTTTGATCATAAAACGACTGGTAAAATTTCATCTCATCATTGTCAAACCGGATGATCCCGTCGCCGGCGGTGGCCGGCCGCTCGAGCCTGACATAAGGGAAACCGGTGATAAAATGCCGTATCTGTTTTTCAATTACTTGTAAATCAGTTCCTTTTGCGCTAATTTGGTCAATATCACGTGTGCTGAACATAATGCTATTATTTGTACTTTTAAAAGCAAATTTACCACAAAAATGAAAATCATAACCATTATTCTTATCCTGGCATGTCTGCATATTCATGGATGGTCGCAGGTTGCACCTCAAAAGTACTTTGTTGAGTTCATCGACAAAAAAGATTCCCCCTATGCAATTAACCGTCCAAACGAATTTTTATCCCAGCGGGCCATTGAACGCAGACAACGGCAAGGGATCCCGGTTGTAGCCAATGACATCCCGGTCAACCAGGGTTATGTAAACCGGGTGAGGGAGTATGGTGTTGAGGTACTGACCCGGTCAAAATGGTTCAACGGCATTACAATTTACACCCTGAATTCAATGGTAATTGACTCAATTTTACGATTACCATTTGTAAAGCGGGTGTTAAAGAGTGACAATGATAATTTTATAAATGACTTAAATTCAGTTAATAAATTCACTTTAGAAGAAGTATCACTTAAGGTATTGAATACTGGTTCTGATCTTACCCCCAATCGTTACAACAGTAATTCAGGATATAACTACGGACCCTCATACAACCAGATCCACATGCTGAAAGGTGACAGCCTTCATAAACTCGGCTACCGGGGTGAAGGAATGATCATTGCTGTATTGGATGCCGGTTTTCTGAATGCGGATACACTGTCGGCATTTGATAGCTTAAGAGCTAATAATCAAATTCTTGGAACAAGAGATTTTGTCAAGCCGGGAAACAATGTGTACCATGAATATGAACATGGCATGGAAGTGCTTTCGTGCATGGGCGGCAACCTCCCGGGTAAGTTGGTCGGAACTGCACCAAAGGCTTCCTACTGGCTGCTTCGGTCAGAAGATTTTAATTCTGAGTTCCTGATTGAGGAATACAACTGGGTATCAGCCGCGGAATTTGCTGACAGTGCGGGAGTTGACATAATCAATTCATCACTTGGTTATACGCGGTTTGATGATCCTGTACTTAATCATACCTGCCAGGATATGAACGGCAATACCACACCGGTCACAAAAGGTGCAAACCTGGCGGCCAGCAAAGGAATACTGGTTGTCAACAGTGCCGGAAACTCGGGCACATCAGACTGGCATTGCGTGAGTGCCCCGGCAGATGCCTTCAGCGTGCTGTCAGTGGCTGCAGTTGACAGCAATGGCATCCGTGCTCCATTTAGTTCGCTGGGGGAGGCTACGCTGCGAATAAAGCCCAATGTGGCCTCCATGGGGAAAGGAGCCGTTGTGGCTTCAACTATTGGCTCCGTGATGTATAATAACGGCACCTCGTTCTCTTCACCGATCATGGCCGGGCTGGCAGCATGCTTATGGCAGGCAGCACCTTCCTGGGATAATTTTACACTCATCCGGGCCATTGAACTGAGCAGCAACCAGGTATCTCATCCTGATTCGCTGCTCGGATTCGGGATTCCTGATTTTATCCGGGCACTTCAGCATGCAGGTGTGTGTGTTGAAAAACAGACCGGATCAGTTAAGTGCTTTCCTAATCCATTCAACGAAAGGTTATCGGTGAGAATACCGGCACACATTTCTGAGGAGTATGAAGTAGTTCTGCTCAATACCCTGGGTATGAATATTCTTACCAGTCATTTTACTGCCGACAGGGAAGGGGAGAATGAATTCTTTATTGATGATCCCGGGGTACTGCCAAACGGTACCTATATGCTCAGGGTTTCCGGCACAGACTTTCAGGCAACTGCAAAGGTTGTTAAGACAGGCCACTAAGGAAAATCACAGTTTACAATTGTAATTACAATTGTAAACTGTGAAGTGATCTCCCCTGTTTCTTTATAATCTGTATATAATCAGCATATTGAATTATATCGATGCACAATGTCAATATGCGGCCATCTCGCTACAGGCTCAAGCCCCATGTCGTATCCCTTCACTTTGTTGCAGCCTCGCAACCTTCCTGTGATTTGAAGCAAGGAATCGCACACCCTTTGGTTATATATTGTATATTAGAGAATTAATGACAAGGCAGGAGCGCTGCCTTTAACACCTGGGTCCTGTTGCACTATGCCTGGTTTAAATCGGATAACACCTTTTTTATGTAAAATATGAGATTAGTAAACTAAAATGGATTATTCGAATACATTAGCGGCGGTATACAAATGTAAATTACAATTGTAATTCGAATAGCCGGATAATTAATACTTATATATATTTATGAAAAACAGATAATTATAGTTATTATATAAAGTAATAATTCTTGATTGCAATTCTTTTGTGGAAATTTCATGAAGTTACAATTCTTCATTACATTTGTAAGAAAATCAGGAAATGGTTGAGCGCATTTTACAGTTGCTGAAGGATAGAAATATGACACCGTCCCAGTTTGCCGACGAGATCGGCATTCAGCGTTCCGGGATGTCACATCTGATTTCAGGGAGGAATAAACCCAGCCTTGAGTTTATCATGAAGGTACTTCAGCGGTTTCCTGACGTGAGGCCCGAATACCTGCTATACGGTACCCTTGAAACCGGAAATGGTTTTATGGAGGAAAAGGAAAATATACCTGAGGTAATGCCAAAAGTGCCACCTACCTTGTTTGATCAGCCTGAGGCAGCCGATAACAAGCCCGAACCAAAGCCACAGCGGCAGGTTAAACGAGAGAAAACAGAGCGGAAAATAGAAAGGATAGTTGTTTTCTACGACGATAAATCATTCAGGGAATATGAACCTGAATAAGGATTATCAAACAGTTTCCAGGAATGAGAAGAAGAATCCGGCTTCACGCTCGGCACTTTCATCGCTGTCAGAACCGTGTATCGCATTCTCGCCGAGGTTCTTACCGTAGAGTTTCCTGATGGTGCCTTCTTCAGCTTTGGCAGGATCAGTTGCCCCGATGAATTTCCTGAATGACTCTACCGCATTTTCTTTTTCAAGAACGGCAGCTACGATGGGGCCTGAGGACATAAAATCGGTCAATTCACCGTAAAAAGGCCTTTCTTTATGCATTTCGTAAAAGTGACCGGCCTGTTCCTTGCTTAGTTTTACTTTTTTAAGGGCAACAATTTTATAACCGCCCTCCTCGATTTTGGCAAGGATATTTCCTGTATACCCGGCCGAAAATGCGGATGGCTTGATCATTGTGAATGTAATTTTTCCTGTCATGGTGCATGTTAGTTTAGAGCGAACAAAATTACGATTAATATTTCAAAAATCCGTAATTTTGCACCCCTTAAAACCCGAACTATTTGGAAAATACGCACTTCAGAGTCATCTCTGGCCTTATATCCCAACCACTGAGGATATTGATCACAACCCATTCAAACCCTGATGGAGATGCCATTGGCGCCAGTCTTGCGCTTGCCGCTTACCTTAAAAAGAAAAACCACACGGTTCAGGTAATGATCCCGGATCCTTACCCCGATTTCCTTGCGTGGATGGACGGACATGAAGACATCCTGATCTTCAACACCATGAAAAGCGATTGCATCCAGGCAATCAACCATGCGGAAATGATTATAGCCGCAGACTACAACAACCTGGGGCGCCTCAACGATGCAGCTCCGCTGGTTCGTCAGTCAAAGGCTGTAAAAGTTCTTATTGACCATCATTTGAACCCTTCCGACGAGTTTGACCACCTGATTTCTATTTCAAAGATATCTTCCACATCTGAACTGGTATACAACTTCATTGAGGAGATGGGCGACCTGCACCTCCTTGACAAAAGCATTGCAGAGTGTATTTATGCCGGTATCATCACCGACACAGGTTCGCTCAGTTATTCCTGCAATTATGTCAAAACATACCTGATCATGGCTGAGCTGTTCAGGCTTGGCATCGACGGCGAACATCTGCACAGGTTAATCTATGATACCTATTCAGAGAAAAGATTACGATTACTGGGTTATTCCATCAGTGATCAGCTTATTGTGCTTCCCGGGTTCCACACTGCCTATATTACCCTTTCAAAGGAAGACCTGCAGCGTTTTGATCACCAGATAGGTGACACGGAAGGTGTTGTTAATTATGCACTGTCCATCAAAGGTATTAACCTGGCTGCATTATTCATGGAAAGGGATGGTATCGTAAAGGTCTCTTTCCGGTCAAAGGGGAAGTTTGCTGTCAATACGCTGGCTTCTCAATATTTCAATGGCGGTGGACACCGCAATGCCGCAGGGGCGAATTGCACCACTACCCTTGATGAAACAATACGGAAATTTCTGGAAATTCTGCCATTATTTCAATCCACGCTTAATTCAGTCTACTAAATTGAAGACAGGGACATTTCTTTATGTCAGGTCTGCTTTCAGGATAATGGCTTCCCTGTTGTTGATGCTGATGCTCTCATGTGTGGAAACACCCGGAAAAAAAGATATACCCGGAACCACAGCATCGTTGCACGATTCGGTAATCGCCTTCAACCGTGAAATTGTTACATCTGAGAAGCAGGAGATAGATGATTATGTGGCGAGGCATCGCTGGACGATGACCAAAACGCAAACAGGGCTGCAATTTATGATTTACCGCCGGGGAAGCGGGCAGGGGGTTCCGGTAATGCCTTCTGAGGTGAATATAAAATATTGCGTGTACCTTCTAAACGGTGACCTGGTTTATGAAACGGATTCAATAAAAGGGTTTTCGTTTGAAACCGGAAAACGAAACGTTGTCAGTGGGCTGGAAGAGGGTGTCAGGCTGATGAAAACAGGCGATCGTGCGAAACTTATTGTTCCTTCGCACCTTGCATTCGGACTGCTTGGCGACCTGGCAAAAATCCCTGCCAGGGCAGTCCTTGTTTATGATGTGGAACTATGCTCAATCAACCCTTTAAAAAAGTGATGTCCTGCTGCATTGGTATTAAGGACTTTCGCTATCTTTGCCGCGGATTTGACGGAGTACCTGACTACTTGTTCCCGGCGACTGTTTATCTGAGTTAATGTTCATCACGTTTGTAAGCAATAAGATAGTTTAATCCAATAATTACTAACCAAATTTTTAAAATGCAAAGTATGAAAAAAGTGATTGTAAACCCGTTGGTCATTGTAATGCTCGTTGCGCTGACCATGCTGGCTTGTTCATCAAAGTATCCTGGTTATGATAAAACGGCAACAGGCTTGTATTATAAGCTGTATAAAGTCAGCAAGGATACTGTAAAGCCTAAGCTTGGTAACTGGGTTTCGCTTGATATGCGTTACAAGTACAAAGATTCAACCCTGTTTAACAGCAAAGCAGCCATGGGAACCCCGGTGAGATTCCAGTTGCCGGCATCCGATTTCAAGGGAGATATTTATGAAGGCATCAAAATGCTTTCAGTTGGTGACAGCGCCGATTTTATCGTAAACGCGGACTCCCTGTTTACCAAGACTTTCCGTCAGCCTAAACGCCCTGGTTTTATTGATACCAACAGTGTTGTTCATTTTTATATTCACATGATCTCAATCGAATCACCTGACGACCTGATGAAAAAGGAAGAGGATGCACTGAAAAAGTATATTGAAGAAAAGAAAATTACGATAGCTCCACAGCCATCAGGTTTATATTATATCGAAACACTGGCTGGTAAAGGTATGAAAATTGACACCGGGGTTTGGGTGAAAGCCAACTTCAAAGTTTCTCTCATTGATGGCAAGCAGATTTTCTCAACCGATGAACGCGGAGAACCAAGAGAATTTGAATACGGCAAGCGCACCGATACAGAGGGATTTGAAGAAGGAGTATCAAAAATGCTCAAAGGTGGTAAAGCCACACTGATCGTTCCTTCTAAACTGGCCTTTGGTGATGCAGGACGCGGAACCCTTGTTCCTCCCTATGCAACCGTTGTCTATGATGTGGAAATTTTAGAGATTCAGTCAAAAGCCGATCATGACAAAGCCCAGGAGGCGAAGAAAAAAGCAGAAACAGCTAAACTTGAAACCAATAAAAAACAGGAAAAGGAACTTATGAATAAATATCTGGCAGATCACAAGATCACTGCAAAGGCAAATCCCAGCGGACTCATCTATGTTGAGAAGGTTAAAGGAAGCGGTGCAAAGGCATCCGCAGGTAAAAAGGTGAAGGTTCATTACACCGGAACCCTTTTAAACGGTACCAAATTTGACTCTTCACGCGACCGCAACCAGCCGTTTGAATTTGAACTTGGCAAGGGTCAGGTGATCCAGGGATGGGACGAAGGCATTGCCATGATGAATGTTGGTGGTAAAGCAACACTGGTCATCCCTTCAAGCATTGCTTACGGAGAACGCGACATGGGCCAGATCCCACCGTATTCAACACTCGTGTTTGATGTTGAGCTCCTGGAAGTAAAATAAATTTGCAGGAATAATTATCAGGAAAGGCTGATCGCGAAAGTGATCAGCCTTTTTTGCTTTTTCCCGATTTCTCCAGCAGTTCCTGCAGCGCTTTGAGTTCGTCTCTTAACCTGGCTGCCTCAAGGAAATCAAGGCTTTTAACTGCATCCTCCATGGCTTTCCGGTTCTTACCGATGAGTTTCTGAAGCTTTTCTGGTGGAAGGTACTGGATCAGGGGATCAGCGGCAGCATTCGTCTGCTCACTTTCATAATATGGAACTGGCTGCGCCCTGTTGCCATCAGCTACTGCTGTTTGTCCCATGATATCACGGGTGCTTTTAACGATCTGGGTGGGCGTGATGTTGTTTTTGACATTGTAGGCAATCTGTTTCACCCTGCGGCGGTTGGTTTCATCCATCATCCGCTTCATTGAATCCGTTACCTTGTCGGCATACATGATCACACGGCTGTTGATATTCCTGGCTGCCCGCCCTGCCGTTTGGGTAAGTGAGCGTTCCGAGCGCAGGAAGCCCTCCTTGTCTGCATCCAGGATAGCCACCAGTGATACCTCAGGCAGGTCGAGGCCTTCACGGAGAAGGTTAACACCCACGAGCACGTCAAAGACTCCCATTCTCAGGTCTCTCAGGATCTCAACCCGCTCAAGCGTGTCAACGTCTGAATGGATATACCGGCACCGGATATCTATTTTCACGAAGTAACTGGTTAATTCCTCCGCCATTCGCTTGGTGAGTGTTGTAACCAGCGTACGCTCATGCTTGATGATGCGCTGGTTTATTTCATCCAGCAGGTCATCAATCTGCCTCAGGCTGGGCCTGACTTCAACAAACGGGTCCAGTAACCCGGTTGGCCGTATTACCTGCTCCACCACGATCCCCTCACACTTTTGCAGTTCAAAATCTGCAGGGGTTGCGCTTACATAAATTGTCTGACCAACCATGGCTTCAAACTCTTCAAATTTCAGTGGCCTGTTATCCATGGCAGAAGGGAGTCTGAAGCCGTATTCAACCAGTGTTTGCTTCCTGGAACGGTCTCCACCAAACATCGCCCTTATCTGGGGAATGCTGACATGACTTTCATCAATCACCATTAAAAAATCATCCGGAAAAAAATCAAGCAGGCAGAAAGGCCTTGAACCGGATGTCCTGCCGTCGAAATAGCGTGAATAGTTTTCGATTCCTGAACAGTAGCCCAGTTCGCGCATCATTTCTATATCATAACTTACACGGTCTTCCAGGCGTTTCGCTTCAAGCCCTTTGCCATTTTCCCTGAAATAGGCGCATTGCTTTATAAGGTCGTCCTGGATTTCGACCAGGGCCTCACGCATCTTGTCCTGGGAGGTGACAAAAATATTTGCCGGGTAAATGGTCATTTGCTCCATCTGGTCCATCTTTCGTCCCGTAAGCGGATCAAAGGATTCCATTGACTCAATCTCATTGCCCATGAAAATTACCCGGTAAGCTACATCGGCATAGGCCGGAAAAATGTCAATGGAGTCTCCCTTAACCCTGAACTTGCCACGGGTAAAATCGCCTTCAGTTCTTGAGTACAGGCTGTTGACCAGCGAATTAAGCAACTTTTTGCGGCCAATCTCTTCACCGGTACTGAGTCGGATGACATTTTCACTGAAATCATCAGGGTTGCCGATACCGTAAATACACGAAACAGATGAAACAACAATAATATCCCTGCGACCTGAAAGCAGTGCAGAAGAGGCGCTGAGCCTCAGTTTTTCAATCTCTTCGTTGATCGAAAGGTCTTTTTCAATGTAGGTATTGGTAACCGGGATGAATGCCTCAGGCTGATAATAGTCGTAGTAGGAAACGAAAAACTCAACAGCATTGTCGGGAAAAAACTGCTTGAACTCCCCGTAAAGCTGCGCAGCCAGGGTTTTATTGTGGCTGAGAACCAGTGTGGGTTTGTTTACCTGCTGAACAACATTGGCAATGGTATATGTTTTCCCTGATCCCGTTACGCCCAGGAGCACCTGGCCGGGATCGCCGCGCTGAATTCCTTCAACAAGTTGCCTGATTGCTTCAGGCTGATCGCCCGTAGGCTTAAATTCTGAGGTGAGATTAAATTCCAATGGGTGATGATTTTAAGGCAATTTTACAAGAGTGGTTGTAATTGGGTAATGATCAGAAAGATCCACATTGAACTTGGTATAGGACTCTGACTTGAACTTCTCCGAATGCAACACATAGTCAATCCGGAAAGATGGCAGTTTACCGGCATAGGTTGGCATGAATAATCCTTTCCCGCTTTCGATAAACGAATCTTTCAGACGTTTTGTCAGCTGATGGTAAGTATAGGATGAGGGTGTGTCGTTGAAGTCACCTGCCAGGATCACCGGATACGGGCAGGTTGCAATGTGTTCAGCCAGGATGTTTACCTGCTTTGACCTGAGGATAAATGCCTTCCGGAGTTTCCAAAGCATGCGTTTTGATCCTTCCCTGATGGGGGTGATCTCTTCCTGGTCGGGCTCGGTCAGATGTGAATAAAAGGTATAGTCTTCATATCCGAACCGGATGGATTCAAGATGAAGGTTGTATACCCTGATGGTGTCACGGTTCAATACAATATCGCTGAAGGTGGCAAAATGGCTGTGGTCCAGCAGTCTGAAACAGCCGAAATTTACTATCGGGTAGCGCGAAAAAGTGGCGATCGCGTTGATTTTTCTTTTATTGCTGAATTCCTGGTAATTTTTGAAGGAATAATACCCAAGATGAATGGAGCCGGCAAATGTTGCCAGTGTCTGTGAAAAATCTTCGCCGATGGCAAAGAACTCCTGCACACAAATGATGTCGGCACGCTGGCCGGCCAGGAATTCAGTTACTTTGCTCTTTGTTTTTTTCTTGCTGTCGGCCTTTTGGTTGCCATAGAGTGAATGGACATTGTAGCTGACAATTTTAATTTTTGTAAGCGGAAGTTTTTCAGGATCGGAAAGCCTTAAAGGGTATATGGCCATCAGGTTTTGATAACCTGCAAGAATTGTTACCAGTGATACGAAAATAAAACGCTTCCAGGTAACCAGCCATAGTATTATAAATACAATGTTGATGATCAGGAAAATAGGGTAGGAGAGTCCGAAAAAAGCCAATGGCCAGAATGTATCAGGGCTGATAAAGCCGGCAAGATAACTGGCTGCCAGGCTGGCTGCGGCACAGATATTCAGAAAATATAATATGTTCTTCAGAATTGACCGGCCTTTCATGATAATCCTTCAGATTTGGTCAGCGTTTATTGGATGTCTTGAAAAGAAACTCTTTTTCCTCCATTGTCAGACAATCATAACCTCCTTTGGAAATCTTTTCAAGTATTTCATCAACCCGCTTTTGAGTCTCCCTTTTTTTTACATTGTACTCTTCATCAGAAACAGGCCTGGTATGTGCCTGCCCCCATTCGTATGCTTTACGATCCCTGTTCCTGAAGCGGTTTGTGAAGTTTTTAAAAAAATCATGCCGACCGTCCGTACGGGCAGTTTGTTTTGACCAACGGTATATCATGATATACATGGCCCCGAAAAGTGCACCTCCGATATGTGCCAGGTGTCCACCGGCATTTCCGGATGGTATCATGAAGAAATCAAATACAAACAGTATGATGGCCAGGTAAATGATCTTCAGCTTCCCGATCAGGAACAATTGTATGGTGTAGTTAGGCACATACACTGCAATGGCGGTCACAATGGCCATAACCGATGCTGATGCCCCCAGCGCGTAAGAAACTGGCACAATGGCTGCAAAAACCGGGAATGCATTGAATGCAAAAACATATACAAGTCCACCGGAGATGCCTCCAAGGAAATATATCCAGACAATCTGACGGGATGGCAGGAATTCAAGAAAAATCCTGCCAAACCAATAGAGCCACAACATGTTGAACAGGATGTGCCAGATATCAAAATGGAGGAACATGTATGTCAGCATGGTCCAGGGTTTCATGGAGAGTGCCGGTACATAGGCGGGCAATGCCAGGCCATGCATGATCATCGTATCAACGGTGACAGCATCAGGAGCATTGTAGAAGAAAAAAATGACCTTGGCAGCCTGAACCAGCACCCACAGCGCTATATTAACAAGAATCAGGACGGATAAGGCAGACCCCTGTCTGAAAAACCGTTTAATATCATCCAGCGGATTTTGATTTTGCCCGTAGTTGTAATTCATCATAGAAATGAACTTGTTTTTTTTCTCCAGTACAGGATCATGAAGAACCCAAAAATCATGCCGCCGAGGTGTGCGAAATGGGCGACGTTATCGCCGGGATTGTTCGAAACCCCCGAATAAAGTTCCAGCGCACCGTATAAGATCACAATCCATTTGGCCTTGATTGGAAACAAAAAGTAGACATACACGAGCATGTTCGGGAACATCATGCCGAAGGCAAGGAGTATTCCGAACACGGCACCGGATGCTCCAACTGTTGATGTACTGATATAATCCTGGTAAACCTGGCGGATGTAACCGGTAGATTCATTCATCAGGGCCAGGTTCCCGGGCTCTGTATTCCATTTGGAAAGAAAGTTTTTCAGGTCGTCAAACAACTCGGGATTATGCGGTGGATAGGCATTCACAAATTGTACAAATTGCTCAATACCGGCGCGTGAGTTATACAACTGTACTGCAGTCTCAACTGAAGAATAGGCCCACCAGTTTACGATGGTTTGAATAACCGCCGCACCGATCCCTGTTACGACATAATATGTAAGGAACCGCTTGGAACCCCACACATTTTCAAGCAGGTAGCCGAACATCCAAAGTGCGAACATATTCATCATGACGTGTGAAAAGCCGCCATGAATAAACATATATGAAACAAACTGGTATGGCCGGAAAAGGTCTGATTTGAAGTAGTGCAGGCCGAGCAGGTTGACCAGGTCAATACCAAAAGCTGTTTCAAATGACATGGTGGCCAGGAAAAACAAGCCGTTGATGATCAACAGGTTTTTAACTACGGGTGGGAGCAGGCTGAATCCTGACGGACTGTATTGTTGGGACATAAAAGTATTAACAGTTAAATTTTAAATTTCGTATGCAGCTCATCGTAAGAAATGACCAGCATTGTTGGCTTTCCCTCGGGAGAGATGCCGGGTGCCTTGCAGGCAAAAAGATTTTCTATCAGGGCATCCACCTCTTCCTGGTGCATTTTCCTGCCGCGTTTAACGGCAAGCTTTTTTGCCATGGCCCTGGCCAGCATCTGCGCCTGGTCGCTTTTATGATCCTGTCCCGGTGATTTGAGAGATTCGATCACTGATTCTATGAACATCCTGACATCGGTTTTTTCAAGGGTCACGGGCAGAGCATGTACAACAAATGTGCCGTTTCCAAAGTCATTGATTTCAAATCCCATTTGCCTGAAATAGTCTGACCATTCAAGGAAAAACTGGGCGTCATCCGGACTGAGTGTGATGGTCTGTGGTATAAGCTGGTGCTGGCCGTGGCCCGATCCCGGCTTATTCTCTTCAATGAAACGCTCATAAAGCACACGTTCATGGGCATGCTGCTGATCTAAGATGATGACACCCGACTTCGTGTTCGTTACAATAAATGACTGCTGAACCTGGATTCCCCGGTTGCGTTCCAGTCCTTTTTCCTGTGTTGATGCTGAAGTTGGATCTTCGGAACCTGCAATTGCCTGCGGGAATTGAATCGGCATGGAAGCGGGCGGCTGGGTTTCATAAAGTTCGCGCCAACCCTGGATGGGGGCAGCAGGAGGGGGGGTGAAAGAAAAACTGGTCTGGGGCTGTAATTTCTTTTCAAACGGGTTAAAGTTCGGATTTACCGTAATGACAGGCTGTCTGATGGGTTTGTCAGCCGGAAAAACAGGTACATTCATGCTCTGTTCTGTCTCAAAATCAAGGGCGGGTGACAGGCTGAACTTCCCGATTGCCTGTTTAACTGCAGCATTCAGAATGGCAAAAATGCTTTTTATATCCTGGAAGTTGATCTCTGTCTTGGTTGGATGGATATTGACATCAATGGTCTGGGGATCCACCTCCAGGTAAATAAAATAGGAAGGTACCGAATCTGTGGGAATCAACTCACGGAAAGCGTTTTCAACGGCAAAGTGGAGAAAAGGGCTTTTCATGAACCTGCCATTTGTAAAGAAGAACTGCTCTCCCCGTGTTTTCTTGGCAAATTCCGGTTTGCCGATGAATCCGGTTATGTTGACAAGGTCACTTTGCTGCTCAACAGGAATGAGCCGTTGCCCATAGGATGCACCGTAGAGGTTGATAATTCTCTGCTTCAGGTTTCCTGCCGGAAGATGGAACAACGTTTTATCCTGGTTGTAGAAGGTGAAAACAATATCCGGGTTGACCAGGGCCACCCTGAAAAAGGCTTCAATGATATATTTTAACTCAAGGGTATTTGATTTCAGAAAATTTCTGCGGGCGGGGACATTGAAAAAAAGGTTTTTTACGCTGATGGTGGTTCCGTTCGGGCAACTCACGGGAGATTGTTCCTTGAATTCACTGCCTTCAATGATGACGCAGGTTCCGACCTCATCTTCATGCCGCTTTGTTTTTACTTCCACCTGGGCGATGGAAGCAACGGACGCCAGCGCTTCGCCCCGAAACCCCATGGTACGGATGGAGAGGAGATCGTCGGCTTTCTGGATTTTGGATGTGGCGTGTCGTTCAAAGCACATACGCGCATCTCTTTCCGACATGCCGCAGCCGTTGTCGGTAACCTGGATCAGCAGTTTGCCGGAATCCCTGATGACAAGTTTGATGTCGGTGGCACCGGCATCAATGGTGTTTTCAAGTAATTCCTTAACAGCGGAAGCAGGCCGTTGAACCACTTCACCGGCAGCGATCTGATTGGCAACCGAATCGGGAAGGAGGCGAATAATGTCACTCATCACACAAAAGTACCCAATAAAATAAAGCACCATTGAAATTTCTTCAATGGTGCAAAACGATTACAGTGTTCCTCAGAAAATTCCTTTTTACCCGCGAAAAGGATTTAGTGCCGTTCGATTAAAACCTGGACCTGTCCAGAACAGGAAACCTCATCTGTACAAGATAGAAGGCCCCATAGAACAATGCACTGAAAAAAGTGGTTCCAAGAAGATCATTCATGAAGAATGAAAATCCGTTTGTTGTATCACGGAAAAACATCAGGCCGGCAGCATAGCATTCACCAAGGCCAATAATGGTTTGTGGGTAATACGGACTGGCGGTCCATGAGAAAAAATTCGTTATCAGGAAAAAGATAACAGCTGATGAAACTGATGCCAGCATGACAGATCCCACATTGACTTTTTTTCGGATCGCGATACCAATAAGAACCGTGATGGCAAAACTAATGTAAACAGCAGGCATATTGGCATGCAGACCAATAACGAGATCGCTTATGAACATCGCGGCGATCGGAATGGCGAAAGCATATTGCTTTCTGTCGAAATAGGTACCAGCAAAAAGAGCCATGGCTGCTATTGGCGTAAAGTTTGGCCAATGCGGCAGCAACCTTAACAAGGCTGCAGTAAGAATAACAGAGAAAACAGCAATAAATCTAGGATTGATAGACTTATATTTCATTAATATATTAAGTTTAGAATGTACAAAAATAGTAAATCATTTTAACAAAAGTCAAGTCTTTTGAAAAATAGTTGGTAATTTTGGCAAACCAGCATTAAACCAATATCTTAACATGAATTTGCACATTTTATTTTCATCTTTGCTGACACTTTGGTTGTTCAACGGGAGTATGCAAAAGAAAGAGAAAGTTGACCTAATTGTCACAAACGGAACGATATACACCGTAAACGAATCCGGAACCCGGGCAGAGGCGATGGCTGTTCGCCAGGGAAAGATCATCGCCATCGGCTCACAAGCAGCGATAGG
Organism: uncultured Bacteroidales bacterium; assembly: GCA_903959905.1. Taxonomy (GTDB): domain Bacteria; phylum Bacteroidota; class Bacteroidia; order Bacteroidales; family FEN-979; genus CAIVAT01. The sequence goes on from CAJBYO010000025.1 coordinate 29,286, forward strand.
ATCAGGATATGACGGCACCACCCTTGACGTGAAGGGAAAGTTCATATATCCGGGCTTTATTGACGCACACTGTCACTTTGTCGGATATGCTCTTGGTTTGCAATATGTTGACCTTTTCGGTTGCAAATCGTTCGATGAGGTGCTTGCCCGGTTGCAAAAGGAAAAAAGTTCGGGTAGCGGCAAATGGCTGGTAGGCCGTGGATGGGATCAGAATATATGGCAGCATAAGAGTTTTCCCGACAACAGCAGGCTGAATGTGCTTTTCCCAGATAATCCGGTGATGCTGATCCGGGTTGACGGACATGTTGTACTTGCCAACCGGGAAGCCCTTAAACTTGCCGGAATCGGCGTCAGCAATAAATTCGGGGATGCACAGGTTGAAATGAAAAACGGCACACTGACAGGTATTTTAAGCGAAACTGCTGCCGACCTGATGCGGGAAACTGTTCCGATGCCCACGAATCCTGAACTTGCTGAACTGTTGAAAAGAGCGGAGAAGCAGTGCTTTGGCGCTGGCCTCACCACAGTAAGCGATGCCGGTTTGGACTATGATCAGGTTATGCAACTGGATGCCCTGCAAAAGGCGGGGACAATTAAAATGCAGGTTTATGCCATGCTGACCCCCAATAAGCGGAACCTTGAGGAACTGGTTAAAAAGGGAATATTCCAGACAGGTAAACTGGTTGTCAGGTCGATAAAAATATACGCGGATGGCAGCCTGGGCAGTCGCACTGCAAAGCTCAAATCGCCGTATGCTGATGCCCCGGAAAGTTCAGGAATCATCGTCAACCATCCTGATTCAATTCGGTATTTATGTAGAGTGGCTTATGATCATGGTTACCAGGTGAATACACATTGTATCGGTGATTCGGCTAACAGCCTGATACTGCAAATCTACGGTGAACTGCTCCGCGGGAGGAACGACCTGAGGTGGCGGATCGAACATGCGCAGGTCGTTGATCCGGCTGATGTGCATTCTTTCGGGGACTATTCTGTTATCCCGTCTGTGCAGGCCACGCATGCCACCTCCGACATGAGATGGGCGCAGGACAGGCTGGGGGTGAACCGCATCCGTGGTGCATATGCTTATAAGGACCTGATGCTGCAAAATGGCTGGATTGCCAATGGTACTGATTTTCCCATTGAGAACATCTCGCCTGTATCCACATTTTATGCAGCCGTTGCAAGAATGGACAATGACGGGTTTCCCGAAGGCGGTTATATGATGGAGAATGCATTATCACGTGCAGATGCATTGCGATCCATAACGGTCTGGGCTGCAAGAGCAGATTTTATGGAAAAATCAAAAGGGAGCCTGGAAGTTGGAAAAGATGCCGATTTTGTGGTACTTGACCAGGATATCATGAACATCCCGGCGCGGAACATCCCGCAGACAAAAGTTATAAAGACTTTCATTGGCGGGGCAGTGGTGTTCCAATAATAAATAACGTTGTTTCCATAGGAAATAAATAATAAAACCGCAGAGACGCAGAGACGCGGAGAAGGTTCAACTGTATCATAATCAAAACCAAAATTCTCTGCGACTTTGCGCCTCTGCGGTTAAAAAACCTTTAGAGACAGCCTTTTTTATTGATAATGTACCTTTTGTTGGTTTTACTCTTTTGCTAGTCTGGAAATCAGCATTTTATCGCCAGACGTTGTTTCGCTGAAGAAATAGAGAAAGTCGCCGGTTGAAAGCACATTGTTGCTTGGGTATAAATAATATCTCCTTTTTTCATCTTCTCCCAGTGTTTTAAAGTCGGACGGTTTCTGGGTTTTAAGATCGATGTTGCCATATTCAATGGAGTACAGCGGAGTATAAGTAGTCACTGTGGTTGTTGTATTACTGAAATAATCCGTAGATGAACTTGATTCCTTTTCAATCGCCTTGCAGATATTCAGGATCCAGTTCAATTTTGTTTTGTCGGCGCTTTCATAAACTGAGCTCATCGTGGGGATCATGTCGGCAGTTAAAGGGGAGTGGTTAAAAAATCCCTTCCTGTTTTTCTGATCTACGCTCACAGTGTAGTTTTTAATCAGTTCACCTTTCTCGGTGAAGTGTAACAGGTACATTCCTTTATAGATGCTGCCCGCCTTAGTTTTTTTAAAGTCCTGGATACTAAGAACGATGCTCTTATCACTTAAAAAATCAACATTGCGAACAGTGAACATGTTGCCGTCGAACTTCAACGGTTTCTTCATATCGGGCGGGCAGGCTGCTTTCTCATTCACCTCGTCAATTTCAGTGAGTTTGCTTCCGGCAGCCCCGTCACGCAATCTGCAAAATACAAACGAATTGTATTTCAGCATATCCAACTGAGTGTCAACAGCTTCCTGTGTAACTCCAACTTCATCCTTGCCTGAGAATGTGTTCCCCATTTTTGCGAAACCGGAAAACGCCCCGCCTCCGGAGGTGTTGGCCATTGCCTGGTCAGCCGCATCATTGCTGGTGGTGGCAACACATCCCGTTTTGAAGATCTGATTGATATATTTGCTTTCCTTACCGCTTCCCATGCCATAAACCAGCACTGCGTTCTCTTTTTCATACGCATCGATGATACGCCAGCCCACGGTAGGGGCCATAAATTTGATGCGTTCAACTATTTTTCCTTCCGGTGATATCCTGAGATATTCAAATGCATGAGGGTCAGGAGCAGTATTCTTCCTGATCACATCCGTCGGAGCATAGATAAGGATCCAGTCTCTTGGCAGGTCGTCATTTTCAACAGTTTCGCTTAAATCATCCTTCAACGGCTGCGAATAAACACAAGTCATGGAATACGGGAATTCAATTTTCTCCAATACCTGGACATTCAAATCGTTATCACTTTTCAGCAGGTCGTAGCTGGCAAACATCTTATCCTTTGGGTCACTTGCATTGACGGCCATGGCGAAGATATTGCTGTCGCGTTCTACTTCATAAGCTCCGCCATAGAATTTATATTTTTTACCACTCTCATTTTTTGGTTTTACCTTATCCAGCAGTTTCACTTTCCTGGCGTACTGGCCTGTCCACCAATTGTAACTGGCAGTAATCCTTTTTTTACGGAGCACAAAATCCGCGCTGTAATTTGCCGATACCGAGATGTTATTGGCTAAAAAAAAGTCTCCTTTATAGTTGAACCATTTCCATTTTTTCCTTGCTTTTTCAACTTCCATTTCATCTTTATCAACTCCCAGCAAATTAGCTTCTTTATCATAGTGATAAATTTCTGTTTTGATTTTCCGCTTGGATGAGGGGAGGATGTAAATCATGTCAAAATTTCCGTTCTCTGTTTCTTCTACCTTGCCAAGGTAGCCTCTTTTAGCTTTTCTCGAAATTTCATAATCTTTCTCGAGCATCATTTTTTGCGCAAAAAGTGACGGCACATTGAAGATGGCGAGAAAGAGCAATGCAATTAAAAAATTTGATTTTTTCATGTTATGGTTTATAGGTGATTGTTTGTAAATGGTTAATTAGCTTAAAAACCTGAGCAGGATTTTGGTCATATAAAATGGAATAACCTTGCCAGATGCAGGACAGCGGATAAATGTTATAGTATATTTAGACAAAATTAAAATAAAATTTAATTCTGCCAAAATAATTAATGAAAAAGAGGATTATTTGCGGTTGTCGATGAATTTGACAGGTTTGCGGCTCATTTCAGGAAACTGCATTTTCTGAACATCACTTTCCGGAACGAAAAAGATCAGTGGCACCACTCTCAAACGGGCCCTGAAATGATCCTTGATATCGTTTTCCTTTTCTTCTCCGATCCCGTTGCCGCTGAGATGAATCCTGATCTCGTCGGTGCCGATCTGGTTCGTGCAAACCTCAACAACGTAATTTGAGACATAGGGAATATTGTCGAGGATATCATAAAGCGCAGGAGGGAAGATGGTCGTCCCTTTGTATTTGATCATCTGGTTCTTTCTGCCGATGATAGGCCCCAGCCGGATGGTATTCCTGCCACAACGACAAGGGGTGCTGAAATGGTGGCAGATATCCCCGGTTTTAAACCTGAGCAACGGCATTCCTTCCACACCAAGGGTTGTAATGGTCACTTCTCCTGCTTCGCCTTCAGCAACCGGCATGTCCTGATCGTCAAGGAATTCAACGATGATCAGTTCAGGGTGGTGATGCCCCCCGCTGCCTTCTGAACATTCAGTAAAGGAAGTTGCCATTTCTGTGGAAGCGTAAGTGGAAAACAGCCGGATGTCCCATTTATCCGAAATCCTTTTGCCAAGTGTGTTAAGCGACAGGTCGCTGTTTCGAAGGGGTTCGCCGATACAGATGGCTTTTTGTATGGAGGATGACCTGTAGTCGATGCCATGGTTTTCGGCATAATCAATGATCTTCAGGATGAAGGATGGCACGGTTACAATGGCATCCGGCCTGATTCGTTGAATGGTGTCCCACTGCAGTTCGGGTATACCGCTTCCAACCCTGACCACACTGGCACCAAGCATCCGTATACCCAGGAAATAGGCCAGTCCTGCCATAAACCGGCGGTCGATGGTGGTCATAAGCTGATAGACTTCGCCGGGGTGGCCGGCGGCACAGGTAAAGGAGATTGCTTCGTTGTATGCCAGCCGGTCAAGATCTTTGTCGGTGAGGGCAAACGTTACCGGGTCACCGAGTGTCCCCGAGGTGGTAATGAAGTCGGTGACTTTATTCCTTGGAACACATAAAAAATCATTGTTATACCTCTGGAGGTCATCTTTCGTGGTAACCGGGAGGAGAACCAGGTCGGCTGTCGTCCTGATCTTATCGACATTTATATGGTTCCGGTTGAAACTGTCCCGGTAGAAGGGGGAACAGTTATTAAGGTAAGAAAGTGCCTCCCTGAGCCGGGTATCCTGGTAAGCTGCTATTGCGGAAGGAGATTCACGCTCAATTTCAGGAGTAAAAGGGGAGTTAGTTTTCATGATACCGGGGTAAGTCATTCAGTTCACTGGCGATGATCGCCTTTTCCTTCTCTGTGAGTGAAAAGGTGTTTTTCTGGTAACCTTCATTGGTCAGGTTATATGCCCTGACCCGGGAGGCAAACTCATCTGTAAAGGTCAATCCGATCTCGCTGTACAGGGTTTTCAATACTTCAACAGGCGAGGTTTCCAGTTCTTCAAACCTGACCTCAACCAGGGTTCCTTGCGGGAGTTCTTTCCTCGCTGTTTCTATGGTTTCCAGCAGTTTCCTGAGCATGATCGTAACCTCATGGAAATCAGGACGTGCTGACAGATCGTTCATGGAATTCTGCTTCCTGAGGATATCCCACATATGAATGGTTGAGGGGATGACACAGAAAGGATCGCGGGTGATATGAATGAACTTCGCGTTGGGGAAAAGTTCAAGAAGAAGCTTGATACGAAAAGAATTGAACGGATTTTTGGAGATGATCCTTTTGTTGCTTTTGAAATAGAGCTTTGTGTAAAAATCTTTCACCCTGGCCTTCCATGCCGGCAGTTGTTCTTCAGCAGGAAAAAAGCGGCTGCCATGGTTTAAAAAATACCCTCCGGATTTTGGGAATACAAGATTCTCCAGTGGCGAGAACGATGTGATGCGGTACAGGGCATACTCATCCTCCTGCGGTTCATCCATGCCGATTTTCACCTGGTCCATGGGACGATGCCTTGAGACTACTTTCCTGAAAATAGGACGATAATAGGGATAAGATACCAGGAAACTGTCGGGCACAGCCACCTCAAACAGGGTAGGGGCCTTCAGTTGCGGGTCGAGGTTCATAAGCTGGTGCAGGTATGTTGAGCCTGTTCTCCAATGGCCGATGATGAAGATGGGGTTGTCGGGCACTGCGGCCCGCATCAGCGCCTTTTTATACCTGGCACTTTCTATCCAGCTGAAAAACGAAGACCACACAGCACTTTGCAACAGGAAGGCAAGCCTCAGGAGCGTCCTGGGTTTAACGGTAATCCTGTTTCTGCTTATAAGCCGAAACAGCTGATCAAGTTTGATTCCGGCAGTCAGGTAGGAATCTTTCAATGTAGGGGAACGTTATTTTAAGTTGTCGGATTTTGCCGTTGTTCTGTGATAAACAAAGCAATAGTGTTGATGGAGCTTATTACCTGTCTCGCAAGGCTCTGGTCGGCAATCCTGATGCCATAGGTTCGCTGTATGGCCATGATGATTTCAATGGCGTCGACAGAATCAAGCGTGAGTGCATTGCTGCCCCCGAAGAGCGGCTGATCGTTGTCGACATCGGCCGGATTAATCCCTTCTATCGCCAGCGTACTCATGATCAGGTTTTTAATCTCAAGTTTCAACTCCTCTGTTGGTATAGTCATATCTGTAATCATAATAATCAGTTATTTAATGGCTTGTGAAAGTGATTTGAAAAATCGTTCCTCTACATCTGCCCTGTCATAAATCATTTCACTAAGCTGTTTAAGTTTATCCGGTCCCAGATCCCGGTTTTTTCCAATCCGGGCGGAGAACAGGGAGATTTCTCTCCATCCGTCGCCGATTTTCATCAATTCGCCAGAAAGCTCCTTCAATCCTGGTTTTCCAACCATATCTGCAGCCTGCTGCAGAAAGGTGGCGTACATAAATCGGAATCCGGCACCGCCAGTTCCCTGGTCCTCCAGCAGTATATTGATCTTCATGATCTCGTGTGAAAGATGCTCTGTATCCCTGGCGAATTTGGGCCACTCAGTTACCTTCCTGGCAAACATACGCATACCTCTTATTCCCAGGAACGGAATAGGGATCTTCAGCATATAGAAGCAGGCTTTTTTAATGCCCTTGATGATGGCCGTGTTGTAATCAATGTCAGAAGGCAGTTTATCCAGATGAAAAATAAACCCTTTGGGCGACATGTTGCCGCCGGCAAAACGTCCCTTTTCCAGCGATGCAGCGTCAAGTTCCACCACTTTCGGAAAATAGGCGTCGCTGATGATGTACTTATTGTCCTCCCTGCCGATCACTGCCAGGAAATGAACATTGATGTGCACACGTTCCCATGAAGGAACGTAGTCCATATAGAAAAAGTCAACCTGGGCGGCGGTTGGAATGTTCCTGTCCAGCAGTTGATCCAATGTTTGCTGACCTTTGGCCGGGTTGTTAAAATCGTAGGTCTGAAATTTTACACCCAGGCGCTTTTCGATGTTGGTACGCATCTGCCCCGGCTTGTTCCTTACAATGAAGGTGGGAAAGGCAAACGATTTCATTTTATGGAAATAGCCAAAGAAAATCCCGCTGGCGATGCCGAAAACCAGGGGCTCGGTAATGTTCAGACCGCCGTGATTGAGCAGGGATGTGATCGTCCCTGATTCACAGTGGGCAGCCATTTTATGATTGAAATTCTGTATGATCATTTAAAATCTTTCTTCAATGGTTGTCAGTACGACAAACGGGTTGGTGGTTGTCGTATGATTGACGGATATTTTCTCTGCCTTGTTTTCAAGGATGAGGTTTGATTCAAGTTTTCCCTGGTGGCTTACCAGGATAACCTGTAACAGGTTAGCCACCGGAACATTGAAAACATTGGCATACCTGCTGAGTTCGTCAACCGAGGCACCGCCAAATTTCTTTGATTCGAGGTGTTTTTTCACCCTTGACTTTCGTATCCCGGCACGTGCAGCAAGTTCGGATAATGAAAGGTCTTCAAGAACCATGTAGTATTTTACCGGGCTGATCATGCCATCGGCCAGCTGGGTCCGGAGCTCCATTTCCAGGTTCCTGCGCTTTAACACATAATCATCCATGTAGTTGGCGGAAATATAGGAACCGGTTTGTATCGGCCCGTATTTCCCGTCATCTTTTTCCACATAGAGGATCATCTGTTGTTCAGGATAATCCACATACCCTTCTTTTTCTTTCATGGTGAGTAAACCTCTTCATTAATTTCGTTTTGCAAAAATAGCAATGCTTGTGATGATAGCAAAACCAAAAAACAGGATGAGCAGGAGTGTGTTTGGCAGTATACTGGCAATATTGCCTTCGCGAATGAAGAGGTTCAGGTAGTTATCAATGCCCCAGCGGATCGGGGAGAGGTGGCTTATAAGTTGAATAAATTGTGGCATGATGTGGATTGGCAGAAAAGTTCCGCTGATAATGCCCAGAAGCACAACCATCACTGAGCCAAAAAGGGCTGCCTGGTTGTGTGTGCCTGCTGCAGCACCTACGATGATTCCAAAGCCTATGGCGGCCAGGGAAGCGGCCACTGTGGCGATAAAAATGGCCGCATACTGATGCCCCAGATCCAGCTGCGGAAAACCGAAGAAAGTGGGGAAAACCCATGTTCCGATGACCATCATCAGGCAGAACTGCAAGAGGCAGACCACCAGGTAGGCAAGAACTTTTCCTCCCAGGATGGTGCTGATGCTTACAGGCAGTGACCGCAGCCGTTTGAAACTGCCTTCGTTCTTCTCTGTAACGAGGCTGCCGGCTAAAGGGATGACGATAAAAAACATGGCAAACAGGATGAATCCGGGTACATTGTTCTGAATAACGTTCGGGGTAATCTGCGATTTTTCCCTCAGGGCATAGGTTTCTTTCACCGGTGGCAAATTCTGCATTGTTTCGGCAACCATCGTACGAACAACAGGTTGCATATTGCCCGGTATGTTTGCAAGGATGTTATTCATGGCCGCTTTTGTCTGCACCCCCCTGATGATATAGGTAAGCGAGTTTGTTGTTGCCACCCTGAAACTTTCCTGCAGCGTGGGGTCAATAAGCAAATTGATGGCTTCACCGGATCGCGGGATGATCACACCGAATTTATAGTCGCCCCGGCTGATGAGTTCCATGGCCTGGGGCAGGGTTACCGGTACGTTTCCGATCTCCGCCACTGGTTTGAAAAATCCCGATGAATCAAGGTTTGTCAGCAGGGTAGCAGTAAACGGCGTTTTCATTTCATCCACGAAGAGGAGGCGGGTCCCTGAATTCTGACTTTTGAGTGCGTTTTCCTGGGCAAGGGTAACCACGAAGATCAGCAGGACCGGCATCAGGAAAAGGATGATCAGTCCGGGCATATCCCTTAAAAGCAAAAGAAATTCCTTTCTCAGAACAAACCAGAGTTTTCGCATGTGGCAAAAGTAGAAAGATTTATTGACTCTTTCGGGCCTCAATCAGGCTGATCGGGGCAATGGTGGAGATGGTCCTGGTGAGGGTGAATCCCGAATTTCGCAGCAGTTCAGCGTATTCCGGAAGGGTGCGTTCCAGCCCGCCGGGCATGGAGGCCATCATTTGTATATCAAGCAGCTTTGCCAGAGAAGGCTCATTCCCCGGAGGTACAATCATTTCTATGATGAGCAGAGTTGATGAATCTTTCATGGCCCCGTGTATCTTCCTCAACAAATCAATGGACTGTCGGTCACCCCAGTTGTGAACGATGTTTTTAAGCATATAAAGATCGGCACCGGCAGGGATGGCACTGAAAAAATCACCAGGCACAACCGTGATCCTGTTTTCAACATGATGGAAGGAAATGATATCCTGCGATTTCAGGAGGGCATCCGGTGTGTCAAACAGGATGCCTTTAGCTAAAGGGTTGTTTTGCAGGATATTTGCCAGCAGAAATCCTTCGCCACCACCAATATCAGCAATGATGCTGAACCTTGAGAAATCGTAGGTTTGAAGGATGGGAGCCAGCCCCAGGTCTGAGAGGTTGGACATGGATTTGTCAAACACCGAATACTCTTCCGGATGCCCGGCAAGGTATTCATAGGTAGGCTTTCCGTATTTGTTGGTGAATGCATCTTTCCCGGTGCGAACGGAATATTCCAGGTTGCTCATCAGGTTCCAGTTGACAGGCCCCAGGTGATGAAGGATCATGTGGCGCAGAGAGCCGGGAGCATCCAACAGGCCTTTTGACATGCTGTTGAGTTGATACTTGCCATCGCCGGTTTCGGCAAAGATTCCCTGGCTTGATAAGGCACGAAGGATACGTGCCAGGTTGCCGGCATCAACTTTCAGTCGCGCGGCAAGTTCTTCAGCTGTTAAAGGTTTTTCTTTCAGTTCTCCTGCAATGTCAAGTTTTGCTGCGACATAGATGGATGGGAGCAGCCAGAAGTTCTGAAACTGCTCATAAAGTACAACGTTACCGGGAAATAACTTCCTGTTGAACTGAAGTAAAAATGTGCGGAAAGTCTGGATGGCCCTGATAAGCCATACTGGTGGCAATTTCTGAACCATGGGAAGAACTATACGACTGCTTCCTCGTTTTGGTGAATGGGAAGTTTTTTCAGCTGGAGTTCAAACTTCTCAAGGTCGGCAATGAGTTTTGTCTTTTTATCCATGAAGTTTACCTTCACATTTGCAAACAGCTCCTTGTAGTATTGAATTCCCTTATCAAGATTATCCCTGAAAGTTGTAAAATACTCCTGCTGTTTGTCAGACCATGGAACTTCTGTTTCGTCCAGCTTGCTCTTCAGGTAATCAATATAGATCATGAGTTCCTTGATGAACATGTGGGGCCTGTCTTTTCTTTTGATAACATTGATCTTTCCGTAGATATGATCCACCATTTCGCGCAGTGTCATTACTTCAGAAAAATAGGCCATATTCGGACCCGGGCAAATTGAAACGCCCGGCTTCTCGATTCTGGTATCGAGGTGGTTTACCAGCAGGGCAGAGGTTCCGAGGCCGACGCAGATGCACGACTTATCCACAACCTTGTTGTATTCGTTCTGAAATTGGGTTTCATCCAGTCCGCTGGATTTCAACTCCTCAATTTTCAGTTTCTGGTATTTCCTTGATGCAGTGCACAAGGTGGGCTCGCCGAACTCATTGCTGAGGGCAGCATATTTTTTCGGGCAGGGGTTTCCTGGCGTATTCTGCTGTATATAGGCCTCTTTTTCAAGGTCTTTTGTGTTCCCACGGAGATTGTTGAAGGGAACCCCCAACGGACTGATTTCACTGATGAAAAGGTCTTCTTCTTTGGCTTTGCACAACAGGTCAAGCGTATATTCATCCACATTCACCACTTCAGGAACGAGCAGGAACGGTGTGCCCCAGCCAACAGAGTCAAGCTGGTAATGTTCAGCAAGAAACTGATGTTCTTCTGCGGTGCCAACACCACCCTGGGCGGTAATTTTAATTTCCATCGGCTGTTCGGGGCAGGGTCGGTTTTTTGCCTTCAGGGCCACTTTCAGCAGGGCAAAGGTTTGATTGATCAGGTCTTCACGGTTGCGGTTAATCTCATCAAGCACAGGGCCTAACAGGAAACCGTTGGTGGGAAATGCATGTCCGCCGCAGTTCAGGCCCGATTCAATGCGGTATTCAGAGACCCACAGGCCCTTTTTAGCGAGATATTTTCCCTGGATCAGTGCTGACCTGTGGTCACTTACCTTGAGGGTTATTTTTTTCCTGAGGTTGAAACTTTCATCAGGGTAAAATTCATCAAAAGTCTCCAGATAATTATAAAGCCTCGGACTCATTCCTGCCGACAGTACCACTGATGAGGAGAGGTCGCTGCGAACAAAGCCGCGCAGTGCCGCATGACCGTCGTTGTATTCAATCGGAAGCTTTACATGGTCACGGTAATTTTCCTTGTCAACCTTGGTCATGATGTTCACATCAATGCTGCCCATGGTGAGGTTTTCATGAATCCATGATTTGACATCCAACCCGTTCCAATCCTGTTTCAGTTGTTCAAATTTTTGCTTCAGGCTTGATGATTCGTGAAGCATATCAATATAATTATGGAATTCGCTGGTCTTCTGATCGTAAGTCGCCTTCAGCTCTTCAAATTTGTCCTTGGCAATTTTATCCACAAGGTTAAGGTATGCTGTGATTCTTTTGGCCCTGAAATCATCAATTTTTTCGGAAATACCGTGGAAGGGGAGGTCAAATTTTTTGCTGTAGAACTCCCTGAGTTTTTCCATCAGCATATCATCAAGCAATGAGATTACCGAAGATACTCCAAGATGTGCCACTTTTACTGGCGTATCAATGGAATAGCCAATTCCCAGTACCGGGATATGGAATGAGTGCGGGGCGGGTTTATTCATGTAAGGGTCTTTGGAATGCAAAGATAGTGCTTTTTCACTAGAATTGTATCCGCCACGTTCCCATGGGGAAAAATCCCATTTCAAAGAAATCCCTGACCTCACCTGTTTTTGGATCAATACGTTGGAGCGAGATATTTGTAAAACTGGTGCGGTATTGCAGGTCAATGAAAAAATCAATGTTGTAGCCCGGAAGGTTGCGCCTGATACCGAATCTGAATGCCAGCCGCTTGTAATGGGGGAAACGCGGTGTATAAGCCTGGCTCCAGTCGTATGTTGCTTCCCCGGAGGCTAAAGTTGCGTTGACATCATAAGGAATGTAAGGGCTGCCACCGGTATAGGTTGCCCGCAGGCCGAATGACATAACACCCCACTTGCGCCGGCCCATGATGAATTCATATCCCCCCGCTGCGTTCAACGCATAGTTTACATTGAATGCCGTGTTTCGTGCATGGTTATCGTAACCATTGTAAGTAGAATTGAAAACAGAGGCGGAGAACAGGAAGTAATAATTTTTAATGAAGAACCTTTCAAACGTGCATTCCAGGCCATAATTGTGCCCCGTACCTTTGTTAACAAGGCTGTCGGCATATTGTCTGTCAATGAAAAACTCATGGCCCTGATTGCTGAGGGAATATTGCGGGATGGACGCTTTAACAGGTATATCGTACAGGTACTGATAGTATAGCTCAGTCTTGAAACGCAGATTAGCGGCTGCCATAAAGTTATAGCCAAGTGCTGCCTGCATGTTCCTGGTGTAACCAAGTTTGAGGTTAGGCTGCACGACCGCACCTCCTGGCTGCTGAGCGAGGATGAAGTAGATGACCCGGGGTTGCATCTGGCTGTAAAGTCCTGTGCCAAAATTGATGGAGTGGCGCTGACTGATATTCCAGTCAAATCCAAGCCGTGGTTCTATCGCATTTGAATTGTTCAGCGACAGCCATGAACCATAACATCCTATGGTTGTCGAAAATTTGGGACTTATAAGATACTGCCATTGGGCAAATCCCCGCACAAGGTGCATGCGTTCCCTCGTGTTCGTATTTAAGAGGAAAGTGCCTTTATACATCATGCTGTCACCGAATGACATGCGGTAGTAATCCCAGTAAATTCCGCCGTTCAGCGTATGCTTTGATGTGAATTTCTGCGTGAGTGCCGAGGAAAACGAATACTTCACTTCTGTCGATCTTTCTCCTGCCCAGCGGGAAGGGGTTTGCTGTACATTGGAGAAAGTGTCAATCTTTGTCCGGGTGTCAGACGCGACCACATACAACATGTTTTTCCATCTGGTGTTTTTTGTTAGCATGACCTGGTGCGAAATGCCCAGAACTCCAAGGTCTGACCCGTTGGAAAGGTCTTCTCCATAATCGGGGAAAAGCCATTTTGACTGTTTTTTCCTGCTGTCGTAAAGTTCAATATAACTAAGCCCCCCGATGCCGGTGATGGTGAAGACCCCGGCTTTCCTTGTCGGGATGCTGATTTTTATATTCAGGTCCTGGTATTTGGGCACAATGCCGGTGTTGACACCGAACCAGTTGAGGAATTGAAGGGGCGAATATCGGTAAGAGACGAGGTACGATGCGCGGCTTTTTTTCGAAAATGGCCCTTCTGTTCCGAATTCCAGGCCATTCCAGCCAACCTCAAACCAGTATTCGTGTTTTTCCTGGTTCCCGGTGCGCATTTTAAGGTCAAAAATACCAGCCAGGGTATTTCCATACTGGGCAGGAAATGCACCTGTAAAAAAATCGGAGTTCGTGACAAGGTTGTTGTTCAGAACAGTAACAGGGCCTCCTGTGGTACCAACAGCAGCAAAATGGTTGGGGTTGGGGATTTCCATATCATCAATGCGCCATTGAAGTCCTGTTGGAGAGTTGCCTCGAACGATGATGTCGTTGCGGTTGTCTATACCACTGGTTACACCGGCAAAGTTGGCTGCCATACGTGCCGGGTCATTGTAACTTCCTGCAAACCTGAAAGTCTCGTCAACACTAAAGGACCTGACGCTCACGGTGGCCAGTTTATTGATCGCTTCATTTTTCCTGTACCCGGCCCTGATCTCTACTTCAGTTGCATATACAGCGGTTTCCTGCAATAAAATTGTTGTGCTGGACTCTTTCCCGCTCACTACGTCCAAAGGATCGGTTAGTGTTGTTGCATAGCCTACAAAGCTTACCTTCAACTGATGTTGCCCGATCTTAACCTGTAAAAACCGGAAATGTCCGTTGGTGTCAGATACCGTACCAATCACAGGGTCAGAACCCACTATGGTCACAGTGGCGCCCGGAAGCGGGGTGAGGGTTTGATTGTCGAGAACAACACCCCGTACAGCAGACCTGAGCACTTTTTGGGAAGACCCGGAAAAACTGCACAGAATAAAGAAAAGTGAAAAGATGATTACCAGATGTTCCCTGATGCGGTTATCAAACATGAGGTAAAAATAAAAAAAATTAACCCTCCATCATGGCATCCACCTGTTCGGGGGTTAAGCGCGACCATTTAGGGTTGACAAAGCGTTGGTCATCCACCTCAAAATTCACCAGGTCGAAGGTTTCCTCATAAAAGGCAAGTTTGCTGCGCAGATCGGGGGTATGTTCAACAAAGATGAACTTTCCGGTGTCGCATTGCACTTCGTTCATAATCTGGGTGGCAAGCGGGGCACACCATTCAGTGACCGGTGTACCGGGATTTTGCCTGTAGATCTCCGTGGCAATGGCAAGCGTTTTTCCATCCTTGCGCTGAATAACCTTCAACCCGCATTTTGAAGGACTGTCCCATTGTCCTGCATAGTTGAAGTAGCGGTCCATGTATTTATTAAAGTCGGGATTGGTCTCCATTGGGAATTGGTGTGGGTTAAAGGGTTAGCATGTTGTGAGTGGGGAGCAGGTGAGTGCATTATGCAACTTTAGGCACCTTTTTTCCAAAACTAAGGTCAGCGATATCGCGCCGGCGGGGTGTGTAGGTGCCGTCGGCGATTTCGCGGGAAACAACCTTGTTGATGAGGTTGAACATCTTCATGGTTTGCGGTTCATCTTTGTAGAAAGTGTCCCAGGCGTACTGGTAAAGTTCTCCCAGGCGCTCGGCCGACATATGTTTTGGGTGGTAAACCACTTTACCGGCATTGTAATGGTTCCAGTCAGTGTCAAAGATCCGTCCCTGCTTCAAAAGGTCGCTGTAAGCTTTGGTATGTGGGAATGGGGCGAGTACGGTAAACTCTGCCAGGTCCAGTTCAATTTCCAGCAGAAAGTCAACCAGGCGCTTGATATCATCTTCTGTCTGGTTGTCGAGCCCCAGTAAAATAGTCCCTTCAACAGCAATTCCGTATTCGTGATATTGCTTAATGCGATTCTTGATATAATCTGATGTATCAAACACAGCCTGATATACATACCATGCTCCGGCCTGGGCTGCCAGATCCAACACTTCATCCTTATCTTCAATGGTATGGCTTACCCATTTTTTCTTCAGGGGGATCATGGCCTTAAAGAGGTCTTTCTCCCACTGGGTATCAAGTGCAAGTGAGTTGTCAACAATGAAAAGGCGGTTGTTGTCCATCTGCGACAACTCTTCCACCACCCGGTCGATGGGGCGGGGGCGGAATCCGCGGCCACCAAGGTAACGTACGGCGCAGGGGTAGCAATCATAAATACATCCGCGGGAGGCATGAAACAGGTCAACCATTCGGAATCCCTTGTGATAGTAAAGATCTTTTTTCAGGATATCACGTTTGGCGGGCCCGATCAGGCTCATTTCAGGTGGTGTGCTGATGAAGTTGTATATCTTCTTCAGATCGTTCTTATGAAAATCCAGGAAAACCTGACCAAGGCGCCCTTCCACCTCGCCGAGGAAAACAGAATCGGCATGGAGCATGGTCTCTTCGGCATGGAGCATCGTGGATATTCCTCCGAAAATTACCTTTTTCCCTAACCTGCGGTACTCGTCTGCAATTTCCCATCCACGTTTCACCTGGGTGGTAAGCATCATGGAAATGCCAACAAAATCAGGGCTTTCATCAATAATAAGATCTTCAACGTTTTCGTCGGTGAAGTCAATTTCAATATTGTCAGGGATTTCGGCGGCCATGACGACCGGACCGTGGGGTGGTAGGTTGAAGATCGTTTGTCCTTCAAGTTTTTGCCAGCGTGGATATATCAGTTTAAATTTCATTTTTGTTTTTTGTTTAACAACACAAGCTTTTTTATGATCCTTTCTTTCTCGTTCCACCGGGGAATCACCAATGACAAAGCGTGGCGGTAAGCTGCCTGTGCATGCAACCACATCTCCTTTTTGGTATAATAATCGCCAATCAGGTCGTAAACCTCATAATAGCTGGGATTAGAAGCCCGGAATTCATCAAGGAAAGAACCTGGCAGCATGTCGGGGTTGCTGTTACGGAGCACTATTTTCAGCTGTTTCCTCATCTCCCTGAAACGGATGAAGTGTTTGTAACCGTCCGATTGCAGAAAGGGATCAGGCTGTATCTGTTTGTCCTGCTCTGTTATTTCAACCTTTGGCTGAACAGCGGCAAAGTTATGAAAAATTTTAAACAGGTCGTAACATACATATGACCCGATTTGCCACGGGGTGGTGGAGACCCAGACGAGCAGTTTTTCCGGCATGAAAATGACTGAATGATGCGCAATCAGCTGGTTCATTGCCTTTTCATTGCCCATGCCGATATCAGCATCATTCAGTCCGCGCTGATCCCGGAGGATCCCGGCTACGTCGCAGTAATCCATGGCAGGGTGGTTGGTGATATCCTGGATGAGCCGTTTGTACCGGTATACCGAAGCATTCTCATTTTTATTCCTGATGTTCATCGGGTCGGAAGCAAACGCAGGAGATTGAAAGTGGTTTGCACAGGCAATATAGGTTCCTACAGGGGTGACAAGGGCAATTTTGCCGGGCGATTTTTCAATGATTGCCGCCTTACGGTCTTTTGCAGAGCCAACCAGGATGGACTCTGATACGAAAGTCTCGCGTTTGCCTGCAATGGCATATGCTTCGCTGATATTGGAGGCGTATTGAAGGATTTCCCTGGCCAGGATCGATATCGGTGTTCGGGCTGAAACGGGTATGTCTGATTTGGCTGCGTTGATGGTTACCGTCAGCCCTGCTTCATTCATGCCCGAAACGGTGCCGATCATTCCGCCCCAGGTGATCATCATGAAACCATGCCCCTTTTCAGGTTTCTCGAAGCAAACAATTTTGTTTCGGGCAAATTCATCTCCGACATAGAAATCAAAGTTGCGCCCGATGATCATGGAACTGTCTTTTGACCTTTCGTCCCACACCCCAAAGCTGGTACATCCTACCAGGCTGTAATCCTGCAGTGCATGGCCGATATCGTGGGCCGAATGATAATTGAGGATGCGCTGGTAGCTTGATCCGATGGATGAAAATTCATCCGATGCGGCAATCGAAACCCCGTAAATCTCCTGCTTATATTCGTCGGCGATGTATTTGTCAATATCACGGTTGAACCAATAAATGAAATATTTCAGGAAGTGAAGATAAATACCGGATGGAATCATTTCACGGATCTGGTCAATGAACGCTTTTTCCTGGCCCCTGATAAGCTGTTTCGACAGTTTTCCGTTGATCACACCCCGTTCAAAAGGCTTTCCTTCCAGGTACATTTCCCACAGGCCGCTGGAGCTTTTCTTCAGCCAGTTGGGGCCGATCCTGTAAAAATCAGGTGACGGATTTGTAAGCACCAGCGCGGCAGTATCTGCACCTACCCTTTCAGGGGGGTGAATAAGCGTCCTGAAATGAAACCAGGTGCCTCCAATGATAACGATCGCCATCAATAGCATCATTGGCCTGGTGATCCGTCTCAGCCTGCTTTTTTTTATATCAGGCATGGTTAATCTTTTTCATGAGATATTCGAGTCCCAGGATCTCGCCACAGGTTACAACGGAACCAATGGTGACGCCGAGAACGCCATGCAGGTTGGTATTTTGCCCTGTAAAATAAAAATTGGGGATTTTGGTTTTTGGCATGACCGTTGTCAGCAGCGGTTCTTCAAAGTTTTTCTGGATCCCGTAGAGTGATCCCTCTTCGGTTCCCGTATAATCCCTGTAGGTGAGGGGAGTAGATATTTCAATGTGTTCAATGGATGTCCGCAGTTGTGGAAATTTCGCGAAAACCAGGTCAAGCAGTTTATTTGCTTTCTCCTGCTTGAATTCCTCGTAATCCAAACCCCTTTTACCGACACGTGTGTTCTCCCATGATTTAAACTCATCGTAAGGCATATAGGACATGATTGTCAGGGTTTCTGCAAATTCCTGGCCCTTTTTATGACAGGCAGTTGAGAGAAGGAACATCCCGGGCCAGTGATCTGCTGTTGCAGAAGCTTCACTCCAAACATCCATTCCGGCATGGAAATAATAATTATAATTGAGGTACGGAAATGACCCATGCTTTAAACCAATGTATAAAATGAATGACGGTGCCGTGTTTTGAAGTGAAGCAATCCTTTTCTGGTAAGCAGGGCGAACCATTTCGGAAGGCATCATGGCAAGCGTTGCGGCAGGATGAATATCGGAGATGAGGATGTTTGACAGGTAAAGGTCACCCTGCTTGGTTTTCAGAAAAAAATGCTGATTCTGCTGCTCAATGGCAACAACTTCACGCCTTGTAATGACTGTTCCGCCGAAGGCAGTGACAGACTGAACCAGCGAACGCGAAACCTGGTCGCTTCCGCCGATGATACGGTATGACCCTGAAATGAAGGAATGGTTTATCAGTGAAGAAACATGCAATGGAGTCACACTGCTTCCGCCATAGAGGTAATTATTGCCTGCAACAACATCACCGAGACTTATTCCTGAAGCGGATAAAATTCCGTTAAATTGCTGGTTGATCATCGTTACAGCACTCTGGCTGGTATAATGGTATTCCCGGTGGTCTTTCGGCAGTTCAAGGTTGTAAAGGGGAAAAGCTGCTACAACATCCCTGATTTTGCACAGGTACTGGTTAATTGCATCTTTCCCCCCTGGAAAATGGTACAGCAATTGTGTTGTAAAATTGTCAAAGCCCTGGGCAAGCGGGAACTCGTGGTCACCGAAAGCAATCTTGTCAAAGCAATCCGGATCAAGTTGCTGAAGTTCAAGTTCATCCAGGAGATTAAAGTATTTCCAGTAGCGCGACAGGGTTTGACCGGCTCCAAGGGCCCCTACATAATGCACCCCGGTTTCAAATTTATACCCGTGCCGTTTGAATGTCTGCAGGTTTCCGCCCGGCTGACCCTGTTTCTCCAGGATACATACCCTGAAGCCTTCCTTACCCAGGATATACCCGCAAAGAAGGCCACCAAGGCCAGAACCGATAATGATTACGTCGTATTTTTCCATACTTCGGGGAACACGAGAAAATACCCGGACCCCCACTGCAAAAGTAACAAGAAAGGTTTGACAATTTTTTCCTTTCCACTCCGTTATAATGATAAAACCTACCTATGGCATGAGTTTACTTTTTTGAACCGTCAAAAAAGCTGAAAATTATGAAAACTCACGTATTGCCTGCGTTTTTGCCATTTATTATGTTGCTATGGGCAACAAACCCCTGTTCTTCACAACCTCCTTCCACGATTGACCGGCCTGCTGTTGCAGATACCGGGACATTTTTTCTGTATGTCAATTATTGCGGCCGACAATACAACAGGAGCATGCAGCAACACGAGTGGGTGATAACGGCCTTGAAACTTCCAGCACACATGTTGAAACAGTTACCCAGGCTAAAAAATGAAAGCCCATATTCTGCAAGGAACCGAAGGATTTACCTGAAGCAGCAGGAGATTATCAGTCAGTATGCAGACAGGAAACTTGTCGTGAAGGTCAACAGGAAAAAGTTCAACAATTTCTATCCCAATGGCTTGAAAAAAGGAGAGATCATTGATCAGCTGGAATTTGACCGCTGGAACTTCCGGGAGATTCCCGTCACCCCACCGCCACCAGGTCAGCAACATTGGGATGAGTATGACTACAGGAAATGGAGGGTCACCGATCCTATGAATATAAAGTACAAGATGATTATGTCTACCTAGGTTCCTTTTAAATTTTTGGAAGTTCCTGGCGGGCACGTATCACAAATAAGTTGTTTGACGTCACTTTCTTGTTGTCAATAACCTCCATGGAAAGGCCTGGTTCGTTCACAATGGCTTTAATCCTTCCTGCAGAGGTGAAATGCAATGTATTTCCTGCCGCGGAGGTTTTGTTGAAGCCGATTCGTGTTGAGAAAAATTCAGTTAAACGGGAACGCCGATGGCGGCTTTCCAGTTCCGAATTTGCTTCCCTGATCAGGATCACACCGCCCGGCAGCAGGTTTTGAATGCACTTCCGCAGGAGTTCATCCTGCTTTTCAGGTGCCAGGTAGTGTAAAACATCACCCAGCACAAATCCGTTTTTAGGGGTAATTTCAAATTCTGAAACATCGGCAGTCCGGAATGAAATCCTGTCATTCTTTGAAAAGCAGTTGCGGGCGATGGCAATTTTTCCCTCATCATAATCCACCCCGGTAACGATCCGTTCGTCACTGGTAAACATCAGCATGTAGGATATAAATCCATAGCCGCAGCCCAGGTCAAGAATCTCACCTCGTCGAGGAAGCAGTTTGTTAAAGATCTCATAGTTGTTTTCAAGTCTGAGTTTCACCCTCATGTACCATTCCAGAACCGGTCCCTTCATGACATAATTGAGGGACAAAAGCCTGCGGTAATAATGTGCATCGCCTTCTTCTGCTTTGAATTGTGTGTAATTTTTAATGTACCACCGGCGAAACATTTTTGCACGGTCCTGGTAAGTAACTCCAAAAGAACCGTCATTGCAGGAAACCCGGTTGAAAATTTTCATCCTGAAACTGTTCGGCCTTCCCCAGATTGCGCCTTTAGGCAGGAAATCGCCGGTGCCGAATACCATCACCGGCAGAATGTCAATCTCCAGTTTTTCAGCCAGGTAGAACGCCCCCCGGTGAAAACGCTGAATTTTCTGATCATACGACCGGTGAGCCTCAGGGAAGATGACAATGGAAAACCCCTCCGTCACCTTTTCCCGCAACAGGTCCATAATGCTGTCGATCCCGTTGTCGACATTGTAAAAATTCGCGAGCCGCGCAATGGGACCGAAAATAGGGGAGCGGTATACCCAGGAGGTGGTGAGGATGATAATCTTCGGGTAAAGCCGTAAAAAAGCCGGCGTTTCGATCAGGCTCTGATGGTTGCTGATGATGATGGCCGGTTTGGTGAAATCCTCAGCCTGCTCATTGATGAGTTTCCTGTCAAAGGCAAAAGTAAAGGCAATGTATGCCCTGGTGAGACCGTGAAACAGGTGGTGAAACAACATCTCCTTTTTCTTTCTCTTCACCGGCAGAAGGAAGTTGATCAGCGTTCCAAGGATCATCAGAATCAATGCGATGGTGATGATGTTGCCCCAGGTTATTATGGTCTTAAGCACAATTCTGGCAGTTACCGGGAACTTGTTTTGTTGCACCCTGTTCAGGATGGTCATATTAAAAATCAACGGTTGAAAAACAAATGAAACAATTACCACAATGATTATTCCCACAACAGAAACAAGGGCAATGGAATTAAGTGCCGGGTGGCGGGTGAAAAACAGCACACCTACTCCAATCAGCGTTGTCAGTGAGGAAAGCAGGATAGAGACCTTGTAGGTGGGCAGATCATCCTTTCCGAATGTAAGTTTATGCTGTAACCCGCGCATCATAAGGATGCTGTAATCTACACCAAGGCCAAAGATGAACGACGATATGATGATGTTGAAAATATTGAACCGGGTGCCTGTGATGCCCATGAACCCGAGGGTGATCAGCCAGCTGAAGAACATTGGCAAGGCCGTCATAAGGCCGAGGCCCAGCCTGCCAAACGAAATGATGAGCAGGAGCGTTACAAAAATCATGGAAAGCTTTACCAGCAGGTCAAAATCATGTTTGACATTTTCAATGAATTGCCTGGTGAGTTTTTGCCTGTCAAAGATGACATACTGTGATCCGGGAGGGAAGGCTTTGTATACCTGTTCCCTGTTGGCTTCACGCACTTTCAGGATGACAGGGGCAAGTGACAGGCCGGGTTTGATGGTCAGCCAGTCGGCAATCATGGGGTTTTTAATATCCAACTCCGTGATCGTAAGAGGATGGTATTGGTAATCCAGCCGGTTAAGGAAGGTATTAAATGCGTCAGCACGAAACCCCGATTTTTTGGCGCAGGCAGTAAGGGTTTCTTTTAACCGCTGTTTTTTCTCAACCGTCCAGTACCTGGCCCATCGGGCTGTTTTAACCCGTTGCGACGAGTCGGAGGTAAGCAATGCACCGGCACTGGCAACACCCTGGATGGTTCCGTTGCTCAGCAGCCGCTGAACTTTGCCGGCAAGACGATCGTGAATTCTCAGGGCTTCCTCGGTGGTGTTGCCGGTGGCAACGAGGTAGACATTTTTAAGCTTATAGTTGCTGATTTTATCGAGGTCGGATTCAGCCTGCGTAAGCTGAGGTGTAGTCATGCTGAGTGCCGACATATTTTTCTCAAATTCAACTTTCCCTGCAAACCAGGTGCTCGCAACCCCGGCAATCAGCAGTAAGATCGCAAGCCATTGCCTGCGCTCATAGCGGATTGCGGCCATTCGGTCAATAAAATTGAATTGTGCCGGCTGATTCACTGGTGCAATCATCAGCTTGAGAAAGTGAGGGAGGATCAGTAGGGTGAAAAAGGCTGCGCCCAGCACACTGACAGCGGCAAACCACCCCAGGTCCTGCAGTACCGTGGAACCAAGGAATGTCAGGCAAAGGAAGGCCCCTGCCGATGTGAGGCAGCAGAGGACGATGGCCAGTGACATTTCCCGCAGGGTGAGTTCGATATCGCGATTCTTCCTGTAATGGTTGACCAGGTAAAGTGAATAATCCACGATCAGCCCGAGGATGACAGAGCCAATGCCAAGTGATATGGCTGAAATTTTGCCTTTAACCAGGAAAAGAACAGCAAGGGCCAGGGCTCCGCCGAAAAGGGCTGGCAACATCCCCATCAGCGGGATCTTTATGTTTTTGAAATACCACCCGAGCAATATGATGATCAGCAGCACCGCAATGGAAAGGGTGAGTATGATGTCTTTCTTCAACTGCCTGGCATTGCAAACCGCCACCGCGGTGCCTCCGAAATATTGAATTTTAACCAGCGAATCCGGCCTTTTAACCTGGTTCGCAATCACCTGGTCAAGTTGCTTGATCAGCTTGTCATTTCGTGAGGTTTCACTTGCAGGATAGGCAGGAACAATGAAAATGAGCAGATGGCGCAGGTCTTTGGTAAATACGCATCCATTGTATAATTCAAAGTTATCATCGGCCCTGAGTGATTTCAGTTTTGAAAAGGCGATGTTTGAAATTCCCAGGGGATCCTGCTGAATTCTTTTTTTGAGCACCATGCTGGCCGGGGAGGAGAGAATCCTGAAGTCTTTTTCCAGCGATTTTGAAATGATTTCCGGGGTGATAAGACTGTCAATTATTTTAAAATCAGATTTTTCAATGAAGACGGGCAGATGGTCCAGAACCAGATTCATCATATCAGTCATGGTTGTATCCGAGGCCATGAACGATATATTACGGATGCTGCCGGAATCAGCGCAGGCCCTGAGCGAATCAGTAAACCGCTGGCCGCAGGCCACCAGGTCGTCCGGGTTGATACTGGTGCCGGAATCTTTTGATGTTATGTCAACAATTAATTTATCACTCAGGTCAAGGTTTTTGATTACTTCGCCGGATCTGTCACTGTTTATTCTGTTTGCTGAAGATTGGGTAATGTTCTCTTCAAATCTGATCTGTAAAGCCAGGAAGCCTGTAACAATGCATAAAACAAGCACCAACAGAAAGAATACTGCTTTCCTCCTGTGGAAATAATGATAAATATGTATCAGCAGATCAGACATGGTTCTTCCTGAAAAACCGGAGAAGGAGGTAGGAGACCGGGGCAAGGGTGATCACCAGGACTATACCAAGGAGGATACTGCCAATCAGGTACTGAACAAGGTTTTCCCTGATCCAGTGAAGGCCAATCCCGGAATCGTAGCTCATATCAGATATATTCTCGCCCATGACTATTCCTCCCATTACGTAACTCAGGAATATAACGAAAGGCAGCATCGGAGGCATACTGATGTTGGAGGCTGTAACAGCCACAAATTTGTTGAGTTTGAAAACATGTGCCAGTCCAAGCGTGGTCACGATCTGCCATCCCCAGATGGGGGCCACACCAATGAACAACCCCAGTGCGATCGACATGGCCAGTTTGGCATTTGAATCCTCACTGTTTACAATGTACTCCATGAAAAACTCACGGACAGATTTTTTACGCAATCCTTTAAAGAATACCAGCGGCCTTACCCACAGCAAAGCAATGAAAACCATGATGCTGTTCACGATGCTGACACGCGTAAAATCCCTGAATTTTCTGAAATGTGATACACGCACATCCTTAGGGGCGTAATATACCCTTACCGGAAGTGATAGTACTTTAACACCGTGCCAGGCAAGCCTTACGAGTATTTCCACCTCGTATTCATATTTTGTTGAGTACAGTTTTTTGATCTTTTTCACCTCCTCAAGCGGGTATAACCGGTAGCCTGTTTGAACATCATCAACGGTTATGCCGGTTTCCACCTTAAACCAGAAAATGGAGAACTTATGGCCGAAACTGCTGGTGCCGGGCACCGCTTCGCCCGACATGTCGCGGGCTCCGAGGATCATGGAGCCCGGATGCTGTTCGATCATATCCAGGAACAATGGTAAATCATCGGGAAAATGCTGGCCATCGCTGTCAATGGTTATCGCGTACCGGTATCCTTGTTCAGTTGCATATTTAAAACCTTGCCTTAAGGCCCATCCTTTGCCGGTATTAACAGGTATGTCTATTCTCTGAACAGTTTTGAATTTATCAATGATCAGGGATGTCCGGTCTGTTGATCCGTCGTTTACAACGATCACATCTCGTGTGTATTGTAAAACCCCCGTGATCACAGCTTCGAGCGCATGGTCGTTATTATAGGTGGGGATGATGACACAGCAGCTCAGCTCAGAAAATTTTTGCTGCGTTACAGATTGGTCAGACATAGGTCGGAAGAAACATGGGGTTTTCAGAGGGGCAAAGGTAGGATTATTTAAGATGGTTTGGTAAGGTTGGAGTGTTGATATTTTGGTTGCCGGGTGCAGGTCAGCCGAAAATTACCTTTCAGTGCCAAGTGGTATTTTTACTTAATTTTGACCCATGAAAATCCTTTTGATCAATCCTCCGAGATCGCCGGAGAATAACATACTCAAATTTGCACCTGAAGAGGCAAAACGCTTCATCCACAAGAAGTTGATTGGCCCTCCGCTGGGATTGCTGACCATCGCTGCAGCAGTAAAGGACCACGATGTTACCGTTTTTGATACCAAAGGTGAATACGACCTGGTACCTGATTCCCCCTGTCTGGAGGCGTTGGTTCAAAACCTGCTTGAGAAGCACAAGCCCGACCTTGTCGGCGTAACTGTAATCACCTCTGAATTTGATTTCAGCATGGAGATCTGCCGAACAGTAAAAAACTACAACCCGGGGATACTCACCGTTGCAGGTGGACTGCATGCCACGCTTTGCCCGAACGATTTCACAGATCCTTCATTTGATATCATCATCCCGGGGCAATGCCCCCATATTTTCAGAGAGGTTGTGAGCGCACTGGAAAGTCGCACCCCGTATGATTCAATACCCGGAATCCTGGTCAATTCAGGTGGTATGTTGACGAAGACCAAAGGAAAACCTGCAAACTGGGACAGCGCGGGTGCCGATTACCTGATGCCTGACAGAAGTCACCTGAAACGCTGGATTGAAACCTATAAAGTCGGAAACAGCCCTTTCCCGAGTACGTATGTCTTTACTTCACTGGGGTGCCCCTATAAATGCACTTTTTGTTCCATCTGGACCCAGTTTCGGGGGAAGTATTACCAACGTTCGGTTGAGAGCCTCATCACAGAACTGAAAAGCATTGAAGAGTACCCGGTGGTCAGATTTGCCGATGCAAATACCGTTGTGGATGAAGCCTTCATGCTTCAGTTGTTCAAAAGGATGGAAGAGGAAGGCATCCATAAGACCATTGTGATGGATATCAGGGCAGATGTCGCGGCAAACCGCCCCGACATTATTGAAAAACTTGCCCGTGGCGGGTTAAAAGTTGTCATTTGCGGATTTGAGTCGTTCCGTGATGAAGAGTTGAAAAAATATCATAAAGATTCGCCGGCCATTGATAACCAGGAAGCGGTAAAAGTATTTGAGCAAAACGGGATCATGGTGCGGGGAAATTATGTAATTCCGCCGGACTACAATCATAAGGATTTTGAGGCGCTTTCAGAATATGCCGACCGTAACCGGGTGGTATACGCAGGGTATACAATCCTGACACCAATGCCGGGAACTGTATATTATCAACAGGTTAAAAATGATATAGTTGATAACGATTACCGGAAGTATAACTTCTTTAATTCGGTGATGAAGACCACATTGCCGCATGATGAGTTTCATACGAGGGTAGGGAGTTTGTGGCTGATTAAAAAGGGGACGGATGTGATTTAGCGTGACGCGTGACGCGTGACAGGTGACAGGTGACGCGTGACGGGTGACGCGTGACGGGTGAATGAAGAATGAACAATTACTGAGGTCAATGAAAAGGGTTTTGCTGGTTAATACGAACATGGAAAGGGCGCCGTATCCTGTGCCGCCTTTGGGGTTGTGCATGCTTGCCACCGTGCTTCAGGAGACATACAATGTGAGGATTTACGACGGGGTGTTTGATGAGGGGAGCGGACTTGTATCAATGGTCCGGGAATTTAAGCCTGATTTTATTGGTTTCAGCATCCGGAACATTGATGATGTGGTGATGGACCGGGAGATTTTTTACGTGAAGGATATTGTACAAAAGTTTATTGAACCTGTGAGGTTTGTAACTGACGTTCCAATCATTCTGGGTGGGAGCGGATTCAGTATTTTCCCGGTTGATGTGATGAAAATGACCGGGGCAGATTTCGGGATTGTCGGAGAGGCGGAAGAACTGCTGCCGGAACTGCTTTCCAGGTTATGTAACGGGTTGACAACAGATGACATGCCCAACCTGGTCAAATACGGGGGTTCACAGGTACAAGCAGGGAATAAATACTCATTTTCCAAACCGGCCACACAGCGATTTCCAGAAATTGATAAATGGGTGGATTTTACACCGTATAAAGCCAAAGGTGTCTATTCTGTGCAAACCAAACGCGGTTGTTCTCATGGATGCATCTATTGTACATATCCGTTGATTGAAGGCAGGAAATTCAGAACGCGATCCCCATCGGCAATTGTTGATGAAATTGAGCAGGCGCATCAGCGGCTGGGAAATGTGATGTTTGAATTCGTGGATTCAACATTCAACGATCCCAGGGGCCATGCAGAATCCATATGCAGGGAGATCATCAGCAGGAAAATCAAAGTGAAACTGAGGACAATGGGTATCAACCCGCGACATGTCAGTGAAGAGCTTTTCGAACTCATGCAACGTGCAGGTTTTGTGCAGATCGACGCAACTCCCGACAGTGCATCACCCTCAGTCCTGCATCTCCTCGACAAAGGCTTTGGCCTTGACCATATCGAACGGATGGCCGGCATGATCAGCAAATTCAACATCCCTACCATGTGGTTTTTCCTGTTTGGCGGGCCTGGTGAAACGGAGGGGACATTCAATGAAACCCTTGATTTTATTGATAAATTCGTTAATCCTGCCGACCTGGTATACATGAATGCCGGGCTCAGGATCTACCCTGGCACACCACTATATTCCATGTCTGTCCGTGAAGGCAGGTTCACACATTCCGACTCAGTATTTCAGCCACCTGCATATTACTATTCCGATAAAATCACCAAGGGGCACCTCGACCACCTGATCCGTAAAGCGTCGCGCAGCAGGCACAATTGTCTTCATGCGCTTGAGACAGCGCCATCGCCGGAAATGATCTCTGAAGCCCTGGAAATGCGCAAAAATCATGGCCTTGACGAGCCCATGTTCAGAACTTTGCTGCGACTTCGGGCAAACTGGATGGCGGAGGGGAAATTAAAAACGGATTAATCGGAAGAAGCAGGAGGTATGGCGTTCAGGGTGTAAAAATTCCTTGCACCCTCAATAAACCTGGCATTCTTTGCCAGTCCTTTGGACGGTCCGCATTCAATGAAGTGTGAAACACCATGGCCAAGCAGCGCCTGCATCGTATTGAACCAGTTCAGCGGGTAATACAGGTTCCTTACCAATTCGGCAGCAACCATTCGTGGGTTTGTCAGGAGAGCCTGATCAACCAGGGAAATAACGGGGGTTTGTGGTGAACCAATGTCGAGTTTGCCCAGATTGTCGGCAAAATCCATTGCTCCTGCTTTAAGTTCACTTGAATGGTAGGGTATTGATACTGAAAGGTCACGGGTATTCAGCGCTCCTTCTTCCTTCGCAAGTTTCAGCAGCTGATGAACCTCGGCCCGGCGTCCGGAAATTACGAATGAATGGGAGGCATTCTGGTTGGTAATTTCAATGCTGAAGGCCGATTTGTCGATAAGTGTCTCGATGTCCTTTCTGTCAAGCCCTATCAGGGTTCCCATCGTATATTCTGCTCCGGGGAGAGATTTCAAAAGTGAGCCATGGGCAAGCCTTATCAGTGTCAAACCTGTTTCAAACGATACCGCGCCACCGTCAAAAAGAGCGGCGTAAATGCCCATGCTGTAGCCTGCGGTAAACCCGGGCGATAAACCGTTGTTTCTCAGTAACGAAGAGGCGGCACAGCTGTAAATGTAGGTAATGTACTGGGTGCGTAGTTCATCATCATGGAAAGCCCTGTTTTCAAATGTGAACTGAGCAAGTTCCTGGTCGGTATGGCTGGCGGCCTTGAAAAGTAATTCACTGAAATACTGGTCAAATCCGGGCATAGTTTGCCCTGGATGATCGGCATAATCGTTTGTAAAGGCCGGAAAAACGAATGCTAAATGATGGTCTTGCAAATCTGTTTCAGCAGGTTATTGATCAATTTCAAGAAGCCGGTTTTCATGTTCAATGATAAGCAGTTGCATGTCAATCAGTTGTCCGATCGTTGCAACCGGGTGTTTGACTGCATACTTCCCGATCACTTTCAGTTCAATGTCAAGCTGGTACTTTTTCTTGAATATCTCAATCAGTTCCAGGAACATCAGTGAATCACCGTCAAGGTCATTGATGATACTGGTATTGCTGTTTATGCTGGCAAGGTCAACTTCACATTCATCGGCAAAAAAACTGTAAACGATCTCTTTGACTTCGTTCCTTATTTTATCTGTAATTGGGGCCATTTTATCTTAACTTTAAGTTGCAAAAATATGATTTTTTTGCAAAATGTCAGTCCCGGTACTTTTTCAGCACAAGGGTTGCATTATGCCCTCCAAACCCAAATGAATTGGTGAGTGCAACGTTGAAATCCGATTTCCTTGATTTATTCGGCACATAGTCAAGGTCAAGGTCAGGATCAGGGTGATCGTAGTTAATGGTAGGGGGCAGGATGCCGTTTTTGAGTGCCAGTGCGGTAATGATGGCTTCAATGGCCCCTGCTGCGCCTATGGTATGTCCAAGCATGGATTTGGAAGAAGAAACAGGAATTTGACGTGCCCCGTCACCGAATACCTGCCTGATGGCCATCGTTTCGTAACGGTCGTTTAATTCGGTTGATGTTCCGTGCGCATTGATGTATCCTACTTCATCTTTTTTTATTCCTGCATTTTTCAACGCCAGCTCCAGTGTTTTAGCCATCCCTTCACCGTCCTTCATCGGGGCCATGATGTTGTAGCCTTCACTGGTCAGCCCGCAGCCTGCTATTTCTGCGTATATGGCCGTATTCCGGGCAATGGCATGCTCCTTGCCTTCAAGCACGAGAACACCTGCTCCTTCGCCGATTACAAACCCGTCGCGGTCAAGGGAAAAGGGTTTGCTTGCCTTTTCAGGGGGATCGTTAGCCACCGACAAAGCGTATAATGCATTGAATCCCTGGATCTCTTCAAAATTGATGATGGAATCAGCGCCGCCGACGATTACAACATCGGCCTGTCCGCTTTTGATCATCTCATATCCAAAAGCAATGGCATATGCTGAGGATGCACAAGCTGTATTGACTGAAAATGAAGGTCCTTGCAACTGGTACTCCAGCGATATCCAGGCGGGCATGGAGTTGGTCATTGACTTGAAAACTGTGTTCTGGATGGTTGTATCTTTTTCGGAGCTTGAGTTCCCCGTGTTGACAACCCCCATCACCACTCCGCATCTGGCGCGATCGAGCAGATTAAAATCTATTCCGGCATCAGTTACAGCAATTTTTGCAGCGGTTATACACATCCGCGTAACCCTTGTCATCTGGCTGGCGGCACGTTTCTTTATCAGGTTCCTGGATAATTCATCAAAGGCGGGAGGCACTTCGGCGGCTACACGGGTTGCCAGGGTACCGGCATCAAAATGGGTTATTTCTTTTACCCCGCTTTTACCGGCAACAATATTTTCCCAGTTTTCTTCCAATGATAAACCCAGGGAGGAGATCAGGCCCATCCCAGTGATAACAACTTCTTTTGACATGGAACGATCTATTTTTGTAAACTCTTTGCCCACCTGCAAATCATGTCCACTTCAGCCTGGGTAGGAACATCACCGGGATTTTTAGCACGCCATTTTTTAGGAGGCATGGCGCTTTTGGTCAGCTCCTTGCACATGGTATTGGCTTTATTGAACTGCTTTTCGGAATCATATTTATCCCAGGAGGAGAAATTGACCTTACCCTTTGCCATGAAATTCCCATCATCGGCATGACAGTCCATGCATGCTTTCTTAATGATTTTATGAATGCTGTCGGGAAGCGGAGTTCCGGGGCCGGGGGCGTTGCCTTTTGCGGAACCGGTAACAGTTTGAGGGTTGAAAGCGAATGTAAAGGCAAGAAACACACTCACTGCGATGAGTGCTATGGAGGTTAACTTTTTCATGGTTTTTACGATTATTATGCTACAAAGATAAGATGAAATATACAGGCAAAGTAATATATTTTTTGTATTCTTAACCAGGCGGCCAAGCCGGAATGTCAAAATATTCCCTGATAGCAAAGTTTGCATCTTCAGGCGATATGTTGGCAGCCGTTGCGAAATTCCCGGCAGATTCAATCCAGACTTCACGCAGTTGT
This sequence comes from uncultured Bacteroidales bacterium, assembly GCA_903959905.1. Taxonomy (GTDB): domain Bacteria; phylum Bacteroidota; class Bacteroidia; order Bacteroidales; family FEN-979; genus CAIVAT01. The sequence goes on from CAJBYO010000025.1 coordinate 60,454, forward strand.
TGAATAATTTGCTCTTTGTAATAAGAATCTTTAACAGGCACAATCTCCAGTGGATAGTCGTAAAACCCCGCCTGTGTTCTGACTCCAAGCCGTCCTTTTGACACAAGATCATCCAGGACATTTATCAGTGGTTCATAATGAAAATACCGAGGGTAGGAGCGTGTGTAGTTTTTGACAGAGGTCAGCATGGTGTCAAGGCCCACACTGTCAAAAAAATCAAATATGCCGAATGGGAACAGGTTCTCCTTCACCATTTGATCCATTTGCCGGTATGTGCAACGGCCTGCATCCACAAACAGGAAGGCTTCGTTCTGAACATCAAGCATTATCCTGTTTAAAATGAAGCTGCAGTCTTCTCCAAGTTTGATGTGCCGCCTGTTGATTCTATCCAGAAATGACTCAATGACCAGGATTGTTTCATCGAATGTTCGTGATGTCACGGTTAACTCAACGATATTCTTCAGCTGAACAGGATAGAAGAAATGGAGTCCTACAGTTGTGAATACCCGGTGTCCGGGTGGAGAAAGTTCGGATGGATTAAACGATGAAGAGTTTGTGGCAAAAATTGCATCCTCTTTTATGCATTTGTCAAGGGATGACAACAACTCCCTTTTAAGTGTTTTTAATTCCGGCAGCGCTTCAATGATCAGATCACAATCGCTTAAAGAATTAAGATCCCTTGAAATCACTGTCCTTTCAAGGAGTTCAAACCTGGCCGGGTTAATGATGCCTGCGTCAAGTGACCGTCTTATTTTTTTGTCGAATTGCCTGTTAATTTTATCAACATCTGAACCGGGACTGCTGACCAGAGTCAGTTCAAAACCAAAATCCATCAGATAGTTAAAAATGCCGGTTCCCATCTTTCCCGCCCCAACAATACCGACCTTGTTTATTTCCTTTATCATAACCAACTTGTAATTGTACCCTCCCTGAACAAATGACCTCACCCGTCACTTGTCACGCGTCACCAGTCACCCGTCACCCGTCACCCGTCACGCGTCACCTGTCACGCGTCACCCGTCACGCGTCACCCGTCACGCCCCAAGCTCCCTTATCCTGCTCCCCGACAATTCGCCTGTACTCATCCATATTCCTCCAGTGTGCCCTGATGTGCCTGTTATACCCCAGCATGGAGAGCATGAATCCAAGTCCTTTGTCGATGGCTATCTGTTTGGTTCGTATGAGGTTGATGATAAATCTGAAAAGTTTCCGGCGTTCGGGATCACGGGTCAGGACGAACTCCCTGAAGGTGATCCACGACAAGCGGGCTTTCATAAATGCAGAAATATCACCACCCGGCCGGGTAAAAGCCCCGTTGCTTAACAAGGCTTCACCTTTTTTCCTGATCGTTTCAAAGCTGTATAGCCTGGTCACAGTCTCCATGTACTTCTCAAATATCTCAACCTGCGACATGTTCATGTAATGCAGGGTGGGGAAGTGGCCGACACCAAGTTCAGGATCACAGGCAAACAGCCTGCCCTCTTCCTTTAGTTTTCGGTGGGTTTCTGTTCCCGGTGGGGCATTCAGCAGGTGAAGGTTCACATTTGGCAGATTGTGGGCCATGGTGAAATCAAAAATTCTGTCAAACTCATCCAACGTATCATTATCAAATCCAACCACAAAGCTGGCATTGATGTGGATGCCGGCAGCATGGATTTTTCTGATGGCCTCGCCGTATATGCTTCCGCCGCGGTTATGGTGTTTTTGCGATTCATCCAGGCTGGCCGGGTTCAGTGATTCAAAACCTACAAGTATGTTAAAACATCCTGCTTCCGCCATCAGGCCAAGGAGTTCCTCATCGGTTGCAACATCAAGGCTGCACATGCATCCCCACGAAATTTTCAGCGGGATGATGGCCCGCATCAGCTCTTTTGCGTATTTTTTATTGATGGTCAGATTGTCATCGACAAAGAAAAAATACTTGCTGGGTGCCGCTTTGATCTCCTCCACCACATTTTCAATATCACGGTAGCGCATCTTCCGGCCGAAGTTCTTTGAAACCAGGCAGAAGTCACAGTTGAACGGGCATCCCCGCGAAACCTGGATGGCAACCTGGAAGATCCTGTTCATATTCACCAGGTCCCAGCGTGGCGGTTTCTGCGACTTGTAAGGAACATATGTTTCAGATTCATAAACGGGTTTCAGGCATCCATCCTCAAAATCGGCCAGTGCCTGTTCCCATTTGCCTTCTGCTTCGCCGGCAATGACACAGTCCCCGTGTTTCAGGGCCTCTTCCTGCATAAATGAGGCATAGGGGCCACCGTAGATCACCTTGCTCCCCAGCGCCTTGTAATGGTCGCCCAGTTCAAATGCCCGTTTTCCAGTTGCAGCGAGTGTTGTGATGCCAACAACATCAGGAGTTACACTTTTTGGGAGTTCCTCTATCTCTTCGTCAAAGATCTTGATATCGTAATAATCCGGAGTCAGGGATGCAATCGTTGGCAATGCCAGCGGGATCATCAGTCTCCGCTTGCCAAACATCTTTGCCATTTCACTGTGGGCAGGATAGTTCACAAACCGCTGACGCGGAGAAATAAGGAATAATGTATATCTTTTTAATTCAGTCAATCTAACTTGATTTTTAATTATCACTCACCACTCACCATTTCCTCATCACATACCCCCCCTGCATAAACTTACTCACTTCCGTCACAAAACTAAGAATAATATCACCGTTTTCCAGTTGCTCCTCTTTCCTGATACGATCGAGACAAAGCAAAGCCATCGGCGGACCAATATACCCCATGGTCGCCATTTTGGAATACAGGGTATTCCTGTTGATCCCGAGCGTGGCACATTCATCCATGATCAGTTCAGAAATATGTTTAGAGGGAAAATTTACCTGGAAGTATTTAACCATATCAATATCAATAGGATATTTGGCAAGCATTCGCTGTAATCCTTTGATGAAAACCGACCCGTCGGCATCATGAAAGTTCTCCCTCAGTTCTTCCTGGAACATTTGCGCCAGGTGATGATAACCCAGTTCAAACTCCTGCCTGGGATTCATAAAATAAGCGGGGCGTTTGTTGCCCATGGCAGAGGGTTTTTTACCCCCGATGGACTCAATATAATTGTATTCCACAAAAAGTCCGTCGTGACGTTTATCTGCGGCCTTAAGCACCACCGCCGCGGCGCCGTCGCTCAGGAAATATCGCAAAAAAAGCTCTTCTTTCTTTACCAGTGGCTGGTTATAATACTCGGCCACAAGTTCTGATGAAGAGATGCCGGATGAAATGACCAGCGCCGTTCTGTAACGGCCATTCCTGACCAGGTCGGCCCCAAGCATCATTGCTTTGTAGGCAGAGGTACAATTGGCATGAACCGAAATTTCGGCACACTGTTCAATTCCAAGGGCTTCCTGGATACGGACACTCGCTGTGGGCATCTGGTCCTGGTGTGCGCTGCCATAAACAATCAGGTCAATATCAGATGGTGCCATTCCGGCGTCGGTAAGGGCTGCCAATGAGGCTTTTACCGACATGGTCACATTGTCGTCCGTGAATTTCCTGGTCAGCGGGTCAAGGGCAAAATGATAAAATTCCACCTCCAGCAATTCCTTCATCAGGATTTTGATCCGGCCCAGCCATTTGCGTATTTTCTCAGGGGCCTCTGTCAGTTCACCAAGGTAGTAATCAACCTGGTCGGCGGGGATAGGGGTGCCGGGAAGGAATGAACCGGTTCCGGCAATTTTTACAAATACTTCGCTGTTATCCATTGACATTGAAAGGCTTTAGATATTTGTAAAGTAATACGTTGCGGTCTGCTTTGCGAAATCCGTCAGGCAGCGACTGAATGAATGAAACTGCAAAGGGCAGAACCTCATTTTTGGGCACCACGGCATCAACCAGGCCCATCTCAAGGGCATCGGCAGCTGGAAAAGTCTGTCCGCGCAGGATGATTTCAATGGCCCTGGCTTTTCCGGTCAGTGCCGCCACCCGTTGCGTACCACCCAGTCCCGGCATAAGGTTAAAGGTTGACTCCGGCAATCCAATAACCGCATCTTCGGAACATAAGCGGAAATGGCTGAATAAAGTCAGTTCAAATGCAGAACCCAGGCACACCCCGCGAATCGCAGAAACAACGGGTATTTCCATTTGTTCAAGCAGGGATAATACCCTGTAATTGTCAAGCATGATTGTTTCATCAGCGTTCAAAAGCAGTTCAGAAATATCCGCACCGGAAGAAAAATGTCTGCCCTTCCCGGTGATAATGATACCCTTCAGGTTTTGAAGATGGGTGATTTCAGGGATCAGTGCCTTCATTTCAGTGAAAAATGCCATGGTCATCGTATTAGAGGGCGGCACAGACAGTGTCACATGGCCAATGTCCTGTTCAACGGTCCATTCTATGGTCATGGTTCAGGCCTCCTCCTTTTTGCGGCGTTCAGCCTCATCTGTGGCAAGTGAGCAGAACAGCTTTGTTTCAGCTTTCATGGCCTCCTCAGGGGTGCATGCTGATGCATTTTTCAACGCTGCCATTATTGACCTGATCACTTTCAATGGACGGTCATGGGTCATTTTCTGCATCAGGTTCAGGGCAAATTCAAACGCCTGATCTTTTGGCGCGATGAAATCAACAATCCCCAGTTCCTTTGCAGCCCCGGCATTGAGCGTATCGCCGCCCAGAATCATCTGCATGGAACCGGCCAGCCCGGCCTGAAAAGGAAGCCTGAAAGTTCCTCCCATTCCCGGCATGAGGTTCTGGTTGACTTCCGGAAAGGCGAGCAATGCATTATCCGAAGCGACCCTGATGTGGCAGGCAAGCGCGATCTCCAAACCCCCGCCAAAGCATACCCGGTTAATTGCTGCAATAACAGGGATATCAAGGTCCTGGATGAGATTTAACAGCTTTAATCCTTCATCCATCATGCTTGCAAGATGGTTGGGATCCTGGCTGGCATCAAAGATGGCATCAAGGTTGCCACCAGCAGAAAAATTTTTCCCATACCCTTTTATAATCAGGCCTTTGATGTCATTTTCGGAAATAAAGCGGCTAAGAATACCGGGATGAATGAATTCCGGAATTGCAAGTACGTTGCCTGGCGGATCATGGAGGGTTATAATCCCGATCGAATCATTGATTTCACAGAAAACTGTATCCTTGCTCTGCATCCGGTCCGGGTTAGATTCTGGAAAGTATTTCAGCTGGAACATCCATGGGGATCCGGTTTTTATCAATGAAGATCAGTTTTGTGGTTGCCCGCGCCGAGCCCAAACCGGTGGTTTGGTTCATGATTTTCTGTTGAAAGAGAAGATAAGGCTTCTCATGAATGCAAAAGGATTCAATCTGCAGTTCATCAAACAGTTTGATTTCGCGCTGATACCGGATGTGAACATCCGTAACGACGGGAAGATTGTCATTTTCCTTCAGGAAATTATATAAATCAAGTTGCCTGAAAAATTCCCAGCGAGCGTGTTCAAAATAATTCAGATACACGGAATTATTGATATGGTTGTATGAATCAAGTTCATACCCCCTGGCAGAGAATGATATGGTCAGTTTTATCGCCATCAGTCAGCAAATTCAAATTTACCCTTGAATTTTAAAAAGAGGGATGCCCCGGATGCGATGGATGCGGTAACAGAAATCAGTTTTTCGGTAACGTGCTGGATGATCAGGTTTATTTCAAGATATGGATTCTGAACCGGGCTGATCATTAAAAGGAACTTGACATTGTCAGACTCCTTCAGGTTGAGGGGCTGGTTAACAGCCTTTTCTGCAAGTTCCTTTACCATCTGTATCTGGCAAACACCCGGAACGACCGGGTTGTCCGGGAAATGCCCGTTGTAAATGGGATGGTTGACGTTTAAGGTAACAATGGCAGTACAATTTTGCCGCGCCACCTCGCAATCATCACAGGTAAATGATTGAAGATCAAAAAAATCACCCGAAAGCATTACTGGTTAATTAGGTATGTGGTCAGCTGACAAAAGTATAGAAAAAAACGACCCGATATCAAAAAGGAAACCCCAAATAAGCATTTGCTTTTTGGGGTTTCGCTGGGGAGAATTTCTAAACCAACCACAATTTAGAAAAGCATCTTCATTTAACCATTAAATTGTATCCTGAAGTGATGTAAAGATCATACAAAGCGAGGCCCTGTGCAATTGAGGGTACTAACAATTTTTATCTACGGAAACACGCAATAATATGCATCATATTAAATATTTAACATCCACGCAGTCAGCGGAAAGTAAAAAATATTGGCGTGCCCCTTACACGCCTTCATTTCCCGGTTTTCATCGTATGTGGCAAAAATTACTGCAGGAGTGCGTCAGAAAAAGGATTGCTGCGTGGGTACAACCTACTTCAATACGGAAAATTTGAAGATTGTCTTTTCGGCGTATTTTTCCCCCGGTTTTAAAATCGTGTTCGGAAACGCCGGTTGATTGGGAGAGTCTGGGAAATGCTGTGTTTCAAGGCAGAGCCCGTAATGTTTGGAGTAAATTTTACCTCCTTTACCCCGGATGGTGCCGTCAAGGAAGTTCCCGGTATAGAACTGAATCCCGGGCTGTGTGGTAAGGATTTCAACCTGTCGCCCTGAACGCGGGTCATAAAGCTGGGCAGCCATTTTTAACTCACCGGGCTTCTTTGTGAGCACATAATTATGGTCATATCCTCCCTTCACCTTGTCAATCCGGTCTCCAATGACCTGTGAATTGTTGAAATCCATGGCGGTTCCACGCACAGCAGGCAATTTGCCTGTTGGGATGAGTTCACTGTTTACTTCAGTATACGTATCGGCATAAAGCGTAAGGTAATGCCCCAGGATACTGGTATCGGCTTCACTCAGGTTGAAATAGGTATGGTTGCAGAGGTTGACGGGTGTCGGCTTGTCGGTTTCCGCCTCAATATCTACAGTAAGTACATTGTGGTCGTCGAGGGTGTAAACTACTTTTACCTTCAGGTTACCCGGGTAGCCTTCATCGCCGTCCTTGCTCAGGTAGGTCAGTTCAAGTTTTGCTTCTGCAGAATCCCTTATCTCCCCGGGTTCCCAAACAACCTTGTCAAGTCCTTTAATACCGCCATGCAAGGCATTGTTCCCGTTATTCACGGCGAGTTTGTAGGTTTTTCCGTTCAGTTTGAACTGACCTTTGGCGATCCTGTTGGCATATCTGCCTACAATGGCGCCAAAGTAAGGTGTGTTTTTGATGTATTGGTCGAGGGTGTCGTAACCAAGAACAATGTCGCCAATCCGGTCTTTTTTATCAGGAAACAGGATGGAGGTGACGATACCGCCATAATTGGTGATTTTAACTGTCATTCCCCGGCTGTTGGTGAGGGTGTACAGAAACACCTCCTTTTGATCAACTGTCCCAAAGTGCTTTCTCATGATGGCTGGATTATTGTCTGTTGATATTTGATCTACGACATCTTTCAGGCTGTCTGCATCGCCCACTTTAACGTTTTTGTCATTAATCTGAACATTGCATGACAAGGTAAGGATAACCCCCAGGCCCACTAATAAACAAGAGATGAACTTTCGCATTTTCCGGATATTTGATTTTCCCACAAACTTATCAAAACAATGGCAGGTGAGCAACATTCTTTATACTTTTGGCGGATTATTGTGAGTTGCGAGTTAAATGTGTTGAAATGGATCTGAAGGGAAAAGTTGTTCTTGTTACCGGTGCCTCTTCGGGTATCGGTGCTGCAATTGCGGTGGCGCTTGATGCTGCCGGTGCAAGGGTTGTCATTGCAGCACGCCGGACCGATAAACTGCAGCAACTGGCTTCACAGATGAATGATCCGCTGGTTTTAACAGTAGATCTCCTCCAAGAAGCAAATGTCAGGAAAATGATTCGTGACACGGTTTCTCACTTTGGCCGTATTGATGTGCTGATCAACAATGCGGCGAACATCATTGTAACAAAGTCGGATGCCGTTACATCAGGCGACCTTCTTAAAGCCTTCTCAACCAACCTCCTGGGGCCTGTTGCAGCTACGCAGGAGGCCGTTTCATTTATGCGAAAGCAGGGTGGGGGGCACATTATCAACATCGGATCTCCCGGTTTTATGATGGGAATTCCGTTTTATGCACCCTATGTTTGCTCCAAAGCTGCATTTTCAGCATGGACCAGGACAATCCAGTCTGAATGGGCTGGCACAGAGATCATCGTAAGTGAGTATTTTCCGGGCTATATCAGGACTGACTCCCTGCCTGAGTCGAGGCTTGGCGCCATTGACCAGGATTTCCTGATGGCGGAAAAGCAAAATTTCATTGCGAAGATGTTTACAAAACCTAAAACGCCGGATGATGTTGCCCGTCAGATTGTTAAACTGGTAATCACACCGAAAACGCTTGTTTACAGCGATATCAGTGTGAAAATCGGCGCTTTCATCTCCAATATTTCCGGTTTCCGGTTGAAAATTGCACGGCAATTGGCAGGCAATGCGAGAGGGAAGAAGGGTTTGAGTGTTTTTACGGAGGACAAGTTGTGAAATGGTAAAATGGTAAAATGGTAAAATGGTAAAATATTGAAAGTTATAGTATTCAATTATTAAAAATAAATTCAATTCAATGAGAACAATTATTCCCTTAAAAGAACGAAAGACTGATTATATTTATCTTGCTTTTTTCTTTTTGAATCTTTTCTATATCACCTATATTGTTGACCTGGAGCAACTTGTTATTGCAAACCCGGATGATTTCAAATATCCGTTATGGCCGTTGCCGTTCCTGGTTGATATGGTTCACTGGTGGGGTTCCCATTTTGACCCGTTACAATGGGCCCGACCCGTATGGTGGAAAGCAACTATATGGCTTGATGCTGTATTTTTCGGACCATATTATGCGTTTGGGATTTATGCATTTATAAAAGGAAAAGACTGGATCAGGATTCCAACCATTATTTTTTCCTCCATCCTTTTTACCAATGTATTTATCATTATGAGTGAGGAGTATTGGGGGCCGCATGCATCAAATGCACCGTTTATCGTTACAGTAGCCAATGCGCCCTGGTTTCTCTTCCCTATTTTCCTGATCTGGAAGATGTGGAAGCATGAGCATCCTTTCACCCGGGAATCATGATGCTATTTTAACAGTTCCGCATTCATTCTGTTGACCAGTTCCTTATATCTGACCATGTCTTTCTGATCAACCGGGACAGATGGAGGTGATTCCAGGTGCAGCGGGTCAACAGGCGAACCGTTACGGTACACCCTGAAATCAAGATGCGGGCCCGTAGAAAGTCCGCTGCTACCGACGTAACCGATCACCTGGCCCTGTGAAACATTGGCACCTGCTGCAATTCCTTTGGCATAACCCGCCAGGTGTGCATACGTGGTTGTATAAACCGAATTATGACGGATGCTGATAAACCGCCCGTAGCCGCCTTTGAATCCTGCTTCGGCAACATGGCCATTCCCCAGTGCCACAACCGGCGTTCCTTTGGGAGCGGAATAATCAACCCCGAAATGAGGGCGCTTGATACGAAGAATCGGGTGAAGGCGTGCCCTGGAAAATCTTGAACTGATGCGTGAAAACTTAAGCGGGGCCTTTAGAAAGGAGCGCTGGAGGCTTTGCCCGTTTTCATCAAAATAGGCTCCTTTGCCTCCCTGTTCAAAATGATAGGCGTAAAAATCTTTGCCGTTGCTGTGAAACCTGGAGGCAAGGATGCGGTCAATACCGACCATTTTATTGTCGACAAATACTTCTTCGTAAATCACCTTGAAATTGTCGCCTTTTTGCAAACCGTAAAAATCGACTGTCCATGCGTAAACGTCCGACAGTGCCAGTCCAAGGTTGACATCCAATTTATTCTCAACGAAGCAATTCCAAAGCGAACTCTTAATGGTACCCGTAGCGGTTTTAACCAGGTGGGTCACTTTCTTTTTCTCTTTGTAAACGCTAAGGGAGTCACTGAAGTCGTAAACAACAAAATCAATCGGGTTGATTTCGTAGATGAAATACAATGTTTTTTTTAACGAATCCCTGGAGGAAATTCTTGCATACCTGTTACCGGCTTTGATTTTCCTGACATCAAAAACGCCTGAAGCTTCTTTGGATATTCTGTCAATCAGATCGGCGGTAACGAAGGAAGAGAGAATTGAAGACAGATTCTGGTTGTTTGTCACAGCACCGTACGAGATATCCAGGCTGTCAATTCTGATGCCGTATGCCATGGATGGCGGTGGGGCAGGAGCAACCGGCTTAACAGGAATTTCCCGCTGATAAAAGAGTAAAATTCCAATTACAGCAATGAGCAGCAATATGGTAAACAGCGCAATAACAGAATATGTTTTCAGGGATATTTTCTTCATTCGGCTAATCAAATTTCAGGATGATCTGTACGATTTCAGGGCGGTTGCCCAACCTCACCGGCGGACCCCAGGTACCGTAACCGTTTGATACATAAAAATGGGTGTTTCCAACCATTTTATAGCCGGAAGAGATATCATAAATAGCTGAGGTAATGTAGTTGAACGGCCACATCTGCCCGTGATGGGTATGGCCCGACAGTTGAAGGTCAACACCTAGTTCCACTGCACGTTCCAGGTTGAAAGGCTGGTGGTCCATAAGAATGACAGGATAAGAGAAATCAACCTGCTGCATGAGTTCCTGGAGCTCTTTTCGTTTTTTGCCTGTAAACCGGGGTCTGTCACGATCTTCACGGCCAACGAGATAAAACCGGTCGTCAACCAGGATGGCTGTGTCGCGCAATACATTCACACCATGTTCGCGGAGATATTTTACAGCAGGTTCGGCCCCGCCAATATATTCATGGTTTCCTGTGATGGCATAAACGCCGAGTTTGGCTTTTATCTGTCCGAGGTTTGCCCCGAGGTTATTTTTGATCACCGGGGCAAGGTCCTCATCCACCACATCACCGGCGAACAGAACAATATCGGGATTCAGGGAGTTTATCGTGCTCACGAGCCTGTTGGCCTTCCGCATCGCAATGATCGTACCCAGGTGAATGTCAGATGCCATGACGATATTCAGGGATTTTCTGCCGGAAACAGTTTTGTGAACAGCCAGTTCAAGATTTTTGATCCGTGGGATCCTTGCATTGATAAAACCTGCAGCAACCACTACTGTAACCAGGGCTATGGAGGTAAGCAGTGTGATGAGTTTTGTTCGGGGGTAATCAATGTAGAAAGACGACGGGAAAATACTGAAAAAATGGTTGACCAGTCTTGCCAGGTCAACAAAAATGGCAATGAGGATAAAGTAAAGCAAAAAGGCCAGCCAGAATGATCCTATCCAGGTGATGACGCCGGTAAACCCGCATGGGTAAGCCCGCTCCATGATCCTTGCAAGTACGAAGGTAAAAGCAACACCCCAGAAACCGGCAATGTACCATGGTCTCCAGAGTGAACCGCCTGGAATTGCCTGCAATCCGCGGATGAAAATGTAACTGTTGACCAGGCCATAAACGACCAGTACAATGGAAATGAAGATGATAAAAGCGCCGGTTTTCAAGTTCTGTTTTCTTTTTTTATTTGAAGCCGCAAAGTTACCGCTTATAAAAATATAGTTATAAATTTGTTTTCTGTAAATAATGTAACATCAGAACAGATGTGCGTTTTACTCAAAATAAATTATTAAGAAAATCCCGGAAAAATGATTGATACTGGTTTTGTTCTGAGCTGGATTGATTATACCATCATGATTGTTTATTTCGTCTTTGTCCTTGGAATCGGATGGGCGCTGAAGCGTTATATGAAAGATGCCAGCGCTTTTCTGGAAGCAGGGCGGTCAATGCCTGCCTGGGTAGCCGGCCTTGCCTTTATCTCCACCAACCTGGGTGCGCTTGAGGTGATGGGCATGACCGGATCCGGGGCTAAATACGGCATGCTTACCACCCATTTCTACTGGGTGGGTGCCATCCCTGCAATGGTATTTCTGGCCCTTTTCATGATGCCGTTTTATTACGGTTCAAAAGCAAGGTCTGTACCTGAGTACCTCAAACTGCGGTATGACGAAAAAACACGTGGTTTAAACGCCATCCTTTTTGCACTTATGACCATCCTTGCTTCCGGAATTTCCATGTACGCCCTGGCCATTCTGATGGAAAAGGTGCTGGGATGGAATTTCCACCTCAGCCTTGTCCTTTCTGCTGCCATCGTATTGGCTTATACCTACCTTGGCGGACTGTCGTCTGCGATTTACAATGAAGTACTCCAGTTTTTTATCATCGTGATCGGATTGCTTCCCATCGTGATCCTCAGCATGCGTGATCTGGGCGGATGGCAGGGTTTGCAGGATCAGCTGGCGCCTATTATTTCGGAAAAAGGTTATGCAGCCGACACATGGACAACCACCTGGAAGTATACCGGAACAGCCAAGGCCAACCCGATGGGGGTTGAGTGGTATGGCATCTTTGCCGGTCTCGGTTTTGTCCTTTCCTTTGGATACTGGTGCACGAATTTTTTGATTGTCCAGCGGGCCATGTCGGCTGAATCGTCCACAGCCGCCAGGAATACACCCCTTATCGGTGCTTTGCCCAAAATGTTTATTCCTTTCCTGATCATTGTCCCGGGAATTGCCGCACTGGTACTCATGAATACACCCGGAAAAGGTTTTTCGCTGCCACTGAATGAAGCAGGTCAGCCAATCTGGGATTATACCATTATCATGCTTCTGAAACAGTACCTGCCTGCAGGGGTCCTCGGTTTGGGAATTACCGCCCTGCTTGCCTCGTTTATGTCGGGCATGGCAGGAAACGTTTCAGCATTTAATACAGTTTGGACCTATGATATTTACCAGAGTTACATTCGTCCTGCAACCGGTAACAAAGAAGCCGATGAAAAGCATTACCTGAAGATCGGGCGCCTCGCCACCATCTTCGGGGTGGTTGTCAGCATTGCTGCCGCCTACCTTGCAAGCCTTTTTGGAAATATAATGGATTTCCTGCAAACAATCTTCTCCATGATCAATGCACCACTTTTCGCGGTGATTTTCCTTGGAATGTTCTGGAAGAGAACCACAGGGCATGCTGCTTTCACCGGGCTCCTTGCAGGGTTCGTCATTGCGCTCATCCACCATGGTATCACCTTCCCGGAAGGGGCCGACACCCTGGTAAAAGGCGGCTGGATTTGCAAATGTCACGCATATCCTGTTGAGATGGCACAGAATTTCTGGACTGCCATCTTTGCCTTTGCAACGAGTGCAATCGTAACTGTCGGACTTTCACTGGCAACAAAGCAGAAAAAATCTGATGAGGAACTTAAAGGACTCGTTTATTCATTGACACCACGAATGGTTGAAACCAATGTGCCATGGTACAAACGCTCAAGCACACTGGCCATCCTGGTACTCGCAATAGGGACCATCCTGACGATACTGTTCTGGTAATGAAGTAAAAGCAAGCAATGTAACAATGCAGACAATGCAAACAATGCAGACAATGCAGACAATGCAAACAATGAATACAATGAGTGGAATGCAAAGAATACAGGCGGTTAATGGAAAAAGACGTTGAGGATTATTCAAAGCCTGAATAATCTCGACATACCTTCATTGTTTTCATTGTTTGCATTACTTGCATTCTTTACATTGATTAATTGATTAATTATTTCAAACAAGATGGGTATAGATATTAAATTTCCAATCGGCCTGATGTTCACCATCCTCGGGTTGCTTTTAGCTGGCTTCGGACTTGTTACGAATGGCGATGCGGCACTCTACAGCCGTTCTCTTAATATTAACATTAATCTTTGGTCCGGATGCGGTATGCTTCTGTTCGGGCTGATCATGTTGTTTTTCTCCAGAAGAAGTGGCAAGTCAAAAACTCAATGAGATGAGCTCAATACACCAGGCGTTCCTGAAGTCGCCAATAGGCTATATTGAAGTAACCGGCTCTGAAAAAGGGATCAGGTCACTGTATTTTCTTGATTTCAAGGTGAAACCACAACCTGTGCCGGTTTCACTCCGGCACTGTATCGCACAGCTTGAAGATTATTTTCATGGGCAGCGTGCCTCCTTTGACTTGAAACTGGATCTTACAGGGTCCGATTTTCAGTTGCAGGTATGGAATGAATTGCTGAAAGTGCCTTACGGAACCACCATAACTTACCAGGACCTTGCCAGGAGGATCGGTAACCTGAAGGCAATCAGGGCGGTGGGCGGAGCCAATGGCCGTAACCCGGTATCAATCATTGTACCCTGTCACCGCATTATCGGTTCAAACGGCAGGCTTGTTGGTTACCGCGGCGGACTGAAGCGAAAAAAATGGCTGCTTGAGCATGAACATGCCTTTGCTCAAAGAGATCTGTTTTATGGCAAACTGTGACGAATCTGCCAGTGAGTGTGTATGAGGAATAACCTGAGGCGTTAACGATTTACACATGAAAAAAATCCACTTAATCCTATTCCTTGTAGTTGTTGCAGCTGAAAACCTCCATTCTCAGGTAAGCCTCGACGGGCTTGGATTTTATCAGAACACGTTATTCGACGTTGTGTCCGTTGCAACAAAGAATAAACCCGTCATTCCATTGCTGCACAACGAGCCCCTTTTTACCGTAACAGTAGACAGTCTGCAGAACGTAAATGTTTGGGATAGAAGGATATTGAATGATACTTTGTTCTTTATGCTTAACCACAGCATCATTGGCTGGGCGGCCAGGGAGGCAGATTTCAAGCCCGGTGTAAAATACACTGTCCGCCTTATAAACAAAGGCAACGCGAATCACCGGATAGAGAACCTTGTTCCGTTGGGGGAGAGCCCCGACAAAGTTTATATCACAGCTTCAGGATCAAAGGAATGGCCGGGTTACCTGTGCCGGTCAAAATTATTCCGTCCGGGGTTTGGCCCGGTTGGCATTGTTCTGCCTGATAATGCATGGCACCTTGGATTTGCCGACCTGATGATCAACGATACTTTATCACTGGCTGCCCTTGCGCGCCGTGGAAACCGGGATAAGGAAAAGTCAGACATTGACCGTTGGACCATAACGCTCAAACCCGGCGGATGGGCTGAATATTCACTTTACTTTGATTTGCACACAGGCGACTGGCATAACGGGCTTCGCATGATGTTCCAGGAAAGGTGGCTTTACGATCTGCCTCATTTTGACAACAGTATATTCAGGCGCACCGACCTGGCGTGGATGAAAACCAGTTACCTGATGCTGCTGCAGTTCGCCTGGGATAAAAAATATTACGATTACACCCGTCAACAATATACTTTTTACAGCAACCTGTTTGAATATGATTCTCTCACAGGAGGTTATGACATTTTTACCATCTGGCCAACCTGGCCCAGGCTGGGCCTTGACCAACGCAATCAGTGGGATATGTACCGCGATCTGCCTGGTGGGCTTCCTGAACTTCGCAGGCAGGCCGAATTCACCCATCATGCCGGCAAAAAGTATTTCATTTCCTACAACCCCTGGGATGAAGGAACGCGGAAAGAAGACCAGATGAAGGGGATGGAGGATTTACTGCGTGCCACTGATGCCGATGGCGTGGTTCTTGATACAAAAGGCTCCTCCAGCAGGGAACTGCAGGCTGCTGCTGACCTGGTTAAACCTGGCATCATCATGTACAGTGAAGGAATGGCTGTTCCCAGGGACATGCCGGGCATAGTCAGTGGCAGGGTGCATGATGCACTGGTCCTTCCACCGCCGGTGAACCTCAACAAACTGATCAAACCCGATTTTGCCATCTTCAGGGTTTTGCAACTTGCGGATGACAGGCTTCATCGTGAACTTGCGATCTCCTTCTTCAACGGTTATGGGGTCGAGATCAACAGCATGCGGCCCGGTAGGCCGGAATGGATTGACGAGGAGTATGCATACATGGGACGCACCACTAAAATTCTGCGCGAAAACAGCGCTGCTTTCAGCAACATGTCTTTTGATCCGCTGTTGAACTCCAGTATTGATTCCATTTATGTAAATAGCTGGTATGCAGAAAATAAGCAGATTTATACGATTTATAGCGTAAATCCAAAAGGGTGCAACGGACAACTTTTTGAATTTGCAGATTCCACCAAAAACCGGGAGCAAGGCAGAATCACTGACGACCGTCATTTTGTTGACCTTTGGAACCATGAAATGGTTGAACCGGTCGTTCAGAATGGCAGGATTATGATACCTGTAAAAGTTGACGCCTTTGATCGTACCTGGCTGAATTCCCGCAGGGAGGGAAATGTTGGATGTATCGCTGTTTTTAAGAAGACACTCAGGGTTGATGTACAGGGCAGTATGTTGAATATCAGCGTTCAAACTGCTAAGGCCGACAGGATTGTCATAACCGGTGAAAATCCGTTATACCGGTCAAAACAATTCGTTTTTTCAGGGTCAGGAACTTCGGTTGATTACAGGAACCTTTTCGGGAAACCTGTCGAAAAAATTGTCATCCAGCTCTTTGACGGAAAGGAATTGTGCGATGAAGAGGTATTTGTCCCCGGGTTGGCGCTTCCGGTTCTTATCAGTCGTGTTGAAGCCACTCCTGTGATTGGGAATACTGATCAGATGGATCAAATTCCTCAGGCTCAATTCAGATACTACACAAAGCGCGATCCCAACACACTGGATCCTTTTATCGCTTTCCCTGATTTTAGTGATACCGTGTCCGTTGCGATCCGTTCATTTTACATTGACCGGTATCCGGTTACCAATGCAATGTTTAAGAAATATATTGACCAAACATCCTATTCACCGAAAGATACATTGAATTATCTCAAGCATTGGTTTAATGGGTCGCCGCTGCCTGGCCAGGAATTATTGCCGGTAGTGTATGTTAACCTGGACGATGCCAGGGCATATGCAAAATGGGCTGGAAAACGGTTACCGACAGAGCCGGAATGGCAGTATGCTGCCCAGGGAACTGACATGCGGAAATTTCCCTGGGGTAACAAAATGGATTCCACACGTTGCAATTACAACCTCAATTTTATAACTCCCGTAAACAAATATCCCAAAGGAGAGAGTCCTTTCGGCGTGAGGGACCTGGTTGGCAACGTCTGGCAGTTGACAAACGATGTGTATGACAACGGAAGTTATTATTACAACATCATCCGCGGCGGCAGTTATTACCATCCCACCCAAAGCATCTGGTATGTTACAGGCGGCCCATTGCCAGTTGACCATCCTGAAATGCTTTTGCTGATAGCTCCAGGCCTTGACCGCAATGCAACAGTGGGTTTCCGGTGTGTAAAGGATGTGGAATAATTAATACACGGCTTGCGATTTCTTGACTGTGGTGGGAATTCTTTTTTTTAGTGAGTGTAAACCGTCGGTCAGCGTTTCATCAGCCAGGCATCCCTGTAGGTTCTTTTCACATCTTTCAACTTTGCCATTATTGCCGCCTTATCCGGTGAATCGTATACAGACAACCTGATTTTTCCATCCTGGTCAAGCACTTTTGCCTGGGGATATGTGTTCACACGGAGAGTATCAGCCATCGCCTGGGCTGTTTTTTTTGTGAGGTTCGTTTTAATAATGATGTAATAGCTCGTAATTGTGCTATCGTTTGGTGTAATAGCATCCGCTTGTACCTTGTCAGAAATGTTAACCGGTGATGATTTCAGAGAATCCTGGCTGACTTTTTGCAAACTGTCTGCCTTGTGGTTAATTGATTTTGCTTTGCCTGTTTTTCCAGGCTTAACAGGTGCAGGTACCGGTGTTTTGGGTTGGCGGGGAACAGTGTCTCTGGCAGTTTTTTCAGGCTTGGTGCCACATACATAGGCAGCACCTTCAGGATCTGCAGCTTCGCCAAACCATGCACAGGCATAATTTTCAAAGACCGCAATGCCGATTGCATTCCATGTTTTCCCCTGCCATTTCCCACCTGTAAGTAAAAAGCTGTTGAAAAAATCTTCTGTTTTCCATACCATCATGACCGTATCAGCCACCAGCGCGTTATTTTCCCAATAAACCATTTCATAGGCTTTGGCCGGATACCTCGTCAGTTCGCGCGGCTTGTCCCATACAGAGCTTTTTTTGTTCTCGTCGCGCGGATAACAGAAAGGTTTCCACAAATTACTCTTATCTGACCAGGAATAGGAATTGCAGCCGTTGCGGTCGGGATGGTTCAAAAACAGATCTTTGGCATGCAATCCGGCAACGTAGCAAAGGGATTTTGACAGCGTGACAGGAGCGAGGTTATGACTGAGCCGGTAACTGTTGATCATCCGGTACAATTTCATGACCGTATCATTAATGCAGAAATTCACCGGAACCGGGTTGCCCTGTTTAACGGCGGATTGGGCAAGAGTGGCACCAACCTGCAATGAACCAAGAATTGTGAGTATGCAAAAAATCCTGAACCTTTTCATTATTCTGTAACGGGGATATTTTTCTTGTCAGCACTTATAACCAGTTGGTTTCCGGAATTCAGCAACCGCGCATAAAAACAGTAGGCACCTAAATTATTTTCAATCTTCAAAAGCAGGGTGTTCCAGCCCGCTTTCATCTGCAATTCCACTTCGGCCTGATCAGGCTCAGCGATCCGCTCTCCGAGGTATCGGTATACCTCCTTACCGTTAAAAAACACCTTGCTTCCGTCATCACTACCGAGGAATAGTGTTGTTTTGCGGTTATCCGGAGAATAAATGTAGGTAACAGCATATGTAACAACCAGTTCACGTGGATTTACTCTCTCAACCAGGGAGGTACATCCGTTTTCGGGGGTTTGAATGTAGGTCCACCTGATGGGCGCTTTTGTCGCACCCTGGTAAGATTTCTGCAGGTCAATGTATTTTTCGGGCAGGTAAGCCGAATCAATCCCACGCCTGTTGAAACCTATTTTTCGCGGATTCGGAAAGGGCCCTAGAATGTACCAGTCGGGAATGTAGTTGCGCTTTGGCTCCATGCTTATACCGTCTAGCCCTATCGCATATCCTTTGGCAAGGTTATCTTTTCCGGTGATAACAAACCTGATATCAATAGACTGCCCCTCATTTTTCAAATTTTTAAGGGTCACGATGCCATTTGGAAGAAGATGAGGAGAATAGCCCCTGATAGAGCCGGCTTTAACTGAATTGACAAAAATATCCGCATTGCCGTATGAAGGCCCTTTTGAATAGTAAATATTCATGTCATACAGAGATTCCTTCAAACCGTTAAGGTCAAGGCCAAAGGATGATTTGTCGTGTGCTTCGATGTAAATTTGTTTGTTTTCGCCCCATTCAGGTCCTTCGTCAGACATATCCACCACCCTTGACTTCAAACCTTCCAGCTGGAATTTGAGTTTTTCTGCCTCCAGCAAACGGGCTGGCTTGACAATCCTCAGCGGGATGCGCTGCCCTGCAATCGGGAAGTGTTGAAAAGGTTTGTGAGGGTCCATCTGGTACCAGTAGGCCATTGAACTGTAATCGGCTATATCCTGGTTGCCATGGCCATGCTCTATCGTAACTTTAATGTTCTTTTTAAAAGGGATCGGGTCCATGATGTAGAAACGGTAAGCGGCAATCTGTCCGAGTGAGTCGTTCTTATAAATAAGCCCGTTATAAGGCCCTGCAAATTCACCCTGGTTAAAATACCATCCCGCAGAGAACATGTCCTCTGTGCCGGTACCATGGACCGACGGTCTTTTCTCTCCGTCCACATTTATCATTTCATCACCTTCCAGGAATCCAAGCTTGCCATTATATGACTGGATATTGAGGTTCACCCCTACAAGGTGCCCTTTCCCCTCTGCATTCAGGATCACGTAATTGGAATCGTAATTGGTACGGATATTCCTGTTCCACTGCGCATGGAAATAGGCCACATCTGAAGTTAGTGCTCCTTCAAATTTCTGGTAATCAACCTGGTACAGGAAGCCAAAAAGTTCCTGCCGGGTTTCGTTGACGATTTCAATCCGGGCGCTGCGTTCAAATGGCATCGGAAAATAGCAGATATAACCGCCACTGGTCATTCCAAGGTATTGTGACATGTATTGCTTATACTTAAAACCACAGCCGAAGAAATCGCCTATCGGGGCCTCAACAGAAGGTTTTGATTCGTCATCCCAGTAAATCCTGATCGCAATACGGCGGAGAAAATAGGGGTCCTGGGAATCAATGGCGAACCACATGCGAACGATCATCCCCGGACCTTCTGCATTAAAAATTGTTGCAGTTTTGCCCGGTGCAATACTGATCCTGTCGTTGTTTCCACCAGAGGTGTCGTAACTGGAGACCTGGATGAGTTTGCTGTTTTTGAGGTAGGGCAGGGCTGATGGCGAAATCAGCTGCTGGATATCAGTGCGGTAGCCGGTATTACATGAAGACAAACCCAATAAAGCTATAATGCAAACCAGACCTGCCCGCGAAAAAAGTTTATTCATACAACCTTAATTCAGAATGCAAAGGTAACCTATTTCTGATTTTCATCAATCAGCAATTTGGCGATGATGGCATCCCATATATAGTTGGGTGGACAGTTCAGCACTTCATTGTCCGGACTGTAGGATTCCCAGTAGTTGTGATTCTTTGATAACTGCATTGTAGCGGCACTGACCATTTTTCCTGCAAGCTGGTGCGCAATGTCGTCGTAACCATACAGGCGCAGTCCGTCATAAACCATGTAATCCCACAGCATCCATACAGGCCCGTTCCATTTGCAGCAGTAATCAACATATGGACTGTACCACTGGTCCTGGGCTGACAGGGTTGGGACACCGTATTTTCGCCAGAATTTTGTGGTGTCGGTGAGTGTTTGAACAAGCCTTTCCGCACGGTCTTTGGGTGCAGCACCGGCCCACATGGCGAGAAATCCGATGATCTCCTGGCGTTTCAGGTCACGGGTCATGAACTGGAATGAGTGATCTTTTTTGTTCACGGAATAATAAAAGCCCGAATTTTCATCCCACATGCGCTGGTTAACTAGCTTTGTAGTGGTGTCGGCAAGTTTAAGCCATGCCTGTGATTCTTTGCTTTTTCCAAGGATTTCAGCCATTTTTGAGAGGGATCTTTCTTCTTTGATCACCATCAGGGTAAGGTCAAGGCATTCAAGTTCATCGGAAATGTCTTCCTTGTCAACATCCAGGTATCGCTCAGCCGAAACCTGGAAAACAGCATTGTACCAGTCACGAACATTTTCAATGATGCCGTAAGGTCCCCATTCAAACGTACCGTCGTGGTCGGCATCGCGGTTTTTAATAAGCCATTCTACATATCGTGTTCCTGAAGCATAGGCATCAGCAAGGAACTGCCGGTCTTTGGCAACTTTGTATACCTCAAGGTTTATCCAGCTGAAAAATGGCGCCGACGTTGTGGACATATTGTTATGCGGGTAATCCTGCAAGCCGCGCGGTCCGTGCCTGTAGGCAATCAGGCCATCCTCCCGCTGCTGTTCCATGTAAACCCTTTGCGAGCCCTCGGCAGATTTTGGATCCATGAATGCATAGGCCATCATGCTGAGTGATTCATGCAACACCTGGTGCCCGTGTCCCCATCCCCACAATGGGTTCCTGGAAAAAACGTAAAAGTTGTACTTCGTTTGTCCTGATGGCGGGTACATGCAGCCACGGGCAAGGTTAAATGCACTGATATAGGCAAGTTTTTCAGGCTGACTTTTGAAGGTTATCTTCGGTATCTTTGAATAAAGGATCAGGTTATCCTCATAATAGGTCCTTAACATTAAATGCTTAACTGAATCTGCCGTTCTTAAAAGTTTTTGCTGATCTTCCTTCTGATCCTGGAATCCCCTGAGGTAACGGAAACTGACCGTTTCACCGGGTTTTAGCCGTTTTTTAAAGTGCAGTGCCACAAAATCAACGAGCCCCGTTTTTTTCATATTGAGGGAATCAACCCGTTTGTTGGAATAAAAATCCGTTTTGATGACGTTATAAAAATCATTCATGTCGCCCGAATAGGCCCCGTGTGAGCTCGTCTGCCTGTTGCACGAAAAAAAATCCCTGACCTTCGTCGGATAGCCATATTCCATCTTCAGGCTGCTTATTAACCGGTAGGGGCTTTCGTAACGCTGGGTAAGGTAACCGTCAGATTCTTTTTCATAATTCACGATCTCCAGCGAGTCATTGCCAAACTCAAGAACAGGGTAAACGGCCACATCATGGGTGATGTTATCGGTGTTTTTGATTTCCATGTCAACCAAAGCAATGGTTGAGCTGTAAACAAAGAAAGTTTCTTTGACACTGATTCCGCGAAAAGGCTGGTAATCAAGAATCACCATATCAGGAAAAGAAAACCTCACCACCGGTTTAACAAGGAATTCCCCGATCCTGGGAACAACAACCTCATCGATTTTCCACAGACAGAACATGGTCCCCGCCTGGTCTGACGAGTAACTTAACGGCCTGCTGTCGGAATAATAGTCCATCTTATAAGCTTTGTCGCCATACAGCTGCGATCGGGCCATTGACGAGGCATAGGTGGTATACAGCGGATCATTTGCTTTTGCACTGATCTGCAGGTAATCCTCAATAGGCTTGAATTGCTGAGCCACGGCGTAGACAGTGACAATGAAGAAAAGAATTATGTGAGAGGTCGCTTTCATGGTGATTGATTATGAAATGATGGGATGAAAATAGTGCTTTTTCTTTGGATGCCAATAAACCAATTCAAGTTAGGAGAGGAGAGGGGAGAAATTGCAGGATTTTTATCATCTTTGTGGTCGGATCAGGTTTTTTTCACCACAATAGGCACATAGGACACATAGAGTACAAACTATTGGAGTTTAAACTATTGTGATTCCATATGTGCCCTATGTGACTATGTGGTTCATTTACTTGATTACCGCCCTGATTTAGCTAATTCTATATATTAACACACTAGTGTCCAATTAATTTTTTTCGACAATCAATACGTAAAGGCAAATTCAAGTTGAGTGTTTTTTTCACCGATATCATCAATAATCTCGGAGGTCAGGAAAAGGTCTCTGATAGGCGTTTTGTCTGTCAGAACTCTGC
>CAJBYO010000026.1 GCA_903959905.1 uncultured Bacteroidales bacterium
CGTGGTAACAGGCTCATGTGGAATTGCCACGAGTGCAGTTTCAGGGGCATTTATCACTAATGTGGCAACAGCCATCAGCAGTCAATCTACTGCAACGCAAACCCAATGTTTAAATGCTACGTTCACGGCAATAAGTGTAACCGCATCCGGAGCTGGCTTAACTTATCAATGGTACAGCAATGCCAGCAATAGCAATAGCGGAGGTACTTCACTTGGCTCAAGCAATGGTGCACAAACAAATACCTATACTCCACAAGCCGCCGCAGCCGGTACCCTCTATTATTATTGTGTGGTAACAGGCTCATGTGGAACGGCCACCAGTGTAGTTTCGGGGGCATTTATAACAACAAATTGTGGTTCAATTACTATTTCTTCATTTACACCAAACACAGGTTCTGTAGGAACCCTGGTTACCATCACAGGTACCAATCTGGGATCCCCTACTGCATTTACCATTGGAGGGGCTACTGCTATAGTAATTTCCAATACCGGTACAACATTGGTAGGCATGGTAATGCCGGGAGCAACAACAGGAATAATTTCCATTACAACGGCAACGGGTACTGCTACCGGCACCGGTAATTTTTCTGTTACCGCCACTCCATATCCGGGGGTTCAGCAAGGAAATAAACTAGTGGGCACTAATAGTTCCAGTAATGCCTATCAAGGCACTTCAGTAGCTGTTTCGGCCGATGGCAATACAGCCATAGTGGGAGGTAATAATGATAATACAGGACAGGGAGCCCTCTGGATATATACCCGTACGGGAAACACCTGGAGCCAGCAGGGAAATAAATTGGTGGGAACCGGCAATACAGGAGCTGCATCTCAAGGCAATTCAGTAGCTGTTTCAGCCGATGGCAATACGATCTTGGTGGGTGGGCCGTGGGACAATTCTGGTCAGGGAGCCGTATGGGTATTTACCCGTTCGGGAAATACCTGGAGCCAACAGGGAAATAAACTGGTGGGAACCGGAGGATCAATTGACGCCAATCAAGGTTCATTAGTATCCATTTCAGCTGATGGCAATACGATCTTGGTGGGTGGGCCGGGCGACAATTCCTGGCAAGGTGCCACATGGGTATTTACCCGTTCGGGAAGTACATGGACTCAGCAGGGCAGTAAACTGGTGGGAACCGGAGGATCAATTGACGCCGGGCAAGGGTATTATGTAGCGCTTTCGGCCGATGGCAATACGGCAATAGTTGGAGGACCTTGGGATAATTCTGCTCAGGGAGCTGCCTGGGTATATATCCGTTCGGGAAGCAGCTGGAGTCAGGAGGGCAATAAACTAGTAGGCACGGGAAATACAGGTGCAGCCTATCAAGGCACTTCAGTAGCTGTTTCAGCCGATGGCAATACGATCTTGGTGTGTGGACCTGGTGACAGTAATTCCATAGGAGCCACTTGGGTATTTGCCCGTTCAGGAAGCACTTGGACCCAGCAGGGTAGTAAACTAGTGGGCACGGGCAATACGGGTGCGGCTCAGCAAGGCGTTTCAGTATCCATTTCAGCTGATGGCAATACGGCTATAGTGGGAGGATATAATGACAATTCCTTGCAAGGTGCCACATGGGTATTTACCCGTTCCGGAGGTACATGGACTCAGCAGGGCAGTAAACTGGTAGGTACCGGAAATGTAGGTGGTGCCGGGCAAGGGTATTATGTAACTGTTTCTGCCGATGGTAGCACGGCAATAGTGGGAGGTTGTTTTGACAATACAAATTTGGGAGCTGCATGGGTGTTTGTTCCCTGTGTAAGCCCAACAGCCATCAGCAGCCAATCCACCGCAACTCAAACCCAATGTATAAATGGTACTTATACCGCAATAAGTGTAACAGCTACAGGAACCGGAACTTTAACCTATCAATGGTACAGCAATGCGAGTAATAGCAATAGCGGAGGCACTTCCTTAGTTTCGGCAAACGGGGCACAAACAGATACTTATACCCCGCAAGCTGCAGCAGCCGGCACCTTGTATTATTATTGTGTGGTAACCGGCAACTGCGGCACGGCAACGAGTACGGTTTCTGGGGCTTTCCTGGTCAATGCAGCTTCCTTTGCAGCCCAGACCCATCATGTAAGTGAACTGGTAGCAAACGGCACAGGTATAAAATGGTACGATGCAGCATCGGGAGGAAACCTGTTGTCTTCAGGAACTGCGTTGGTAAATAATCAGCATTATTATGCCAGCCAAACGGTGAACGGGTGCGAAAGCACCAGCAGGTATGATGTTACCGTGGCCGTTGATCCCACTCCCTGCGCGCCAACGGCCAGTTCGCCGCAAACACCCGGCGCAGGAGCCTCAGTTGCCCAATTAACCGTGCTTACCGGTCAGAGTATCAGGTGGTACCTCGCATCATCCGGTGGAACTGCGTTACCTTCTACTACCCTCTTGCAGTCAGGTTCGCATACCTACTATGCTAGCCAGACCGTGAGCTGCACCGAAAGTGCATCAAGGGTGGCTGTAACGGTAACAGTGCCTTAGTGGACATGCCGGGCAAGCTAACCAGTCTCCACAGGAGCAACCCGGCCATTTCATCTTGTTGACTACCTGGAACATATGGTGATCGAAAAAGATCAGTAGAGGATGGTCGGGAACTCCGATTTTTCCATATAATATTGTACAAGTCAAAGTGAAGAAGCGGGCGATGGGGGGAAGTTCGGTTTAATTCAGCAGCCATTTCCATACAGGCATGACCCGGATAACCTTTCCATCCTTCTCAATGGTATGCTCCTGAGTGTCGTGCAGCAGGATGAAACCCTAAGCAAGTCCGTAAACATTCATTGCCTCTAAAAAGCATCTGACCTCACGCGTTTTGGTTTGGGCTGTATTAAAAGAATGACAGGCAATTCCTGATGATGTTGGCGTTTTTAACACCTGCCACTTTTGTAAGTCCGTTAAACGAGGTCTGTTTTGACACATTACTTGCCAGGTAATTGACCAGTTCAACCAATTCTCTTTCATTTACCAACTTATTACGCACCAATACATCTCGATATAAAATGCTTTCGTATAAGGATTTCAGATAATCATCATTGCCTTCTTTCAGATACAACGGGAATCCTCCGAGATAACCACGATCGTTTCGCTGGTCATAATATTTTCGGGAAAACTACGGGGGATGAAGTTTTTATTCCATACCATCCGCTGCTGATCAAAATCACTGTTTTTATCAGGTCTTTCATTTTCAGTATATTTTTATAAGGATAGCAAAGATAATAAAACTTCTATCGTCAATGCAAACATTTTAACCAATACTTCTATTGCAAAAGGAAGGTTTGATTTATTTTCAATGGAGTAGTCCTGAATCTGACTTTCCGAAAAAGGAGTGTGTTTTGAGTAGTTCCGGGTCGTTCCGTATTAAAACCTGCCCAAATCCTGCCCAATCCGTTTTTTCTTCAGATTTGCTAAAACCGAAATTACTTTCCAGATATATTGGACTAGTTTATCAACCCTTGCCGGACTAATATGACCAGGAATTATTCTTCATATTGTGATGCCAATATCGGTCAGGGCAATCCGGCCGTGGATGGTTTACTCCGTCGGCTTGTCCATACAAATACTATTTACAATCCCTCAGCCTCATTCTCTTTGTCCAGGTATTGCTGAACAATGTCGATGGCATTGGTTACCACATCGCTAAGGGCAGTGATAAAGGCTCCGTCAGCCGCAGTGTCAATGGCATGCTTAATAGCTTCAGTCTCTTTGGGAATGATTTCATAAGTCACTTTTTTGTCAGCTTCTGCAATTCCTTCGAGAATCAGGTTGATGATTTCTTCCTCTGTCCTTCCCCTTAAATTTTTCTCCTGACGAATAATTATATGATCGAACATCCGCGCTGCAATCTGACCACATTCCCTGATGTCCTGGTCACGTCGATCCCCCACACCTGCAATGATTCCAATCTTCCTTACAGCATTGACACTGTGCAAAAATTCTTCAATTCCCTTATATCCATCCGGATTATGTGCGAAGTCAATCATTACTTTGAATCTCTTAAACTCAAAGATGTTCATCCGTCCTGGCGTTTGCGCAACACCAGGAATGAAAGTTTGCAGGGATAAGCTGATATCTTCTGTTTTGAATCCCCACAAATAACTTGCTAAAGTTGCAGCAAGAACATTGGCAATCATAAACTTTGCCTTTCCGCCGAATGTTAGAGGAACATGCGTTGCCCGCTCAACCCGGATCTTCCATTCACCTTTTTTAATGGTGATAAAGCCATTCTCATAAACAGCAACAGTTTTGCCTTCTTTACAAAGTTTCTTTATCAGTGGATTGTCTTCATCTAAACTGAAAAATGCCACATTGCAACTCAATTCCGAGGCAATCTTTACACAATATTCATCTTCAGCATTTAAAATTGCCCATCCGTCCTTTTTGATGCTTTTTACAACCGTGCTTTTTACGCGCGCCAGGTCTTCGAGCGTGTCTATGTCGTTCAGCCCCAAATGATCTTCCTGTATATTTGTGATGACGGCGATATCGCAACGGCTGAATCCCAGTCCTGCACGAAGAATCCCGCCACGGGCTGTCTCCAGAACGGCAAACTCTACAGTAGGATCTTTGAGGATGTATTCTGCGCTGACAGGACCTGTATTGTCGCCTTTTTCCATCATGTGATTCTGTATGTAAATCCCGTCTGATGTGGTAAAACCTACTTTGTAGCCATTATTTTTAACGATGTGTGCCAACAACCTGGTAGTAGTTGTTTTTCCATTTGTACCGGTAATGGCAATAATCGGGATGCGACAGGGTTTTCCCGGAGGATATAGCATATCGAGTACAGGTGAAGCTACATTTCTGGGCAATCCTTCAGAAGGTGCCAAATGCATGCGAAATCCCGGTGCAGCATTGACTTCCAGGATAACGCCTCCATTTTCTTTAAGCGGCTGAGTTAAGTTCTCTGCCATGATGTCAACACCACAAATGTCTAATCCGATAACTCTTGAGATCCTTTCACAAAGGAAAATGTTTTCAGGGTGCATCATGTCGGTCACATCAACCGAAGTGCCTCCGGTACTGAGATTTGCCGTCGATTTCAAAAAAACGATCTCATCTTTTGCGGGAATAGTTTCGACTGTGTAATTCATTTTTCCCAATAAATCGAGGGTATCTCTGTCGACATCAATCTGGGTTAAGTTCTTCTCATGACCATAACCTCTTCTCGGGTCGAGATTGGTAGTTTCAATTAATTGCTGAATGGTGTCCCTGCCATTTCCTGTTACATTTGCCGGAATACGTTTTGCTGCGGCAACCAGTTTATTATCAATGACTAACACTCTGAAGTCATATCCGGAAATGAACTTCTCAACGATGACTCTTTCGCTGTATTTTTGTGCAAAAGCCATTCCTGAAACAGCATCTTCCCAGTTTTTTACATTGATAGAAGCTCCTTTTCCGTGATTTCCATCCAACGGTTTCAGGACGATGGGATATTGGATTCTTTTGATCGTGGCTTCCAGGTCTTCTTCATCTACACAGATGTCGCCACTGGCTACTGGGATAGAAGCCATCTGAAGCATACGTTTTGTATCTTCTTTATTACATGCGATATCAACCGCAATGTTACTTGTTTTGCACGTTATTGTAGCCTGAAATCGCATTTGGTTTACACCATAACCAAGCTGGATCAGAGAGTTAGTACCCATGCGAATCCAGGGTATGTCGCGGGCAACAGCTTCTTCCACGAGACTTCCGGTGCTTGGACCAAGGCGCACCTCTTCCCTGATCTCACGCATTTTTTTAATGTCAGCATCGAGGTCATAAGGAGATCCTGAAATCAATGATTCTGAAATGGTTACCGCTCTTTCTGCTGCGTACATTCCCACACTCTCCTCACTATAGCTGAACACGACGTTGTAAATGCCGGGTGTTTTTGTCTCTCTCGTCCTCCCGAAACCAGTCTCCATCCCTGCCAAAGTCTGAATTTCCAGGGCAATATGTTCGATCACATGGCCCATCCATGTACCTTTTTCTACCCGCGAAAAGAAACCACCCCGCACACCTTCCGAACAACGATGTTCAATCATCGACGGAAACATAGCCTCCAGGCGTTCTTTAAACCCCACTAATTTATTGGTTGGGGATTGCTCCATTTCCTCCAGATCAATGCGCATTTGGATTAACTTCTTCCTGTTTACACTCCAGATGTTCGGTCCGCGCAGGGCTTGTACTTTTAATATTTTCATACAACAATGGGATAAGCGTTATTTTCGCTAAAATAAACTTTTTTTGTTTTGGTTCTTGTCGGGGATACTCCTATAATTTCGCCCGTTTTATGCAACCACCATTCGAACCGTAGAGATTAATTCATTGACTCAGTCAATGGAAATTGTATTTTTGCAGCATGAATATACAAGGGAAATTGATAATTATTGGTGGCGCCGTTTTTAAAGGAAGTTTTTCAGAAACAGATATAGACAAAAACGCAATACAGAATTTGAACTTTTTTGAGGAGGGCATTCTTAAACGTATTATTGATGAATCAAAACATAAAGAACTTTCCCGGATTGAGGTGATCACTACAGCTTCGAAAGTCCCGAGAGAAATTGGCCCTGAATATGTCAAAGCTTTCAACTACCTGAATGCGAAGAATGTAGATGTTTTGCACATCGAAAGACGTGAACAGGCCATGGAGCCTGAGGTGCTTAACAGACTGAGAGCTGCCGATGTGTTAATGTTTAGTGGCGGAGATCAGTTACGCCTGACCTCCATCCTGGGAGGAACCCCATTTCATGATATCTTCCTCGAGAAATATCGCAACGAAGACTTTATTTATGCAGGGACTTCTGCCGGAGCGGCAGCTGCCTCCAACAGCATGATTTACCAGGGGAGTAGTTCAGAAGCATTACTGAAAGGGGAAGTGAAGATTACCAGTGGCTTAGGCTTGATCAATGATGTGATTATCGATACCCATTTTGTACAGCGCGGCAGGATAGGGCGGCTTTTCCAGGCTGTTGTGGGCAACCCTAAGACTTTAGGCATTGGTCTTGGAGAAGATACTGGTTTGCTGATAACCAATGGACAACAGATGGAAGCTATCGGTTCAGGTTTGATTATACTTGTTGATGGCCGTGAAATCAAAGACACAAACTTAACGCAGATCGAATTGGGACAGCCAATATCAATTTCCCATTTAGTTACCCATGTCATGAGTAAATATGATACCTTTAATCTGCAAACTCTTAAAATGCATATCAAGTCTTCACAATACGTATAGATAGTGTTGCCAGCTACTTTTTTACGTACAATCATCAACCTGCATCTTCAATTCTATTTATGAAATTAATCATCCACGGTGGTTTCTTTTCAGAATCCACGGCAAATCATGCGACGAATGTTGCCAAACAGCAGGCTCTGAGAGAGATTGTGATGCAATCGTATGAGTTTTTGAAAACCTCTTCAGCTTTGAAAACCGTTGTCTATGCAGTGGCATTGCTTGAAGATAACCAACTCTTCAATGCCGGAATTGGCTCACAGATCCAGGGTGACGGGAAAATCAGGATGAGTGCCGCCATTATGGATGGTGAGACACAGAAAATGAGCGGGGTTGTCAATATTGAAGAAGTTAAAAATCCTGTTCATGTTGCAGAAGTATTAATGCAATACGATGACAGAGTGTTGGGTGGGAGTGGGGCAACAAATTTCGCCAGGCTGCAGGGATTTGAAATTTTTTCAACAGAGATCCCGCAGCGGCGCCTCGAGTATGAAGCCAAACTCAAAGCCGGCGGTATGGGAACTGTCGGATGTGTAGCCCTTGATAAAGACGGCAAACTGGCTGTAGCAACTTCTACCGGTGGAAAGGGTTTTGAGATTCCCGGACGCATTTCAGACTCAGCGACAGTAGCCGGAAATTATGCCAACCAATACTGTGGTGTGAGTTTAACCGGAGTTGGCGAAGACATCGTAAGCAATGCCACCGCTGCAAAAATCGTGACCCGCGTCACAGATGGGTGCTCACTGGAAGAAGCCTTTGCCAGAACATTTAGTGAATTAGAACCTTATGATGGTTTTGCCGGCGCCATTGCCATTGATAACAAAGGGAATATTTTCCACCAGGAATCACATCCATATTTAGTGTTTGCCAGTTTTGACGGGCTTGTTCTGGATGTTTATAAGATCTAGGTTAATTTTGTGGAATTTGAGTTGCTGAGGTCAGGTGGAAAAACCGGCGTTCCCGACTACCTCTGCCGATTTTTGTTGACCATCTTATTGAATTAACAATCACCAAATTGAGATGATTTTGATTTTCCGGCGAAGGTTGGTCAAAGAGGGAGTTTTTTCCATTATAATTTCCCTTCATAAAGATCATAAACCGGGAAAATCAAATCATAGTCGTTCCAGTTGAGATTTCCATCAACAATCTGATATTCCTTAAACCTGGCTTCATCCAGATATTTCCGGATGGATGGATGAAATGATGCTTCCAAAAACGGTTTAAAATCAACAAGCCTGTTAAATCCATCACGAAAGTACACCCTGATAGCATAATCGCCGATATATCTGGCAGATTCAACCTCAATAAAATCAACGTTATA
>CAJBYO010000027.1 GCA_903959905.1 uncultured Bacteroidales bacterium
ACCCATCTATAAAATTATCGGGAGTTTTCGTTCGATTATTTGAAAACCAGGATGTGGTGAGAATCGATTCTCACTTCAGTACTTCTGACACTGTTGATTTTATAGTCGAGTGCCGACAGTCAGTAAATGACCCAGGCTTTTCATTGACTGACAGGCCTATTCAGGCAGATTTCGCGGGAACTGAAACAACTGCTTTTGCAAATTCATATCTCCCGGCTGACTACTGGCTTTATCTTGGGATTATTCAAAAGGATGGAGCAATATTGGTTCCAAAAGAGGAACAACCATTGATCACTCCTGATCCGGAGGTGCCGCCAATTGCTCCGGTTGATGGGGAGATACTTGGTTTGTTAACGATAACGATCACCTTTGTAACCAGGTGATCGTTATTGAAACATCTACCCTGGCACCTAACTGAAAAACGGGTGATCCTTTAGTTTCTGAGCTGTCTCCATCTTTGTCACTCTGATATATCTCAAAAATGATTCAGTGGTATGGTGACCGGTAATTTGCATTATGTCACGCATTGGAATGCCTGCCAGATAAGCATTGGTTGCAAAAGACCTTCTGGCAGTGTGGGTCCTGATCACCAGCCATTTTTTCAGATCCCCTTTGCTGATTTTTTCATCATGCGCTTTTTGCCCAATCAGTTTCAATGCTCCATTTGTTTGCCTGATATGAGGTACTTGGAGAGTTCCATATCTCTTAAGAATTTCCCAAACCAATGGTTTAATGGGCATAATTACAGGTTCATCGGTTTTTTGCGTACGTACATATAAATTTCCTTCGTGTATATGTTCGTTGGAAACTTTTGACCAGTCCGAATGACGAAGCCCTGTATAGCAGTTGATTACAAAAATGTCCCGGATGTTTCTGTGAGCGGGCAGATCAAGGGGCATTTCATATAGTGCCTTGATTTCATTTTCATTCAGGTACACAGTATCCACATTTTCCGAAATAATCTTGAAATCCCGCTTACAGTGCTCCTGGTTTTTGGTCAGTTTATCTTCAACGGCTTCATTCATCAGCCGTTTCAATTTCTTGATATATGAACCAATGGAGTTTGGTTTTAAACCAATTTCCTTTAAATGGTCAGTGAACTGGATATAGAAATCTTTTCCTATGGTGTCAAAATCGACCCTGAATTCCTTTTTGGTTTGGAAAGATTCCAGTTGCTTCTTGAGACTCGAATACTGTTGTAAATGACCCGGACTGATTTTGTTTATATATCTTTGCTGAAAAACTGCAAAGAAAGATAAAAGAGAAACTCTGGAGGCATCAACAGCTTTGCTTCTGCCGGTAAATACTTTAAATTCATTTACCATTTCTGCCGATTTCTCTTTGACTTCCTCCTTTGACAGTTTTATGCCCTTTGGAAAAAGTTCATCGTATTTATCGAGAAAAAAATTGGCAGTTTCCCGTAAACGAGTATTGATCTCGCTATAGTCCTTCGCCGGTTTGGCCTTCTGGGCTTGCTGGTCCCAATCGTTTTTGGGAACATGCAGTCCGGTTGAAAGTCTTAAGCGCGCATGATTAAAAGTAAATGAAAGAAGTAAAAGAGATTTTTCATTCTTTTCCTTGTCTGGATAGAAGGTTATTGAAGCCATATCTGAGTGCGATTAATTTGTCAGTACAAAGATACGGAACTGTCAATATAACTGACAAACTTGTCAGTAAAAGTTATAAACATGCTGTAACGCCATGTAACAATGATGAACAACTATTCACTGTTTACAGGCTTTTCAGAGATATGTGCCTGATAATCAAAAGTAGCTTCCTTACCCTTGGAGGTATTGTTGATTTTACCACTTCCCCGGATGAAGGAACTGCCTTTTATATAATTCTGTAAGCAACTTTATAGAGCCGTCTCATCTTATTACTGATCACCTCCGGATTGAAATGCCATGACAAACAAACAACACA
>CAJBYO010000028.1 GCA_903959905.1 uncultured Bacteroidales bacterium
ATTGGTCTTATATGAACTGCTTTTTTTTTCAAACTTAATCAAAAGTATAATTGCACTCATAGTTTTAAAATCCTTCAGGATTTTGTACTCAAGTTATCTATGCTGATGTTCCCAGTTTTATTTGGGAGGGTACTTAGTGGTGAAAAAAATTTATATTTTCTTTGTAGTATTGCGATTATTTATACCTTCGTGTGAAAATCAACACATTAACATCCAAACCAAACAATCATGACCAAAGCTGAAATCGTGAATGAAATTATTACCCAGACCGGCATTGAGAAAGAAGCTGTTGAGGCTGTTGTTGAATCAATTATGGTCACCATTAAAAAATCAATGGCTGATGGTGAGAACATCTATCTCAGGGGATTTGGCACATTTCTGCTCAAGAAACGTGCTGCAAAAACCGGCCGGAACATCACCAAAAACACCCCGGTTAAAATACCAGCTCACATGATCCCGGCTTTTAAGCCTTCCAAAGAGTTCACCGCACAAATTAAAAGCAGGGTAAAGGTAAATTAGTCACTGGCTTTCCATTGCCACCTCCCTGTACTTCTCAGCATGCTTTTTCTAGTTATCCGGGATTGCATGCCATCCCAACTGTTGTAATTCCAACGAATTAACAGTTTCATTTTCAAATGTTTCAGTAACATTTGCAGTATTTGCATTTTCCGCGTTCAGGACCGTTACTTTTCCTTCACCTGCACACCCAATAATGCGATTTTACCAGCGTTATTCTATAAACGCTCCCCCTGATGAAAAAACTCCTCTTTGCCCTGATGATGTTTGCATCATTGGCCAACGCCCAGGATATTCCGGTCTCCCAGTATTTCAGCATCCTGTGCTATGCCCGGCAGGCTCAGTTCGCATCCAGGGACGGGGGTAAATTCGATTCCATCTGCAGGATCTATGATATTGACCCCAAAGACTCCCTTAATATCAGAAAATACTACACGATAAGCATCATGCACCAGCTGTTCACCACCACAGGCGCATTTGACGGATCCAGGGGCGAAATACTGAACATGCCGTATTTCTGGCACTATAATAACCCCAATCCGCGGTATGACATCCTGGTGGATGGAAAGAAAAACAGGACTTACACAACCATTGAACGCAAACCTCACAATTTCCTCGGAGACATGGTTTCCCCGAATGAAAAGTTTTCGCACCCTGACTTTGGCAGGTTCTCTTCCTTCGGGTGGTGCAGCGAACGTGAAATGGCATTTGCCTGCTTTCTTTCCCTGATGGGATATGATGCACATGTGATCGCACCAGGAAACCATGCCTGGACCGAAATACTGGCAACTTTTAAAACTACGGACAATGATACCAGGACGATGCAAATAATTGTTGACAACACCTTTTGCTCCATCGTGTATGACATTCAAACACCGTCAAGGCATGAGAATGTATACGACAGAAAAGCGTTTGCAAAGGAAGAAGTTGCCATGGTCAGGGCATTGACGGTTTGCAAATCTGCAAGGGAAAGGATTGACAATGCCTGCAGCGAGTATTTGAACAAACCCTGAGGCATTCAGCTTTTCAATAATGGCCTTATTTCAATTTTACACGGTACTCAACAACCTGGCTTTCCGAACAGCTATTTAAATTTGGGTACTCAGGGGGTATTTTATGGTTTGGGTATTTCCCGACATAGCCGTCTACCGATTCCCTGATGATCGCATACCCTTTATTGGTTGTATCTTTTTCACCCGGAACAATGCCGGCCTCCCTCATGTTCATGGAGCTGGAAACAGGCGGGCAGGATGTAATCCACTTGCCTTTTTCATAGGTAAACACGTAATAATCCCGGCAGGCACTTGTAAACCAGCCTGGTAAAACCCCGATTTCATCTTTCCCGTCACAATTGATATCACCCTCATTTTTAAACATCCACATAGGACAATAATCAATAACCAGTTTCCGGATGCTTTTTTCTGAAAACTGAATAATCCCCCTGCATGCTCCCGCAGCGGCTTTTTGCTGACAGTCGTTGAAATTATCCTGTCCCCTGTCCTTAAACCATGCTTTCTCCAGTTTACCATCCCCGTTAAAATCGCCAACGATCGTGTCATCCGTCGGATACCCCCTGATGTAATTGGCATAATCCGGATATCCCTGTGTGTAGCCGCCTGAGCTGCCTGCATCGGCATATTTGAATTTCCTTAATAAGATCCCGTCAGGGGATACAATATTGATTTCAGACCCGCCAGGTTTGATGGTGTCATCTTTACCAGCCAGTGAATCCTTTCCGGTTTGTCCGGCTGATCCCTTGCTCAATCCCCCCCATGCTGCCAGCACCTCCCGTTCGGGCTGCAGGTCATCCTTGAGCATTGGTTCTCCTTTTTGGTTGTTCCTTTGCATTGCTCTGCCTGGCCACCGCTTTCATTCTTTGACGTGCGGGTGCTTGTCGCGGTCCAGCTCCATTTGCTGAGATCAACTGTACTTTCAAGTACCTTTTCCTGGTCGTCGGGCAGCTGAAAGAAGAAGTCGGTTCCCGATACCTTTTCAACACTGTCAATGGTCACGGCAAAATGCTGAAGCGGCTCCTGTGATCCCTCGTTGGGCATGATGAACCCGATGCCCTTGATCTCAGGTTCCGTATAATCCAGAATTACCTTATAGAAGTACGCAGGAACGGTGATCCTGCCGGAGCCAATGGTGGGCAGGCCCCTGGTTAAAAACGTGCCTGTGACACCCTGCACCACCCTGCAAAAATCGCAGCCCTGAAGGGGCGGCATCATCCGAACTGGGTGCTGCTTTGTGGCATGGAGGTACATTTAATTCAACCCCTTCAGGGTTGATTGAGGTGTGGCCGGGCTTGTCCTTCACCGGGGCGGTGCCCCGGGTTAATGATGACTGCCCTTTCAGGGCGGGGAAGAGCCCGGTTTGGGTATAATTCGTAGATGAAGGATTTTTCAAATGCTGAGTGTTTTGGCCGTTAGTATCAGAGTGTC
>CAJBYO010000029.1 GCA_903959905.1 uncultured Bacteroidales bacterium
ATGTTACTTCGTCATTTTCCCGGATACGGTCAATTAAACCAGAGGCATGAACGAAATATTCTTTGCCTGTCTCGGAGTCCATAATAAATCCAAATCCTTTTGACTCATTAAAGAATTTTACTTTTCCATTTTTCATAATAAAAATCAAATTTTAAAAATAATATTCGCAAAGATAAAGATAAAAAGTATAGATTCAACGAAATAAAAAAAAAACTTGAAGAAGGATGAGATTTACGATTGGACGAATGACGATTGCAGATTGAATTGTAAGATTGACGATTTACGATTGGGTGCTGCTAATCGTCAATCTGAAATCCTGCAATTCAATCGTCATTCTAGAATCGTCCAATCGTAAATCGTCTTTTGTTTATTTTTTCCTGAAACCGCCTTTTCGGAAGGTTCCCCTGTGTTTCTTCGGGTCAAATTCCGGCCCGGTGCCAAGGTGAACCGGCAGAGCACCTTTATAGATGGACTTGTCCAGGAGTCGTTCAATGGTGGCAAATTTTGCCTGGTCTTTTTCGTTGATCAGGGTGATGGCGGCACCTTTGGCTTTGGCGCGGGCGGTGCGGCCGATGCGGTGAATATAGTCTTCCCCTTCGTTGGGTACATCAAAGTTCACCACCATGTCAATGTCTTCAATGTCAATGCCGCGTGAAACAATGTCGGTTGCAACAAGGATACTGAGTTCCCTGCTCCTGAACCGGTTCAGCACGGCTTCACGCTCGGTCTGGTCAAGATCGGAATGGATCTCTTCGGCATTCAGGTGAAGTTTTTTCAGGGCAGCGCTGAGTTGCTTTGTAGCGCTTTTCGTGGAGCAGAAAATAAGGATGCTTCGCAGCGACAGGTCTTTGAGCAGGTATTGAACCAGGGGGATTTTCTGTGTGTCGTAAACCACATAGGCCATCTGCAGTATGTTTTCTGCAGGTTTTGACACGGCAATATTAATCTCAACAGGGTCTTTTAATATTTTCCGCGCCAGGTCACGCATCTCTTTGGGCATGGTGGCGGTGAAACATAGAGTTTGCCTTGTTGCAGGAACATACGACATGATCTTGAGGATGTCGTCGTAAAAACCCATGTCAAGCATCCGGTCAGCCTCATCAAGGATGAGGTAACGCAGGCTGGAGAGGTTCACATAGCCCATGTTGAGGTGGGCGATCATACGTCCGGGGGTGCATATCACCATGTCGGCCCCGTTTGAAAGGGCCTGTTTCTCCCTGGAAAAAGAAGCACCGTCGGTGCCACCATATACAGGGATGGAACTCACCGGGGTGAAATAGGAGAGCCCCTCCATGTGCTGGTCGATCTGTTGTGCAAGTTCCCTGGTGGGAACGATCACCAATGCCTTGATGGCATCATCGTGCGGTACAGATATGATTTTCTGAATGATGGGAAGCAGGAATGCCGCTGTTTTCCCGGTGCCGGTCTGGGCCGACCCGATGAGGTCCTTGCCGTCTAAAATGGCAGGGATTGCCTGCTCCTGGATAGGGGTGGCGCTTTCGTACCCCAGTGCTTCTATGCCTTCAATAAGCCGCGCCTCAAAACCGAAATCGTGGAATGTCAAAATGTTGAGTTATTTGGCAAAGGTAGGGAAAAAGGAGACAGGTTGGACGTAATGCGTGACGCGTGACGCGTGACGGGTGACAGGTCACGCGTCACCTGTCACTTTTTCAACAGGTGCGCCTCCGTATTAAACACCACCTTCCCCAGGTCCAGGGTTTTTTCAGGGGCGAACAGGAGGTAAGCGTATTTCAGGGTTTCGGCGAGGAAGAAGCTTTCCATTGAATCGGAAGTCTCAAGTTTTGTAACATCTTTCATTTCAGCAAAGCCGGCTTCGGTTTTGCATTTCGTGAGGATGTCGATGACCATTTGCTCCCCCATCCGCAGATACTGGTTGTCTTTGGTTTTCCTGTAAAGATAAAAGCAACTTTCAATGTTTTCAGGCCGTAAAGGATAGGAGGGATCAGTTACCTGGCCGGTACGGAAGTTGAATTCTTCGGGTTCAATGCCGAATTTCGTCCACATGGCATAGTTTCCCTGCTGGATTTTACGTGCATGGGGAATATCTCCGGAAAGGGCCAGAATCCCGGCATAAAAGGCATCCAGGGCGCCATACAACGAATTTGTCTCCTTCCCCGACCGCATGTCCACCCGGGTGAAATACCCGCCTGAAGGAACTTCAGTGAACATATATTTCATGATCGCTCTGTTGTGGATCTCCCAGGCATCTTTGCAGTCCCGGTCGCCAAACAGCAACCACGCCTTGTAAAGGTATTCAAAATAGGAGTCAATCCTTGCGCCGATCTGGCATTCGGTATTCTTCCACTCCCCGGTATTTACGTCGATGGTGGTTCCAACCAGGTCAAGGTCGGTACGCCTTTTGAAAACTTCAAAGGCGGCTTTTTTTGCCACGCGGTAAAATGTTGAATCTTTAGTAAGCTGGGTAAGTTTCCCGAATTCAAGCAGGTAGGTGCCTGTTTCGGCAGGATTGCTCAAGGCATCCCTGGTTTTCCCGGTTACCAGGTTTACGAAACGGTATGGCATGCCGGTAGGCGAATTGAATGCAGGAAGAAGGCGAGTGCCGAGATCTTTTGCCAGGGTCAGCAGCCGTTTATCTTTGGTTAATTCATAGGCCGACAGCAGTCCGCCCATCAATCGTATGTTGACCTCAAACAGCTGAACTTCGGTGTCGACATTGAAATTCAAACCGTTAACCACCATGGATTTTGCTTCCCCGGCCTCTTTTTTCATGCCCAGCAGGTAGAAGGTGTCAAACGCATCCAGCGGGGTCATCATGAATGATGTGCCATACCAGTTGCGGCCTGTCCGGCTGATCGGTTTCAGTGCGTCATACCCGGAGGCATAGGTTTTGTATCCATCCCAGGCATGCCGGCACGCCGCTTTGATCTTTTCGCACTGGGCGGCCTTTTGTGCGGAGGAAAAAGGCTGCCGGACCTGCGCTGAAATGGAAGGGGAGAATGCAAGGAATGCAAGGAATGCAAGGAATGCAAACAATGCAGGGAATGCAAACAATGCAGGCAATGAAAGGGATGTAAAAAATGAAGGAATTTTGAGTGACTTGATTATGCTGCTGTTTTTCATCACCTAAATAAATTGTAAATGGAACAAAGCCTGGTTATTCAATATTCGTCATTCCTCATTTGTCATTTGTCACCCGTCACCCGTCACCTGTCCCCTGTCATTCGTCTCAACAGCTCCCCCGTCAACCTGTCCAGCTCCACCTCTGCTTTCTTTGCCTCAAACTGCGACGATATGAGCTGGTATTCTGCATCAATCTGCTTTTGCTGGATTTCGCGGAGTTCAATATCGTTGATGCTTCCAAGCTTGTACTTTTCAAAGGCGATGGTGACGTTTTCCCTGGCCACGTCAACATTGGCAAGCTGCAGCCTGACGATTTCCAGGTTAGCGAGAAACTCCTCGTGAATTTTATAGAGATTAGTCCGCAACGACAGCCAGGCATCCTCTACCTGGATTTCCCCGGAATTCATCAGGATTTTTGCATTTTTAACGGCCCTGTTTACATTGAAACCATTGAAGAGATTGTATGACAGCGATAATCCGTAGGAAGGGCCATAGCTTTGATTGTATTTCAGGAAGCCGCTTTGAGAGTTCAGGGTGCCATAAGAATAACCGGCGTTGAAATTTATCTGGGGATAGCGGTCCGATTGGGCTTGGCGTACTCCCAGCCTGGTGAGGTCCTGGTTCAGGCGGGCTGCAGTCAGCATGGAATTTTGCCGCATCGCTACGGCCAGAAGGGTGTCATAAGGTTTGGGCACGCTGAGCTGGATGGAATCATAGATATCAAAGGGCATAGACGGATCACGGCAAAGCAGCTGGTTGAGGTCGGCCCGGGTGCCGGCCAGGATCACCATTTGCCTGATGAGCCGTGTGCTGTCGGCATTCAGGTCAACGGTCGATTGCAAGAGCATCAGCTGCGAGCCTGCTCCCAGCGAAACCTTGGCAGCAGCAATCCTTTTGCGTTGCATGGAGAGGTCAACGGCATCCTGCGCCACCCTGACCAGCTTTTTCATCTGGATGATGCCGTAGTAGGTCAGTGAAATATCGGATACGGTTCCTTCCACCACGATCCTGGTGCCGTTCTGGCCGAGGTCTTCAAGCACGCCAAGCATCTTCCGGTTTACAAACATATTCAGCCCGTCGAACAGGGTCCAGTTGAGTTGCGCCCCGGTATTCAGTGAATTGCTTTTTCCATTGGTCACATCTTTCACCGTTCCGCTGAACTGTTCCTGGTGTGTGGTGCTGATGATGTTGTTCTGGCTGGCAGTGAGGTCAATGGATGGAAGGAAGCCGGCATTTCCGGGGGTGTTGTTGTTTTTCGCGATCTGCGCGTCATTCTGCTGGAGGATGATGGAATAGTTGTTTTTAAGGCCAAGCCGGAGGGCCTGGGGAAGGGAGAGGACCTCCTGGGTGTGACCGTTGCTGAAGAGAAATAGAAACAAAGGCAGGAGCGTAGCAAAACGAATATTGAATATTGAATATTGAATATTGAATGTTGAAGTGGGGGGAACAGAGGGGGTGGATTTGTTTTTGATCATGATCAAGAGAACTTAGATTTATTTTGATTTTGACCGTGACATATAAGAATACAAAGCCGGGATCACGTAAAGTGTTAGAACCAGCGAGAAAATGAGTCCGCCGATAATTGTAATGCCCATGGGCACTCGGCTGCGTGATGCGGCACCAAGCGCCATGGCGATCGGAAGCGCACCCAGGGCGGTGGCCAGGCTGGTCATCAGGATGGGGCGCAGGCGGCGGGTGGCGGCATCAATGACTGCTTCGCGCAGGTCAAGGCCCTCTTTTTTTCGTTGGTTGGCAAACTCAACGATCAGGATCCCATTCTTGGTTACAATGCCGATCAGCACGATGATTCCGATTTCGCTGAAAATATTCAGGGTTTGACCGAACATCCATAGAGAAAGGATGGCACCGGCCAGCGCCAGTGGCACCGTGAACATGATGATCAGCGGGTCGATGAAACTTTCAAACTGGGCGGCCAGGATCAGGAAGACGAGCACCAGCGCCAGCAGCAGTGCAAACAGGAGGCTTCCCGAGCTGTCTTCAAATTCCTTGGATGTTCCGGCAAGGGCGGAGGAGAATGAATCGTCGAAGGTGGCCTTGCCGATCTTCCGCATTTCGTCGATCCCCTGTCCGAGGGTCACCCCTTTGGCTGTCTGTGCCGAAACGGTGGCTGAAACATACCTGTTATACCGGTACAACTGCGGGGGATTGCTCTGCTCCTTTAGTTTCACCACGTTGTCAAGCTGGATAAGCTCGCCGCGGTTGTTGCGGATGTAAATGGAACTAAGGTCAAGCGGCTTATCCCTGTTTGACCGGTCGGCCTGCCCGATCACCTGGTACTGCTTGCTGTTCATGATGAAATAACCGTAACGCTGCCCGCTGAAGTAAAGCTGCAGGGTTTCTGCGATATCGCGCACATTGATCCCGAGTGTTCGGGCCCTGTCGCGGTCAATCTCCACGGCAAGCTCGGGTTTGTTGAATTTCAGGTTCAGGTCAACCACCTGGAATTTGGAGCTGGCCTGGGCCGTTTCCATGAATTTTGGCAGGAATTTCTTCAGTTTGTCAAAATCAGGCGCCAGTACAACATACTGAACCGGCAACCCTGCATTGCGGCCTCCGCCGATGGTCTGCTCCTGGATCACAAAGCTCCGGGCAAAGTTGAACCTTCTGGCCAGCATGCCGATTTCATCTGCAATATCCTGTTGTGAACGCTTTCTGTTTTCAGGTTCTGTTAAGGATATTCGTACAAATCCCGTATTTGTTGATGACGCCGATCCGAATCCCGGTGCGGTAATTCCCAGGATTGA
Organism: uncultured Bacteroidales bacterium; assembly: GCA_903959905.1. Lineage (GTDB taxonomy): Bacteria > Bacteroidota > Bacteroidia > Bacteroidales > FEN-979 > CAIVAT01. The sequence goes on from CAJBYO010000029.1 coordinate 5,868, forward strand.
TTCCTTCTCCGGGATGGTGTCAACCATGGCAACCATCTGGTTCATATAGCGGTCCATGAGTTCAAAGGATGTTCCTTCAGGGGCCGTCGACATCAGCTGCATCCTGCTTTTGTCTTCCATGGGGGCGAGTTCTGAAGGAATCAGCATGCCGATGCCGAAGATCAGTCCAAGTGACACAACCATGGCCAGGATGGCCAGCCAGCGGTAACGGATGAATGAGTGCAGCGAGCGGTTATAGGCATCGGTAAGCCCGTTGAGCATGTTTTCAGTGAAGGTGAAAAGTGCATTGTGACGTTCGGGTTTGCGCAACATGTGCGAACTCATCATCGGGGTGAGGGTGAGTGAAACCAGCGCTGAGACAAGCACAGTCCCGGCAACAACAACCCCGAATTCCCGGAACAGCCTGCCTGTAAGTCCCTGGAGGAAGATAATCGGTAAGAACACAGCGGCAAGGGTGATGGTGGTGGAGAGGATGGCGAAGTAAATCTCTTTTGATCCGCTGTGGCCGGCCTCAATCGGGTCCATACCCCCTTCAATCTTGTGGTAGATGTTCTCAAGCACCACGATGGCATCGTCAACCACAAGCCCGGTGGCAAGCACAATGCCGAGCAGGGTGAGGATGTTGATCGAGAACCCTGCAATATACATGATGAAAAATCCGCTCACAAGGGAGATGGGAATCGCGATGATCGGGATCAGCGTGGTGCGCCAGCTGCGCAGGAATGCGAAAATCACCAGCAGAACCAGCGCAAAGGCAATGAGGATGGTCTCTTCCACTTCCGTGATGGCCTTACGGATGCTCAGCGTGGTATCAAGGGTGGTGCCTACAATGATATCAGCCGGGATCTCTTTTTTAAGCTGGGCCACCCGTTTGTAACACTCATCTGCAATATCAATCTGGTTTGCGCCGGGCTGCGGAGTGATACCAACCCCGATCATCGGAATGCCGCCGTTGCCTTTCATGATCGTACGTTCATTTTCAGGCAGCAGTTTGGCTGTTCCAACGTCCCGCATCCTGATCACCGTGCCGTTCTTTTCGTCAATGATCATGTCGTTGAATTCGTCGGGCGTGGTGAGCCTTCCTTTGGTCCTGATGGTCAGTTCGGTACCGTACCCTTCAATTCTTCCGCTGGGAAGCTCAATGTTTTCGCGCGAAAGCGCATTGCGCACATCACCGGGTGTAAGCCTGAAACTGGCAAGTTTGGAGGGGTCAAGCAACAGTTTGATGGAGTATTTGCGCTCACCCCAGATGCGGATTTCACTCACCCCCGGGATGGTCTGGAGCCGCTCCTTGAAAACATTGCTTGCAAAGTCCGACAATTCCATAAGATCCCGCGAATTACTTTGCAACGTAATGGCGTAGATCGGGTTGGCGTCGGCATCCGATTTGGTGACGATGGGCGGATCGGTATCGGGAGGAATGCTGCGGATGGCCCTGGATACACGGTCGCGGACGTCGTTGGAAGCGGCTTCCATGTCAACCCCCAGTTCAAACTCAACGGTGATGTTGCTGCGGCCGTCGCTGCTTATGGAGGTGAGCGACCTGATACCGGCAATTCCGTTGACTGACTCTTCAAGGGGTTGGGTGATCTGCGATTCGATCACATCTGCATTGGCCCCTATATAATTTGTGGTAACTGTAACCACGGGAGGGTCAACACTCGGAAATTCGCGGATACCCAGGAACGTATAGCCGATAACTCCAAACAAGACAATCAGCAGCGAGATAACCGTTGCCAGTACGGGGCGGTTGATGCTTAATGAGGAAATGTTCATTTGGCCATCCTGATTTTAACAGATGCATCTTCACGGAGTTGCAGCAGCCCGGTTGTGATAACGGTATCCCCGGGGTTCAGGCCTTTGATCACCTGCACTTTTGTTTCGGTGCGGATGCCGGTCTGGATGATCCGGGTGGTTGCCTTGCCATTGCTTGACACGAACACCTTTTCGCCGTTCATCATGGGAATGATTGCCTCCGACGGGATGACGAGGGCATCGCGGATGTTGTCGAGGATGATATCAACCTTGGCAAAAGAGCCGGGGATAAGCTGGCCTTTCGGGTTGGAACAAAGTGCCCTCAGGGAAACATTGCGGGTGGCGGGGTCAATCTTGGGTTCAATGGCGTATACATGGCCGGTGAAAGTGCTGTCGTTGCCTTCCACCGTGAATTTGATCATGGTTCCTTTCAGCACTTTTCCGCGGTACTTTTCCGGGATGGCAAAATCAATTTTTACCGGGTCGGTCTGCTGAAGGCGGGCAACGAGGGTGGAGGAGGAGACAAATCCGCCGGGGCTTACCTGGCGAAGGCCGATCTGTCCGCTGAACGGGGCATAGATCTCTGTTTTTGATATCTGTGTCCGGACGAGTTCGATTTCGGCCTGGGTAATGCCGTGCGTATTAAAGGCTTTGTCATACTCTTCCTGGCTAACAGCCTTTAATTCCAGTAATTTCTCTTTCCGGTAGAGGTCATCCTTGGCCTGTTTTTCATCAACCTGGAGCTTTTTCAGTTGTGCCTGCAGTTCCCGGTCGTCAATTTTCATAAGCAGGCTGCCTTTGTTAACGTGGCTTCCCTCATCAAAGTTGATGGCAACGATCCGGCCAGGAACCTCACTTCGTAGTTCAACTTCCTCGTTGGCGATCACATTGCCGGTTGCCAGGATATTGTTTTCGAGTACACCCGGCTGAAGCACCATGCCTCCGACCGTTATTGTTTTTGGCCCTGAACTACCGGGCTGCTCTTTTGAAGTCCCTTTGCATCCTGTAAGTGTAAACGGAATGACCAGGGTTAGAATCAACCATTTATAATTCTTAAACTGAAGCATATCAAGCTAATTGGGAGTGACGGATAATGTTTCCAAAGGTAAGGAAATCATTTGGTTTGCCGTGTGGTTGAAGGAGGATAAACCATACGGGGAAAGAAAAATCAGTCTTGCAGGCAGGTTCGGCAAAATTGCTGTTGCTTATTCAGAAAAATAATTCGTAAATTTGCAATCCTTTTCCGGGATACTGATGCCGGAAGCAGGTAGTTTCTTTGAAATTTTATCAGTAATTCCTCGGGATGTAGCGCAGTTGGCTAGCGCACCACGTTCGGGACGTGGGGGTCGGAAGTTCGAGTCTTCTCATCCCGACTTTTTCGCCTCTTTAGCTCAGTTGGTAGAGCAACTGATTCGTAATTAGTAGGTCGGGGGTTCAAGTCCCCTGAGAGGCTCAGGGAACAGCAGCAGGATATGCTGGCCCACGATTGACAACCTGAATTCACACATGCACACGCATGAGGGGGTTCAGGTTTTTTCTTTATCTCCGGGATGGTAATTTTAAGCTGGATCTGGTGTACATCATGTTTATGAACAAGTTTATGCCGCTCATTTTCCGTAAGATCTGATGTGGGTTTTAACTCTTTCGTACGAAGGATATCCCCTGCTTTCCTGTGCAGGATCGACATGTCTTTGAATAGCGTGAAATTCAGATTTACCCGCTCGTTTGATTTCTGTCTGTTCATGGATCAAGGCTTAAAGCAACGTGAAATTTCCGAGGGTATGGCGAGGTGTAACTTGTTGATAATGAATTCAAAGATACATCAATTAATGGCGAATTTCGGTGGCCTGATAATAAAACCAGGGCCGCAAATCTTTTTTTGTTTAAGGTGCATGGAAGGTTAAGGATGAGCCATTTGAATGATTAAGTATACCTGTTGTCGTACCAAAATCTTTTCGCCTGAGTTCGCTTTGAATGGCAGAAATCTCATGCAAACCTTTGATTTTTTAAAGGAAAAGAAAAAGGCTGCGATCGTTTGACCCAGCCTTTCTCCTCTGTTAACCTGTTTATTCGTTTATTTATTTACCAGGACTTTCAGCTGTTTGGTAAAATCGGATCCGATGATCTTGACGATGTAATAGCCGTTGGGCTGGTCACCGAGATTGAAGGTGTAGATGTTCTCAGGTTTTACCGGCACAACCATCTTCTGCACGGTTTTGCCCGATGCGTTGTAGATAAGTATTCGATTCATTGGTTGAAACCCGCTTGAAGCTTCAACAGATACTGATCCGCTGGTCGGATTCGGGTATACTGTATATTCATCTGAGGGTTCAGCCTCAGCGGCTTCGGCCTCCTTGGCGAGGCGCTTATACCGCAGTTTTGTATTGGTTGAGTTGGTTCCGCATCCTGAAACGGTGGTCACAAGTTTAACAACACCTGTAAATGTCGCTGTCCAGGTAATTTTTGCATCATCACCGCAAAAATCGTTGGAATATGCGAGAAACGCATTCGTCGTTTTGTTGCGCAGTGTCATTTCCGAATTATAGGTAGCAGATGCACCGTCGGCGGTACAATAGGAGAACACATAGGTAATGCCGGAGGTGACATTGAATGCCGCAAACTCTCCGGCCCAGATTGAATTCTGTGTTTTCCATGCGGTGGTCGGGGTTAAGGTGGTGCTCGGGTACTGGGTTGTGCTGTTGCATCCCTGGATGGTTACCTGAACAGTTAAAGCCACGCTCCCGGTGTTGTTTGATTCGTTGGATTCTGCAACCTGGGCGTCAGCATCAGCCACGAAAAGAAGGTACCATGCGCCTGCAGCAGTGTTTGCAGGGATGGTCAGAACTTTGCTGAACGGGGCCGTTGCACTGGCCGCCAGTGTGGCAACTGCATCGGTAGCCAGGTAAACATCACCGGCGCTGTACAGGTTGTCGCTTGAAAGGTAGTACTTAAGGGATGATGCCCCTGCAGCACCCGGTCCGAGGTTGCTGACAACACAGGAGGAAGTGGTGGTCAGTCCTGCTGTAACGGTCGTTGGTGTTGCCGAAGGAGTTAACAGGGTGAGGTCAGGAGAACCCGCCGCAGAGGTGACCGCCAGCTGTGTACTTGCGGTATTGTTGTTCTCGTTCACTTCGGTTACCTGGGCATCAGCATCGGCGACAAACAGGATGTAATAGGTTCCCGGGGTGGTTCCTGCGGGAATGGTCAATACCTTGCTGAATGGGGTGCTGGAACTTGCATTGAGGGCAGGAACAGCGTCTGTTCCAAGTAAAATATCCCCTGCTCCGAAGGTGTTGTCGGCTGATAAATAGTATTTCAGGTTTGATGTGCCGGCGGATGCAGCACCCTGGTTCATCACGCTGCAGGCAGCCGTGGTTGTTTGCCCGTCCTGAACTGAAGTTGGGGTGACAGACTGTCCCTGGGCCACAAGGTCGGGCTGGGCAGGGGCGGAACCAACCTGGAAGTTGAAAATCCTGGTTTTACGTGCCTGGGCAGCACCGATGTATTCTGTTGTGAACCAGAAAGTTTTGTCATCCATAGGGTCAATGCTGATTCCTGCATAGTCGCCCCAGCGGTTATACGAGGTCTGGGCATACGCACCAGTCACAACAGTTTGCTCAGCCAGGTCAAGGGTTCCCGCTCCGGCGGCATAGGCTGAAGCAGATTGCCCTGTGTAACGGATGCCCGGGTACAGTGTAGTGCTGGAAATGGAATAACCAAGTCCGAGTTCACTCTGGCCGTTCAGCCTGATGCTGCCCATCCAGCGTGAGTGGATATCCGGTGCATAGGTGCCCGACTGGCGCAGCGACCAGGTCCCCGTGGTTTTACGAAGTTCATACCACCTGATCCCGGCATGGTCGGTATTATCAACGTCAACGGTATGGCAGCAAACCAGCGTCTGATAGGAGCCGAAATTTCTGTATTGCGGCGCATTCATGATCACCTGCGGGATGGCATCCAGTTCACGCGTTGTTCCCTGCTGTTTGATGTTGTCCCAGTTTGCACCGAAATCACTCACAAATGCAGGAACGCTCAGCTGCTGCACCCGGTTGAATGTTGACGAGGCAGGTGTGGTCCAGTTGGCGGTAAGTTCATAGATCCATAACTGGTCGGCACCTCCTGCGATGGCGTCGTCGTTGATGGTGACAAACAAACCGGGGCTTCCTGCAGGTGCTGCAGGCCCGTCGCCGTCGACCGGCGGGACGCACATAAAACCGTCAATGGTTGTCGGCCTCCAGGGATTGTCAAACCCAATCATCTGGGCGGTTAGCCCGGTCAGCATTTTGTTGCGTTCCATGACATAAATATCTTTCTTGCCGGCAGCACTGTTGTTGGTAGCCATATAGTAGCCGTCCTGCCATACCCCGATCTTTTCATAGTCGGGCATGTCATCCACATCAAAGGAGTACCTGTACCAGCTTCCGGTCGGGTCATTCGTTTGTGAAACCGCAACCAGCATATAGTCGTTGGCCCCGCAGATGGAGAATTCAACTACCAGCCATCGATCGGCCATTTCGTCATAAAGGATGATCGGGTCTCCGTCGTTGCAGGTGGCTCCGGTAACGTTACCGAACAACAGGTTTAAATTGCTCGGGCCGGCAAGGAGGGCCCCTGCTTTGGAGTAGATGGCATAAACCGAATTGATGGTCTGCATGTAATGGTTTGGACCTACAGTTCCGTTGTCATCTGGCGGGAAATAGGGAGAGGACTGTCCGTCAAAAGAGATGATGGCGGCCTTCAACGCAGAGGTTTTTCCCTCCTCATTCTGCCATACAGGATCATTTCCCTTCGGTAATGCAGTTTCAGCATAAGGGTACAGGCGCACCTGCAGCTCCTCATTCCTGGGTTTCATTGCGTCGGTCTCCATCTTTTCGTATTCCTCCGCTGTTAGTGCGGGGAGATCGCGCAAGGGCTGTGAAAGCCCGTGAAAAACGCCAACCCCAATATAGGTTGGACTTACCGGCTTATCCTGTGCTGATAGCAGGGATGTGATCGCCAGCATCAAAAATAATAACAGGGTAGATTTTCTCATGAGGATAAATGTTAGGTTAGTTTCCCCAAAGATAATCAGGGAGTTTGAATCTCACAACATTTATGTACTGAAATTCTCTAATTATTTTTCGAGATCGTTATTCTGCACGCAAATCGTTGTTATTCAATGCAGAAAGGATCTTTTTTGCAGGAAAATATATCCAGGCAAGTCCATTTAAAAAGACCATGAGAAGGATAACTGATATGAAAACCCATGGAACATTTCCTGCACCTGAGAGCATAAGTTGCAGGATCATGGGCAGCGATGATACAAGTCCCAGGAGGATCCCCGAAAGCAGGATGAACGCATGTTCTGCAAGTATCAGCCTTAAGACAAACTGCTGCCGGAACCCAAGTGCTGCATAAAGGGCAAGCTCTGAATTTCGCCGGGAGATATTCCTGAGCAGCACGATGCCCAGTCCTACGGTGCCGATGATGATGCCCAGCCCTCCAAGCAGCATGAACACAGACAGGTATGTGTTCTCAACCGCATTGAAGGAGGCGAGCCGCCCTGCGGTGGGGGTTGCAGTTAAACCGTAATCCCTGAAGAGGAATTCAAGCCGTTTGGCAATTGTATCCTGCATACGAATGTCTCCTTCAACCAGGATGATGCGGGATCCGGCAACTGAAGGGAAAAACAAACGCAACAGACTGTCGGAAACGAGGATGTTACCCTGGAATATAGAGTTGTTAAGGCCTCCCACCAGTTTTATTTTCAATGTTTTACCGGCTTCATCCATGTAGATGAGTGTATCGCCGACCGATTTGCGGAGCCCCCAGGTGATGACCGACTGGTCTGCAAATCCCGGGATCATATCAGGGGCAAGGGGATGGGCGAGGGACTTCCAGGGATGGCTTTTATTGACCGGGGCTGTGGAACTTACGACGGTGAAAGCGCCAAGCTCGTTAAATTGGCCGGCCGGGACCCCAAGCATGGCGGGTTGTGAAACCTGGTTGAGGTTCAGGCAGCTGGCATTGTCTCCTTCTACCCGGGGAAGCTGGAAATACCGGGCATTTTTCAGTGCCTCCTCATCCTGAAGCCCGAATATTTCGGCGCCATTGGGAGTGTTCAGATCATACATGACCGGAATGGTTGTTTCTGCCCATAAGAGAAATCCTCCCGTTCCGGAGCTCCGGAACGTATCCTGCCCGTAAAGGGTTTTGCGGTTTGCCCCGGTGATGATAATGGTAAATGTTCCGATTGAAAGAAGGGCAACAGCAGCGACAGTGCGGCCGCGGTGCAGGGCAAGGTTTCTAAAAACAAGCCGGGTGAAGCCTGGCACAGTGGGGATGGCCTTGCGGGTCCTTCCCGGCAGGAACAGGTTGAGTATGGCCCACCCTGCAGGCAGCATGAGCCCTCCGGCAACGAGGACCAGGGAACTGTTGGCCTGTTTGCCGGAAAACAAGGTCATCGCAATGATCAGAACTGCACTGCCCGCCGTGATGCTGGCGGTGATGATAGTGAGGGCCCTGTTCATCTTCCATTTTCCCGGCAACGGTAGCCCTGTATCTCCACCAGTGAGCACCGACAGCGGTTTTCTCAAATTCCGCCATAAAATATAAAAGAGGGTCAGCATGGAGGTGACCAAACCGCTCAAGGCGCCTGTCAGCAGCGTTGTCGGGTATATTTTAATCACCAGCAAGGAGGTGTTTACCGCCTCATTCCATATCGTGTTCAATCCGAGGATAAGTAAATAGTTGTATAAGATACCTGCCAGCGCACCCAGGATGGAACCTGCAGCGGCAACGATCAGCGCTTCAACGGATAATACCTCCAGAATCAATCCTTGTCTGAAGCCAATGGCTGCCAGTATTCCCGTTTCCCTGGTTCTGGCTGTTGCATGCATGGAAAAGAGCATGCCGCTCAGCAGCAGGGCACTTACCAGGATGAAAAATCCCAGGCTCAGGAAAAGTTCGCCAAAATCGGTAGAGTTGTCCGCTGCCAGCATTCCCTCAGCGTAAACAGGCCTGAAGGAGAATCCATACCCGGCGGGGCTGATTCGGGACATGAATGACCTTTTTAGCCCCGGAAGGTCCGTTTCACTGGCATCAAACCTGAAAGCCGTGTAGTTTCCGAACCTGTTGCCCCACATCCGGTGTCCTGCATCAAGGGAGACAAAGGCTTTGGGCGTTCCCCTGAAATCTTTCCAGTACTGTTCGTCTTTGTCACGGATTTTCTTCAGGTTGATGGGGGCCCCGGTTTGCCAGTCGCGGCAGTTGCCTGCATCGGTCATGCCAGGGAAATCAGGCATCAGCCATCGGCCGGCAACGGTACCGGCGACAGGAACTACTGCGGTGACCACAAACCTTGAACTGTCTTCCCGCAGTGACCGAAGCGGCCCCATCAGGAAATACCGCATGGTTACTGAATCCCCGGCTCCAACATGAAGATCATTGGCAAGCCAGTCGTTGAGGATGATCTCCTTATCCCCGGTTTGAGATTTCAGGAATGAAGAACTTGTCGCAGTAACAAAGGAATAAGGGGTTGAATGATTTCCGGCAGAGATTGAATTAGCCAGGTATGTAAGGATAGGTTGGCAGCCGGGGAAGGCTGATAATACTGCCTTTGCCGTTGCATCATCAAAAAAGATGCGTCCGGTGGTAACCTGGTAGGTTGTGTTTGCAACCCCGGGCAGCTTTTCAAAGCGAATCCCGGCATCTGCGGGCGTCCAGCACGTTTTCAGGGCGCTGTCGAAGGCAGTTTTTGTTAATCCCCGCGATTCATCCCCGGCGGCCAGCATAACGTTTGCATAACCCTTCATTTTCAGCAAGGATGCCAGTTGTTCCAGCGACATAAAAATGTTGTACGGCGCCGATTGATTGTTGCTGAGGCTGAACCTCCCCATAGATTCATCATCTGCAATGGCACATATTTTTAACCGTATTGAAACTGACGGCTGGTTTTCTGCAACAAACGGTGCATCCGAAGGGGCTGTTCCCAGGTTCCGGAGGCGGATCAGCAATTCACCGCCCGGCGCAAGTTTTAACTTTTCGGCAACATTCCTGCTGATGATGACTTCATCTGCTGATGGCGCGGAGAGCGGGCTGTTCCAGAGCCTTGTGAAACGATTGTCGATCCCGGTTATTCTTACCTGGTTGATCCTCAGATTCATGTCACTGTTGATGGCAATGCCGTCTGTAACCAGGAGGGGTGCTGTTTCTGTTTTCAAACGCAGCGAAATACTGTCAGACAGTTCCTGCCTGAAAAGCCGTTCATGGGGCTGCATGGCAAACCTTACCTTGCCCAACCGGATATCTGTAAGCCTGGAAAGACTGAACCGCACGGAATCACCCACGATGAGGGCCCCGGTGATCACGGCCGCGCTGACCATGATCCCTGCCATCACTGCCAGCCATGATTTGCGGTAATACCACAGGTTTTTGTAAATAAGCCTTATCCGGTTCATGCTCATTTGATCTGGTTGATTTTTCCGGAAGCCAGGTGATAAATTTTTTCCATGCGTGATGCCAGTTCCAAAGAATGGGTTACCACCACCATGGCCAGGTCATTTTCACGGTGCAATTCAACGAGCAAGTCGCCGAGTTTGCCTGCATTGCCGGCATCGAGTGATCCTGTTGGCTCATCGGCAAGCAGGAGCCTGGGCCGGTTAACCAGTGCCCTGACCACCGCTGCCCGCTGGCATTCGCCGGGAGACAGTTGTGCTGGCCGCCTGTGGATGCACTCTTGCAGTCCCACTCTTTCAATCAGTTTCCTGGCACGCTCTTCGGCTGATTTCTGTTTCTCCCTGTCATGAACAGGCATGACGGGCAACAGTACGTTTTCCATCAGCGTGAGCTGGGGCAGGAGGTGATGCATCTGGAAAACGAAACCGAGAAACTGGTTGCGGATGCCAGCGAGTCGTGAATCATCAAAGCCCTCAGTATCCTTAGCGTCAAGGACCACTTTGCCGGAAGAAGGGCGGTCAAGGGTTCCAAGGATATTCAGCAGGGTGCTTTTGCCGGAGCCTGACGGGCCCACGATGGCAACCGAATCCTTTGGGCCAACGGAGAACGTTATATCGTTGAGGATCTGGTTAATGATGCCGGGATCCGGTTGTGGATAGTGCTTGGATACCTGGTGAAGGGAGGCGAAGGAGGAGGGCATGGGGGGCGGTTATAAGAATGACGAATATGGGAATGACGAATATACGAATGACGAATATGCGAATGACGAATATGGGAATGACGAATATGGGAATGACGAATATGGGAATTGGGTGCTGTTAATCATTTTCGGACACTTTGGTAGAGTTTTACCATGTTGTTGGTCAGGACGTTGCAGTCAAATGAGTCTTCGATTGACCTGCGACCTGTGCGGCTCAACCGGTCAAGCGTTTCGGGATCAGACAGCAGTTGTGAAAGACTGGCAGCAAGGGCTTCGGGTGTGTTGGGATGATAGATCAACCCACCGCCTGTCGCGCTGCTGATTTCAGGAAATGCACCCAGGTTGGGTTGAACAAGCGGAACGCCTGAAGCAAGCGCTTCAATCTGGTATAGGCCGAAAGCTTCACCTTTCAGCACCGGGACAGAGAGTACGGTCAAAGATCTGAAAAAGTCGTTCAATGCACCGGAACCAAAATCCGGCAGAATCTCAACATCCTGGAGAATATGGTTTTCTTCAAACTTTTTAAGTTGCCGCTGAATGAAGGGCTGATCATCCGAAGTCATGCCGCCGGTGACCTTTAGCTTCGTGTTCCTGAACCGGGGATCGGCTTTCAGGAGGATAAATGCATCGGCAAGAATTTCAAAACCGTTCTCTTCGCAGATCCTGGATAAATAACCGATGGATTGCGGCGTCTCAGCCGGTGCCGACCAGGTATACTTCCCGGGCTTCACCCCGATGCGCACAACATGCATCTTTTCCGGAGGGATCTGCATTCTTTCCTGCATCACCCCGGCAAACCAGGAGCTAACGGATACAAAGGCATCGACTTCCCTGCTTTTTTCGGTCATCAGCTGCCATATTCTTTTACGCCAGGATGGCTCCATGGCATCAACCCACACATCCTCATCCTGCAGTGAAAATACAACAGGCACCTTCACCTCTTCCCTGATCTGGCTGGCCATGCCCAGCAGCAGTGCATTTGAAAAATGAACCACATCCGGTTTTGCATGATTTTTCAGGTAATCAACGAGCCGTGAAAGTTCCTGGTTCTGCCGGCCATCGCGGCCCAGCAGCATCGACTCGGTTAATTCTTCCAATCCGTGTGCCCTGGTGGAACCCGATTTTTTCGCTGCATATTTCAAAACCGGTTTTGAATCCAGCAGGGTCTCCATCCATGCCGGCATATGCCTGAACGCAGGGAACTGCTGCTTGAGGTAGATGTTAACAGCCCCGTAAAAAACAGGAACTTCCTCATTGGTATTTTCCCCGTCAATGGTAAGCGGCATGTACATCGGAAGTGTTACCGCATCATGCCCCAGCTCCCGCAGCGACATCACATACGCGCTGTCGCGCAAGCAGTTCCCACAATAAAACGTACCACCAAACCCCGGAACAATATTCACTATTCTCATAACCTACTTTATTAATTCGTGCCCGTCCCCCTCGCCATTGTTAAATGGAGAGGGGGTGCCGGGGGTGAGGCTACCTCCCAAAACAATACACCTTCCCATCCTGCGCCCCAACTACGATCATCGTCGACGTAACCGCCGGAGTGCTGTATAGGGCGCTGCCGGTTTCATATTGCCAGGTTTCATTGCCTGTATTGATATCCAGGATGTGAAGCCGCCCGTCAGCGGAAGCCGCAACAACCTGGTTGCCGGCAATTACCGGCGAGGCATCCACTTTTCCCCCGGTTTTAAATTTCCACAATACAGTTCCGTGAACGGCATCGTAACAATATATGTAACGGTTCTGCGATCCGGTAATTACTTTACCCGACCCAACGGCCGGTGATGCGAGGAAAGGCCCGCCTCCTTCTGTTTTCCAGATGATCTTTTTCAGCCTGGTATCGAAACAAAAAAACACCCCGTCGTAATTGCCGAAAAATGCCTTGTCGCCAAGAAGGGCGGCCGACGCAGGAATATAGGTTCCGATGTCTACTTTATCCCGCAGTTTGCCGTCACTGATGCCAACCAGGTGTAAAAATCCGTCACAACCGCCAAATATCGCCATTTTATTGCCGATGGCTGCAGCTCCATTGATGAAATTTCCCGATTCATATTTCCACAAACCTTTCCCGGTTACCGCATCCACACAGTGAAGGTTGTAATCATAACTGCCTGCGATAACGGTGGTGCGTTTGGTTGCCGCGCTGAATGTAAAATTCACTGACCCCGAAATCTGCCCTTCGGTGCTGTATTTCCATTTCCGGGTACCAGTGGTTGCATCCAGGGCGAAAAGGGAGCCTTCCATGGTGCCAAAATATATCGTGTTTCCTGTGATTACCGGCGGCGCCTCCACCGAGTTGCCGGCATTGAATTTCCACTTTAGTTTGCCGGCTGAACTGATGGCGTATAGGTACCCGTCATTGGAACCAATGAAGACAGTTCCTTCCCAGATAATGGCAGAGGATTTGATCGCATCGCCTGTTTTAAATGTCCAGAGCAGCCGGTAGGGCGGAACTATATTTGCCGGCGATGTTCCTGATAACCGGGGATCCCCGCGAAATGAGGGCCAGCAGTCATTGCTTTTCTCCTGGGCAGACAAACCCGTTACGATGAGCATGAAAACAGCCACCAGGACTTGCTTATAAGGGCACAGTACTCGCCTCATGATGATTGCCTTTCTTCACAATTTTTCCAGGTCAGTGCTCCTGTGGGACAGGCTGCTACGCATTCACCGGCGGCGGTGGTCAGCGCCCCGGCCGTGGTCCCGCCGAACGGGACTGCGATACGTACATCAAATCCTCTTCCTGCATAGGACAACCCGATGGATTCACCGTGTTTCTGCGTGATTTCCACACACAGCCCGCACCGGATGCATTTTTCCGATTCATACACCACCAGTTCGTGTTGCAATGACCGGGTAAGCCGTTTTCGATGAGGGCCCGCAAACCGTTTCCTGTTGGCACCATATTCACCGGCATAAAGCCTGAGCTTGCAGCTGGCCGGTTTCCGGCAGTCGCAGTGCATGCAGCGGCTGGCCTCATGCATGGCCTCATCCCGGTTCAAACCGGCCGGAAACCCACCGGCCGGCTCCACCCGCTGATCGGGAATACCCTCCTGCAAGTACTCCTGCCACTCTGGTTCAAACAGGTGCCCGACCACGGAGTTGAAGCCCGGCCTGGCATCAGCAGGTATTTTCGATCCAAGGAACAATGCCACGCTTTGTGCAGCCATTTTTCCCTGGGCTGCTGCATGAACCGCCATTTTCTGTTCCCGGATGATGTTGCCACAGGCGAAGATGCCGGGAATGCTTGTTGTCATCTTCTTTTTATCTACAAACTGTCCGTGTTCATCCGGTTGCAGGCCGAATATTCCGGCATGCCCGGGTTTCATCGTGCCGGTAGCGAGGACCACTGCATCAAAGTGCCCGGCTATGGCAGACTGGAATAGCTCCTGCGTTATTTCAATATCCATCCTGAATTCAGCGCCCATGGAGCGGATGACGGTAATTTCTGCCTCCAGGATGTCTTTTGGAAGACGGTCGGCCGGGATATCGTAGAACATCGCCCCGCCAGCGTTTTCATGCTGGTCAAACAAGGTGCAGGAATAACCCGACTTCTGAAGATAGAATGCAGCTGAAAGCCCGGCTGGTCCTGTACCGATGATGGCAACACGTTTACCGTTCCTTTCCGCCATGGCCGGCAAACCGTTGTCATACCTTTCCGTGTATTGCGCCGTTGACCTTTTCAGGTGACAGATGGAGACTGCCTGGTCCATGGGTTTTCTTTTGCATGCCTTTTCACAGGGGGCAGGGCAGATATAACCCAGGATCAGCGGCAGGGCAATTTCATTGCGAACGATCCGCAATGCCTGTTCAAAATCTCCGGCAGCGATCAGCCGGTTCATCAGCGGGATGTCCATGAAAGCCGGGCAGGAAAGCCTGCACGGGGCCTCGCAATCGCCAACATGGTCGCTCAGGAGCAGTTCAAGGGCCTCCCGCCTGACCTCCCTGACTTCATCGGTGGCGGTAAGTATGTTCATGCCTTCAGTTGCCGTCATGGAGCAGGATGGGATAAGCTGGCCACGGTCGGCATCTTTCACCATGCAAACCATGCACGACGGATGGTTTGGGTATCCAGGCTGGTGACACATGGAGGGAATCGCAATGCCCAGGCAGGCAGCGGCCTCCATGATGGTGGTTCCATCATTCACTTCAACTGGTTTATGATCTATCGTCAGTTTTACCATGTCAGTGAATTTTGATGGCATCAACCGGGCATATCTGCCTGCAGATGTCACATTTGATGCATTTTTCCAGGTCGATCACATGTTTCTCATAAGGCGTGAAGGCGATGGCATCCGACGGGCACCGCTGTGCGCACTTTGTGCAGCCGATGCATGCATCGTTCACTTCGTAATGGATGAGTGGCAGGCATTTACCTGCAGGGCAATGTCCCGTCAGGTGGGCTTCGTATTCTTCATGGAAATAGTGCAGTGTTGTAAGGACCGGGTTTGGGGCGGTTTTTCCGAGTCCGCAGATACTGCCCCCCGCCGTGCTGATCGCAAGTTTCTCCAGGTTGACCAGGTCCAGTGATGTTCCGTGGCCGTTTTTGATTTTCTCCAGTATTTCGAGCATCCGGCGTGTTCCGATCCGGCAGAAAGTGCATCTTCCGCACGACTGGCTTTGGGTGAATGAAAGAAAGTAGTGTGCAATGTCAACCATGCAGTCGGTTTCATCCATCACGATCAGTCCACCCGATCCCATCATGGTTCCGGCCTCCTTCAACGCTTCAAAATCAATGGGCATTCCTGCTTTGGAAGCTGGTAGACACCCACCTGAAGGCCCGCCTATCTGCACCGCCTTGAAATGCCGGTCGTCGGCGATTCCGCCGCCGATCTCATCCACGATCTGCCTGATGGTGATCCCCATCGGCACTTCGATCAGCCCGCCACGCTTGACTTTTCCAGCCAGTGCGAAGACTTTTGTACCCTTGCTGCCGGTTGTTCCGATCGCAGAGAACTTAGCCGCTCCATGCTGCATGATCCATGGAACAAACGACAACGTCTCTGTGTTGTTGATCAGTGTTGGTTTGTTCCATAACCCCTGCTCTACTGGGTATGGTGGCCGGAGCCGGGGAAGCCCGCGCTTTCCTTCAACGGATGCGATAAGGGCAGTCTCCTCGCCGCAAACAAAGGCGCCGGCACCGCCAAAAATGCGGATGTCAAAGGAAAATCCTGAATTCATGACCGAGGTGCCGGTCAGTCCCCGCTCACTGCAAATTCTTAAGGCTTCGCTGATGCGCATCACGGCCAGCGGGTATTCGGCCCGGATGTAAAAGATGCCCTGTGATGCCCCGGTGGCGTAACCGGCGATCAGCATGCCTTCTATGATCCTGAAAGGGTATGACTCAAGCAGCATCCGGTCCATGAATGCCCCGGGATCGCCTTCGTCGCCGTTGCAGATCACATATTTCACCTCGCCGGACTGTTCACTTACCAGTTTCCATTTGCGGCCGGTGGGAAAGCCTGCGCCACCACGGCCACGCAGCCCGCTGTTGATAATCTCATCGGTTACTGCGGAGGGTGTCATCTCAAACAGGCACCTCCGGAGCGATTCAAAACCGCCTGAACGTGTGTAACTCTCCAAGTCAACAGGGTTTGTTGCTCCCCGGTTCTCAGTGGCAATGTTGACCTGCGGGCCGAGAAATCCTGAAATGGGAGTGTCGCGCTGCTCGCCAAGGTACCTCCTGAATGATTTCGGAGCTCCGTCAGCAAGCAGCCCTTCAAACAGGTTGAAAAAGCCGTTGCGTGCACGGTTGAAATATCCCTCGGGTTTAAAATGGCTCAGGATGACCTCCCTCACCTCTTCCGGTTTAATGCGGGCATAGAATGTCGGGTTCTCCCCTGGCCTGATGATCTCCATGATCGGCACCTGGCTGCAGATGCCCACACAGCCAACCTGCTGCACGTTCACCCGGATCCTGGTTTTGGCAAGCGTTTTCTCCAGTTCGTCTTTCACTTCCGAACTGCCGCTGGCCACACAGCATGATCCAAGCCCGATGCGGATCTCACCTTGTATACCTGAGGTGCTGATGTTGGTTTCCGGTACGATAGAATCACCTTTTTGGCTCCTGGAAAGGAAATCGGCCAGAATCTCCCCGGTTTTCTCCGGCACAACATGGCCATAGGTGACCTCATCAATCCGCACAACAGGGGCAAGGGTGCAGCAACCCAGGCAGGCGATCTTTTCAAGGGTGAAGGTGTATGATTCATCTGTATCTGCATCCTCTGCAAGCTTCAACTCACGCCTGAATGCTTCATACACAAACAAGGCCCCTTTTACATGGCAGGCAGTACCGGTGCAGACTTTAATGTGGTGCTTCCCTGCCGGAGAGTGCCGGAACTGGGAGTAGAAAGTGGAAATTCCGCTGATCTGTCCGCGGGAGATTGCAGTGGTTTCACAAACCCGTTTCAGCGCAGTTTCAGGAAGATAATTGAATTCAAGCTGGAGATCCTGCAGTATCGGAATAACCGCATCCGGGGTTGTCCCGCGACGGGCAACCACAAGATCGGTCTTTTCAATGATATGCAGGTTATTTTCCAATACAGTACAGGTTTTTGTCTCCCCGGATAATGATGGTCCCTTCGGAAAAGGCAGGGGTGCAGCTGGAGCCTTCGCCAAGGGGCGACTCACTTACCACGGTGTATGTTTTATCGGCTTGTAAGATATGCATCAGGCCTTTTTTGTCAAGCATGTATATTTTGCCCCCGGCCAGTACCGGCGAGGCATATACGGGGGTTTCAAACTCATGCTCCCAGTATTTGGTGCCGGTTTTGGCGTCATAACAAACGCCGGCGCCGAAACTTGTTACCAGGAACAGGTATTTTCCGGTCGCCAGGGGGCTTGGGATATCCGACAGGTAGTCAGAATCTTCCCACAGTAATTTCGGCGGGTCACCGATTTCAATGGCAGAGAGTTTCGAAAAATCGTTGACAGCGTAAACCACACCATCGGCATAGGCGACACTGGGACCAACCTCACCCGAAATGCAGTTCATCTTCCACAGTTCCTTCCCGTTGGCAGGATTGTATGACACCACCATCGGATCAGCGGCCAGGATCAGTTCTGTTCTTTTGCCGGTGTTGACGATCACCGGCGAAGCCCAGGAAATCTTAACACTCCGGCTGGTCTGCCATACTACTTCACCCGTCTTCCCGGCAAGTGCCATCACACTGCCCGACCCGCGCTGATCATACTGAACGATCAGCAGGTCATGAAACATCACCAGCGATGATGAATGGCCGTAATGATTCAATGGGGTGCCCAGGTTCTTATCCCACACCTTGTTGCCGTCAAAATCAAAGGCAATGAGGTCGCCATTCGCAAAAATGGCGTAAACCCGCCGGCCGTCAGTGGTCATACCTGATGCACTGTACCCTGTTTCTTTGATTGTTTTGGGTACCTGCGTGGGACTGCCTGTAATTTTCTCCACCGCCTTGGACCACAGGATTTTGCCGGTATTGATATCGATGCAATACACCTCCCGTTTGGTTTCACTGGCCCCCGACAGGAATACCCTGCCATTCCAGATAATCGGGGAGTTGAACCCGGGTAAAGGAATTTCTGTTTTCCACCGGATGTTTTTGCCCGATTTTCCATCCCAGCTTGTCGGAATATTCTTCTGGAAGGCAATGCCGTTGCCGCCCGGCCCCCTGAAGGATGGAAAATTCCCTGCAATTTCTCCATCCGTAGGATAACCATCCATGCTCAAAGTATTTCCACCTACTAATTTGTCATTAATCCCCGCCGAATCTGCACCGTTAGCACCTCCACCACCACCTCCATTCATTGCCTCCACTCCTTCATTCCCTTCATTCCCTGCATTGTTTGCATTGCCTGCATTGCTTACATTGCTTATATTCCCCTCATTCAACCTGGCATCCAGCGTTTTTCCGAGTTCCTGGTGTGTCAGAAACACGACGAGCATTGAAATGATCACGATTGCGATCCCTGTATAAGCCACCCACATCCTGTTTGTCTGCCGGAGATGCCATGGATCGGGCCTTCCGCCTGCCGGCATCCCGGGAATTGTCTTTTGCATGAGTTCCATTGACTTCAGGCAGATCACCACAACCAGCACACTGAAAAACAGGAGATAACCGCCCATGCGGATTTGCCACTGGCTGGTGAAATATGCTTTTCGGGCCAGGAGGTCAAGCGTCCGGATATCCTGCCGGAGCGCATCGTCGCCCGGGTTGCTGTGCAGCCGTTCAATCATCGCCCTGAGCGCCACGGAATTCAAAGGATCAGCACGTTTCACCTGGATATAATTGACAATGATCAGGATGGATAATACCATGGCAAAAATTGCGGCGATAACCGCAATCCATTGTGCCAGAGACGCACCGCGGTGCGTCTCTACGTTCCGGTTATCGTTCGTTTTCATCATTTTGTTAATCCTTCATTGTTTCGTTCCACCGGGCAATAATCCACGCACCTGGTGCAACTGAAACAGGTTCCTTTGTTCGGAATATAATCTGTTCTGTATATCATAACCATCCTGTAGGCCAATGTGATTCCGATCACCAGCCCGAGGAAACAGCCAAGGATCCAGCTGCCTGTATAAAATTGTTTCAAAACCAGCGAGGCTTCTGAATAGACCTGGGATATCGGCTTGCCCGACGATTTGAAAGTGGTCACATCAATGGATTCAGGCTGGTCTTTGTTATTTGAAGTTTCCAGTAACATATTTGTCAGTGCCACTTTCCGGTTCACTTTTGCCAGCGTTTCATGGATTCTGGAAGTTGTGAATCCACCCAGAAGGGTAAAGAATGGTACGAGCAGGCAGATCAGGATGAATTTCCTGGTGGTGGCCGATTTTGTCTCAGGATTTTTTACTGTTACCGGCATGTCTATCGCGTCGTACGGACAGGAGTCTTCGCACAGCCTGCACTGAATGCAGTTTGACGGGGTAATGGTGAGGTGTTTCCATGAAAACCGGCTGACCCAGTTCAGCAAAACCCCGTACGGACAAATAAAGCGGCAGTATGGCCGGGCGATGAAGATGCCGGAGATCAGCAGGGCGCCGGCAAATAAAAACATGCCGAAAGATGCGTCAAACCTGAATATGCCAACAAACGGATCATACCTGCAGATGATGAAGTCGCTGCGTGTGGCGGCATAAAGTACTGCCAGCCCCAGGTAAATGTAGGGTATCAGGCCGAGGATGGCATTCATCCTGGCACCCAGTTTCTGCGGTTTGAAGGATACCAGGTCCTGCATTGCGCCGAACGGACAAACTCCGGCGCAGAAGGTCCGTCCGAAGAACAGGGTGAAAACGAGGGGGAGTATAAAAAAAGCAATGACGGTTATCGGAACAATATAGGTGCTGTCAAATATTCCGAGGGTGACGTTTTGAATCGCCCCGATGGAACAAATACAACCCTGACGGTAAAAACCAAAATAGACCAGAGAGAACAACGAAAACCAGAATACCAGCAGGCGCGAACGCCTTTTAATGACCAGCCAGCTGACCACAGCAAGGGAAATGATGAGTATCAAAACATCCACGATGGCAAGAACACCCGACCTGGCAGAGGGCTGCAAGGTTTCGGGCTGCACATACCCTGATTCAAATTCGGGTCTCGGAAAACGCTGTACCCCAAGTACTTCCTGAAACTGTAAGGTGAGTATTAGCACTAACAGCATGAAAAAGCACCGGTTAAGTGTTTTCCTTGGGATCCGTACCGGGTATTTTCCAGGTTTACTCATCGCTGCTCCCTTTTTTACCGGTTAATTCAGCAGCCTGGCTTTCTTCATTGACCTGTTTCAGCAGGTAAGGTTTGCTCAGCGGCACCCTGCTGAATGCATCCGCAGGGCAATTCCGTGCAATCGAGCACTGGTTGCAGTTCACACACCTGTCGTGCCTGACCTGAAGTTGCAGTGATCCGTTGCCGAACGAACTGCAGCCCTTCACGCATTTCCCGCAACCGATACACAACGGTTCGTCGATGGTGTACTCAAAGAACGGGTCTTCCACAAACTTGCGCTTCAGCGCGCTTGTCGGGCAGAGCTGGTTCTCCGCAGCTGTGGTCAGTGTTTTCGTATCCGGCTTGAAATACCCGCCGCACAGGTCGCAGTAACCGCACATGGCATAAACGTGCACACATTTAACCGCTGAAGGGGTGAGTACACAGTCTGTCGCACAGCGTCCGCACTGCAGGCATTTCGCCGGGTCAAGCTGCCATACCAGTTGCTCTGCCCCGGCCTTGCTGGCTACCATGGCCCCGGCACCGCCAATCCCTGCGAGGATGGAGGCCCTGATCCCGGTAGTAAGGAACCTTCGCCGGTTCATCCGGTTATTTTTTTCCTGGTTTCCCATCTTGTCTGACTGTTTTCACTCCCCTTGCTTCATCCAGCCGGAACCTGTCTGCTTCAGGCAACCGGCACTCATCCGACAACCTGCAGTTTCCGCAGGCAAAATTATCGCCGCACTGATCCGAGTCACGCCACCGTTTGGTAAATACACCTCCCAGCACCGCAAGGGAGGTGACGATGCCTCCCCTGATCAATACAGATAAAAACTGACGTCGTTCTTTCATCTTTTACTGGTTATGGCTGCGATCACTTTGATGACGTTTTCAAAACAAAGATTCTTACCTGTTTTTTCTCCGGGTCCAGGACAATAATGCGATCCTTTGAATCCACGGCAAGGTCAATTCCCTTTGTCCCTTCAATAAAGGATTCGGGTCCTGCTACAACATATTTGAATTCTCCGCCCGGCCCGTAAACCTTGATGCGCTCAATCGCTTTTTCACTGGTGACAAATGATCCGTCGCGAAACATGGCAAAGTTGGAAGGGTTGCAGCACCCGCAAAACCCCTCCATGCTCATGGATGAGATACCCCATGTTGCAGATATGTTGCCATCCGGGTCATATTTTTCAAAAAGGTGCCGGCCAGGGTTTACCACCCAGAGTTCACCCATGTTGCCAATGCCCAGGTCAAAGTATGGACTTGGTACAACAAAACCCGGGATTCCCCTTGCAGGGTCTTTCTCGCCTATCTTTTTCAGCAGGTTTCCTGAACGGTCGCAGCGAAGTACCACCCGGTTCCCGGCATCGGCAAGGTAAACCTCCCCGGACATGGTTGCAATGGAGGTAATGACAGTTTTTTCGCCCCATGATTTCCATTTTGCCACCTGTTTCCCCGTCATGT
The DNA here is from genome assembly GCA_903959905.1 of uncultured Bacteroidales bacterium. Classification (GTDB taxonomy): domain Bacteria; phylum Bacteroidota; class Bacteroidia; order Bacteroidales; family FEN-979; genus CAIVAT01. The sequence goes on from CAJBYO010000029.1 coordinate 27,921, forward strand.
CATAAATTTCAAGATGGTCCTGCATGCCAAGATAGATCAGTCCCTTTTCATCAACATGGATGCAGGTGGCCGTGCCGGAGAGGGGGAATCCCGCCTCCTTTTTTCCTTGTGAATTGAATATTTCCACACCGGTTTCACCGCAAACACAGATACGGTCATTTTTGTCAACGGCAATCCCATGGATCGAGGCAAGCGCGGGGGTGAAGTGAGCCACCTCATGATACATGACTGCCAAGGTATCGCCCGATCTTAGAGCTTTCATGTCAAATTCATACGGATTCGCCTCGCTGGCAGACTTGTTGTAAAACATGTCCCAGGCCATGAACAGCACAACGGCAAGCAAAAGGGCGAGGGCAACAGCTATGTAAATTTTTTGTTTCATCTCAGTTTGCTTTGATATCAATGCATACCATCTGTTTTGAATCCCGCATGAGCAGGTATCCCCCGGTGATCGCAACCGGTCCCCACGAATCCTGCCCGTCGATGATCCGTGCTTTGTCAAGAACGGAGAACTTCGACGGAGATATCTTTGCAATGGTCATCTCACCGTCGTCATTCAGGATAAAGAATTTCCCGTCAGCCATGATGTACGGGCCCAATCCGAACCTGTTTGTCTTTCCGCTGCTTACCATCGCTTTCATGCAATCTCCGGACTTGTATACAGCCAGCTGGTTACGCAAGCTGCCGGCATCCTTTGGAAGGATGCCATAAAGGTATCCGTTGAAGAAGATGGGTGTTTGCTGCTCCGAGGCAAGCCCTTCCTGGGGTTTATACTTCTGCAGGATAGTTGCAGCAAACTTCCCGTCACGCTGAGCAATTTGCAGCAAGGCCGATCCGGCTCCATATCCGGCTGTCAGGAAAACTTTTCCGCCATCCATCACCACCGGTGAGGGGGCTGCCACGGAAGGGGCAAACTCAGCAGTTTCCCAGAGGATCTTCCCCCTGTCGGCTCCTGAAGCGGAAATTCCGCAAACTCCCCCGATGGCAAAATAAATATACATCTTTTTCCCTGCAATGGTAGCCGGCATGACGGAGGAGTGCGACATTTTCCAGCCTTTAGGATTCGGTGTTTCCCAGAGTTTGCGCCCGGTATGGCAATCCACGGCAAAAAGAAGCGTTTTCCCGCCGCTTGCAATGATGGCTGTGTCATTGTCGAGCAAAGCGCATTGCCCGGTATACCAGAAGGGGATTTCAGTGTTGTATTCCCTTTCCAGGTCAATGCCCCACAGGAAATCGCCGTTCACCCGGTTTACGCACATTACCTGGCATTTCGGACCGATGGTGAGGACGAATTTTGCATTCACTGCCGGCACTGTCCTTGACAGGCCGTGATTGCGCTTCAGGTGTACCTTGTATCCCCTTCGCCACAGTTCTTCCCCCGAAGAAAGTAAGAAACAACGAAGCTGGTCTGATTTTTCAACTTCATCGTAATCAAGTAAGTAAATTTTACCGTCATAAATTGCCGGGGCGGCATGCCCTTCGCCAAGCGGCTTTTTCCACAGGATTTTCGGACCGCCTGCACCCCACTTGTCAATCAACCGCACCGGCTCTTTGCTGATATTGTCAAAATCCTGACCCCTGAAGCGGGTCCATCTCGTCCCGGGTATATCCTGTGCTGTTTTAAATACTTTGAATTCTGATCCGATCAGGATCGGTTTCCCGGAGGAGGATCCCCTTTTTTTCCGGTTGTCCATCCCCGGAACAGATACGTTGAAATGGTCGGCAGGATCATAAAGGAACCACCAGGCAAGCAGACCGCCAGCCAGTGCAATGAACAGCAGGATGATTATTTTTGTCAGATTCCTTGTAAACATAGTAACCCATGACCATAAACAGAACTGCTAAATTACTTGAAAAACCCACAGCAAATTCCCCCCTTCTAATATTCAAAACCAATCTGAATAATCCCGTCCGCCCGTCCGCCTGTCACGCGTCACGTGTCACCCGTCACCCGTCACCCGTCACCCGTCACCTCTTCCCCACATCCCACGCCCCCATCACATTCCCATGCCTTACATACAGCACACCCCTGCTGATTACCGGATGAGAAAAATGCTCCTTCGTCCCCTCTTTCATTTTAAAGGAGCCGGTTTCCATCATCTTCCCGTTCATGAGGCCGATCAGTTTTACCTCGCCTTTCTGGTTGTAATAGTAGAATGAACTGTCGGCAAGGATAATAGCGCCAACACCGCATTTCAGTGAGTCAACGACCATACCCGTGCCGGCATCAAGGCATTTCAGTTGCCTTTTTTCTGAAACGCATGAATACAGATAGTTTCCCTGTTTGACAAACCCGCCCATATAGTTGTCGATCAACCTGTTTCTCCAAACCTGCCTGATCGTTGTTCCATCAGGGGATAATTCAAGTTTTACGGCACCGTTACCGTCGCCGGCAATGTAATAGATGAACCCGTTTTCATAGTAAACGGTATTGCTGTGTGTGTCGCCGTTGCCCTGTTTCCGTTCGTCAACAGGAATGTTGTCCTGGGGATGCACCCACAGGAGCTGTCCCGTTTTTGCATCCATTCCCAGCAGAGAATAGGCTGTAAAGGTAACAAGCACATCCCGGCTGGCAAGCCTCACCAGGTATGGTGCATTATACCCGGGAATTTCGCCCATGCCTTTGCAGATCCATACAATCTTCCCGGTGAACCTGTTCAAGGCAACCACATTTGTATCCTTGCCACCCGGAACAAGGTAAACCAGGTCGCCGTCAATCAGCGATGATTCAGCGTGCCCGAACATGGTGAACCGGCCGTGGAGGTCATGGATCATGTCAACCGACCATTTTTTTGCACCGGTAGCAGTTTCAAAACAGGCAATATCTCCGAGTCCTGAGCAAACGTACACAAGGTCGCCCGCAACAGTGGGAGCGCAGCGTGAACCCTGGTAGTTTACAACCCATTCCTTGCCGTATTCTGATTTCCACAACAACTTTCCCTGTAAATCAAAGGCAAAAAGGTAGCCTGTTGTGTCAATTTCACCTGCAACGAATATCTTATCGGCTGCAAGGGTTGGCGATCCGTACCCGTTGCCGATGATGTCTGTTTTCCAGAGCATGACAGGCCCTTCCGGTGGCCACATTTTCAGAAGGTGTTCATTGGGAAATATCCCGTCGCGTGCGGGACCGCGCCATTGCGCTGTTGTTTGAACAAAACCCGCCAGGGTGCTGGCCAGAAAAAGTGCAATGACAGTTAACCTCGTTTTCATAGGGTGAAAATTAGTTCGGTTTATTTTCTCCGGATATCATAAGCCATCATGGAATTCCCGTGCCTGACATACATGACACCACGGCTTATCACCGGGTGTGCAAAATGTTCATTTGTTCCTTCTGTAACCTTAAATGAGCTGACCAGTTCAGGTTTACCTTCGTTTGGTTTGATGAGGCCTGCCATTCCCTGGTCATTATAGCAGTATAAATGGTTATCGGCTAATATGGTGGAGCCGCAGCTGAATTTTAATGAATCCACAACCACCCCTGTTTCAGCATCCATGCACTCAAACCGGCCCGGCCGGTACCTTGACCCGTACAGGAATTTCCCGATTTTAACAGAGCCACCCTGAACATTGCCTGCTTTATAGTTCCGCCATGATTCCGAAACCGATTTTCCATCAGGGGCCAGTGCCAGTTTGACAACACCGTTGCCGCCACGGTCGTCACAGTATATGTTGCCATTATCGTACAGCGGTGTGTTGCAGTGGATGTCGCCGGAGCGGTCGAACGGGAAGGACCAGAGCAGTTCCCCTGTTGCTGCATCCATCCCGATGAGATGGTGAATAACCATGGTCGTGAGGATTGTCCGGTCAGGTAAACGTATAAGGGCCGGCGAGCAGTACGCAGCCGAATCTCCCATGGCTTTTGATTTCCAGATCAGTTTCCCTGTAAATCTGTTCAATGCAACAACACTGGTATCCCTGCCTCCGGGAGTGCAGAAAACACGATCGCCGTCTACCAGCAGGGACTCAGTGTAACCGAACCGTACATTTACACCGTGAAGGTCGGTGAGCATGTTCACTGACCATTTTTTCCTTCCGTCAGCACCGTCGAGGCACAGGATTTCACCCATGCTGGAACAATAGTAGATCAACCCGTCAATTACGGTGGGTGTAGAACGGGGACCAGGGAAATTTTCGGTCCATTCCTTTCCGGTTTCGGTCTTCCACACCGGGTGGCCCTGCAGATCAAAGGCAAAAAGGTAACCGGTACTGTCAACCTCACCGGGGATGTAGATGCGGTCGTTTGCAATGGTTGGTGATGCGAAACCGTTGCCGATGCTGTCAATCTTCCATAACAGGGCAGGCCCGTCGGCAGGCCATGCTGTCAGCAGGTCCGATTCATGGTATATGCCATTCCGGTCAGTTCCACGCCACTGGGATATTGTCTGAACATAGCCTGGAACAGCAGCAGAAAGCATGACAATAATGAGAAGGAGTTTGTTTATCATGATCAATGGGGTTTGTCAGATATTCAGATATTTGGAACCCTGGTATATTCAAACCAGGAAAATAAAGAATCCTGCCAAATATAAGGCTTCAGATCTAAATTACAGAACAATTTTGACGAACAGGTAAACCTGGTCGGTGAACACCAGTTGAACGGCCGGTGCATTGAGCTGCCTATTTCCTGAGGTTGTATACCATCAGGGAAGTACCATGCCTGACGAAAAGACGGCCCTGCCCTATGACCAGGTGTGCCCAGTGCTGATCAGCACCGTACGGCACCTTGAAAGCGCTGATTTTTTTAAAGGAGTCGGCAAGCGGCTGTGCAAGGACCACTTCCCCGTTTTCCCCGTACAAATAGAGCATTCCGTCGGCATAAATAATGTTCCCCCTGCCGGTGATCTTTTCCGCATACATGTTGGTTCCGGTTTTCCAGTCGAGGCAAAACCATGCTTTTCCCGGATCGTCCGACCCGAAAATTTTCCCGTTCAGCAATACGAACCCACCCATCCTGTTGTCAATGTTCGTATTTCGCCATACTTCCTGCACAGAACTGCCATCTTCAGCAAGTTTAAGCATCACACCGCCTTTGCCGTAACCCGACACACAGTAAATAAACCCGTCATGATACAGGGGTGTATTGGCGTGAACGGAGTATTTGTTCGGCTGATCATGACTCCAGAGCAGGTTTCCGTTTGATGCATCAATCCCGAGGATTGAGCTTGCAGTCTGGGTAACCAGGATGTGTTTGCCAGCCAGTTTGATCATAGCCGGTGAACCATATGCGCTTTCTTCACCTTTCCCACTGCTTTTCCAAAGCATCCTCCCGTTTTCCGGGTTAAATGCGATGATGTTTGCAGTGGCACCGCCCGCCGTGCAAAAGAGTTTGTTGTCATCGATCAGCAGGTTTTCAGTAACACCCCATTTGATGTTCGGGGCATCATAGTCCTTCAGCACATCAACACTCCAGACAAAGGCACCATTATCAGCCCTGCGGCAGACTAATTTGCCGAAGCTGCTGTATTGGTAAACTTTTCCGTTGTAAACGGTTGGTGTGCTGCGCACGCCGGGCCAGCTTTCTGTCCATTCCTCTCCGTATGGGATTTTCCAGACCAGTTTTCCTGCAAAATCAAAACAGAAGAGGTAACCGATCCCGCCGTTGGTTCCGGCAGTATAAATCCGGTCGCTAGTAACCGCAGCCGAAGAATGACCTTCCCCCAGGCTGTCATAATGCCACAAGAGTTGCGGCCCGTCTGCAGGCCAGGATTTTAATAACCCGGTTTCCGGGTAAATTCCGTCGCGGCCCGGGCCACGCCACTGGGCATTGTCCTGTGCGGGCAACTGCAGGCAGAACGAGTAAATAAGACTGAGGGTTAAAAGAGTTCGGAACATGGCTGGTTGAGTTTTGCAGGTGAATACAAGTGGGTTACTAAACAGGTATTTTAATGCGTTCGGCATGTAAGGGTAACCGGACGACCAAAAATACATAAAAATTCATATGTATCAGTGGTCTAATTTTTTTGGACAAAAGGCTGTTCCTCGGAGGAGGCCCGGTGAAGGTCCGGTGCACGTCCGGTGAAGGTCCGGTGAAACTGCGGAGAACTGCGGTGAAACTGCGGAGAAGTTCCATGGTTTTTTGCAGGGTTACGCCCTGACGCCGCAGGCGGAAGGGCAAAACAGTGATCATCTGCCGGATCAGTTTAATCTGCGTTCTCTGGATAGCATTGCGCAATATGAATATTGAATATTGATCAACGAATTTTGAATTTTGAAGGCTGCTTATCCAATCCGGGTTCGTTTGATGATTTGCCCTGCTGGGAGGATTGTTATGCACCGGAACAAGCATCAATTTGTTCATAAATATCTTGACTGGCGAAGTTGAAAGAGGTAAATCGTACGTATCTTGGAGGCATCAATCTGACAGTTAAACATGTTTAATAACCAACCACAGTATGAAAAATGATATCCTGTCAAACAGAATGAATCTTGCGAATCACCGCATGAGTATTCCCAATGCAAAACTCCTCACAGGTTCGGTAACTGATAAGTACCCGGTTATACTTGATGGCGGAAAAACCGTCATCTTTATTGCAGATAAATCCATGGAAGCGGAAACCCGTTACCGTTATGAATTACGAAAACGGCTGTAACATCTTCTCCTGCCGGACCGTCACAAAATAAACCAATCAGAATGAAAGATTTCAGGAAATATTACAGCATCCCCGCACCGCCGGAGGATATTTATACTGCCCTCACAAACCCGGTAACGCTGCAGCTCTGGACTGGCGAGCCGGCTGAAATGACGACCGAACCCGGGTCGGAATTCTCATTATGGGATGGCAGCATCTCCGGGCGGAACATTGAATTTGACCCCGGGAAAAAGCTGGTTCAGCAATGGTATTTCGGCGACCAGGAGGAAGAATCCATCGTGACCATCATATTGCACCCCAAAGGTGAAGGAACATCCGTGGAGTTAACCCACACCAATATTCCGGATGATGAGTTTGAAGATTTTGCCGATGGATGGAACACTTACTACTTTGGTGCTTTGCGTGAATTCTACCAGGAGTGATAAACCATAAGACCTTCCAGGTTTTTAAAACCTGGAAGGTCTGGCTGATAGCAAAAAAAGGGGCTGCCCTGTCGGACAGCCCCTGCGCAATCAATAGATAGGGATAAATATATAGAGTTACACGTGTTATTCAAAATCAGCAGCAACAGGTGTGGCTGGAGCCAGGTCCTGTATGGCTGTTATGTTGCTGATGGTTTTTTCATCCTCAAAATCGGCTACTATAGGTGTTGATGGAGCCAGGACAATTGTGCTTACATCTGCAACAGGAGCACCGTCATTGAAATCCGCAACCATCGGAACTACCGGGCTCAGTGCATTTATGTTGATTGACGCTGAACTTGTTTCCGTTACATCTTCAAATGTTGCCACCGCGGGTGTTGCCGGGGCGATCATTGTTGCTGCAACTTCACTGATGGTCAAATTTGATGATATTCCGGATTCACTGTAATTCACGGCTGCAAACATTGTGTTGATATGCAGGCCAAGAATAACAGCAATTATATAATGGGGTTTCATCGTTTTCATTGTTAAAGTTTTCATTGTAGTATGTATGATTTTGTTGTTTTAATGCCCATAAGACGTCGTGTCATGTTGAATGTTACAGATCTTCGGGAATTAACAATTATTTAACAATCAACTGATAATTAAATTATTGTGATGCAAATGTACCGGTTTATCTGGATTCAATAAAAAGAAACTCGTTGAGAAGAAGGATAAACCCGACGAACGCCGGAATTTTAACGACGAACCTGTTTGCCGCTAATTACCCTAACTTTAACCAAAAGATCAATGCAGGCAATGCAGGCAGTGCAGGCAGTGCAGGCAATGCAGGCAATGAGAACAATGCAGACAATGAAAGCAATGCAGGCAATGAATGCAATGAAAACAATTTAGACAATGTTTGCATTATTTGCATTCCATGCATTGTTTACATTGCTTACATTCCATGCATTGCTTACATTCCATGCATTGCCTGCATTGCTTACATTCCATGCATTGCCTGCATTACATTCCATGCATTGCCTATAGGTTATCCCTGAAATATGTCACCAGCTTCTGGTTCAGATGCACCCTGTCCTTACCGCGAACGTTGTGTTCATGCCCGGGATACATGAAGAAGTCAACCTGTTTGCCCTCATCCACGCATTTCTTCAGAAAAGTGAATGAATTCTGGGGAACAACGGTGCCATCCTGGTCATCATGAATAATGAGTAACTTGCCGGTAAGATTTTTTACGTAGTTCAGCAGGCAGGCATTTTTGTACCCGTCCGGGTTGCTTTGCGGCGTATCCATGTAGCGTTCACCGTACATCACTTCATAGTATTTCCAGTCAATTACCGGTCCGCCGCAGGCCGCCACTTTGAAAGTGCCCGGGTGCCTGAGGAACATGGAAACGGTCAGGAATCCGCCATAGCTCCATCCATTGATGCCGATGCGCGTGGAGTCAACATAATCAAGCTTTTTAAGGTAGTTCACCCCGGTCATCTGGTCGCTTACCTCCCTGACCCCGAGGTTGCGGAAAATGGACTGTTCAAAGTCACGGCCCCTGAAATCTGTTCCGCGGTTATCCAACGTGAAAACGACGTAACCCTGATCGGCAAGGTAGTTGAGGAACAGACCTGCACCGCCCAGCCAGGTGTTGTTGACAAGCTGGGAATGGGGTCCGCCATAAACGTAAATGATCACAGGGTACTTTTTTAAGGGGTCAAAACCTGCCGGTTTGATGAGGCGGCAATAAAGGTCGGTGCCTTCTTCGTTTTTCAGGGTGAAGATCTTCATCTCTCCAAGCTGAATGTTTTTTAACGGATTTTCATTGGCCAGGAGGGTTTGCAGCTGTTTTCCCTTAGCGTCAAGAAGGTCGGCCTGACGGGCGACCGTTTTACTGCTGTATACATCCAGGATGAGCTGGTCGTCGTCTGAGACCTGTGTTGCATGGGTTCCCGGGATGGAGGTGATCGGGGAGAGGCTGCCTGTTTTCAGGTCAGCAGAATATAGCTGTCGTTCAAGGGGGTTGTCCCTGTTGCACATGAACCAGGCCTTTGATCCTGATTTGTCGGTTTTTAAAAGCGATGTAACTTCCCACTGTCCTTTGGTGAGTTGTTTGATCAGCGTGCCTTCCGTGTCGTACAAATAGAGATGTTCGAAACCGTCACGCCTGCTTTGCCAGATGAATTTCCGGTCGTCGCCCTTTAAAAACACGGGACCATGCTGGGGTTCAACATAGGTGTCATTTTTTTCCTCAAAAAGGGTCTTGATAAACTTGCCGGAAGAGGCATCGTATTTATTGAGCTGCATGAAGTTCTGGTCGCGGTTGAGCGTTGCGATATAGATGTTCCTGGCATCAGGGCTCCAGGTGATATTGGTGAGATATTCCGTGCGGATGGCTGAATCTGTGCCTGCCGGGGATTCAGTATCGAGGTAAACGGTTCTCCCACTGCTTATTGAATACACGCCAACAGTTACTTTATGACTCGTCATGCCCGCCATGGGGTAGCGGGTTGGATTGACCGTGGCAATGCGGGTGGTCATGTCAACCAGCGGATATTCCGCCACCATGGTTTCATCCATGCGGTAAAATGCAAGGAGTTTTCCGTCGGGCGACCAGAATGTGCCTTTGGAAATCCCGAATTCATTGCGGTGAACCCGGCTTGATCCATAAACAATTCCTTTGTTTGGTTCACTGGTAATGGCAGTTTTCCTGCCGTTTTCTGAAATGTATAGGTTGTTGTCGAGGGTAAATGCTGCCCACAGCCCTGTTTTCTCAATATCAAGGTCACCAGCTTTTTCTGTCCATGAATTTACAGCCTTTACCGTGTTATTATTTATATCGCACAGGAAAAGCTTGCTGGCACTGGTAAAGTAAAATTGATCCGCACTTAACCAGGTAACGGACGGGAATCGTTTCAATGTGTCCTGTTTGTCAAGTTTGAGCAGTAAATTGAGATCGCTGAGCCGCACAAGTGTGTCCTGGATGGATTTTGCTGCTGTTCCAAAGACGAGGTTGTTCTTTGCCACGAAAACAAACTGGCTGGTTCCTTTCCGCCATTGAAGCTGGCTCAGGCTTGCAGGGTTTAATTTGGGGTTCATGTTTGTTGCCTCTTCAATGGTCAGCAGCCTTGATTGTGCAAAACCTATAAACGGGAGAAAAACAGCAAGCATTAACAATTGGAGTGATCGGGTCATAGCGGCAGGGTTTAATAAGGAAGTATCCTTGATGAAAAATAATTTAGTAAATGAACAGGGTTTGAAAAGCGGCTGCAAGTTACAGAATCCTCTGATTTGGCGGTACCATAGCAGTGGATTAATTTGGAGGTGTAGGGCCATGCCATGGCATGGCCTGCCAGGGTGCAGGGATACGCCGTGGTGTAGGGCCATTCCATGGCATGGCCCTGTATGGGATGGGGATACGTATGATGTAGGGACACGCCATGGCGTGTCTGCCTGTTATGGGAATACGCGTGATGTAGGGACACGCCATGGCGTGTCTGCCTCGTATGGGAATACGTATGATGTAGGGACACGCCATGGCGTGTCCCTACGGGCGACCATTGTAATGTATCGTAGGGGCCATGCCATGGCATGGCCCCACACCACGGCGTGCACCTGCATCATCAAAAATATTTCTCCCGCCATTCAATATTTTTCATCTGAAAAGGTTAATAATAACTGACAAGGATTTATGAAAAAGAAAACAATTCTACTGATTGCCCTTATTTTATTGCTGATGCATCTCAGCTCTTTTTCCCAGAAAAAGACCATCCTGGTATTTGACCTGGAAAACCATCAAACGGACTCTTTAACATTGGCTGCCTTTGACACGGCAACAACAGCAGACAAAACAAAATTCTATATCGGATCGCATAATTCAGCCACTGAAACACTTGAGCAAACAGCACCGTTTATCAACATCTATCCGGGCAGCAGCTTCACCAGGAAAAGAAAGGCCTCGCTGGATTATGATCTGACCAAATTTCCTTTGAGGACCAGCATCAAGATGTTTTACAGAAACAATGATACGCTTCATGACCTTTGCTCAGGCAGCATGGTGAGCCGCAGGCATGTGTTAACGGCCGCCCATTGCGTTACAGGGATCAACTCCAACGTGCTTTCCTATGACTCGGTTTATGTTTGCCCAGCCTTTGACAATGGGCAACCCTCCAGCACCTTTCCATGCAGCTGGGTGGAGAAGATCTATATTTTTAAAGGGTGGAGCATGAATGGGGATGATTTTGCCCTGCTCCGGCTTAAGGAGCCGGTGGGAGATGTCACAGGCTGGATAAGTATTGGTTTCGAAGCCAGCGACAGCACCTTGAAAGAGGGCATATATTATAAATTTTCATACCCCGCTATAACGAACCTGTTCATTGATTCAACAACCTATAACGGGGATACCATGTTTTACAATTACGGTAAAATCAGCCTTGTAAGTAACAACTGGATCGGTGTTGAGAATGCCAGGGCTAACCAGGGAGAGAGCGGAAGATCAGGAAAAAATTATCTGACCTTTGCAATCTCTGTTATGAGGCCTGGATTGTTTTCAATGGCATTTCCAACCACGATCAGATCAGCTCCTGCCTTAAAGGCCGACCTTGCCATATCCGGGCCGGTGATTCCCCCGCCGATGATCAGTGGCAGTGTAATGGAATTCTTCACCTGTTGTATCATAGAAAGGGGGACGGGGTTGGAAGCACCGCTGCCGGCATCCATATAGATCAGTTTCATGCCAAGCATTTCGCCGGCCATGGCGGTGCAGGCTGCGATGTCATTTTTATGTGCAGGAATAGGGGTGGTGTTGCTCATATAATTTACCGCCGTCATTTTTCCGCTCTCAATCAGCATATAGCCGGTTGACATTATTTCCAGGCTGCTTGCCTTCAGGAAGGGCGCCGAGATCACATGCCTGCCTATGAGCATTTCGGGATTTCTCCCGGAAATGAGTGAAAGGAGCAGGATTCCGTCGGCATTGTTGTTCAGCTGCATGTTGTTCCCCGGGAACAGGATCACAGGGATTGTGCTGTTTTCCTTAATGTACATGATCATCCGGGTTTGATTGTCGTGGAGCAGCAGGCTTCCCCCGATGAAGAAATAATCAACCCCTGATTCAACGGCCAGTTTTACTGTGGTGGATAAGGATTCCATTGTGTACTTATCCGGATCGATGAGTACGGCAAATTTTTTTTTGCCTGCCGAAGCCTCCTTCAGCAGCGTCTGATAAAGCATAAAAAAGGATTTATATTACTTCTTTGGCAATCTGACGGATATTCTCAGATATACCCACCGAAAAATAGTGAAGTACAGGCACCCCGAAGCTGATCAGTTCCTGCGACTGTTTGATGCCCCATTCAATGCCGACTTTAAAGGCATCCTCATTGTTTTTACAGGCCATCACTTTTTTAACCAGTTCCTCAGGGATGTCAATGTTAAATATCTGCGGAAGCACGTTGATTTCACGCATGGTGCAGATTGGCTTTACCCCGGGAATAATCGGCACCGTGATGCCCTCTTTCCGGCAGGCCTCCACGAATTCAAAGTATTTCCGGTTGTCAAAGAACATCTGGGTAACGATATACTCTGCCCCTGCGTCAATCTTGGCCTTGAGGAACTTCATGTCATAGGCCAGGTTGGGCGATTCAATGTGTTTTTCAGGATATCCGGCAACGCCGACACAGAATTGGGTGCTGAAGGTATTCTGCATCTCGTCATCAAGGTATTTGCCCCTGTTCATGTCGGTGATCTGCGCTACCAGGGTGCTGGCAAAGGCATGCCCGTTTTTTTCAGGGGTGAAGGTGCGCTGGTTTTTCGGGGCATCGCCACGCAAGGCAAGGATGTTGTCGATTCCAAGGTAGTGAAAATCAATAAGGGCATATTCCGTCTCTTCCTTGGTGAAACCGCCGCAAATGATATGCGGAACCACTTCCACATCAGGGTATTTATATTTGATGGCGGCCGAAATTGCAACGGTTCCGGGCCGTTTTCTAACGGTTTTCTTTTCAAGGAGGCCGTTTTCATGCTTTTTATATACTACCTCTTCCTGGTGATACGTTACGTTGATGAAAGATGGGTTGAATTCAAGCAACGGGTCAATGGTGCGGTAAATGCTGTTGATATTGTGGCCCCTGAGCGGTGGAAGCAATTCAAAGGAAAACAGCGTTTTGGAAGATTTATTAATGAGGTCAATTACTTTCATGGTTAATAATTGAGGTTAGTATTCAATAATTTTTCAATGAGTTCAATATTCATATTTTTCCGTTTTGAATAACTTACCAGCTGGTCCTTACTTATCCGGCCCAGGTTAAAATACTGTGAGAACGGATGTGAAAAGTAAAAACCGCTCACAGAGGCCCCCGGGTACATGGCGTAATTTTCTGTCAGCTGCATGTCAATTTTCCTGTCAGCCTCAAGCAGGTCGAAAAGTGTACGCTTCTCGGAGTGTTCGGGGCATGCGGGGTAACCCGGGGCAGGACGGATCCCCTGGTACTCTTCACGGATCAGGTCGGGAACTTCCAGGTGCTCATCTTTGGCATAGCCCCAGAATTCCTTGCGAACGCGTTCGTGCATCAGTTCGGCAAAGGCTTCTGCAAGCCTGTCGGCAAGCACCTTTATCAGGATGGCCTGGTAATCATCAAGTTCCTGTTCAAACCGGGCAACCCATTCTTCAACGCCCAAACCGGCTGTAACGGCAAACCCTCCGATGTAATCCACAATGCCCGATTTTTTCGGAGCGACAAAATCGGAGAGGCATAAATTGGGTTGTCCGGGCTCCTTTTGTTGCTGGTTGCGGAGAAAACGGAATGTTGTCAGAATTTTAGAACAGGTTTCATCGGTATATACCTCGATATCGTCGCCGTTTGAATTGCACGGGTAAAGGCCTACAACCCCACGGGCGATCAGCATCTTTTTCCCGGTAATCTCTTTTAAAAGCCTCTGTGCCTCATTGAAAAGCTTCGTGGCTTCAGTACCTTTAACAGGGTCGGTAAGGATGGCAGGGTATTTCCCGTTCATTTTCCACGCATGGAAGAAGAAAGTCCAGTCAATGTACTTTGCAATTTCTTCAAGGGAATAATCAAAGAATACCTTATTGCCTGTAAACTGGGGACGGCAGATCTGTACCGTTTTCCAGTCGGTTTTCAGTTGATTCTTCCGTGCATCGATCAGTGAAACATACGTATGATCAGCCTTTTTATCATAGGTGTTGCGGATCGTCTCGTACTTCTTTTTAATAGAATCGGTATACTCTTTTCTGACCTCCCTGGAGAGCAGGTTTGATACAACGCCCACTGCCTTGGAGGCGTCTTTTACGTGAATTACCGACTGGAAATAATGGGGCTCAATCTTAACAGCAGTGTGGATGTCGGAGGTTGTTGCACCGCCGATAAGGAGGGGGATGTTAAAATTCAGCCGCTCCATCTCTTTGGCAACATGAACCATCTCTTCAAGTGAAGGGGTGATCAGGCCGCTCAGCCCGATCACATCCACATTGTGCTCTTTGGCGGCAGCAAGTATTTTATCGGCAGGTACCATTACGCCGAGATCAATCACCTCGTAATTGTTGCAGGCAAGCACAACCCCTACGATATTTTTACCGATGTCGTGCACGTCGCCCTTTACAGTGGCCAGGAGAACGCGGCCGTTGTTTTGCGGCGAGCCTTTGAGCGCGGCTTTCTCTTCTTCAAGCCTGGGGGTAAGCCGTGCCACTGCCTTTTTCATGACGCGGGCGCTTTTGACAACCTGGGGCAGGAACATCTTCCCGCTTCCGAAAAGGTCGCCCACCTGGTTCATCCCGTCCATCAGCGGGCCTTCAATAATCTTGAGGGCCAGGTTGAACAAAGGCATGGCTTCGTCAATATCCTGGTCAATGAATTCAGCATTGCCTTTGATCAGGGAGTGCCTCAGCCGCTCCACCACTGGCAGCGAACGCCATTCAGCCTCTGTTTCTTCCCTTTTACCGGAATCGGTAACCTGGTCGGCATAGGCAAGCAGGCGCTCTGTTCCGTCCTTACGCCGGTTCAGGATCACATCCTCGACAAGTTTCAGGAGCATCTTCGGGATTTCATCATACACGGGAAGTGCCCCTGCGTTCACGATACCCATGTCAAGGCCGGCCTTGATGGAATGGTACAGGAAAGCCGAATGCATGGCTTCCCTGAGCGGGTCGTTGCCCCTGAATGAAAAGGAAAGGTTGCTGATGCCCCCGCTGACGCTGGCATAAGGAAGATTCTCCTTGATCCAGGTCACGGCATGCAGGAACTCAATGGCATAGTTGGCATGTTCGTCAATGCCGGTGGCGACGGTAAGGATGTTCGGGTCGAAAATGATGTCCTCCGGGGGGAAATCGAGCTCCTGTGTCAGGATCCGGTAGGCCCGGGAAGCGATGACGATACGCCGGTCAAGTGATGTTGCCTGTCCCTCTTCGTCAAAGGCCATGATGACTGTTGCAGCACCGAATTTTCGCAACAGGGCAGCATGTTCCCGGAAAGAATCTTCCCCTTCCTTGAGACTGATGGAATTGACAATCGGTTTACCCTGGATGCATTTAAGCCCGGCATGGATAACAGAAAACTTGGATGAATCGATCATGATGGGTACCCTCGCAACATCCGGGTCGGATGCCACCATGTTGAGGAAATTCACCATGGCCTTCTCTGCGTCGAGCATGGCCTCATCCATGCTGATATCAATGACCTGGGCGCCACTTTCAACCTGCTGCCTTGCTACGGAAAGCGCCTCTTCATATTTTTCTTCCTTTATCAGACGGGCGAATTTTCTTGATCCGCTTACATTGGTCCGCTCCCCGATGTTGATGAAGTTGCTCCCTTTAAAGATGGTAAGGGGTTCAAGCCCGCTGAGCCTTAATTCATGAGATCTTACAGGGACTTCACGCACCTGTGCCTTTTTTGCAAGATCTGCAAGCCTTGAGATATGATCGGGGGTGGTGCCGCAGCAACCGCCAATCATATTCACAAACCTGTTGTCAAGGAAATCCTTTATATGCGTTGCCATTTCCTCCGGCGACTGGTCATATTCCCCGAACTGGTTCGGAAGTCCGGCATTCGGATAGGCGATGATCGGGAAGGGTGCCTTTGTTGAGAGTTCTTCAATGTAGGGCCGCAGTTCAGCCGCGCCCAGCGAGCAGTTCAATCCCATGGCGAAGAGATCGAAATGGATCACTGAATACAGGAAAGCTTCCAGGGTTTGTCCCGAAAGTGTGCGTCCGCTGTTGTCGGAAATGGTAACACTGGCAATGACAGGAAACCGGGGTTCAGCGTTCCGGCCGCCTGCAGGGGATGGGTTTCGTTCGCTGATCTCATCAAAAACTGCGATCAGGGCTGCCTTTGCGTTGAGTGTGTCAAAGATGGTCTCCACCATGAGAATATCTGCACCACCATCCAGCAGGCCGCGGGCCTGTTCCCTGTAAGCGTGGTACAGATCGTCAAAACTCACGGCCCTGTATGCCGGATTCTGAACATCCGGCGACATGGATGCTGTTTTACTGGTTGGTCCGATGGAACCGGCCACCCAGCGCGGTTTTTCAGGAGTGAGGGCGTTGTATTTGGACGTTGCCTCTTTGGCAAGCTGGGCAGCGGCAACATTTAATTCATACGCCAGGTGTTCAAGATGGTAGTCGGACAATGAGATCCTGTTGGCGTTGAAGGTGTCTGTTTCAACAATATCGGCTCCTGCCTCCAGGTAGGCTTCATGTATTTCTCGGATGACATTTGGCTTTGTAAGCGTCAGGAGGTCATTGTTGCCTTTCAGATTATAGGCGAAATCTTTAAACCGGTCGCCCCTGAAATCGGCTTCTTCCAGTTTATACCGCTGTACCATCGTTCCCATGGCCCCGTCCAGGACCAGGATGCGGGACTTAATCGCATTATACAATTCAGTTGTCATATTCTTTTATATCAGCAAAATCCCTTGTTCCTTCCCCTCATTCCCATATTCGTCATTCGCATATTCGTCATTCGCATATTCGTTATTCGCATATTCGTCATTCATATATTCTTCCCGCCCCCATGCTCAATCCGCCTCAATACGCCACCACCAACATATATTCCCCCACTGTCCTCACAAAAAGCGAGTAATCTGACGCACTTCCGTTTATACTCAAAGTTGCACCGCAAATCTGATCGGTATGGCAAAGGTAATCAAACGGATGAATATGTATGTCATTTCGGAAATCAACATCCGGATTCCCGTTTATTTTGTAAAGCGCTTCCTTGCCGCACCAATATAGGTACAACTGTTCAAGGCGGTTTTCATGCCCGATGGCGGCCAGTTCATCTGCATGCAGGAAGCGTTCTTTGACCCTTTCGACACGGTCTTTCATCTTCTCAATGTCTATTCCTGCGGGTTTATTGCTGCTGACTACTGCGGCCGCATAATCACCGGCATGGGAAAAGGAGATGTGGCGGCTGCCCGAATCC
Organism: uncultured Bacteroidales bacterium; assembly: GCA_903959905.1. GTDB lineage: Bacteria > Bacteroidota > Bacteroidia > Bacteroidales > FEN-979 > CAIVAT01. The sequence goes on from CAJBYO010000029.1 coordinate 45,357, forward strand.
AGTCCCGGCTTGCCGTTACGGTCATATATTACAGCAGCAGGAAACGGTTTCAGCAGATGTTGCAGAAGAGCCCTGCAGCCGAGCCATTGTCTTTTACGCAAATCATGGCGGAATGTGTCAAAAGCAGTTCGTTCTGAATCACTTAAATTTACCTGCGAAAGGAGTTCCCCGGAGGTTTCCGTGATATGCCAGATCCCGGCATGGATTCCTTCGGCAGGGTGTATTTCCAGGAAAAAAGGCATTTATTTGCAGTGATTTTTCAGATTCAGTCACAAAAATACGATATTATATAAGGATATATCCGTTTTTTACCTACTTTTGTGATCCAATTCATACACAAACACGACATTACGTCAAAATATATACTGATCAGTCAGTTCACGGATCACCAGACAAATCAAATCTAAGAATCACTACAAACTTCTTGAACAATGGAAAACACTGCAATGTCATCAAACATGAAATATAAGGTAGCAGATATGTCCCTGGCCGAATGGGGAAGAAAAGAGATAGAAATTGCTGAAAAAGAGATGCCGGGCCTCATGGCGATCCGCAGGAAGTATTCTGTTGAGAAGCCGCTGAAGGGCGCACGCATCAGCGGATCTCTCCACATGACTATTCAGACGGCCGTTCTGATTGAAACCCTGATCGAACTGGGTGCAGATGTGCGCTGGGCCAGCTGCAATATTTTTTCAACCCAGGATCATGCTGCGGCAGCCATTGCAGCAAAAGGAATCCCCGTGTTTGCCTGGAAAGGCGAGACCCTTGATGAATACTGGTGGTGTACGCATATGGCCCTCTGTTTTCCTGAAGGAAAAGGCCCGAATCTCATCGTTGACGATGGGGGAGATGCAACCATGATGATCCATAAAGGATTTGAAATTGAAAAGAACCCGGGACTGTTGAACACGGTTGTTGACAATGCAGACGAAAAGGCATTCATGAAACAGCTCCAGGAAATTTATGTTGAGGATAAAACCCGCTGGACCCGCACTGTTGCCGAATGGAAAGGTGTTTCTGAAGAGACCACCACCGGCGTTCACAGGCTTTACCAGATGCAGGAAAAGGGTGCGCTGCTCGTACCTGCCATCAATGTGAATGATTCTGTGACCAAATCCAAATTTGATAACCTCTACGGATGTCGCGAGTCATTGGCCGACGGTATCAAACGTGCCACTGACGTGATGATTGCAGGCAAAGTGGTGGTGGTACTGGGCTATGGCGACGTTGGCAAAGGCTGTGCGCATTCGATGCGCTCATACGGTGCCCGCGTGATCGTGACCGAGATTGATCCGATCTGTGCGCTGCAGGCAGCCATGGAGGGATTTGAAGTAAGTACCATTGAAGACGCACTTCCTGAGGGTAACATCTATGTGACCACCACCGGAAACAAGGATGTGATCACAGCTGTTCACCTGTCACAGATGAAAGATCAGGCCATTATCTGCAACATCGGGCATTTTGACAATGAGATCCAGGTGGAACAGCTTACCAACTGGCCCGGCATTAAAACCGTAAACATCAAACCGCAGGTTGATAAATATATCTATCCTGACGGAAGGGCCATCTACCTGCTGGCAGAAGGCCGCCTTGTGAACCTCGGCTGTGCCACAGGCCACCCGTCTTTTGTGATGTCGAATTCATTCACCAACCAGACCCTTGCCCAGCTTGACCTCTGGCAGCATAACTACGAGGTGAATGTTTACCGTTTGCCCAAACGCCTTGACGAAGAAGTAGCCAGGCTCCACCTTGAGCAGATCGGCGTTAAATTAACAAAACTCACAAAGGAACAGGCAGAGTATCTGAGTGTGAATGTTGACGGGCCCTATAAGCCGGAACATTACAGGTATTAGAAAATGGTAAAAAGGTAAAATGGTAAAATTGTGAAAACGGGACCAATAAACCTGGTCCCGTTTTTTATTTTGTCCGCTTGTCCGCCTGTCCGCTCGTCCGCTCGCTCACCCGTCAGCCTGCTCACCCGCTCACCTAATTCGAAATATACAGCATCACCCCATCATAAATAGTCGAATACTGCTTCAGCGGATACCGCGACGGCCCTTCATAAGGTGTTCCGTCAACCATGATGAATTTGGACCCGCATACCGGGCAGTAACATGTAATCCCGGATTTGTCAACCCGAACCTGGGCGCCTTCTGTTCCCGGATCATAAGGGCAGGCCCGCTCAAACGCTGCAAATTCGTTCACCGATTTCCTGAAGATGAGGATGCCGTTATACCCGCCGGTTACGGTTTCCCATCCGTTTACAGCATTTAAGTTCAGATATTGTGTCCCGTTCGGGTCAATATGGAAATTCACATAAACATAGGGGATGTCATTTGGAGCGGTCTCCTTCTTGCAGGATGAAGAACCCATCATGAAAACGGCGGCGATCAGCCATACCCTAACAAATATTCTGGAACAGTGTTTTATCATTATACAAATTTCGTAAATTTAACGTTCAGTTCTATGTAATATTGTCATAAATCCTATTTTTGATCCGGATGCAAACTAGTTTTAATGCAATGATCATGAGCACTGTCAGATGGATTATTTGTATTTTTGTAATGGTGTCTGTCCCCATGCAGGGTGCATCCATGCCCCAGGAGGCAAAGGTAAACCAGAAAAAAATTGAACGGGAAAGGACCAAAAAGAAAAAACAGGCCATGAAGGAATACAACAACGCCGTCAAACACCATAACAAAATACAGTCCAAATCAACCCGTTCTAACATGAAAAGGACAAAAAAAGAGTCGAGAAATCGGACTCCGTCTGTGCATTGAAGAAGCCGGTTTTACCTCTGCTTTTTTCCGGTTGGCCGATCGTTTAAAGCAGTTTGTATATTAGACTTCCGACTAATTTAGAATGGTTATATATTTGATTAGGGGTTCAAATAATTTTCTGTTTGATTTTAAATAATTATTACATTTACCGCCTTTTATAAGCGCAATCATAATCTAACATAAAATTGTATGGTATGTTAAGAAATTTACTGTTTACTATTGGTTTTGTACTGGCAACAAGTGTGTTGGTGTTTTCACAAACAGGGTCAGGAACACTGAAGGGAAAAATTATTGACAAGGCGACCAAAGAACCGATCTCCTTTGCCAATGTGGTGGCAGAAGTGGGGGGTGTCCAGATTGGAGGTTCCACCTCCGATTTTGATGGCAATTTCACCATCAAGCCGATCCCTCCCGGTAAGGTTGACCTCAAGGCAAGTTTTGTTGGCTACAAGCCCTTTATGTACAGGGGGATTTATGTATCACCTGACAAGATCACCTTCCAGAATGTTGAACTGGAAGCATCTACGACTACCCTTAATGAAATTGAGGTGGTTGATTACAAGGTGCCTCTGATCTCCAAGGACCAGACAACATCCGGTGGTACAGTAACATCTGAAGAAATTTCTAAAATGGCCAACAAATCGGCCGGTGCCGTGGCAACCACAGTGGGTGGTGTGTCAACGGATGCGAACGGCAACATCACGAGTATGCGTGGCCAGCGTGCATCAGGTACAGTTTATTTTATTGACGGTATCCGTGTAACAGGAAGTAACTCCCTGCCGCAAAGCGCGATTGAGCAGGTTGAAGTTATCCTCGGGGGTACCCCTGCAGCCTACGGCGACGCAACCGGCGGTATTATCAACGTTACAACCAAAGGCCCTTCAAAGGCTTTCTCCGGCGGTGTCGACCTCCAAACGTCACAGTATCTTGATGCTTTCGGTTATAACCGTCTTGGTGTCAATTTTACCGGACCGCTGGTATCCAAAAAGGATACAGTACGCGGTTATAAAACGCCTATCATGGGTTTCTTCCTTGCCGGTGACTTTATCTACCAGAAGGATGGAGCTCCTGCAGCTTTCCCGCTCTACAAGGTGAAGGATGATGTGAGAAATAGCCTGAATACGGCTCCGTTGCGTTTATACGGCCTCAGCAATGCTGTATTCTATAACTCTGAGTTCCTGACGTATGATCAGCTGGAGAAAACCAAGACCACCCTCAATTCTGCCGGAACAAACATCAATGTTTCAGGAAAACTTGATTTCCGTGTAGCCCCTACCATCAACATCTCCTTTGGCGGTACTTTCAACTGGCAGGACAGCAGGAATTTCAGCTATGCCAATGCCATGATGAACTGGGACAACAACTCACATTCAAATTTACTTGAATGGCGTGTGAACGGACGCTTTACACAGCGCTTCCCGGCGGCTCCCGACAGCAAGAGTTTTGTAAAGAACATCTATTACTCCATCGGCGCCGACTTTACCCGGAGAAGTTCTAAAACCGAAGATGCCGAGCATAAGGCTAACTTTTTTGAGTACGGATACATCGGAAGCTTTTCCACTCATACCATCCGGGCCTATACCCCTGCACTTGCCTATGACTCTGTCCTTCAGCAATGGGGCCATCTCCAGAACGGAACCCGCGATACCATCGTCATTTTCAACAGGTCTGAATTAAACCCTGAATCAGCTAACTGGACAGAACAGTATTACGGACTGTTTGACGACCCGACAGGGCATTATCAGAATATTGATGAGATTATTTCAGGTAAAGGCCTTGTTAACGGTATGGAACCGACTGCCCCATACGGTGGCCTTAACGGATCTATCGCCGCCATCGGTAACAGGCCAAACGGATACAGCGAAAATGCATTTGACCAGGTTGCTGTGAATGCTTCATTTGCAGCCGACTTCGGAAATCACGAAATCCAGCTTGGATTGCAATACCAGCAGCGGAAGAGTTCAGGTTATACAAATGTTGGCGTCCAGCTTTGGGACCGTATGCGCGGCCTTGTGAATGCCCAGCTTAAAGACCTTGACCTGGCTAACCCCCAGCCGATCTACCGCAACGGTGTGTTCATGGATACGATCAACTATTACCGTAACTATGTACCAACCCTGCAGCAGAACTTTGATATCAACCTCCGCAAGAAACTTGGTCTGCCTGTTGACGGAACCGACTGGATTGATATGTATTCCTACGACTTTTCAAAAAACACCATCAACTATTACGACAAGAACATGGAGCTTCACACCCTTTCCACCGCAGGCCCCATGCTTTCAATGGATATGTTCAGCGCGGATGAAGTGCTGCACGACGGTGCCCCGATTGTTGGTTACTACGGCTATGATTACATGGGTAACAAAACGAAAGGCAGTGTCAGCTTTGACGATTTCTTCACACAGAGAGATGCAAACGGAAATCTGACCCGGGCCATCGGACCTTACCAGCCAATTTATATTGCCGGTTATATCCAGGATAAATTCGCTTTCAAGGATCTCATCTTCAACATCGGTGTCAGGGTTGACCGCTTCGATGCAAACCAGCCTGTACTGAAAGATCCTTACCTGTTCTATCCTGCCAAAACCGTTGGAGAAGTTTCCCAGCTCAATGGAACATCGATCGGGCATCCTACCACCATGGGAAGCAACTATGTAGTGTATGTTGACGATGCACAAAACCCCACGCTCATTACCGGTTACCGCAACGATAACGTTTGGTATAATTCTGAGGGAAGCACCATCACTGACCCTGCCCGCGTACTTGACCGTGGAAACGGTGTTCAGCCTTACCTGGTTGATCCGTCCAATAAAACTGTCCAGGCCAATGTGTTTGAGGATTATGACCCCCAGACAAACTGGATGCCACGTATCTCCTTCTCTTTCCCGATCAGTGATGATGCGTTGTTCTATGCCCACTACGACATTCTTACACAGCGTCCTTCATCTGCAGAAGTTCAGATTCAACCGATCAGCTATTACTTCATCGGTGTTACCGGTTCATCGGGAACCATCAACAACCCGAACCTGAAACCGGAAAAAACCATTGACTATGAGTTGGGATTCCAGCAGAAGATAAACAATTCATCCTCCCTCAAACTGGCGGTGTTCTATCGTGAAATGCGCGACCAGATTCAGCAGTACCGTTTGACCGGAGCCTACCCCAAAACTTACTACTCCTATACCAATATTGACTTTGGTACCGTAAAAGGTCTTACCCTTACCTATGACCTTCGCCGGTCGGGCAATGCAAGGCTTCGTTTCAACTATACCCTGCAGTTTGCAGACGGTACAGGTTCAGACCCGGATGCTGCAGGAACAATTATCCGTTCAGACCAGCCAAACCTCCGTACCCTGAATCCTTTGAATTTTGACCGCCGCCACCAGTTCAACATCAGCTTTGACTACCGCTGGGGTGGAGGAAAAGATTACAACGGACCGGTGATCAACCGCAACAAGAGCGGCAAAGCCCCGGTGCAGATACTTTCCAACCTCGGTGCAAACGTAACACTGACCGGGGGATCCGGTACACCATATACGCAAACCAGCAAAATTCTGCCTTATGGCGCCATGGGCCCGATCAAAGGAAGCATCAACGGTGCCCGTTTACCTTGGCAGTTCCTGATCAGCGCCCGTTTTGACAAAGATTTCAATTTTGCACTCAGCAAGAAAAATGAGGGTACGATCAATGTTTACATTGAATTTGCAAACCTTTTAAACACACAGAATGTAACTGCTGTTTATCCTGCAACAGGAAGTTCATCAGACGATGGGTTCCTTACAGCACCGGAATGGCAGAATGCTATCAGCCAGCAGGTTGATCCGCAGTCTTTCCGTGATCTTTACTCAATCCAGATGAATAATCCTTACCGTTACAGTTCACCTCGGACCATCAGATTGGGTGTAATGTTCAACTTCTAATGTGTTTGACAATGTTAAAGAGAAGAAATTCCGGTATGTTAAAAAATAATGCAACTATGAAAAATATACTTCGCTTTTTAGTGATTACACTCTGTTGTATAATGGTCTCAAATGTTCTTCCTGCAGAGGAATTTCACAAGGTTAGCGGCATGAAGAGCACCAATACAATCAAGGAAACCGCAGCCGGGTGTGCCTCGGGATCTAGTTATAAGTATCTTGACATCAATAACGTCAGGACCCTTTGCTATTCCTATGGCAACGGATGGTTCCTTGAAAACGCCGAATATGAAATTCCGAAGGGATCAAAGAAAACATCCATGTTTTCTTTCTCACTCTGGATCGGTGGTATTGATGTCAATAACAATCTTAAACTTGCAGCATACCGGTATGGCCAGGGACCTACCACTGCCTCGGCCCATACGAAGAATGACTTCTGGCCCGGCCCTCTGACTGTAGACGGTACGGCCGCTATCAGTTCTGAAACCTGCGCCCAGTATGACAGGCTTTACCCGATGACCAGGATTGAAGTTCAGGAGTTCGTGGCATGGTGGGACAACCAGGCAGAATTTCCTAATTATACCATTCCAAAATCAATTACCGACTATCCTGCCCACGGAAGCAAAGCCAAAGGACAGGCGTATTACCTTGCACCCTTTGTGGATGTGAACGGGGACGGTAATTACGACCCGAAGCAGGGTGACTATCCTTTTTATGATCTTTCCAACAGGCTGTGCCCGGTGAACCTGAAACCTGGTGAACGCCTTGCCCGTGCAAAGATCAAGAACGGTGGCGATGCCGATACCATGGGTATCCTCGTTGACCAGGTTCTCAAGGGTGACCAGACGCTGTGGAGTGTATATAACGATAAGGGAAGCTACCATTCAGAAACAACAGGAGAACCTATCGGGATGGAGATCAGGGCACAGTATTTTGCCTTCGCTACCAACGACGAAATCAACAACATGACATTTTATTCATATGAGCTGATCAACCGTTCAACTTATACCCTCACCGGCACCTATTTCAGCCAGTGGGTTGACCCTGACCTCGGATATGCCAACGATGACTTTGTTGGTTGTGATGTAAACCGCGGACTCGGATATTGCTATAACGGTACACCTGTTGATGGTACCGGTCAGAGTTATGCTTACGGCCAGCACCCTCCCGCAATCGGTGTTGACTTTTTCCAGGGCCCTTATATGGATCCCGACGGATATGACAATCCTTCCTACAAAGGAACCGGTATTAAAGGACCGTCATTCAAGGGCAGCTGCGACATCGTGAGCCTGAACGGGTCAAAAATTTACATGAAATATGGCCCAACCGGTGTTGACTCTGCTGAATTCATCGTTCGCTCAGAAGCCATCAACGGGGTGAATTTTGGTGACGGAATTACGGATAACGAGCGTTACGGAATGCGCCGTTTTGTTTACCATAATAACAGCAACTCCGGTGTCCCCGAGTATATGCAGGATCCTGATTATGCCCCGGAATATTATCTGTTCCTGCGCGGTATCTGGAAAGATAATTCAAAAATGATTTACGGTGGCAACGCCCATGTTGGCTCTCCTGGCAGCCTTGGTCCTGAATGTGATTTTATGTTCCCGGGCATCACGGATATCTGCGACTGGGGTACCGGTGGCAATCCTCCCAACGGTCCGAAAGAATGGACGGAGGTTACAGCAGGGAACAACCCTTCTGACCGTCGTTTCATGCAATCAGCCGGTCCGTTTAAACTTGAGCCGGGTGCATGTAACTATATTACCGTTGGTATTCCATGGGCACGTTCCATTTCAGGAACTGCCGAAGAATCTGTCAGATTGTTGCAGCAGGTTGACGATAAAGCACAGAGCCTGTTTGACAACTGCTTTGCTGTTTTGAACGGTCCGAACGCACCTGACATTAGCATTGAGGAACTTCCTAATTCAGTGATCATCTACCTGTCAAACCGCAAGTGGAACGATCTCGGCAACAACTTCAATGAAAAATATGCAGAAGTTGACCCGACCATCCGCAGCACCGACTCATTGTACAGGTTTGAAGGTTACCAGGTTTACCAGTTAAAAGATGCCACAGTGTCTGCTGCTGATCTTGATGATAACAACAAAGCGCGTATTGTTGCGCAGTGCGACGTACAGAACGGCGTTGGAAAACTTGTTAACTGGAACTATGACCAGAATATCGGCGGAAATTCAGGCCAGGTGATGGTGACCGGTGAAGATAAAGGTATCAGGCATTCTTTTGTGTTAACAACCGACATGTTCCCAACCAGTGAGAACAACAACAAACTGGTCAACCACAAACAATATTATTTCCTGGCTGTTGCCTACGGATATAACAACTTTAAGAAATATATCCCCACTGAACCACTGTCACTTGACGGTCAAAAGAAACCCTATCTGCGCGGCAGAAGCAACATCAAGGTTTATACGGCAATACCACATATCCCGCTGGGAGTTGTTGCCAATTCATCATATGGCCAGGGTCCGGTGATTACCCGTATCCAGGGCCAGGGTAACGGAGGGTTGATACTTGAACTCTCTCCGGAATCTGTCGCTGAGATCCTTGACAAACCGGCCATTGACTCTACGAAAACAAAACTCGGAGATGCTGATTATCCAATTTCCTACAAACCTACCTACCTGCCTTCACAGGGTCCGTTACAGGTGAAAGTTATTGATCCGCTGAATGTTGTAGGAGGAGATTATACAGTCAGATTTGATTCTATGGTACAGGTCAAGGTGGGCAACCCATTCACCAATACCAAGAAGATCCTCTTCGGCAAATGGACATTGACCAACAATAAAACAGGCACAACTTACCGGGCCGACACAACGACCATTTATCAGAATGAGCAGTGTTTCCTTGACCTGGGTATCGCCCTCACTATTGTTCAGGCACCCAATGCCGGTGACTCTATCAGGGGTTCTGTTACATCAAGCAATGGTCTCCTTTATGCTTCACCGCAGATATATGCTGACAGTTCAAAAAGATGGCTGGCAGGTGTTCCTGACAGTGATGTTCCGGAATCATCCGCGAACTGGATTCGTTCAGGCACCTATAAAGGATCTGATACCCATTATTATGACTGGAATATGGCAGCCGGAACAACCGGTCAGCCTATTGACCCGAACAAGAATTTCCAGAAAATCCAGTCAGGGGTATGGGCACCATACTGTCTTACTGCCAGCAGCGACAAGATCTCTGTGAGCAATCCCCAGGGTGAAGAACTTGCAATCGGCCCGGCCTTCTCCAAAGTGTCAAAAACGTATTCAAATATTTCGAATATTGCCAGCGTAGACATCGTGATTACACCGGATAAAAAATACTGGTCAAGGTGCCCCGTCATTGAATTGTGTCCGAACACAAAACTTGCTTTTGGCGGCGCTAAATTTTTCGGAGCTCGTTATTCTCCGTCTGTGAATGTAAACGGCGACACAGGGATTGTGAGTGATGATCCCCAGCTCAATTCCAGCTATCTCAGTGCAACGGGTATGGGCTGGTTCCCGGGCTATGCAATCAATCTTGAAACTGGTGAACGTCTTAACATCATGTTTGGTGAAAATTCGTGGCTTGTTGCCGACAATGGCCGTGATATGTTGTGGAATCCGTCCAGCAGGGTTTATGATGATGCCGGTACTGCAGTTTTCGGTGGCCAGCACTACGTATATATCATGAACCATTATTCTTATCCTGTTCAGCAGGGACTTAAACTGGATTTCCCTGCCTATGACGGAGGTGCTTACCTCATGACTCAATTGCCGAAAAACAATGCTATTAAAACATATGCTTTCGGTACTGCCATGTATGTAAATATCCCGTTGTCTGTTCCTGGTCAAACATGGCTGAGCAACGCTGTGACAAGCAAAATCAGGATATCCAAACCATACCAGAGGTATTATTCAACGCCAATGCCTGACGGGTCAACAGATACCATCAACCGGAATTACCCGATGTATACCTTTAACACGAATTCCATTTCAACATCCATGAACAACACGGCGCAGGCTACAACCGATCTTGACAAGATCAACGTTGTGCCGAACCCCTATTTCGCATACGATGATTATGAGCGGAATCAGCTTGATAACCGTATTAAAATTGTGAATCTGCCAAGTAAATGCCTGGTTACCATATTTGACATGAGCGGAACCGTGATTCGCCAGTTCAATGTGGATAAATCGGGGATTACACTGCCACGCGGTTCTACTGCAGGATTGAACACCGACGCCAAGACTTCACTTGACTGGGATTTAAAGAACTTTGCCGGGATTCCGATTGCCGGTGGCGTTTACCTGATCCATGTCAAGGCCGACGGGCTGGGTGAACGTACCATCAAATGGTTCGGAATATTACGCCCTGTTGACTTGAACTCACTGTAACGGCATTTACGATTTATAATATGATAACGACAAAAAATTCCAGAATTATGAAAAATATATATAGCGGCTTGGTTGCAATACTCTTGATGGGGATGGTTTTGTTGCCCCAGGATAAAGTAACAGCTGGGAATAAAGACCGTTCCGGTCAGGCAGGCGCTGCCGAACTGTTGATCAATCCCTGGGCCAGGAGTTCAGGATGGGGCGGCGTTGGCACTTCCTGCGGGCATGGCCTTGAGGCATTGTTTACCAATGTTGCAGGAACAGGCTTTACCAAGGGTACTGACATTATTTTCTCCTATACAAACTGGTTGAAAGGATCAGATGTGAATATCATGGCTTTCGGTCTCAGCCAGAAATTAGGTTCAAATGGCGGTGTCCTTACAGCAGCTGTCATGTCTATGACTTTCGGGGAGATAGATGTTACAACAGTGGGTCAGCCTGATGGTGGCGCCGGTTCGTTCAAGCCCAGCTATATGAACATCAACCTCGCCTATGCCAAGGCTTTTTCCAACAGCATCTATGGAGGTTTGGCCATAAAGCTGGTTTCTGAATCAATTTCGGATGCCAGTGCCACTGCGATTGCCATCGACGCCGGTATTCAATATGTTACCGGGGAGAAGGAGCAGATCAAGTTCGGAATCGCCCTTAAGAATGTTGGAGCGCCCATGCATTTCAGCGGCGACGGTTTGTCTTTCCGCGGTGTAATCCCCACCCATGATAATGCAAACGACCAGTTTACCGTAGAGCAGCGTTCTGCCACGTACGAACTTCCTGCTACATTGCGTATTGGCGCTTCTTATGATTTCTATATTGGTGAAATGCACCGGATCACCCTGGCAGGGAACTTTAATTCAAACTCATTTTCAAAGGATCAGTTCATCCTCGGACTTGAATACTCCCTGAAGTATTACCTGCAACTTCGTGCCGGTTATACCTATCAGAGCGGCATGTTCAGCGCAGATCTGGGCGAGCGTGGAACTGTTTTCACAGGGCCCAGCCTTGGATTCACAGTTTCTGTTCCATTTAACAAGGAGAAGGAATCCGGACTGGCGATTGATTATTCATACAGGGCGACCAACCCTTTCTCAGGAACGCACAGTGTTGGTATTAAATTTAATTTTTAACAACTCGGTATAACCTTTACACTAACTTCATTACTTCATACAAAGGACCCTTCCATAGGGTCTTTTGGCTTATTATAACCACTAACACAACCCTTGAAATGTCGGACATTAAATATTACACACCTGAAGGTTTGGAAAAACTGAGGGAGGATTTGCATCAGCTAACAACAGTGGAACGGCCTTCTATTTCCAGGCAGATTGCTGAAGCCAGGGACAAGGGTGATTTGTCGGAAAATGCAGAATATTCTGCGGCCAAAGAGTCGCAATCCATGCTTGAGCTGAAGATCTCCAAACTGCAGGAGCTGGTTAACAACGCCAGGCTCATTGATGAAAGGAAACTTGACAATACCAAAGTGTTGATATTTTCAACTGTAAAACTCCGGAATACGCTGAACGGGACACACGTGATTTACACTCTTGTGCCTGAAAATGAGGCAAATATTAAAATCGGGAAATTGTCGGTCAGTTCTCCGATTGCGAAGGGACTTTTGGGAAAAAGTATAGGCGAAACGGTTGAAATCACTGTTCCTGCCGGAAAAATTACCTTTGAAATTGATGAAATATCACGGAAAAACGGGTAGAAATGTCAACAATATTCACACGCATTGTCAATGGAGAGATCCCATGCTACAAGATAGCCGAAGATGAGAATTTCCTGGCATTCCTGGATATAAATCCGCTACAGGAGGGTCATACACTGGTTATCCCTAAAATGGAGGTAAATTATATTTTTGACATGGAGGATGACCTTCATGCAGGTTTGTGGAATTACGCCAGGAAAATTGGCAAAGCTCTTGAAAAGGTGGTTCCCTGCAAACGGATAGGGATCACTGTTATCGGGCTGGAGGTTCCCCACGCACACATCCACCTGATCCCTTTGAAGACGCTGTATGACATGGATTTCAGGAAACCTAAACTCAGTTTCACTCCGGAGGAGTTTGCAGATATTGCCAGGCGAATTGCAGATGCTATTGAAGAATAGCAGAAACAGGCGGGACTGATTTAAATCAGGAAATTACAAATATGCGAATGACGAATATGCGAATAGCGAATGATAGCGCTTCATTCGCATATTCCCGTATTCGTCATTCGCATATTTTAGTAAGCCCGCTCGTTTCTCCCCTCAATATAGTTGATAAAGGCGCGGTTCACCACTTTGTTGCCTCCCGGTGTTGGATAATCACCTGTAAAGTACCAGTCGCCTTTATGGTTGGGAATGGCTTCATGGAGGTCGTCAATTGTTTGAAAAACAATCTGAACGCTGGCCTTGCAGTTGGTAGGAGTCAATAATTCCGAAATTTTTTCAGAAATCCTTGTCGCAGTAAAAGGGAGGTAAATCTCCTTCACATGGTTGATGATTTTTTCCTTGGGCAGCTTTTCCTGTTCTTTTGATTTAACATAAACTTCATTGATAATATGCTCCTGATGCGTATCCCTCAGTAGTTCTATGGCTGCCTTGAATGCGATGAAGTCGGTGATCTTGGCCATGTCGATGCCGTAGCAGTCGGGGTAGCGTATCTGGGGCGCTGAAGAGGCGATGACAATTTTTCTCGGGCCAAGCCTGTCAAGGATGCGAAGAATACTTTGCTTCAGAGTTGTTCCCCTTACAATTGAATCGTCAAGGACAACAAGGTTGTCAACGTCCCGGCGGATGCTTCCGTAGGTGATATCGTAAACATGTGCCGCAAGGTCGTCACGCTGGGAGTCGCGGGTGATAAATGTGCGGAGTTTTACATCTTTAACAGCGACTTTTTCAGCTCTAGGCTTCAGCTGGAATATTGTTTTCAGCTTTTCCTGGTCCAGCGATTTTCCTGCATCGAGGATCCGGTCTATCTTGATTTTATCGCAAAAGACATCCATCTCCTCAATCAGCCCGTAATAGGCGTCAATAGCCGTATTCGGAATGTAGGAGATCACCGTGTTTTCAACGTCGTGATTGATGGCGCTGAGAATGGCAGGGGTAAGAAGTTTTCCGAGTTTTTTACGCTCACGGTAAATTTCTTTATCCGTTCCCCTCGAAAAATAGATGCGCTCAAATGAACACGGCTTTTTGGCCAAAGGCTTGCTGAACTCTTTTTCGGTGATTTTACCGTCCTTTTTAAGGATGAGTGCATGTCCCGGCTGCAGTTCGCGGATATCGTCAAATTTTAAATTCAGTGCAGTCTGAATGGCAGGGCGTTCGGAGGTGACAACGGCAATCTCATCGTCGTGATAATAATAGGCAGGACGGATACCTGAAGGATCGCGCATGACAAATGCATCCCCGTGGCCGAACATCCCGGCAATAACGTACCCGCCGTCCCACGTTTTGGCTGATTCACGAAGAATTTTCTGAACATTCAGATGTTTTGCAATCTGGAAGGTTACCTCGCGCTTCGGAAATCCAAGATTCTTGAATTTCTGGTAAAGTACCTCATTTTCAGCATCCAGGAAGTGTCCCATTTTTTCAAGGATGGTAACGGTATCGCTTGTTTCAACGGGGTACTGCCCCAGGTCAATCAGTTTTTCAAAAAGCTCATCAACATTCGTCAGGTTGAAATTTCCTGCCAGGACGAGATTTTTGGTCATCCAGTTATTCAGCCTCACAAACGGATGGAGGTTCAGGATGCTGTTCTTTCCGAACGTGCCGTAACGCAGGTGGCCAAGGTACAACTCGCCAAGCATACCAAAGGTTTGCTTGAGCCATTGCACGTCCTGGAGCCGTTGCGGGTGCCGTTCTTCAATATCCTTCAGATTGGCAATAACCTGGTTGAAAATATCCTGGATGGGGGCACTGGCAACCGACCGGATCCGGTTGATAAATTTTGTTCCCGGTTCAAGGTCAAATTTAATGCTTGCGATGCCTGCACCGTCCTGACCGCGGTTATGTTGCTTTTGCATCAGCAGGTGCAGTTTATTCAGACCGTAGAATGCGGTGCCGTATTTAGCCTGGTAGAATTCAAGCGGTTTCAGGAGGCGGACCAGGGCGATGCCGCATTCGTGATGGATGGAATCGCTCATCGTAGTTTAATTAGGATGCAAAGGTAGGAATTATTACCGATTGCAATGCAATTCAATCAGCCTGGCTGCCTGCCGGTTTCCAAGGAAACCGGCACTGCACCAATCTTTAAAGGAAAACCGGGATTCAGGAGCCTCGGTTGAAAGGAGCCTGGAAAAATCCATCTCCGGTATCTTTTCAGCATCGTTGTCATTGGCGAAAATTGCCGCAATTCCGTCTGTGTAAATCAACCGCCAGTGCAGATCAACATACGGATGGCGTGACACAGAACAGGTGCTCAGGTCGGTTGAAGGTCCCTGTTCATTTTCAACGATCCATTTCCCAGAAGCCATAGAGCGGGAAATTGTGCATGATAAAAGTACCACATTAATCTTGGTTAACTGGGAAAACAGGCCTATTTTTGACGAATACTCAAATACAACCGATGATCCGGCCTGTTGAACCGACCACCTTTCTGAATCAAGCTGCCGAAGTACCGGTGATTGATGTGCGTTCACCCGGTGAGTTCACCCAGGGCCACATTCCGGGTGCATGGAATATCCCTGTTTTCAGTGATTCCGGGCGTGCAGAGGTTGGAACCCTTTATGTGCAGTCGTGCAGGGAAGATGCCATATTGAAAGGCCTTGACCTGGCACTGCCACGAACGGATGAGTTTCTGGGGGCTGTTGAAAAACTTGCATCCCCGCAAAAGAAGTTACGGGTACATTGCTGGCGGGGCGGGTTGCGAAGCGCTCTGATGGCTGAGCTGTTCAGTATTGCCGGGTATGATGTTTACCTGCTTGCAGGAGGTTATAAGGCCTATCGGAAGTATATCCGTGAAGCGCTTGCCAGGCCTGCGCATGTCATTGTATTGGGCGGGTACACGGGCAGCGGGAAAACAGAGTTGTTGCAGGCTATCGCAACAGAAGGCGAACAGGTAATTGATCTTGAAAAACTGGCATGTCATAAAGGTTCTGCCTTTGGGGCACTCGGACAACCGGCACAACCCACAACCGAGCAATTTGAGAATGAACTGTATGCCTGCTGGTCGCAGATTGACCTGTCGCAACGGGTTTGGGTTGAAGATGAGAGCCGCACGATCGGACGTGTCACCATGCCTGATCCCATGAACGAGCACATTACCAATGGAATGCTGGTCCGGGTTGAATTGGAGAAGGAAGAGCGGATCGCGAGGCTTGTAAGGGAGTATGCCGGGTTTGATGCCGCACTGCTCAAAGCCTCTGTCACGAGGATTGCCGACCGCCTCGGCGGAGACAAAGCAAAAGAAGCACTTTCAGCAGTGGAAACCGGGCAATTTGATGTTGTGGCCAGGATTGTGCTTACTTACTACGACAAAGCTTACCAGTTTTCAATGAACCGGAGAAACAGCAAGGACATTCGCCCCATTGTTATCAGCGGATCAGAAATGAAAAAAGATGCCGTCCGCATTATCAGAACAGCCGAAAAAAACCAATGAAATGAATCCTGTTTACCTTGATTATAATGCAACCACGCCGATGGATCCGCTTGTGATTGACGCCATCAGGCCATACCTGGAGCAATATTTTGGAAACCCGTCAAGTATGCATGCATATGGCGTTTCAGCAAAACTGGCAGTGGAAAAAGCAAGGAAGCAGGTTGCGCTCTTGCTGAATGCCCATCCCGACGAGATTGTTTTTACCAGTGGTGGTACCGAGTCAAATAATTTCGCCATCAAAGGTGCTGCGTTTGTCAGCCGGTCGAAGGGAAACCATATCATCACCAGCAGTATTGAACATCCGGCGGTGACTGAGGTTTGTCATTTTCTTGAAAAATTTGGATTCAACATTACCTGGCTGCCTGTCGACGCTTCAGGGATGGTTGATGCAGCCGATGTGAGGCGGGCGATCACCCCGCAAACCGTCCTGATCACTGTAATGCATGCCAACAACGAAACAGGCACCATTCAACCGGTGGACGAAATTGGCAGCCTGGCACGGGAGCATAACATCCTGTTTCATTGCGACGCTGCACAGTCGGTCGGGAAAATCCCGGTAAACGTTCGGAAATCAGGGATTGACCTGCTTTCGGTGGCAGGACATAAGCTGTATGCCCCGAAGGGTGTGGGGGTGCTTTACATCCGCCGGGGCGTGAAACTTGAAAAGCTGATGCACGGAGCAGATCATGAGTCAAATCTCCGGGCAGGAACCGAAAATGTGATGGAAATTGCCGGACTCGGGATGGCAGCTGAACTGGCCATGGATGCCCTGCGGCATAACACCCCGTCAATCATGAAGGACCTGCGTGATAAGCTTCACAGGGGTATTTTGGACGATATCCCGGAGGTACGGTTAAACGGCCACCCTGAAAGGCGGCTGCCCAACACGCTGAGCCTGGGGTTCCCGGGTGTTGAAGCTGCGCTGATGCTTGATGAGATGAAGGGATTGGCTGCATCTGCAGGAGCTGCCTGCCATGCCGACCAGGCAGAAGTGTCGGGGGTGCTGTCGGCGATGAATGTTCCATGGGAGTATGCGATCGGAACTATCCGGTTTTCTGTGGGGAGGATGAGCAGTGCTGAGGAAATTGAAGAAGCGATTCCGATAATTGTAAATGCGTATAACAGGTTGAAGGGGAGGGGAGAGAGGGCGAATTATGAATTACGAATTACGAATGACGAGTTAGGCTTTGCAGGTGATCGGGTGGAGGAACGAAGGGTGGAGATAGAAATGGAAAGTGCTGAATATCAAGTTTTAGATGACAATTATCAGGTGCTGGATGCCAATTATCATATGCAGGGGGCTGGGGTGGAGATCAGGTTGACGGAGTACACCCATGCACTGGGGTGTGCGTGCAAGATCAGGCCACAACTGCTTGAGAAAATACTTTCGGGCCTCCCGGGCAAAAACAACCCGGCTATCCTGGTGGGCCATGAAACGTCGGATGATGCTGCGGTATACCAGGTCAATGAGACCACTGCCATTGTTCAGACCGTCGATTTCATTCCGCCCGTGGTTGACGACCCTTATATGTATGGAGCCATCTCTGCTGCTAACGCTTTGAGCGATGTGTATGCAATGGGAGGTAAGCCCGTTTTTGCACTGAGCATCGTGGGGTTTCCCGACAGGAAACTCCCCATGGAGGTCCTGGAGCAGATACTGAAAGGTGCAAATGATAAAGTTGCAGAGGCCGGAATCCAGGTGATAGGGGGGCACAGCATTGAAGACAGCGAGCCTAAATTCGGGCTGGTCGTAACCGGGCTGGTTCACCCGGGTAGTATCCTGCGTAATTCAGGCGCACAGCCGGGCGACCGGTTGATCCTCACCAAACCCATCGGAACCGGGATCATTACAACCGCCATCAAACGGGGGCTTGCCAGCGAAACAGCTACCAGCCAGGTGATGCAGGTGATGGCTGAACTCAACCGTGTCGCAGCAGAGGTTATGATCGGCTTCGGAGTGAATGCATGCACCGATGTGACTGGGTTCGGGCTGCTCGGACATCTGAAGGAGATGGTGGAGGGAGCCGGGGTACAGGCTGTTTTAAATATAGCAGACATCCCTGTGATGGATGCAGCCTGGGAATACGCAGCCGCAGGAGCCATTCCCGGAGGCACCAAAAACAACCTGGATTATGTAAAGCGGGTGATCAGATGGAGTCCTGAAACTCCGGAACTGATGAAGTTCATCCTGGCAGATGCCCAAACATCGGGGGGATTGCTGATATCGGTACCTGCAGACAACGCATCAGCGCTGCTTGCAGGGCTCAAGGCAAAGGGGATTACCGCCGCCGCCATTATCGGAAGTATTGCTGCAGGTAAACCTCTGATTATTGCTTAAGCGATTCAACGAGCTTTTCGTCATAGATTTTTCCGACCGGGTAAACTCCCTTCCGGTTATCGGTATAGGGTGATTTGCTGTAAAACCAGTTAAGAATCATCTGCGGGTTTTTTGCAAAGGCCGTATCTGACGCTTTTTTTTGTTCAAACTCCTGTTTCAGTCCCGGAGTTTCAGCCAGCATCTCCCTGGCCATTTTCTCTATTACATAGGATTCCCCATACTCCTTCTGTTCAAAGGCTGCATCAAAAAAGCCCCAGTAAACAAATGAGCCATTCCCTTGTGGCTCAAGGATATGAGGAATGATGCGCCCTGCCGGCTGCATTACTTCAACAAGTGCCGATCCTGCAGGAAAAACACGGGATTCTTCCATGTCATCGTATTCTATGTTTGTCAAGGGGTGACGGCCTTCATACGGGTTTTGCTGCCATTTGGGATTTTTAAAGCGGCATGTGGAAACCCTTACGGTGGCATCCCTTTTAAGTTCTGTGATCCTGATTCCGTGGATTTTCAATCTTTCAATAACAGCACTCCACTCGGCCGGGACGATATAGGCATAGGGAAGTTTCACGGTTTTTTCCGGCACCGCCGAGGAAAAATACGGAAGGTGCATGGTGATGGGGACCTTGCTGTACTGAAACCAGTCGCCCCCGCTCAGGTCACTCTTTACATCGTTGTACTCCACCCCAAGGAAACTGACCATGGTGCTGTCGTCGGTGCGGGTTTTGAACCGGAGTGGGAAGGGTGTTTTCAGGAAATCCGTTGAACTGGCATACCCGTCGGCCTGCTGAATCAGTTTTCGCAGATTCTTTGACTCGTCATTGAGAATCCTGATGGTGGTTTCCATGCATTCGTAGGTGCCTTCCACACGCTGGCGGTAAGGTTTGAGCATGTGTGTCTCAATCAGGAGCCCCGGACGGTTCCGCAAGGCAGTATACCCCTGAGAAAGCATCGGCGGTGCCACTTCGGTGATCAGCCCGCTGCGCGGATCGTGCCAGTTCCTGAATCCCACGTAGGGAAACACCGGGTATCCGCTTTCGTTCAGGTGTAATTCCATCCCGGGGATAAAGGTCTTTTTGGTCCAGTTGGTGAGGCCTTCGTCCATGTCTCCGTAAATTTCCAGCAGGTAGGTAAGTACATACTGGTAATCGGCGCCGTCGGTGGTATGGGAATCAATGAAAAAATCGGGCATCCATTTGTTGAACAATCGCATCCATGCCTGGATTTCAGGGGTATCGGCCTTGAGGAAATCCCTGTTCAGGTTGAGGTTATTGGCGGTGGTGCGCCATCCCATCTGGGTAGGGCCATTCTGGTTGATGCGGTTAAAAGGGCCAAACCGTTCATGCCCGTCCACATTGAAGATCGGGATAAAAATGACAGACACATTATCAAGCATTTTGGATCCTTTGTCGCGGATGGCAAGGTCGCGGAACAGCATCAGCCCGGCATCTTTCCCTTCACATTCCCCGGCATGGATACAGGCCTGTATCAGCAGCACCGCCCGGCCTGAATTGTGAATGGCCGCAGGATCACTTAAACCTTCCCTGTCAAGGATCAGCAGGGGCAGGTCCCTTCCCTGGGCGCTTTTGCCAAAAGTGGTATAGTTGATCATGTTTGAACCTGTGGCAAGTTGCCTGCAATAATCAATGGTTTCCTGGTACCTGGGAGTTTCGGTCATGCCCGATTTTTCATAATAGGTGACCCAGTCATTGGTTTGCGCCATCAGCGTCTGAAACATCATGATGACAGGCAAAAGGAGAAGTACTCTTTTCATGGTGCGCGGTTGGTTATTGTCAAATGACGACAAAAATAGTGTTAATGGGTATTCAAGGTGCAATTTTGCCTAAATTTGTATCATTATCAAACCCCGCTATGAACAAGTCCCTGCTGCTTTTTTGTTTTCTGATGTTATTCCTGGTCAGCAGAATGGAAGCCCAGTATCCGAACATCGTTGTTGGTACCGCAAACGCTCCGAATGAGCCTTCCATCTGCATCAATCCGAAGAATCCGCAGCAGATGGTAGCCGGATCCAATACGTCCAACTACTACTATTCGTCGGATGCCGGCCTTACCTGGACAGCGGGTGTGCTTACCTCAAGTTATGGTGTGTGGGGCGATCCGGTCGTTATCACAGATACTGCAGGGAATTTCTGCTTCTTTCACCTGTCTGTTCCCTCATGGCCTGAGTGGCTTGACCGGATTGTGTGCCAGAAGTCGTCGGATGGAGGCCAGACATGGAATGACGGTTCATTCATGGGGCTGAACGGATCAAAAGATCAGGATAAGGAGTGGGCTGTAACAAACCCGGCGAACAACCATATTTATACGTGCTGGACGCAGTTTGACCTGTACAACAGTTCGGTACCGACCGACAGTTCCAACATTATGTTCAGCCGGTCAACAAACGGCGGAGCGTCATGGAGTACTGCAGTCAGGATCAACCGGAAAGCCGGCGACTGTCTTGACATGGACAACACCGTGGAAGGTGCTGTTCCTGCCGTTGGTCCCAACGGGGAGATCTATGTTTCGTGGGCCGGCCCCCTTGGACTGGTTTTTACAAAGTCAACGGATGGCGGAACAACATGGCCGGGAGATAACCTTGTCATCTGCGACATCCCGGGTGGCTGGGATTTTGGTTTGCCCGGGATCTACCGTGCAAACGGGCTGCCAATAACCTGTTGCGACCTCAGCAACGGTCCTTACCGCGGCACGGTATACATCAACTGGTCAGATCAGCGAAACGGGGAGGGGGATACCGATACCTGGATCGTTAAATCAACCGACGGGGGCGTCACCTGGACTTCACCTAAGCGTGTAAACGATGATCCCCCGGGCCGGCAACAGTTTTTCACCTGGATGACCATTGACCAGTCAAACGGCTACATTTACACTGTCTTTTACGACCGCCGCAATCACAGTGATAATCTCACTGACGTATATATGGCGGTGTCAAGGGACGGTGGTGAGACATTCACCAATTTCAAGGTGAGTGAATCACCCTTCAATCCGGATGCTTCGATCTTTTTTGGCGATTACACCAATGTTGCCGCGCATAACGACATTGTAAGACCCATCTGGACAAGGCTGCACAATGGCTCGTTAAGTGTGGTGACAGCCCTGGTTGACAGTATTTTTACAGGGATCACCCCGGAGAAAGTACTGGAGGCGCCCATCTCACTTGAACAGAACTATCCGAATCCCGTGGAGGATATCACCTACTTTTCATATAAAATTCACGAGCCTACTGTTGTGAGCTTAAAAGTTTATGACATCTACGGGCATGCGGTTGCCACTATTATTTCAGACCTCACGGTTTCTTCCGGCAAGCATATTGAACATTTCAGTCGTCGTGATTTCGGACTTTCCGCCGGGTTTTACTTTATTACATTAACGAGCAAAGAGTGGGCCGTCAGAAGGAAAATGGTAGTGGAATAGCCGCCAGCCTCTCAGAAACTTTTTACCCTTGTTTTGTTTCTTGTTCTTGAATTTTTGCTACCTTTGTCATCCCGTGGATATAAGGTCCGCCGGGTTTACTAAGTAGGAAAAGATGCAGATTATGTGTTACTTGCATAAAATGTATCTCTATAATTGAGCCAAATGGATAAAGCGCTTATAGACATTCTGGAGAGAGTCAGGGAACTCTTTTACAAATACGGAGTTCGCAGTGTTTCTGTAGATGATATCTGCCGCGACCTGGGAATGTCAAAAAAGAAACTCTACCAGTTTGTTTCCAGTAAAACAGAACTGGTTGAGAAACTGCTGGAGCTGGAGCGCCAGAATTTTGAGATCATTTTTGAACATCATAATTTTGAGGGTGTCAATGCCATTGACATTTTGCTGATTGTTAGCCGCGACCTGGGCGACCGTTTCCGGGATGTAAGCCCTTCCATGACATTTGATCTTAAGAAGTATTACCCTGATATTTATCATAAGCATGTGGATGAACGAATTGAGTTTATCTATAATAAAATACAGATAAATCTCCAGAAGGGGATCAGCCAGGGCATGTACCGCGATGATCTGAGCATTGAGCTGGTTGCCCGGTTGTATATCCGGAGGCTGATTGACCTCCACAACCCGGAATTTTTCCCTGCAGATAAATTCTCATTTCAAACCCTGTTTGACGTTATGTTTGATAATTTCATCCGTGGCATTGCCAAAATCAACGGTATTGAATACTATGAAAAACAAAAGCGGAAGGTAAACTTTAAAAAATTTAATTGATTAAAATGAACTACCGGATTCTCTTTACAACCCTTATAATCAGCCTTTTTATATCATGGACAGCCCGGGCACAGGCACCTGGTAATTCTGGCGCCGCAACAGTGAGTTTTTCACTTGAGCAGGCCCAGGCCTTTGCATGGGAAAACAACTACGACCTGAAGAACTCCACTACCGATGTTGAGATTGCCCGCCGGATGGTGAAGCAAAATACAGCCATCGGGTTGCCCCAGATAAATGCCAACCTTGATTATACCGATTATATCGTGCAGCCAACCACGCTGCTTCCGGGTGAAATATTCCAGAAGCCTGCCGGATCCATGTATGCCGTCACCTTCGGGACAACCTATAATGCGACGCTGAAAGGAACGCTGACCCAGCTTATATACAGCGGCCAGTACCTGGTTGGCTTGCAAACAGCCAAAGCTTTCCTGGAAACTTCAAAGCAGAAAAACCTAAGGGATAAAGTTGATGTGCGTGACCAGGTGGCTGATAACTATATCCGTCTTCTTGTTGTTGAAGAGGCCATCAAGATACTGGATTCAACTTATATAGTGGTGAGTAAACTGGTGGAGGAAGCCAGGAAGAGCTATGAGGCCGGTGTGATTGAAGATATTGACGTTGACCAGGCTGACCTTAACAAATCAAACCTTGAAGCAACCATTACCTACACGAAAAACCTGAGGAACCTGGCCTATGCGAACCTGAAATTTGTGATCGGGCTGAAAGATAACCAGGAACTGGTACTCACCGACAATCTTGAATTTTTCCTCGCGCAGGTTAACCGTGATGCGCTCGTCAACCAGCCATTCAATTACAAGTCAAACCTTGATTATGTTCTCCTGAAAAAGGCCGATTATCTTACACTTATGCAATACAAGCTGGCGAAGACGGCTTACCAGCCAACCCTCACGGGATTCCTTACCGGATCAGCCAATGCCCAGCGGAACACCTGGAACTTTTTTGAGACCGGCGAAAAATGGTATCCGACGGTTATTTTCGGTGTTTCTCTTCAGATACCTATCTGGAGCAGCGGGAGCAGGAAGTACTCAGTTGACCAGGCCCGGCTCAATGTTGAAAAGACGAAGGTGACTGATGAGAAGATGCGGGTAGGACTTGAACTCCAGGTGGCTACTGCAAAGACAGATTTCAGCAATGCTTATGCCATATACCAGAACAAGGTAAAGGGTTTCAAGACAGCACTCAAGATCTACGAAAAGACCATGGAGAAATACAAGCAGGGGATGGTTGGCAGCACTGACCTGAATCAGCGTTATAACCAGTTCCTTGTCTCAAACAATGACTACATGCAGTCAATTGCCACAGTGCTCAGTCAGAAAATCAGGCTGAATAAACTGCTGGAGCAGTACTAAATTATTTCCTCGCACGTTTACGGGCAAGGCGGTTTGATCTTCTCCGCCTCATCCCGGCAATCATCTGCGCATCGATCAGCACCATGGCCGGTACAAATACCAGCGTGAGGAATGTGGCGAAGCTCAACCCGAAGATGATCGTCCATGAAAGCGGCCCCCAGAAAGCGACATTGTCGCCACCGAAGTAAAGGTGCGGGTTCAGTTCCGTAAACAGCGTCACGAAATTGATATTCATACCCACGGCAAGGGGCACAAGGCCAAGCATGGTTGCCGTGGCAGTGAGCACAACCGGAGTGATCCTTGTTTTGCCGGCCTGGATGATCGCATCCCTTGTTTTATAGCCACGTGATTTAAGTTCATCACCGAATTCAACGATCAGAATCCCGTTCCGCACGACGATGCCGCCAAGTGCTACAATTCCCAGTCCGGTCATGATCACGCTGATGGACATGCCGAAAATGGCAATGCCCAGAAATACCCCGATCACACTGAAAATGACTTCACTGAGGATGATGAACGACTTGCTGAGTGATCCGAACTGTGTGATGAGGATGAAAAAGATCAGGCCTATGGCGATCATCATCGCCTTGATCAGGAATACCATGGTTTCCGCCTGGTCTTCACGTTCGCCTGTGAGACTGATCTCAACGCCCTTGGTGATGTTGTAGCGCGGCACTGACTTGGTAATCATGGCCACAACTTCATTGGCGGTGTATCCCGACAGCACTTCCGATGACAGGGTGATGACACGCTTGAGGTTTTTCCTCTTGATGCCTCCATAAGTATCCCTGTAATGAATTGATGCAACTGAAGAGATAGGAATCTGCCTGAGCTGGCCCGAGTTCATGTCCCGATAGGTGATCTTGGCATTGATAATATTGTTTACATTGTTGCGCTCACGGGCTGCATATCTCAACTGGATGGGATATTCATCCTCATCCTCCTTGTATTTGGAGATCTCTTTCCCGTAGATCGCGGTGCGCAACTCCATGCCGATCTGGCCAAGCGACAACCCTTCACGGTTTGCACGTTCCCGGTCAATGTCAATGATGATTTCCGGTTTGCTGTTATCAAAGTCAGATTTAAGCTGCTCAATGCCGGGGATGCGGAGTGAATCAAGGTAGGACTTGAACTTATAGGAGGTGGCTATCAGATCGTCGAGGTTTTCGCCGGTGATCTCAATGTTGATCGGTTTTCCTGTGGGTGGCCCCATCCTGTTCTTTTCCACACTGATGGTGGCTCCCGGGATGTTTTTCATGTTGGCCCTGATACTGTCCATGATATCCTGGGTTGAAACCCCTTTGCGGAATTTACTCTCCGTAAAATTGACTGTGACTTTCCCTTTGTTGGAGGAGACAGACCTGTCGAACATGTTGTCACCGGCACCAAATCCAACGTTGGTGATGATGGACTCAACCACCGGATTCTTTTCACCAAGGACCTTGGTTACTCGTTTTTCAACCAGCGTGGTCACAGAGTCTGTAACAGTCTGATCGGTTCCTTCCGGCATTTTAATAAAGACATTCACAAAGGTTGGATTGTTGTTCGGGAAGAACAATACCTTGGGTTTCGCAACGCCGATCAGGAAGAAGCTGAAAAACAGCAGGGAGACAACCCCCGCAAGGATATACCAGGGTTTGCGTCCGCTTAGTGCAAGATCCAGGGTTTTTTCATACTTGTGAAGCACCCAGGGCCATGTTGAAGTCTGGAATTTCTGGATGGCCCCTTTCAGCACCAGCCTGTAAAAAAGGTTAAGGAGCAGGACAAAAATAAAGATGTTTCCGATAGCGAATCCACCTGCAGCGTATGAAATAAGGGCCAGCACGAGGAAAATGCCGCTGATGATCATCAGCCTTTTCCAGTCTGCTTTATGTTCAACCTCATCATATTCATGTTTCATGAAAGTAACGGCAAACACAGGGTTGATGATATACGCCACGAAAAGGGAGGCAAACAGTGTCAGGATCAGGGTTACCGGCATGTAATGCATGAACTTCCCGACAATGCCGGGCCAGAATGCGAGCGGGAAAAACGGTGCGAGCGTAGTAAGGGTTCCTGAAAGGATAGGCAGGAAGACCTCTCCGGCGGCGTTCTTCGCCGCCTTCACAATATCGGGCTGATCCCTGTGAAGCCTGTGGGTGTTTTCAATGACCACAATGGCATCATCAACAATGATACCAAGGGCGAAAATAAAGCCGAACATCACGATCATGTTCATGGTGAAGCCAAGGCTTGGCATGATCAGGTAGGCAACGAACATGGAAAGCGGAACCGAAAGTGCGACAAAGAAGGCATTGTTGAATCCCATGAAAAACATAAGCACAACGATCACCATGATAAAGCCAATGACGATGGTATTGTTGAGTTCCTCCAGGGTGCTTTTTGTAAAGCGCGACTGATCGCCGGTGATGTTCACGTTCAGGTCGGGCGGGTATGAAGACCTTTTCATCTGATCCATGATCTCCTTGATCTTGTCGGAGGCATTGATCAGGTTTTCCCCGCTTTTCTTGATCACATTCAGGGTGATCACATTCTTCCCGTCAAGCCGTGCGAAACTTTCCTGGTCTTTAAAGGAATCCCTTACATCAGCAACATCCTGGATGTAGACAATGGCCCCGCTGGCCGATTTCAGCATGATGTTCTTAATCTGGTCGGGCGACTTGAACTGCCCGGCAAGCCGGATGGTGTACTTGGTGCCGAAGGAGGTAATGGTTCCAGCGGAAACAGTTACGTTCTCGGCAGATACAGCCGATTCAATGTCCCGGAATGAAACACTGGCAGCCTGCATCTTGTACATGTCAACATCAATCTGGATCTCACGTTCCAGCGCTCCAACGATGTCAACACGGGTGATCTCCTTCAGTGTTTCAATTTTATCCTGTGCATCCTCAGCATACTTCTTCAGTCTCTGGAGGTCATAATCGCCGGCCAGATTGATGTTCATGATGGGGATCTCTGAAATATCAAACTCCTTGATATCAGGCTCCTTGGGGAGATTGTTCGGAAGGTTTGTCTTCGCCTTGTCGACGGCATCACGCACCCGCTGCTTGGCTTCAGAGACATCAATACCCGGGTTGAACTCAACTACAATGGTTGAGAAATCCTGGATGGAGTTGCTGGTGATTTTCTTGACATCCGCCAGTGATTTACACTGTTTTTCAATGGGTCGTGTCACCAGGTTTTCCATGTCCTCCGGGGAGGTGCCCGGATACACCGTGTTCACAAGGATCGTCGGAATGACGATTTCGGGGAACTGTTCTTTGGGAATGCTGAAGTAGGATAATAATCCAAGGGTGGTGATGATGATGGTGAGCACGTAGATGCTCACTTTATTGTCAATGGACCAGCTTGTTGCAAAAAACTCTTTGAGTTTGTGTTGTTTTTCTTTCATCGTGTCGTCAGGTTAGTAGGCAATTGGCTGGCCATTGTAGAGGTCTTTGTATCCGGCTGTGATGATCTTGTCGCCCTCCTGCAGTCCGCTCACGACTTCTGTGAGGCCGTTATACGACACGGTGGGCGTAATGGCACGCTTGCGGGCGATCTTCTGACCGTTTTCCTCCACCGCTACATACACGAACTGGCCTTCATCCCTTGAATTCTGAATGTAGTTCTGGGGAATGGCAATGGCCGACGGATTGGTATAATCCTTGATCTTGAGTACCGCGATCATATTGGCACGGAAGGTGAGGGATGAAGAAGGAATCTCAGCTTCAACCAGGAAAGTGCGGTTGGTTGGATTAATGTATTTACTTGCGAAAGTGACCTTGTTGTCCAGTTCCTGCTTGAGGTCAGGCAGGTATATTTTTACCTGATCGCCTACCTGAACCTTGGATGAATATGCTTCTCCGACATCGGCGAGTGCCTTGGCTTTGGAAAAATTGACGATCCGGAAGGCGGGAATGGGTGAGGCCGGTGAAGCCAGCTGGCCTACCTTGATAGGGATATCTTCAACCGTTCCGCTGATCGGAGCGAAGATGACCGACATTTTAATCTGCTCGTCAAGGGTGGAAATGCCATTCTGAACCGACTCCATGTCATTCTTTGCTTTCAGGTACTGAATCTCTGAACCGATTTTTTGGTCCCAGAGCGTTTTCTGGCGGTTGTAGATGTCGGTCACAAATGCAAGCTTGTTTTTCAGATCGGTCAGCTGCTGCTTGAGCACTTCGGCATCAAGTTCGGCAAGGACCTGCCCTTTGGTTACCGCTTCGCCTTCATGTACCCGGATTTTTGTCACCATGCCGCCCTGGTTCCTGGGGTTAACGGCTATATTCTCATTGCCGTCAATACGGCCCTGTACTTCGATGTAATGCTCAAATGACTGTTTGGTGACCGTCTCTACAGTGACCGTGGCAGATGACTGGGTGCCAGCAGGGGTCAGTTCTTTTTCCAGCGCTGCGATCTGTTCGGTAAGCTTGTCGTGTTCTTTTTTCAGTTGTTCGAGTTGGGCCTTTTTATCCCCGGTTTTGCCACCGCATCCGGCTAGAATGATTAACATGCCGGAAATAAGGAATATCTTTTTCATAACGGAATTATAATTGGTAAGTTTTGTATGGTCTGAGCTTCGTATTCTGGAGTGCAAAGATAGGAATTTTCGCCACTGAAAAAACTTTTCATCTTAAAATCGTTTCCAATGCTCTTTTGCGTATTTTTGCAGCATGAATCCTAAAGCAATCAGCATTCTGGAGAAGGTTGGCAAGATCTACCACCGATATGGGATCAAGAGTGTGACCATGGATGATGTGGCCCGTCAACTGGGAATCTCAAAGAAGACCATTTATGAATTTTTCAATGATAAGGAAGACCTGATCAGGCAGGTTCTCCTGTTTGAGCATGATCATAACTGCGTTTATCTCAAGGATATTGAAGGTAAGCAGTTGAATGCCATTGAAGAGTTGTTTGAGGTTTACAAGATGATCAACATCATGTTGAGGGAATTCAATCCCTCCATGGAGTATGATATCCGAAAATACTACCCCAACCTTTTCCTTAAAATCCGTGATATAAGGCGGAAAAGGATGATGGAATCAGTTTACAACAACCTTAACCAGGGGAAAAAGGAGGGGCTCTACCGCAGGGAACTTGATTCCAGGATCATCGCGAAACTGCATGTTTACCGCACAGAGAGCCTCTTTGACAACGATATGTTCACCACGGAAGAGCTGACCTCCCTTAAAATGTTCCACGAAGTGTTCCTTTACCATCTCCACGGAATACTCAGCCACGAAGGCCGCGCCTTTTTTGAAAGTAACTTTGACAAGTTCAAGGCAACGCTTTTGTAAGCGGACGAGCGGACGAGCGGACAGGTGAACCAGTGAACACCTTGCTCGTATGTTCTCCTGTCCGTCCGCCTGTCCGCTTGTCCGCCTGTCCGCTTTTTTCGTATTTTTACACCCCTCAGGCAACTTAATTTCCTGATTCACGTCTGATTAAATAGCAAACGTTGGATGCTTGTTGATGATGCCATAATTGAAGGTTGCGTAGTTGGAAAGCGCAGTGCCCAGAACGCCCTTTATCGCAAATATGCAGCGGTAATGTTGGCGGTGTGCCTGCGGTATGCCCAAAATCATGATGAAGCGGAAGACATTCTTCAGGAAGCGTTCCTTAAAATATTTCAGAACATCAATTCGTACAGGAAAGAGGGTTCATTTGAAGGCTGGATGAAGAGGATCATGATCAACCATGCCCTGAATTATTACCGGAAAAGTCGGAAACAGCCCTTCCTGGAAGATATTGAGAATATCAATGAAACAGAGATCATGGACAAGGACGACCAATCGGCCATGCACGCTCCGGTATCAGCAGAAAAACTGACTGCGCTTATCCAGATGCTACCTCCCGGTTACCGGATTGTTTTTAACATGTATGT
The DNA here is from genome assembly GCA_903959905.1 of uncultured Bacteroidales bacterium. Taxonomy (GTDB): domain Bacteria; phylum Bacteroidota; class Bacteroidia; order Bacteroidales; family FEN-979; genus CAIVAT01. The sequence continues at coordinate 75,812 of CAJBYO010000029.1, forward strand.
TTTTGAAGAATACAGCCATAAGGAGATTTCAGCAGAGCTGAACATCTCTGAAAACACCTCAAAAACACAGCTTCTTAAAGCAAGAAGAATGCTCCGCAGAAAATTATCAGAATTAAATCTTTTGAAAAATACAGGATTAGAGAATGAGTGAAAATTATGACTATAAGGCGTTTGATGAAGGGGGGGCTGATGAGCTTCTGCGAAAGTCCATGGAGGGCTATCGCGTGGAGCCAAGTCCCGGCCTTTGGAAAAGCATCAGCCGAAAGTTGTTGCGGAACGAGCTGATCCGCTTCAACTTTACCAATCTTTCCCCAAAAGCCTGGCTTGCAGGTTCTTTGGGGTTGCTGTTGATCGTTACGGTTCTTTACGTTGGCACCAGGGGGGTGCCTGACCTGGTCATTCCAGCACCACTGCCAACGGTCCCTGTTGGTGTCGGCCCATCCGGCCCGGCAAGGGAAGGGCAAACATCTGCCACACCGGCCAGCACTTCGCATGTCAGCCATGTTGAACAGCCGGTGACGAAACAGCCTGTTCACGCAAAGGACAGCTTTCTGTCGGCGTTGACGGCGCCAAAGGCGAAGCCAGTACTTATCGCTTCAGCTCAACCGGTGCGATCCGGATCAAAATACAATGTCGTGAATGAACCGGTCGAATCACTTTCCAGAGCAGGTTCTGTACCTTCCACCGGTTATGAAACGACTTTGGCTGCTAATGAAGGATTAGTCCACGTCATCCCGTTAAAAGGATTTGTTCAGTGCACCCCGCCGGTTGCCGATACCATCATCACCATCAGCAATGCCTCCGGGGTGCTGAAATTCAGGAAAGACAAACAGGCCTCCGGGCAATTCTTCTCTGCAGGATTGGGAATCACCCCCGAGGCTGCTTTCTATTCACAGCCCGATGCCTATTCAAAAATCAATGTATGGATGAATGGTGCGTTTACTTACCACATTTCACGTTTTTCGGTTTCCACGGGCGCCGGACTGGGTTATGTGTATGACCTGGGGAAATACAAGGTTGATTACAAGAGCCATGACAGCATTGGTTATTACACAGGTGTCACTTCTTATAGCATAGGCAACGACGGTGAGATTCATTACAATACACAAACCGTCAGCGTTTATGACAGCCTTCAGCACCAGTCTGATTACCGCACCAATAACCGTTACGCTTATCTCCAGGTACCTTTGCTGTTTGGATACCGCTTGTTTGAATCCAACCGGGTAAGCCTCACTTTTGAGGCAGGGCCGGCCGTGTCGGTGCTCCTTGGCTCGCGTAAATCTGACCCTGTAATCAACTATCAGAATGCCACCATCATTCGCGTGGATGACGACACGCCGGTGAGGCGCTCCGTTAACTGGCAGGTATGGGCAAACCTTTACCTTGAACTGCGGATGACCAGACAGATCAGCCTGTACTTTGAGCCAGGTTTCAAGTATTACCTTAAACCGATGGCAGAGCAGGAGGGTGTTACGTTTAAGGCGCCGCTGACGGTGGGCCTGGGCGTCGGGCTACAGTTCAATTTCGGACAAAAAAAGACCAGACCATGAGAGCCGTTTGTATGATCCTGATACTGTACCTCGCCGCCTGGCAGGTTCCTGCTCAAACTGCAGATGCAGTTTACAATACCGTATCCTGCAGTGCTTCCTTTTCTTCGGAAATTGATCCGTTGAACCCGATGACCGTGCACTTCCATGACAACTCCGGCGGACAGATCACCCTATGGCAGTGGAATTTCGGAGATGGTTCCACTTCTACAACACAGAATCCGGTGCATACCTATGCCTCCGGAGGGACCTATTTCGTGTGTCTGACGGTTTCAAACTCCGACCCACTGTTTACCTGTCACGATGTGATGTGCATTGCCATTACGATTCATGAACCGGGTACGTGCGTTGCCGATTATCATTACACTTTTGATGCCGTTGACCAGTTTAAAGTCAGGTTCACAGACCTGTCAACGGGAAACATCAACCGCTGGCACTGGAACTTTGGTGATGGTACCTACTCCGATGACCGGAATCCAAATCACACCTTTGCAACCTTCGGCAAGTACAATGTTTGCCTGACGGCCTATAACTCCGACTCGGCTGCTACCTGTACGGATGTTAAATGCGACACTGTGGCGATAACCACACCGGCGGTTTGCCATGCCGACTTCGTAAGTGAACTGGATACATTGAACCCGATGCCCAATACGTATAGGTTTTACAGCATCTCATCGGGAGAACCGAACAGGTTCCGCTGGAAATTTGACGACGGTTTCACTTCTGATGCCCAGCATGTGACCCATCATTTTCAATCGTATGGCACACATGAAGTCTGCCTTGTTGTAAAAAAGGAGGAGCATGGGGTTGTTGTGTGTGCTGATTCAACGTGTAAAGCCATTGTTTCTGCAAAGTATTTCGACCTGGGAGGGCATATGTTTGCAGGCAGCTTTCCGATCAATAATCCTGTTAACCAGGGTGATACAGGCGTGGTATATCTTTTCAGGGCGGAAGGTACGAAGCTGTTGCCACAGGACACATCTGTATTTTCAAATATGGGGTACTATGCATTTCCTAAAACCCTGAATGGCTCCTACATCATTCGGGCAATGCTTACACCAGGCTCGACCCACTATGCAAAGTATTTTCCTTCCTATTACGGCAATACGATGCATTGGAAGGGTGCCGGCATCCTGCAATTGACAGACAGTAACTCCTACGTGTCCGACATACACATGTTGTCAACTGCTGATACTATTGCAGGCCCCGGGATAATCAGGGGAATGGTGCAGCGGGCATATTCACCGGGAAACTCCGGTGCAATGCCGATTACGGAAGTAGTGGTTTTCAATGACCGGATGAACCCTGTGAAGTTTGCCTTTACCGATAAATGGGGGCAATTTGAATTCACGAACATGCCTTACGGTGCATATCAGTTGTACGTTGAAGTACCGGGGAAATACTCACGGTTAACGTCGGTATGGATTGACGCAGCCGGACCTGTCGCCGACAGCATCCGCCTGGAGGTTTTCAATCATGATGTTACTGCAGTGCCCCTGATTGCAGGACAGGGGATCAGAACAGGAGATTTGTTCCCGAACCCGGCAGCCACTTCTGTCAGCCTGCAAGTTGAGCTTGCCCAAAACACAGAACTGAAGTTTGTTATAAGAACGCTTACCGGAACGGTGGCATGGACAGGATCAATCAACTGCCATGCAGGATCGAACACGGTCACTGTGCCTTTATATTCTGTGAAGGCCGGAATGTACCTGTTCATGATAAACATGCCTGACGGAACCCTGGTTGCTGCAAAAAAACTTCTCCGGTACTGAGAAATAATTTTCTAAATTTACTGTTCCAACATCTGCCACCCCTTGTTTGACGAAGACAAAGATCTCATTGCGCGTTGCCTCAACAGGGAGGTTGCTGCAGAATACCAGATCTACCGTCGCTTTGCTGCAAAGATGTTTGGAGTTTGTCTGCGTTATTGCGGAAATGATGCAGAGGCCGAAGAGGTTCTTCAAAGCGGATTTATCCGGTTGTTCGCCAATCTTCAACAGTTCAGGTTTGACGGCACCCTTGACGGATGGGTTCTGCGCATCTTTATCACAACAGCCATCAATCACCGGCGCGATAACCTCAGGTACAGCCAGGTAGTTGAGTTGTCAGACGAATTAGAAGATTCCGGCGGAAATGATGCCCTGTCGCGACTGTCAGTTAAAGAGCTCCTTACCATGATTCAACAGTTGCCTGAAGGTTCCCGCACTGTTTTTAATATGTATGTGATTGAAAATTATAAACATAACGAAATTGCAGCAATACTGGGGATATCCGAAGGAACCTCCAAATCACAGCTGAACCAGGCCAGGGCCACCATCAGGCAAATGTTAAAAAACACAGAAAAAAAACGATCTTTGTAATACACACCATGGAGCAAAAGGATCCCATAGAAGATAAGTTCAAATCTGCCTTTTCAGGTTTTGAGCAGGAGCCTCCGGAAAGGGTTTGGAACAACGTTCGTGCCCAGTTGCACCCGGTGCCTGTTCCATTGTCTTTCTGGGGAAGGATGATGAAGTTTTCAGGATTGCTTCACCTTCATCCCGCCCTGTTTTTCACCATCAGTGGCACCGCGTTTGTTTCCCTTTTAACGGTGGTCTATGTTTTTGCGTTCGGGCACCAGTCGATCCGCGGCCATGCCTATGCGGGGCTATCACGCATGAGCAGCGGCAATGTTGAGTTGTTTGTTGTTGCTGACAAGGCAATGCCCTGGGATTCAGTTACTCATTACCGTTCGGCACTGATTGATCATTTCGGCCATTTTCAGTTTGCACGGGTCAGCCAGGGACGATATTTACTCCGTATCGCCCCGGAAGAGAACTCGGAAACAGCGAAAACCTATGCTCCCTGCTGGTACAAAGGGCATGAGCGGTCGGACTCGGCAGATGTTGTATTGGTAGAGAGGAAGGATGTGGTTGTGGATGTGAAGCTAATGAAAAATGGTGAAACGGTAAAACGGTAAAACGGTAAAACGGTAAAATGGTAAAATGGTAAAATGGTAAAATGGTGATAGTGGGGGTGGGTTAATTATCGCTGGCGAACCATTCGGCGTAGGAGTTGGCGGTTTCGCGCAGGCGCAGACTGTGAAGCTTGATCCCCGGTGGTAAAAGATCCCCGATGCGTTTTGCAAAATCAACAAGGAAATTCTCACTGGTCGGCTGGTATGGTAAAAAGAGAACGTTGGTAAAGGGTTCGCCAAGCCGCTGCAATTCCTGTGCAGGCATGTCTTCATTCAGAAGGAGTGCGTGATCAAAGGGGTCGACAATGTGTTTTTTAATGATCCTTTTCAGGTCGCCGAAATCCATCACCATTCCAAGTTTTACAGATGACCTGTCAGTAACAGGCGGGCCGATCACCGTGACGGAGAGCTCATACGAATGGCCGTGTACGTTTTTGCATGGCCCGTCATATCCCATCAAAGCATGGGCTGCTTCAAACCTGAATTCTTTGGTTACCCTGATCTGGTTCATGTGATTGATTTGGCCGGCAAAGATAAGAAAATACCCCGTACAGAGAAGTTCATTAAAGTATGGCAAGGTGCTCCAGTACCACCTTTACACCAATGGCGATAAGGACAATACCACCCCCAAATTCAGCCCAGCGGGCTGGAATAAAGGATGTTTTTTCCCCCAGTTTAGCTCCTGCAACCGAAACAAAAAAAGTTACCACAGATATGATGATGACCGCTTCGTAGATGTTGGCCCTGATAAACCCGAATCCAAGCCCGGTAATCAATGCATCTATGCTTGTGGCAATAGAAAGGGTGAGCAACACTGAAATTTTCATGATATCAAGTGATCGCTTGTTGTCGCCGATCAGGAACGACTGCCAAACCATCTTGATCCCGATGAATGCAAGGATGGCAAAGGCGATCCAGTGGTCAACCGGCTCAATGAACGATTGAAGGCTGTGACCGACAAGCCACCCGATGAGTGGCATAAAGCCCTGGAAAAGGCCAAAGAGCAATGACATGCGCAAAATGTCTTTCCATGCAAGCCGGCGCGAAGTGCCAAAAGTCAGCGCTACTGCGAAACAGTCCATAGACAGCCCCAGCGAGATCAGGATAAGTTCAGTAAAATTCAATGGTAGATGAAATTAACTATTTTTTCAAGCCATTCCGCATCAGTCGTATCAAAGGATCCCAGTGATTCGCTGTCCACGTCAAGCACACCGGCAATCACTCCGTCATTGTTCAGCACCAGCACAACAATTTCCGACTGTGACCTGGAGTCGCACGCAATGTGTCCGGGAAATTGATGCACATCCTGAACAACGACGGTCTTTCCCTGGTCAATTGCCGCCCAGCAAACGCCTGTATGCTTCTGCAAAACCTGGCAGGCAAGCGGCCCCTGGTAATTTTTTACTGTGAGTTCACCTGCCCTGAGGAAATAAAAACCGGTCCAGAAAAAGTACTCCATTTTGTGGTGCAGCACGGCGACAATGGTTGCCATCCGTGCGTCAGGATCGCCGGTTTTTTTCATCAGTTCTTCCAGCTGTGAATACAAACGGCTGTAGCGGGCTTGCTTCTTTGAATTCTCCATGGTTTTGGTCAGGCGAGATCGAGGGCAACGGTGAAATGTCGCATGATTGGGGCCTCCGTCTTTATCTTCAAGCCTTTACGAATGGAGTCACGGCGGTCATGAATGTTTTTCAGGGCAACAGCCACCACATCCATGTGATTGTTGGTATAGGTTCTGCGCGGAATGGCAAGCCGCATGAGTTCGAGGGCCGGATACCTGTTTTCGCGGGTTACAGGATCTCTGTCGGCCAGCATAGCTCCGATCTCAACTCCGCGCACGCCGGCTTCAAGGTAAAGTTCCACAGCGAGCGTTTGGGCCTGGAATTCTTCTTTGGGTACATGTGGCAGGAAACGCTTGGCATCAACAAAAACTGCATGTCCGCCAATAGGCTGCTGTACCGGAATCCCTAATTCCATCAGTTTGTTCCCCAGGTACTCTACCTGCCTGATCCGGGTTTCCAGGTAATCAAATTCTGTTCCCTCATACAGTCCGCGGGCAAGGGCATTCATGTCCCGGCCCGACATGCCCCCGTAAGTAATGTACCCTTCAAACATGATATTGAAGACACTGGCCTTGCAGTGCAGTTCTTTGCTGCGCATGGCGATGAAACCGCCCATGTTTACAATGGCATCTTTTTTGGCGCTCATGGTCATCACATCGGCACAGGCAAACATGTCGCGCACAATTTCCCGGATGGTCTTATCCTGGTATCCCTTTTCTCGCAACTTGATAAAGTATGCATTTTCGGCAAAACGGGCAGAGTCAAACACCACCTGTTTTCCGTATTTATCGGCCAGCTGGCGCACCATCCTGAGATTTTCAATGGAAACAGGCTGCCCGCCGGAAGAGTTACACGTTACAGTTACAATGATGAAAGGTATTCTGTCTCCCTCGGCTTTGAGGATGTTTTCGAGTTTTACCGGGTCAACATTGCCCTTGAAGGGGTGTGACAGCGTTGTGTCAAATGCTTCATCAATGGTGCAATCAACCGCCGTTGCTTTGCGGAATTCAATATGACCCTTTGTTGTATCAAAATGTGAGTTGCCCGGTACAATATCACCCTCTTTGATGAGGACGGAGAAAAGTACATTTTCTGCCGCACGGCCCTGGTGGGTCGGTAAAAAGTGTTCAAAGCCGAGTACCTCCTGAATTGCCTCCTTCATTTTGAAATAGGAGGAGGCGCCGGCGTAGCTCTCGTCGCCCAGCATAATTTCCGACCATTGCCTGTCGCTCATTGCACCGGTTCCCGAGTCGGTAAGAAGGTCAATGAAAACCATGTCACTTTTCAAGCCAAACAGGTTATAATCAGCATCTTTAATCCACTTTTCACGTTCCTGGCGGGTGCTTTTGCGGATTGGCTCCACCATCTTGATTTTGTACGACTCGGCGAAGGGTAACTCCATGGGCTGAAGGTGTTATGGTTGTTGACAAAGATAGGATTATTTTTCAAACAATTTTTTTCGTAACTGCTTGTCTGTTTGCTAAAAATCGCGTAGGTTTGTTCCCAAAGAAAGTGTTGTGAATTTTGGAACAGACGGGCGGGCGGATAAGCGGACGGGTGGACATGCGGACAGGTGGACAAGCGGACAGGTGGACATGCGGACAGGTGAGCGGTTGAACAGGGTAGCGGGGTTGCATTTTTTCGGACAGGTAATTTTTAACTTATAAATACTATTTTATGACTACAACAACTGGTGAACAGGGAAGTTTTTGTTTGACGAAGCTTTCCGAGCTGAATGAACTGGCGAGAAAATCCACAAAGAAAAGGCTGGCGGTAGCGGTTGCACATGACGAGCACTGTCTTGAAGCGATTTGTGCTGTTGACAGGATGGGATTGGTTGAAGCGATCCTCGTGGGCAATGAGAAGAAAATCCAGGAAATTGCTGCAAAGCTGAAGCTGGATGTGAGCAACATGAAGATCATCAATGAGGAGGTGGATGCCAACTCCGTGAAGATCGCAGTAAGCATGGTACGCAAAAAGGAGGCCGATATCCTGATGAAGGGCAACGTGCCTACCGCTGTTTTCCTCCGTGGCGTGCTTGACAAAGAGAACGGCCTTCGCAAGGGTGAAGTGCTGTCGCATTTTGCCCTGTTTGAAGTTCCGACATACCATAAACTGCTTGGTCTCACGGATGCTGCCATGATTCCGGCACCCGATTTCAAAACCAAGGTTGCCATAACCACCAATGCTGTTGAGTTTATGAACAAACTTGGCTATGCGAAACCCAAAGTGGCGGTTCTTGCTGCTGTTGAGATGGTGAACGAGGCAATGCCAGCCACATTGGAGGCAGCCATGCTGTCGAAAATGGGTCAGCGCGGGCAGATTAAAAATTGCATCATCGACGGCCCGCTGGCCTATGACAATGCCGTGAGCGCCGCAAGTGCAAAACATAAGGGAATTGTAAGCGATGTGGCCGGCGATGCCGACCTGCTTATCGTTCCCGACATTGAAGCAGGCAACATCCTTTACAAAGCATTCGGATTTTCTGCCAATGCGAAACTTGCCGCAGTCGTTCTGGGCGCCGCCGCACCTATTGTGCTCACTTCGCGCTCTGATACCGAAGAGTCAAAGCAGGCCAGCATCGTGATGGCCGCTTCCATCTAGTTTTTATCAATCAAACTGCAATCATGGCCAACAACCTGTTCCTGACAAAACCCCTGGGTGATCTGCTCCAGGAAGCGAAAGATAACAAAGCTGGACTGAAGAAAACCCTCACCGGTTTAAACCTCACCACGCTGGGTATCGGGGCGATCATCGGGGCGGGAATATTTGTCCTCACAGGTCAGGCTGCAGCCCAGTATGCCGGGCCGGCAATTGTGATCTCTTTCATCATTTCAGGGATCGCTTGCGCCTTTGCCGGCTTGTGTTACGCGGAATTCGCCTCCATGATTCCCATTTCCGGCAGTGCCTATACCTATTCATACGCAACACTGGGTGAATTCCTGGCCTGGATCATTGGCTGGGACCTGATCCTTGAGTACCTTTTTGCTGCCTCAACAGTCTCAGTGGGATGGTCGGGTTATATGGTGAGCTTTTTAAAGGACTTTGGAATCTTTATCCCCACCGCACTCACTGCTGCAACCGGATCTGTACTTGTGGAAGTGCCCAAACTGGGATGGCAGCAACTTACAGACAACCTCAGCGCGGGCCTGCTTGCACAGGGGGTGAATGTTGACACCCTGCCGCACGTCACCGCCATCATCAATCTGCCTGCCATGTTTATCATTGCCGTGCTCACCCTGCTGCTCATTGTCGGCATCAGGGAATCGGCCAATTTTAACAACATCATGGTAATCGTAAAAGTTGCCGTGATCATCATGTTCATTGCCATTGGCATTGTGTTTGTTAAGGCCGGGAACTGGCACCCGTTCATCCCGAAAAACACAGGGGAATGGGGGCATTTCGGATGGAGTGGCATATTGCGCGGAGCAGGGGTCATCTTCTTTGCTTACATTGGGTTTGATGCTGTATCTACTGCAGCACAGGAGGCAAAGAACCCGCAACGGGACATGCCAGTCGGAATTCTGGGATCATTGACCATTTCAACTGTATTATATATCCTTGTAGCTATTGTATTGACCGGTATTGTAAGCTATACTGCACTGAATGTTTCCGATCCCGTAGCTGTTGGCGTTAATGCGATGGGTGAAAGTATGTTCTGGCTCAGGCCGATCGTGAAAATTGCTGCCATTGCCGGATTAAGCTCTGTCATTCTGGTCATGCTGATGGGGCAGCCGCGTATATTTTATTCTATGTCGAAAGATGGGCTCCTGCCTCCGGTATTCTCAAAGGTGCATTCCAAATATAAAACGCCATACATCAGCACCATTCTCACCGGGTGTGTGGCCATTGTGCTTGCCGGCGTGCTGCCGATCAGCATTCTGGGTGAACTTGTCTCCATTGGCACCTTGCTGGCATTTGCCATCGTGTGCATCAGCATTGTCGTTTTACGCAAAACCCGGCCCGACATTGAACGACCGTTCCGCACACCGTTTGTTCCTGCCATCCCTATTCTCGGGGCGTTGATCTGCCTGATCCAAATGGCGGCATTGCCGCTGGATACCTGGCTGCGACTGATCATCTGGATGGCCATTGGTGTTATCATCTACTTTTCCTACAGCTACCGTCACAGCAAACTCCGAAATCTAAACCCGACTAAATAATAAGCAGTTTTCGCATGAAAGACATCAGGGTTCTCGCCATCAATCCAGGCTCTACATCGACCAAGATAGCGGTGTATCAAAACAGTGAACCTGTATTTTTAAAGAATATCAAGCATACCACCGAAGAACTGGCCCCATTCGCAAAGATCACTGACCAGTTCCAGTTCCGCAAGGAGATCATCCTGCAACAACTAAAGGAGGCGGATACCAACATCCAGGAACTTCAGGCGGTGGTTGGCCGCGGAGGATTGCTTAAGCCCATTCCATCCGGCATTTATGAAGTCAATGATGCCATGATCGCCGACCTGAAAAGCAGTCCGTTCGGTGAGCATGCCAGCAACCTGGGGGGACTCATTGCCCATGATCTCGTTGCTTCGCTGCCCAATGCGAAGGCATATATCGTTGACCCCATTGTGGTAGACGAGTTTGAAGATATTGCCCGGATCTCCGGTCACCCGCTGATGGCACGTGTCTCCATTTTCCACGCCCTGAACCAGAAGGCGGTGGCACGTGAATATGCAAAGTCTATCCGGCGTAAATACGAAGATCTGAACCTGATCGTGGTACATCTCGGGGGTGGGATCACCATTGGAGCCCACCGCAAAGGCCGTGTGATTGACGTGAACCAGGGGCTCGACGGCGAAGGCCCCTTCAGCCCCGAACGCACCGGTACCCTTCCTGTTGGCGACCTTGTCAGGCTCTGCTTCAGCGGCAAATACTCCCTGAAGGAGGTGCAGAAAATGGTGAAAGGGGAGGGTGGACTGGTTGCTTACCTTGGCACCAACAATGCCTACGATGTTGAAAAGATGGTGGATGCCGGCGATGCCCATGCCGAACTGATCTACCACGCCATGGCCTACCAGGTGGCCAAGTATGTTGGTGAGATGTACACCGTGCTCAAATGCGAGGTGGACGCAATCCTCATCACCGGCGGTATTGCCTACGACAAGGGATTCGTGAACTGGATCCAGGAACGGGTATACAAACTGGCACCCATCCATATATTTCCCGGGGAGGACGAGATGAAAGCACTCGCGATCAATGGACTTATGGTGGTGCGGGGTGAACTGGAAGTACGCGAATACCAGTAATTTGAGGTTACAAGGTCCTCCCGCTCCGCAGGTAAGCAATCTCTTTTAAAACAGCACGCAGAAACCGCAGATGATGCAGATATTCACGGATGTGAAAATGATCTGTGTTTATCCGTCGGATCAGTGTCATCTGTGTTCTGTTTATTTTCAGAATCAGTACGAACAAGATTCATGCGTAGTTAGTCAATCACGCTTGGTTTATATTGGTTTTAAACCCTGCCTGTCAACTCTATGGGTGTGAGTTTGCTCAATCGAATAATAATTTCAACATTTTTGATAATTACCGGATAATTAATCAAAATAAGATATATATTTGTGCTTATTTAGACTAAATATAATGAATTTGTTATGAAACACTTTCTGGTAATATCATTTTTGACGAACACCAATTCACCTTAATAAAGCTCCACCGCATGAAACAGTACATCATTCTTATCTGTGGACTTTTATTAATGAATCTTCTTCTTTCCACTGCGATGAAAGGACAGTCTGGTGTCGGGGAAATTCCTTATGGAAATTCCAAGGCGGCCGGAAGTTATATTTCAGTGAACGGTGTGAAAATTTATTATGAGATATACGGCGAAGGTCCTGCCCTTGTTTTGATTCATGGCAATGGGGGGAATATTGCCTACATAAAACCCCATAAGGCGAAATAAGCGTCAATAAAAACAACAAATACAGTAATCAATAACCATAATCACTAAAAGTTCCATTATGACAAATATAGATATAGTAAAGCTGGCATACTCCAATTTTGCCACAGGCAATGTGCCTGGTGTTCTCGACTTATTTGATCCGGCAATTGAATGGCACGAATGCAAAGGAATGCCATTTGTGAATGGCGACGGTATTTACATAGGCCATGCAGCGGTGGTAACAAACGTTTTCATGAACCTGCCAGTGTATTTTGATGGATTCAATATTGCAGTATCTGAAATATTCGGAACTGACGATAAAGTTGTGATGGTTGGCTATTACCAGGGACTGAATAAAGCCACCGGCCATCAGTTTAAAGCGAATGCAACGCACGTTTGGACAGTTAACAACGGAAAGCTGGTCCATTTTTTCCAGGCGGTGGATACAGTTGCTATTATCAGGTAAATGAGGACAATTTGAAGGTAAGTTAAAATGGAAAATTCAATTTTAAACAGAAAACAATCTGACAAATTGATATTTCTGGGTATTTTGTTGTTCTTCCTCGGCTTGATAATCGGTCTGTTGGCCCCTGTGTTTGCGAATCCAAGACTAGGCGTATCAAGCCATATCGAAGGTGTATTAAATGGAATTTTCTTAATTGTCCTGGGATTGATCTGGCATAAGGTAGAACTGTCTGATACATGGCTGAAGATTACTTTTTTGCTGGCGTTGTATGGGACTTTTGCAAATTGGTTCGGGATGCTTATAGCAGCAGTTTTTAATGCAGGAAAAATGTTGGGAATAGTTGCGAATGGAAAAGAAGGCCCCTGGATTGCAGAGGGGATTGTTGCTTTTTTACTTATCACCTTATCCATTGCAATGTTGATAATATGTATATCTGTATTAGTAGGGTTGAACAGACATTCAAAACTGGAAGACCGATAGAAAAAATAAATAAAAGAGGTTGTGACCTTTATACTTAAAATGAAAAAATATATAATATTCTTTTTTACTTTGATGCCAATCAGAAGGATTCAGCCATAGCCTATTCAAAAAAAGCCATTGCCGCTGTTCAAAATTCTGCTTTTGCAACGATGGTTATCAAACCCGCAAAACTGCTAACGGATATTTACAGGAATGTCAATGTTGACAGTGCTTTTAAATATTCGGAGATGTACCGAACTGCAAAAGACAGTTTATTCAGTACCAAAGCAATTCAGCAAACCCAGCTGATGACATTTGAAGAAGAGGCCCGTAAGCAGGAATTAGGTGTTGTCACAGCAAAAGATGAAGATCAACGTAAACAGAATATTCAATATGCTTTGCTGGCGCTTGGCATCATTACCTTCATCATACTTTTTTTAGTACTCAGCCGAAGCTTCATCGCCAATACAAAACTCATTGAGTTTTTTGGTGTGATCGCATTGCTGATTGTATTTGAATTCCTCAACTTATTGCTGCATCCTTTGCTGGAAAAAATAACGCACCACACCCCTGTGTTCATGTTGTTTGCACTGGTATGTATTGCGTCGTTACTGGTGCCTATGCATCATAGAATTGAGAAATGGGCAACCCGTAAACTGGTTGAAAAAAACAAGCAGGTGAGGCTGGCTGCCGCTAAGAAAACGATTGAAGAGTTGGAAAAGACAAATAACCAACCTGCTTAGCGAATGGTGTTTCCCTGATTATGCGGTTGTTAAATGACTGTATGTTATTGCTGAGGGATGTTCGTTAAAATTATTTAATAGAGTATATGCGACCGCTTCAGGTTCCAGGTTTGATAGCCGTTGATGGTGTCGTTGATTTCTTGCTTGATCAAGCCAAAATTGTCGGCAAACCAGAGGTAGGTGTCATACGAAAACTCGTGCTGATACTGCAGGCTGGCAGTTATCTGCATTTTTGTGATCTTGAAATATTTTGTGCCTGAGATGGTTATGCTGTCAAATTTATCAATGACTTTTGCTCCGTTAAAACTGTAATTCACCGGTTGGCCATAAAGGAAAACAGGCTGTCCGAGCTGGCCATATTCGCCACCGCCGTTCAGTTTAATATGATTCCCCATGAAATAGTAATTAAAGGCAATATTGCCGGTCACATCAAGCAGGTTCATTTGATAAAATTCAATGCGTGATACTACCCCTCCCGGGCATCCGTGCGGACAAGGAATAGTATTAAAACCACGTGTGGTATCCGTTACAGTTACGCTGTCAACCTGGTTGTTCTGATTTTCGTAAATCCAGTATGAACCGGGTTTAAAAACATATTTTGTCGCCAGGGACGTACTGACATAGGTGGTATAATAGGAAATTTCCTGGTTGTCGTTTTTGCACCCGCTGACGATGATCAATGCCAGGATTGCTATTGAAACCGTGCGATTTTTCATTTTTGGTTTGGTTTATAACGGAAATATTCAAATCGTACCTTTTCCGAGTTGAATGACTTATGGATTGAATCATACTGATAATCAATATGACAGTCATGCTGGTGTTCACAGCCATTTGAAAAAGTGACGAATATAAATTCGGCTGTTGTTTTGTCAACCCAGCCAAACAGGTTGATGTAAACCAACGACTTGCGTGCTTTCTGAATTTTTAAGCCAGCCTCCGGTGAAACAAGCCTGATGTGCGTGTTCTCAATGGATTCCGGCAATTCAATATCCGGAAAATCATCAGGTTGCCCGTAAACATGTTTCCCGAAATACAAGGTGTCAAAACTGGTTTTGTGTTTATCGTTAACAGCCTTGATATACGATGCAATAGCTTGTGCATAAACTTGTTTCAGGTCTGTTTTTGTCGGAAAATCAGGGGATTGCCCGTAAACCAGCAGCGGAAGCATGAACAGTATGATGAATCGGTGCATTTTTTCGCGTTTATCATTTAGTTTGATGTGCCTGAACTTTTTCAGAGCAAATGTAGTGCCGGATCATTTTCATCAATGCATCTGATGCAATTGAAGCAGGCGGCATCACTGGCCTGCACGTCGGTATATTCATCCTTTTTGAACATGATGATAAACAGTCCATCCATGTTTCCGGCAGTCGACGATAACCTGTATTTGTATAATCCGTTTGCAAGGCCGGTCAGATCTTGTTGATATTGTGACGGGATATAGGCAGGCCAGTTATTCAGATAGTGATCAAAATGAACGATTTGCTGACCTTCCCTGTTGAAAATTGTAAAGCTGAGACTATCTATGCTTTCATGGTCACCGTAACGCTTTATGCGAAACTGGTCGTTGATGCCATCATTATTTGGCGTAATGATATTTTCAAGTTCAATGGTGTCATTCCCAAGCACTTTGTAATGAGAATTATCACAAATCAGGCATAAATCATCACTTAATTTGTAGGGAACCTGTGTGCTTTTTTTAGAACATCCGGTTAGAAAAAGTGCAATGAGTAATAAAAACGCTATTTGTTTCATAATAGCCTATTGGAATGTTGGTAAAAGATACCGTTGTAGTTTCCTGCAATCTTCTCTGAAAGATCTTCCGGACTGTTTTTTTCGCAAGCCGAAATGACCATGGAAATTGCGAATAACAGGATCATTTTTTTCATGCTTCAGGAGAATTATTGTTTCCCATAGGTTGAATTGTATTGCCTGATGAGATCCCGCAGATGGTAAAAATCAGCCGGTTGATCGCGCAGTGCTTTAACGAACGCCGGATTGTCGCGGATGAGCGGAAAAAACACGTTCTGAAACTTCTTTTCTCCCGTGGGAACATCGATCAGTTTGCCATCGGGCAGCTTCCGGATAAAATAACGGATGTCATAATATTCCTCATCGGTTTTACGATCTCCGGTGGCCATGCTGCTGATCATTCCGGGGTTTACGATCTGGTCGGAAAGCCCTTTGTCAGAATAATTGTAAATATGCCCATACAGTGTGATGCGGCCATCTTCCAGGGTGGTAAGAAATACCTGCCGGTCATCAGGCGGGATGCTTTGAATGGTGTAGGATATACCATTCCTGTAAAATGATTTAATCTTGCCATCATCCGCCGTAAAATTCGGAATTGTCGGGAAATCACCGATTATTTTCAGTTTGACCTTTTGGTCTTCCCTGATGAAAAAAATCATGGAAGCACGCTCATGATAGATCAACCCGCGAACTGTGTCATTGGCAACTGTAACGAGGTACCCTTTCCTGTACTTCAGAATCTGGCCTTTCTGAACCGTAACCACTGAATCCTGGGAGAATGAAACAAGATTCGACAGCAACAGGAAGCAAAATACAATAGGAATACGATTCATGTTGGAAGAGGTGTGTTTCAGTGTTTTTTCATTTTCGGCACTGTGCCAAAGATGACCGGCAGATTAAACGGAGAACTGACGGCAATTCCTCTCACCTTCGCGGGTCTCCATGTTGGCATTTTAGCTATGACTGCCAGGGCAACAGAGTCCAGTGTCGGGTTAAGCCCCCGTAAAATCCGCGGACATTTGATGTTTCCTTTTTCATCAACGATAAAGGTCGTAAAAACTTTCCCACTCACCGAATCGGCTGGCCAGTATGGGGGGAATTTCATATTCTCTTTGAAGAAAACAGTTCGTGCGTCCTCTCCCCCGGGAAACGAAGGCATCTCCTCAAATGACCACCGGCCAATCTCATGCATCCCGGGGTCGGGATTAAACTGATGCCACAGAGAATCACATTGACCAGCGGCATTAACGGAGAGGATACAAAAAAAAAGGAGTATTAATCTGTAGATCAGTTTCATTGGATTAGCGTGGCTTAACGATGGACACATGCCGGTTCATAGTTTATATTTTACGCTGGAATTCAAGTCTTTCTGCATGTAAATTCAGACCATAATTTATCCAGGCTAAGCCAGACAGGATGGGATAGCGGTTTGGGGGATAATTCGTAGAAAATGAACGTCCTTTTCTCACCCAAACAGGATTTCACATGAACCTTGCAGTTAAGAACGATCGGCTTTTGCTGCATGTAATCTGTCATGGTAATCGTCCCGAAATATGTTTTTATATCACCGGTATCTTTCCGGGCTTCCCTGAATGATGTCGCAACCGGGATGATTTTTTCAACGGGGATTTTACTCCCGTTAGCAGCAATTAATCCTGTATAATAGGCTTTCAAGTTGCTGTTTAGAATTTCGGAATCTACATTAACCTCTCCCTCCAGGTACCACAGAAATCCGTAGGTCCAATACTCATCGCTGGTTGCTTTTGACCAGCCTGGAGAGAAACGAATATCTTCGATTCCCGTATATAGAATCTGAGGCGCAAAACTGATGGGAATCGAAAATCGCTCAATGGCCCAGCCTTCCGGCGTCGGGAGGGAATAGGGGGCCTCCCAGGTATGTCCATCAAATTCAGGTTGTATTTCTTGTCCATAGATTGCAACGGAATATCCAAGGAGTAAGAGGATCGCAAAAGTCTTCACGGTTTTAATATTTGGATTGCTGGAATTTAGGTCATCAAAAGTACGAATTCCGGCAATACTGCTTGCCGGATAGGTTTGTTACCGAAAGATAATTGTTGGTGAAATATCTCAGTGGAAATGAGTAGAACAGATATTATGGTCTGAGAAATTATCTTAACTTTATTAACAAGTAGATTCTATCATTAAATCTGTTATATTTGAAAATCAAAAAGTCTGAAAAACAAAAAGAACTGACTTGTTTAACTGGACACAAATAAAAAGTCTCATGGATTAAATACGGGAACTAAACATGAGTGATTCTAAGGATAAAAACGCATTTGGCAAATTGAAAAAAAGGGCAGAAATTCTGGTGAGAAGTAACCCTTCAAATTCAATTATTGCATCGTCCGACGTGGATAATGCCAAGGTTTTGCATGAGTTGGAAGTCTCCCGTACGGAACTGGAACTACAGAATGAAGAACTTCGTCAGGCACTAAAGGAGGCCCAGGTTGCCAATAACAGGTACGCTGAATTGTACGATCATTCTCCCATCGGATTTATAACACTGACCTCCGAAGGCAGGATACTGGATTTGAATTTGCCCGCAGCAAAGCTGTTTGGGAAGGAACAAGCCAAATTACGGAACAGCCAGTTTGGTTTTTTTCTTGCAGAGGATCATAGAGAAAACTTTATTCACTTCCTTGAGCATATATTCAACAGTAATACCAGCCAAAACAGTGATTTCATGTTGTCTGTCAGCAAGGGCAGTTTTCCCAGGTTTATTAATCTGAGCGGTATCCGAAACGGAAATGCTGAACAGTGCAGGGTTGTAATGCATGATATAACCGATAGAAAGCAGGCGCATCAAAAGCTTGCAGACAGCGAACAACGGTTCCGCAGTTACTTTGAGCTGCCCTTCACCGGCCGGGCCATTACTTCCCCCGGCAAAGGCTGGATTGAGGTGAATCAGGCTCTTTGCGATATGCTTGGATATACTAAACCAGAGTTGATAAGGACAAATTGGGCTGATTTAACCCATCCTGATGATCTGGAAGCAGATCTTTTGCAATTCAACCGGGTTGTGTCAAACCAAATAGATGGATATTCGCTTTGCAAGCGCTTTATCCATAAAGACGGTCATCCGGTTTATACCAATGTTGCCGTGCAATGCGTGAGGCATCCTGATCTGCAGGTTGACTATTGCGTTGCCATCATCCTTGATATCTCGGAACTTGAAAAGACAGAACAAACCCTGAACATGCAAAAAAAGCAATACCGGGACCTGTTTGAGAATTCTTTGCTGGGGATACTTGTTATTGACCGGGAAGGAACTTTTCGGATGGTCAATCCAACCGCAGCAAACAAGTTTGGAATGACACAAGATGAGGTAGCCGGAAAATCTATCCATGATCTAATCGGTCAGGAGAAAGCACAGGAATATATTGAGTTTAACCGCACCCTGATGGATTCCGGGGGGCAACGGGAATACGAGGATTCGTTCCTGATGAACGGTGTGGAAAGGACATTTCTCATATTTGACAAGGCCCTGGATAATGAGAATGGGAGTTGTGATACGATGCTGAGCACATCCATCGATATCACCGAGCGAAAAGTAATCCAGGAACATCTGATAAAGAGCGAGAAAAATCTTTCTGAAACGGAACGCATCGGAAAAACAGGAAGCTGGGATTATGATGTTGCGACAGATACGGCGAACTGGTCGGAAAATATGTTCCGGATCTTTGATGTTGATCCGGAGATGCCCAAAGAGTTGGTGTTTAAACATTTTGTTGAAAATTTAGTTCATCCGGATGACAGGGTGCATGTTCTGTCTGTTTTTGCAGATGCGATTAGCGGAAAACGGCCGTATGATCTTGAATACCGGGTAGTTAATAAGAATGGAATTGTCAGCATTATTCATGCGGTTGCAAATACAGTACGTGATGAAAAGGGCCATGCAACCCGCTTGATCGGGAAAGTTGAAGATATTACTGAGCCTAAACGACTCGAAAACGTTTATAATTTTCTTATAACAAAGGGCTATCCCGGCTCAGATGAGAATTTCTTTGAATCCCTGGCGAAATATCTTTCTGATATACTGGGTGCCGAATACATTTGCATTGATAAACTTGAAGGTGAAGGGCTGACAGCGCAGACCGTTGCAGTGTATAACGAGGGGAAATTTGATGTTAATGTATCCTACACACTTAAACAAACCCCATGTGGGGAAGTGGTTGGAAAAACCATTTGTTCATTTCCTGAAAATGTGTGCCAGCTCTTTCCTTATGATGAAGCACTTCAGGAATTAAAAGCACAGAGTTATATTGGCACTACCTTGTGGAGTTTTGACGGGAGACCCATCGGACTGATCGCAGTTATCGGGCAAAAACCGATGAATAATGTCGTTTTTGCGGAAGAGGTATTGAAAATAGTCGCTATCCGGTCAGCCGGTGAATTAGAACGGATCCAGGTGGCAGATGAATTAAGGCTGGCCAAGGAAAAGGCCGAAGAAAATGAAGCCAGGTTGAAAATGGCCCAGGAAGTAAGCAAATCTGGTTCATGGGAATGGGATATTTTGAAAAACGCTTTTTACTGGTCGGATGAATTTCTGAAGCTGTTTGGATTGCCGGAAAATACGGTCGCAGGATTTGAAGCCTGGACAAAGGCACTGCATCCTGACGACGTTGAAATTGCATCAAGGAGGATTCAGGAGGCAATTGAAAACCGTACTCCCTTGTTGAACGACTACCGGATTATCCTTCCCGGTTATGAACACCGGTGGATAAGGTCAACCGGGCAAACTACATACGTAAACGACACTCCGGTAAGAATGATTGTAATGTGTATGGATATCACCAATCAGAAGATGGTAGAAACCGAAATCCGCAATCTTAATGAAAACCTTGAAATGCTTATTGCAGAGCGAACACACAAGCTTGAAGAAATAAATAAGGAACTTACTTTTCATATTAATGAAGTTGAACAATTCACCTATATTGCCTCGCATGACCTCCAGGAACCTTTACGCACGCTGATCAATTATACCGACCTGCTTCACAAAGATTATGGTGGAAAACCGGACGAGGAATTGGAAAAATATCTGAACTTCATTTCAGGCTCGGCTTACCGGATGAAATCGTTGGTAACAGGATTGCTTGAATACTCAATATTGGGTAAGGAGAGTGTGATGACACTGGTTGATTGCAATAAGATTGTTCACGAAGTCCTTCTTGACTTGTCAGACTCCATTGTTGTGGCAAAGCCGGACATCACGCTGGGTTCCTTGCCGGTTATCAATGGTTATGCAACCGAATTGAGACTTTTATTCCAGAATCTGATTGCCAACGCAATCAAATTCAGGAATAATGATGTCCTGCCCGAAATTGCAATCGCCTGTGAAAACCGGGAAAGAGAATGGCTGTTCAGTATTTCGGATAATGGCATCGGAATCAAAGAGCAGGACAAGGAGAAGGTTTTTATCATCTTTAAACGGATGCAAAACCAAAAGAATTTCCCGGGAACCGGAATAGGGCTCGCTCATTGCAAAAAGATCGTGGAATTACATAAGGGCAGGATTTGGGTGGACTCAATACCCGGGGCAGGCAGTACTTTCAGATTTACAATCCCCAAACGATAAAAGGCATGAAGAAAAAATTAAAATGTGTCCTGCTTGTCGATGACAATGAAGCCGACAATTTTTTTCATAAAAGAATTCTTAAAGAGTCAGGCATCACTGATCAGATAGAAATTGCCACAGACGGGGAGGAGGCGCTTGATTTCCTTATTACCAGGGGGAAAGACGGTGTGCCTCCGGGACAGAATTTGCTTCCGGAACTTATCTTTCTGGATATCAATATGCCGGTAATGGACGGATGGACATTTCTTGAGGAGTATGACAAACTTGGTGATTCACTGAAAAGTAAAATAATCATTGTAATGTTAACCACGTCTGTAAACCCTGCTGATAAAAAACACCTGGAAAAGAGGCAGGGACGTGTTGATTTTCTTCAAAAACCTTTAACGCTGGCATTGATTGATGATGTCATGAGGAGGCACTTCCCGGAAAACCTGTAACACGGCTTTCAATGTGCATGTGTCATCCGCCTGTTGCAGTCATGGTATCTATTGTTGACTTAGCAAGTAAACACTGAAAAGGGAAAAAGTTTCAGTAATATTACAGCAGCATATTAATTGAAAGAGGCTGTCTCAAATTTGAGACAGCCTCTTTTCTGTTAAATACCCGGTGGAGTATACCGGAGTCGAACCGGTGACCTCTGCATTGCGAACGCAGCGCTCTGGCCAGCTGAGCTAATACCCCAAGGCATTGTGAATGGTTATTGCAAAGATATTTACAATTTACGAATGTGGGATTTACGATTGCAGATTGAATTGAAAAAATTGACGATCTATGATTAGCCGTACTATCAATCGTCAATCTGAAATCATTCAATTCAATCTGCAATCGTAAATCCCATCACCGTAAATCACATCCCTTGCTTTACCTTGTTAATTTTCTTGTTAACGGGCTTCAGACTGTGCAGGTATTTGTATATCGCGGTCAGGTCGTTGGTGTCCATCCCGGCGTACATTGTCCAGGGCATGATAGACTGCATTTCGCCCTGTTTCAGCACAGGTGGCTGGAAAGTAGCAAGGTCATATGATTTGAAGCGGAAAATAAAGGCCTCTTTGTTCCATTTGCCGATGCCGGTTTCTTCGTCGGGGGTGATGTTGGAGGATACCAGGAAGGTGCCGTTTGGCATCTGGAATTCACGACCGCCGGTAAAGGCCTGGGATTTCACGATCTGGCCGTGTTCGGCGGGGGTGTGGCATTCAACACAGCCGGAGGCACGCACCATGTATTCGCCATAAGCAAGGGTATCTGTGGCCGGCGGCCGTGCTGTTGGTGTTGCGCTTGCAGGTATCATGTGCAGGATGACGTTCATAGGGAAGGTCGGGTTTGACCTGGCAGGGGTGTTGGAAATCTCGGGCAAGCTTCGGATGTAAGCCATCACACTGTAAATATCCTCGTTGTCAAGGGTGCCGTAGGAAGGGTAGGGCATGATGGGGAAGAGGGGATGGCCGTCTTTGCTCACCCCGCTGGTGATGGCGCGATAAAGTTCGGCATCAGACCAGCCTTTCAGGTTGAACGGGGTGATGTTCGGCGAGCGGAAACTTCCCGGGAATCCCATCTTCTGGTCAAATACTTCGTCGCCTTTTCCTTCGGTTCCTGCGACCATGGGGCCGGAAAACCTGGTCCAGTCGCGGGTTGAATGGCAGTCCATGCACACCATCACATGGTTTGCGAGGTATTTACCACGTTCAATACGTAGAGGGGTTGATTCCACTTTGACATCCTTCACCGGAACGTCGGGGAGGAACCATACGATATATAAGATCACCCCGATGATGATCAGTACCAGGGCGCCAAAGAAGCCGCCGAGGATCATGGGCCATTTTTTCTTTTTCATGTGCTATGCAGGATTATGTGGTTCGTTTTTCAAAAGTAGTTGATTTTTTATGCCTTGTCAAGAAAACGGCGCTTAATATAACTCCACCCGTTTTGCACCTGTTCCGCGGAAGTGTGGGTTTGCCCGGCCACAAACCGGATGACGAAACGGCCGTTGAGTTTTGTGTGGGATAAAAAGATCTCACCTGAATGGTTGATCTCCGCAAGGACCTTTTCATTGTAAAGAGATATGGCATCCTCTTCCTTCAGCCCTTCCGGACGAAATCTGAAACAGACAAGGTTGAAGGGAACCGGGGCCATCAGTTCCACCCCGGATGTGCGCAGTATCTCATGTTTAAGCCACCGGCCGAACTCGATATGGGCGCTTATTTTCTTCTGTATCCCGCTGATGCCGTATGTCCTGATCACGAACCAGAGTTTCAGTGCCCTGAACCTGCGGCCCAGCGGAACACCCCAGTCGCGGTAATTGTTGACGATTTTATCCACCTCTGTCTTCAGATATTCCGGCATGATACTGAAGGTGTTCTGGAGGGCTTGTTTGTCGCGGATGAAATAGGCGGAGCAGTCAAAATTGGTGAACATCCACTTGTGCGGGTTTACGACAAATGAGTCACACCGGCCGATTCCGGGGACAAGCATGCGTATCTCCGGCAGAATGAGTGCGGTTCCGGAATAGGAGGCATCCACATGGTGCCATATTTGGTACTTCGCACAAATTTCCCCTATCTCTCCAACCGGGTCAATGGCGGTGGAACTGGTGGTGCCAAAGGTGGAAACGACCGCCAGCGGGATGAATCCTGCGGCGATGTCATTTCTGATGGATTCTTCAAGTTTGTCGGGTCGCATGGCAAAGACTTCATCCACCTCAATTTTGATGAGGTTCTCTATGCCGATCCCTGCGATCTTTACATCTTTGTCAACCGAGGAATGAGCCTGCGTGGAGGTATACACACGGAATTTCTCTTCCGGGGAAAAACCCCTGCGGTTGATGGCAAATCCTGATCTTTTTTCCCTTGCCGTGAGCAGGGCAACCAGTGTTGCCGATGAACTGCTGTCCTGGATCACACCGGTAAATTCTTTTGGAAGGCCAAGCATGTCGCGCAGCCATTCCATCACCCTTTCCTCCAGTTCTTCCGCGGCGGGGGAGGTGATCCATGTCATGCATTGAGCACCCATCGTCGCGGTGAGCATTTCGGCGAGGATCGAGGGTTCGCTGTTGTTGGCCGGGAAATAGGCGAAGAAGCCCGGGTGCTGCCAGTGGGTCATCCCGGGGATGATGATATCTTTAAAATCAGCGAAGATGGAGGGAAATGCTTCCCCTTCAACAGGTGCTGAACCCGGGAGCTGCTTTTTAATGTCGCCCGGCTTTACATCAGGCGTTACAGGAAGCTTCCCGAGGTTTCCGAGGTAATCAGCCATCCAGTCAACCAGTAAGTGCGCATTTGTTCTGAATTCGTCTGAAGTCATATTCTGCAATTTTGTAAAGACAAATGTAAAGTAAAAAGGTAAACCCCTTTTCGCCTCTTCGCTACTTCACTATTTCGCTATTTTTGCATTAAACTTCCCCCCGTGCCAAAACTACCTTCCATTACGATCACCAATGCCTCTGAGCACAATCTCCGCTCGGTAAGTGTTGAATTTCCCCGGAATCAATTTATTGTCGTAACCGGTGTGTCCGGCTCAGGGAAGTCGTCGCTGATCTATGATGTATTGTACCGGGAAGCAGAAAGCCGCTACCTTGGTTCTTTTTCATCTTTTGCCAGGCAATTTATGGGAAAGCTGAAAAAGCCTGATGTGGAGCGGATCGAAGGGCTCTCACCTGCTATTGCGCTGGATCAGCGGGCTCTCATCTCTAATCCGCGCTCAACGGCCGGCACCATTACCGGGATATATGATGCCCTCAGGCTGTTGTACGCCAGGGTTGGAAAGTTTGCAGCAGGGGATGAACAGAGCCCCATAAACCGTAGTTTGTTTTCTTTCAACTCCCCGGAAGGAGCCTGTCCGGCCTGCAAAGGCCTTGGTGTTGAAGATTTCCTGGACCCGGAACTGCTGATTGCCGACGGAAACAGGACTTTGCGCGAGGGTGCACTGGTCATCACGGCTCCCAACGGCTATATCATCTATTCGCAGGTCACCCTGGATGTGCTTGACCAGGTTTGCCGGGCAGAAGGGTTTCATATTGACATCCCGTGGAAGGATCTGACGCCCGAACAGAAACACATTGTCCTCTATGGAAGCGATAAAATTGAGATCCCGTTTGGCAAGCACCCGCTTGAATCGCGCATGAAATGGAGCGGAATCACCGCAAAGCCGCGTGAACTGGGATACTACAAAGGAATTCTACCTGTGATGGAGGCGATCCTGCAGCGTGACCGGAATAAAAATATCCTGCGGTTCGTGCGATCAGGTAAATGCAAGGCATGTGAAGGCAGGCGGCTGAATGACAGAGCCCTATCTGTTCCCATTGGCGGGTACAACATAGCCGATCTGTCAGCACTCCAGGTGAGTGAGTTACTCCCTGTCCTGCGTTCCATCAGCTTTACCGATGCGGAACAGCAGGTTGCAATACCCCTGATCAGGCAGATTTCAAAGCTGATTGACTTCATGGTGCGGCTGGGGTTGGGGCATATTTCCACCAACCGCGAATCAACCACCCTTTCCGGCGGCGAATCACAACGCATGCGGCTTGCCACCCAGGCCGGTATCGGGTTGAGCGGGATGATCTGCATCTTTGATGAGCCTTCCATCGGGCTGCATCCGCACCAGGTCGGGCAGCTCATCGGTATCCTGAAAGAGATCCGCGACAAAGGCAATACGGTCATCGTGGTGGAACATGACGAAACCTTCCTCCACCATGCCGACTGGCTGATCGACATTGGCCCGGGGCCCGGCGTTCACGGCGGTGAAGTGTTGTTCAACGGACCACTGAAATCGGCCATAGACCTGCCGGAAGGGGAGGTCCTCAAAAGCCGGACCCTTTCATTTCTGCACGGACTGGAACGTATACCCATCCCGGCACAGAGAAGGCCCGGAGCAGGAATGCTCACCATTGAAAAAGCATCCGCCAACAATCTCCGTCAAATAGATGTAGGTTTCAAGCTGGAGGCACTGAATGTCGTGACAGGTGTTTCCGGGGCAGGCAAATCAACACTGACCAACCAAATCCTTGGCGCGTTTTTAAGAAACAAACTGCAAGGGACCAATGAGCCCGTGGGCAAACACGGCATCATTCGGGGGTGGGATGCCATCGGAAAGGTGATCACCATTGACCAGTCGCCCATCGGGCGGACGCCGCGAAGCAACCCGGCAACCTATACCGGGCTATTTGATCCTATCCGTGATCTCTTTGCGAAACTGCCCGATGCCGTAATTCAAGGTTATGACAAAAGCCGATTTTCCTTCAATACAGCCGGAGGCCGTTGTGAAACCTGCGAGGGTGCCGGTTATCAGCAGGTGGGCATGCACTTTATGGGAAATGTGGAGGTGCTTTGCGATGTTTGCGAAGGACGCCGGTTTGATGAAAAAACCCTGGAAGTCAGGTTCAGGGACAAAAATATTTCTGAGGTACTGGAAATGACGGTTTCAGAAGCGCTCGTTTTTTTTACCGGTGAGCCAAAGGTCCTCCGTTATCTTGAAACCCTTGACAGCCTTGGACTTGGATATCTCACACTGGGACAGCGGTCATCCACCCTGAGCGGGGGAGAGGCGCAGCGCATCAAACTGGCCACAGAACTGGCGCGCCCTGCATCTGCACATACCCTGTATATCATGGACGAGCCAACCACCGGGCTGCACATGGCCGATGCCGGCATGCTGCTTGATGCGCTTGGGCGACTGATCGCGGGTGGCCATACCGTGATCCTCACGGAACATCATCCTGCATTTATAGCTGCTGCTGATCATATCATTGACCTTGGTCCCGGCGGCGGGAGTGATGGGGGACGGTTGATTTTTTCGGGGACACCGGAGGAGATGGTTGGGTGTGAAGGTTCGTTGACGGCATTGGCGTTGGAGGAATATCGAATATTGAATATTGATCAACGAATTTTGAAGTTTTTCCCTTCGGGAAATACGAACACTATAAAGGAGGATGTTTCTATCTCTCCTTTCAATATTCAAAATTCGTTAATCAATATTCAATATTCCCTTTTTATTTCCCTGAAAGGCCTCAGCACCCACAACCTGCAAAACATAGATGTTAAAATCCCCCACAACAAAATAACCGTGATAACGGGTGTTTCCGGCAGCGGCAAATCCTCACTCGCATTTGATACGATCTTTGCCGAAGGCCAGAACCGTTTCCTGGAGAGTTTTTCTCCCTACGTCAGGTCGCGCATCGGCTTAAAGGAACAGGCTGATTTTGAAGAAATTACCGGACTCACGCCATCCTTTGCCGTTGACCAGTCAGCCACCGGCCACAACCCAAGGTCTACCGTCGGCACCATGACCGGCATCTACGACCACTACCGCCTCCTCTTCTCCCGCATCGGCCGTCACGCGTCACCCGTCACGCGTCACCTGTCATGCGTCACCCGTCACGCGTCACCCGTCACGTCCAGTCTCTTCTCCTTCAACCACCAGCACGGCGCCTGCCCCTCCTGCGACGGCCTGGGAAACCAGACCATCTGTAATCCCGCTAAACTCATCACCCATCCCAACAAGTCATTGTTTGAGGGGGCCATGGACGGTACAAAGACCGGGAAATTCTACGGGGATCCTTATGGACAGTATGTGGCGACACTCAGGGCTGCCGGTCATCAGCATGGTTTTGACTTCAACCTGCCATGGAATGAACTCACACAGGAGGCGAGGTTGTTTGCCCTGCATGGCAGTGGTGAGCAGGTATATGATGTAACGTGGCAGTACAAACGCGACGAACGCACCGGGGAACACCATTTTTCCGGACCCTGGAAAGGGTTTGCCAGCCTGGTGATGGAAGAGTACGGCCGCAAGCATGCCGACCAGCGAGGCGACCGGATGATGGAACTGCTTGAAACCGTTGCCTGTGATGCATGCCATGGTTCCAGGTTGAAACAGGAAGCGCTGACATACCTGGTGATGGGTAAAAATATCGCTGAAGTTTCGTCCCTATCCGTTTCTGCTGCTTTGGATTTTTTCCATTCAGTCCAAAGCGAAGCTGCCACGGCCCTCACGATGGAAATCATGCGAAAGCTGGAGTTTTTATCCGGGCTTGGCCTTTCATACCTGACCGTCAACCGTGTTTCATCCACGCTGTCGGGCGGTGAATCGCAGCGCATCCGGCTGGCCGGGCAACTTGGATCAGGGCTTACCGGTATCACCTATGTGCTGGATGAGCCTACGATTGGCCTCCACCCGAATGATACGGGCAAACTGATGAAGCTGATCAGGTCGCTGCAGGAGGCAGGTAATACCGTAATCATTGTTGAGCATGACCGCGAGGTGATCCTGGCGGCTGATCATGTGATCGACATCGGCCCCGGGGCGGGAAAAGAGGGAGGCCGGGTGCTCGCTTCAGGCACACCTTCCGAAATCATGGGAAATACATCGTCAATAACCGGGCCTTATCTTGCCGAAAATGCCATTTTAATACCAGGGAGAAATGCTGCTGAAACCAATGACAGGAGGGTCAACCGAACACTTTTGCCCGGACTGTCGCTGACGAATGTTCACGCCAACAACCTGAAGGGTTTTGACCTGGAGATACCGACAGGGGGGATCATTGCCATTACCGGGGTATCAGGATGCGGGAAATCCACCCTGATGTTTGATGTGATCCTGTCGTCGTGGGATAATAAAAAGGCCACCGGCTGCGGATCAATTCAAGGGTTTGAACGGTTTCAGCGCATTGTCAGTGTTCACCAGCGTACCGGCTTTAACTCTTCCCTGGCAACACCCGCCACCTTCACTGGAATATTTGACCAGGTCAGGGAAATTTTTGCATCGCTGCCACAGGCAAGGCAATCAGGGTTCGGGAAGGATATGTTTTCCTACCTCAATAAATCGGGGCGTTGCCCGCATTGCGAAGGCACCGGACAGATCAGGATATCCATGGACTTTCTTTCTGACGTCAGGATGAGGTGTGAACATTGCCAGGGTAATCGGTACCGGCAGGATGTACTATCATGCCTGTACCAGGAGAAAAGTATTGCCGGCGTTTTAGAGATGACAGTATCAGAGGCAAGACTGTTTTTCAGCAACAACCCGAAGCTATCCGGCCAGTTGCAGATGCTTGAGAAAACCGGACTGGGTTATCTCTGTTTAGGACAGCCGCTTGACACCCTGTCCGGTGGCGAATCGCAGCGGCTGGTACTTGCGGCTGAACTGATGAAACCCGGCCGGGGATCAACACTCTATTTGTTTGAGGAGCCGTCAACCGGCTTGCATTTCAGGGATATTGAATTTTTGCTGACCCTGTTCCATTACCTTGCTGACCAGGGTAACACCCTGCTCATTATTGAGCATGATCCAATGATCATTGAGCATGCAGACCATGTTATTGAACTTGGCCCTGAGGGGGGTGATCGGGGAGGCTTCCTGGTGTCGTCTTCACCTGTGGGCAAATAAAAACCGCCCCGGTTTCGGGGCGGTGTCGCTTTTTGCGATTTAAATCATCCAACAATCTTCAAGATTCTGGATCAGCCTTTGGCTTGAATTACATGTTTCTTTTTAGGTGAAACATGCCATAAATGAAACTTGAGTTTTTCTTTCTTTTGGTTTTTTACGTGTTTAAAATTACAAGAACAAAGATAACTCAAATAAGGCGGATGTCAAGCGATTTAACATATATTAACTTTCGTTAACATTAGGTTATTTTCCCTGGTAAGCGGGGAAATCGGTGTATCCCTTTTCATCAGGGGTGTAGAAGGTGTTGAAGTCCCAGTTTGTGTCAATTGGCCAGTCATTCAGCATGCGTTCCACGAGGTCGGGGTTGTTGATAAAGGGTTTCCCGAAAGCGATCAGGTCGGCAAGGCCGTTCTGCAGGTCACGTTCGGCTGTCTCCTTTGAATAACCGCCTGCAAGGATCAGGGTGTGATGGAGCTTTTCGCGGATGGTCTGCTTGATGGCAAGCGGCACTTCCGGGGCACCCATGGCACTGTGGTCAACAAGGTGAATATAAAGAACACCGAGTTTGTCAAGCTGCGTGGCCAGGTAGGCGTAGGTGTCATTGATTTCAGGGTAGGGGACCATTCCTCCGTTCACGCCATAGGGAGATAAACGAATGGCTACTTTGTCCATGCCGATCGCTTTGCCCACTGATTCAACAACCTCGAGAACAAACCGGCAGCGGTTTTCAATGCTTCCGCCGTATTCATCGGTGCGCTGGTTGCTTGAAGGGGAGAGGAACTGCTCAAGGAGATATCCGTTTGCCCCGTGAAGTTCAACACCGTCAAATCCAGCTGTGACTGCGTTGATCGCGGATTTCATGAACTCTTTTTTCGTGTTTACAAGGTCTTCGGTGGTCATGGCACGTGGAACCGAGTGGTCCTGCATGCCTTTGGTGTCGGTGTACATCTGCCCTGAAGCTACAATGGCCGACGGGGCGAGAACCTCTGCACCCGCTGGCAGGTTATCCACGTGGGTCATCCTTCCGGTGTGCATGAACTGAACAAAGATCTTTCCACCTTTGCTGTGAACTGCGTCGGTGGTTTTCTTCCAGCCAGCTACCTGTGCTTCGCTGAAAATTCCCGGGATGCGGGCATAGCCGAGGCCGTTTGCCGGGGGTGATGTGCCTTCGGTAATGATCAGGCCGGCACTTGCCCGTTGTTCGTAATATTTGGCAATCAAGTCATTGGGTGTATTGTCGAGGGCCCGGCAGCGGGTCATCGGGGCCATCACGACCCTGTTTTTTAATTCAATATTTCCGAGGGTATATGGACTGAATAGTTTGTGCATTTTCGTATTAATTTTAGTTTTGTAATATTTTTGCAAAAGTATGGTTTTTATTTAGAATTAGTATAAATTTGTACGAGATTCTTTTAGCAATGAACAAAGTAGTGAATAACGCCCTGGAGGCAATCAGCGGAATTGAAAGCAACATGACCATCATGCTGGGTGGCTTCGGCCTGTGCGGAATCCCTGAAAACTGTATTGCAGCCCTTGCTGCAAGTGATGTAACCGGCCTTACCTGTATTTCAAACAATGCCGGGGTTGACGGATTTGGTCTTGGCATGCTCCTGCGCCGCCATCAGATCAGGAAAATGATGTCGTCCTACGTAGGTGAGAACAAGGAATTTGAGCGGCAACTGCTCAGCGGTGAACTGGAAGTGGATCTTATCCCCCAGGGCACATTGGCTGAACGTATCCGCGCAGGCGGGGCAGGGATTCCTGCATTTTTTGTGCCGGCTGGGTATGGTACGGAGGTGGCCGACGGAAAGCCCGTAAGGGAGTTTGACGGCAAGATGTACCTGGAAGAGCACTGGCTCAGGGCTGATTTTTCCATTGTGAAGGCCTGGAAAGGTGATACGCATGGCAACCTCATCTACCGGAATACCGCCAATAATTTCAACCAGGTGATGGCTACAGCCGGCCGGATCACCATTGCAGAGGTAGAAGAACTTGTCCCCGCCGGAACACTTGACCCGAACCAGGTCCACACGCCTGGCGTGTTTGTGCAGCGGATATTCCAGGGAACCGGATATGAGAAGCGGATTGAGTTTGTAACTGTCCGAGGGTAACTTGTAATTTGTAACTTGTAATTTGTAACTTGTAATTGGTTTAACTATGGCGCTTGATAAAAATGGAATTGCAAAACGGATTGCGCAGGAGTTGCACGACGGTTATTACGTGAACCTGGGCATCGGGATACCTACCCTGGTGGCCAATTACATCCCTGAAGGAATGCAGATTGTGCTGCAGTCGGAGAATGGCTTGCTGGGCATCGGGCCTTTCCCGGCCAGCGAGGATGTCGACCCAGACCTGATCAATGCAGGCAAGCAGACTATTACGACGGTTCCTGGTGCGGCATTTTTTGATTCATCTGCCAGTTTTGCCATGATCCGCGGCGGGCATATCGACCTCACGGTGCTGGGAGCCTTTGAAGTATCCGATACCGGCGATATTTCTTCCTGGAAGATCCCGGGAAAGCTTGTCAAAGGCATGGGAGGCGCCATGGACCTCGTTGCTTCCGCGAAAAACATCATTGTGGCCATGATGCACACCAACCCGCAGGGAGAGTCGAAACTGCTGAAAAAATGCACCCTGCCCCTTACAGGGGTAGGCGTTGTAAAACGAATTGTGTCTGACCTTGCCGTTATTGACGTTACCCCGGATGGGTTCAAACTGATTGAAAGGGCACCGGGCGTATCTGTTCAGGATATCATCAATGCCACAGAAGGGAAGCTGATTGTAGAGGGAGAAATTCCGGAAATTAGTGTATGATTTTTTGAATATTGAATATTGAACATTGATCAACGAATTTTGAAATCGAGCGGCTTAGCATTATACAGAAGAACAATACCTTATTTTAATGTCACATTATTTCACACTCGGCCGGATTCCCCGCAAGCGGCATGTCGTATTCCGCAAGCCTGACGGAGGCCTATATGCGGAACAACTGGTTTCAACGGAAGGGTTTTCAGATGCCTATTCCCTTGTTTACCATTGCCATCCGCCTACCATGGTCACAAAAATAGACGCTGCTTATTCAGTGGCCCCGAAAGTAGCCGACCCGAACAACATGCAGCACCGCCTTTTCCGCGGTTTTGACGTTGCCCCGGCAGATGATTACCTTGAAAGCCGCATCCCCGTGCTGGTCAACAGCGACTGCCATATCAGCCTGGCTGCACCCCGAAAGTCAATGACAGATTACTGGTTCAAGAACTCGGGTGCCGATGAGATGATCTTCATCCACCGGGGAGAAGGAACACTACGGACCATGTATGGCAATATTCCGTTTT
Organism: uncultured Bacteroidales bacterium; assembly: GCA_903959905.1. Taxonomy (GTDB): domain Bacteria; phylum Bacteroidota; class Bacteroidia; order Bacteroidales; family FEN-979; genus CAIVAT01. The sequence continues at coordinate 108,490 of CAJBYO010000029.1, forward strand.
CGTACGGCGACCAGCTCGTTGTTCCCCGCGGCGTTATTTACCAGGTTGAGTTCAATTCAACCGACAACAGGCTTTTTATCGTTGAATCCTTTGCCCCGCTCAGATTTCCAAAGCGTTATATGAACAAATTCGGACAACTGCTCGAGCATGCGCCATTCTGCGAGCGTGACATCCGCAAGCCCTCGGAGTTGGAGACCCATGACGAAAAAGGAGATTTCCTGGTTAAAATCAAGCGGGATGACATGATCTGGCCATACCATTTTGCAACGCACCCTTTTGACCTGGCCGGCTGGGATGGGTATCATTACCCGTATGCCCTCTCTGTCCATGATTTTGAACCGATTACGGGCCGGCTTCATATGCCGCCGCCAATACATCAGACCTTTGAAACACCGGCCTTTGTCATGTGTGCTTTTGTCCCGCGATTGTATGATTATCATCCCGATTCCATCCCGACCCCTTACAACCACAGCAATGTTGACTCTGATGAAGTGCTTTATTATGTCGACGGCGACTTCATGAGCAGGAACAATATCAAACCGGGCAATATCACCCTTCATCCCATCGGGATTGTGCACGGTCCCCATCCGGGTGCGGTTGAACGCAGCCTTGGAGCAAAGGAGACCAAAGAACTCGCCCTGATGGTGGATACTTTCAGGCCGTTGAAGATCACGGAACAGGCGTTTGGGATTGAGGAGCCGGAGTATTACAGGTCGTGGCTGGGGTAGAGGAATGCTGGGAATGCAGACAATGCAAAGAATGCAAACAATGCAGAAAATGCAAGCAATGTAAGCAATGCAGGGAATGCAAACAATTAAGGGTATGAATTTTAAGGTGTTTAATTGACAAATTTTCAAATTACAGAGTATGACTTCGCAGGATGATTTTTTACCGATCAATGGAACAGATTACGTTGAGTTTTATGTGGGCAATGCCAGGCAGGCTGCCCATTATTATCAAACCGCTTTCGGGTTTCAGCCACTGGCCTATGCCGGGCTTGAAACCGGTCTGAAGGACCGCACATCGTATGTGCTTCGCCAGGACAAGATCACGTTTGTGCTCACTACATCGCTAATACCTGATTCACCCATCGCAGCGCATTGCAAACTACACGGTGACGGCGTTAAAGTAGTTGCCCTGTGGGTTGATGACGCCCGCAGATCCTTTGAGGAGACGACAAAGCGCGGCGCAAAGGCATATCTTCAGCCCATTACGGAAACAGATGACAATGGTTCAGTGGTATTGTCGGGGATACATACTTACGGAGAAACCGTTCATATATTTGTTGAGCGCAAAAACTATAAAGGTATTTTCCTTCCCGGCTTTATAAAATGGGAGCCATTTTATCGTCCGGAAAATGTCGGTTTGCATTATGTTGACCACATGGTTGGCAATGTTGACTGGGGCGAGATGAACCAGTGGGCAACCTTTTATCATGATGTGATGGGGTTCAACCAGCTGATATCCTTTGATGACAAAGACATTTCAACCGAATACACCGCGCTGATGAGCAAGGTGATGGCCAGCAGCAACCTTTACATCAAGTTTCCGCTCAATGAGCCGGCCCACGGGAAAAAGAAGTCGCAGATTGAAGAGTATATTGATTTCTACAAGGGAGGCGGGGTGCAGCATGTCGCCCTGGCAACCCACAACATCCTTGAAACCGTTTCTGCCCTGAAAAGCCGCGGTGTTGAATTTCTAACCGTCCCGGACGCCTATTATGATTCCCTGCTCCAGCGTGTCGGCAATATTGATGAACTGATTGAACCACTTCGTGAACTGGGCATATTGGTTGATCGTGATGAGGATGGGTACCTGCTCCAGATCTTCACCAAACCGGTTGAGGATCGTCCGACGGTATTTTATGAGATCATCCAGCGAAAAGGGGCGAAATCGTTCGGCAAGGGAAACTTTAAGGCGTTGTTTGAATCGATTGAGTTGGAGCAGGGGAGAAGGGGAACCCTGTAGAATGACGAGTGACGAATTACGAATTACGAATTGGGTGCTAATATGGCTTTTGGTAAGTAAAATAAATGATGAAAAAGGTGATTGGGGCAGATAGGGGTTCGTGGATCAGGGTTGAGCGGGAGAGTGATTTTCCGGTTCAGAATGTTCCTTTTGGGATTTTCTCATCGGAGGGTAGGAGTGCGAGGGCTGCAACAAGGATCGGGGATACGGTTATTGACCTGCATGCGCTGGCGATGGCCGGTCTGCTTGACGGGTTGGGGATTAATCCATCTGTTTTTTCACATGATACACTGAATCCACTGATCGGGCTTGGTAAAGCTTTGTGCCGCGAACTGCGCTGCCGCATTGCTGAAATCTTTGATCAGGATAACCCTGTGCTGCGTGACCTGCCCGGTAAACATGCCGGAATTCTGTTCCCCGTGAGGGAGGTTAAGATGCTGATGCCGGTACAGGTGGGCGACTACACCGATTTCTATTCAAGCATCGAGCATGCAACCAATGTGGGTATCATGTTCCGTGATCCTGCCAATGCCCTGCTGCCCAACTGGAAGCACCTCCCGGTAGGTTACCATGGTCGCAGTTCGTCCATTGTGGTATCGGGAACTGACATTCACCGGCCAAAGGGACAAACAAAGGCCGATACGGCTGAATTTCCTGAGTTTGGCCCGTCGCGCCAGGTTGATTTTGAACTGGAAATGGCATTTATCACCTGCAGGAAGACCGACCTCGGGCAATCTGTTTCAACCGCAGAGGCAGAGGATCATATCTTTGGCATGGTGATATTCAATGACCTGTCAGCCCGCGACATTCAGAAGTGGGAGTATGTACCGCTGGGACCGTTCCTAGCCAAGAATTTCGGATCGGTGATCTCCCCGTGGATTGTCACACTGGATGCCCTTGAACCCTTTCGGATGCCTGGACCACCCCAGGATCCGCCGGTGCTTCCTTACCTTCAGTTTGAAGGGGATCATAATTTTGATATCCGGCTTGATGTGTTTATCCAGCCAGATGGACAGCCCGAACAGCGCGTTTGCCATTCCAATTACAAATACATGTACTGGAACCTTGTCCAGCAACTTGCCCATCAGACTGTGAACGGATGCAACATCAATCCGGGCGATATGTACGGCTCGGGTACCATCAGCGGACCGACACCTGATTCATTTGGTTCCATGCTGGAGATCGCCTGGAAAGGAACCAGACCGGTGAAAATGGCGGATGGCACCGAACGGAAATTTATCAATGACAATGACAGTATTATCATGCGGGGTTATTGTATCAAAGAGGGGTTGAGGATCGGCTTCGGGGAGGTGAGGACGAGGATTTTGAAGGAAAGGGAGTGAGTGCTAATGACAATTGACAAATGACAAATGACCAATTGAAGTCGGTGATGAAAATTGATGATCTTGAATATCTGCATTTTGATCCGAAGGATACATCGGTTCCCAGGTTTCATCATCTGATGCTGGGAGCGATTGCGCCGAGGCCGATAGCGCTGGCCAGTACCATTGACGCAGAGGGCAGGCCTAATCTTTCGCCGTTCAGCTTCTTCAATGCGTTTGGCGCCAATCCGCCGGTCATCGTTTTTTCCCCTTCACGCCGCGGGAAAGACAACACGACCAAGCATACGTATGATAATATCAAGGAGGTCCCTGAAGTTGTTATCAACGCTGTGACCTATGAAATGGTTAAGAAAGTCAGCGATTCCAGTGCCGATTTCCCGAAAGGCGTGAATGAGTTTGACATGGTTGGGTTTACCATGGTTCCATCCGACCTGGTGAAGCCTTTCCGGGTGAAGGAATCGCCCGTTCAGTTCGAGTGCAAAGTGCTCCAGGTTATCGAGACAGGCTATGGGCACGGTGCAGGAAACCTGGTGATATGTGAGATCCTGAGGATCCACATTAACCCGGAAGTCATGGATGAAAACGGAAAAATAGATCAACAAAAAATAGACCTCGTGGGGCGGCTTGGCGGAGAGTATTATGTGCGGGCCTCCGGGCCAGCGCTTTTTGAGCTAGCCAAGCCGGTGTAGGGACACACCATGGTGTGTCCCTGCCATGGTGTATCCCTGCCAGGGTGCATCTGGATTGCCTAGTCCCGGTATGACAGTAAAGACGCACCGCGGTGCGTCTCCACAGCAAAGAAAATAACATGGAAGCAAACCCTATCCTCAATAACCTCCCCAGGCATCTGATGAGCCTGGTCATAGATCAGCAGTACAACGACTACACCGCGCAGGATCATGCGTTGTGGCGGTATGTGATGCGCCAGAATGTGCGTTACCTGGGAAAGGTTGCCCATAAGGCGTATCTTGAAGGGCTGCGAAAAACAGGTATCAGCATAGAATCCATCCCCAACATGGACGGGATGAACCGTATCCTGCAGGAGATCGGTTGGGCAGCTGTTGCCGTTGATGGTTTTGTGCCCCCTTCGGCCTTTATGGCTTTCCAGGCTTACAATGTTCTTGTGATCGCTGCAGATATAAGGCCCATTGACCAGATTGGTTACACCCCGGCCCCTGATATCATCCATGAAGCGGCGGGGCATGCACCCATCATCGCCGACCCTGAATATGCTGCATTTCTCCGGCGTTTCGGAGAAATCGGGGCAAAGGCCTTCCTTTCACCCCAGGATTATGCCTTGTATGAAGCGATACGCCATCTTTCCATCATCAAGGCCGACCCATACTCTGCCATTGATGTCATCGGGGAGGCAGAGAAGCAACTGGCAGAGATTTCCCGCAACATGGGAGATCCGTCGGAGCTGGCACTTATCCGTAACCTGCACTGGTGGACAGTTGAGTATGGGCTGATCGGCGACCTGGATGACCCGAAGATCTACGGGGCGGGACTGCTTTCATCCATTGCTGAAAGTTACCTTTGCCTTCAGCCGGCAGTAAAGAAGATTCCGCTATCCATTGATGCGGCAAATTACAATTATGATATTACTGAGCCACAACCACAGTTGTTTGTGGCAGCCGATTTTGAGTCGCTCAACCGGGTATTGGATGAATTTGCCGAAACACTGGCTGTCAACCGGGGTGGATCATACGGACTGAAACAGGCATTGCGCTCAGGAAATACAGCCACTGCTGTTTACAGTTCAGGTTTGCAGGTTTCCGGCACATTTACACAGGTGCTTGAAAGAAACGGCGAGCCGGTTTACCTGAAAACCACAGGACCATCAAACCTGTGTTTTGAAAACAAAGAGTTGCCCGGGCACGACATTCAGTATCATGGCCATGGTTTCGGGTCACCGGTTGGCCGGGTCAGGAACCTTTCTGTCTCCCTTGAAGACTTCTCGGAAGAGGAACTGGATCAGATCGGGCTGACGGAGGGTGAGCCTGTAAACCTTGAATTTGAATCCGGTGTAACGGTGGCAGGAACGGTGATCAGCAAGACCATCTGCGACGGGCACCTTGTTATTATAAGCCTTTCGGACTGCACCGTAAGTTATGAAGGTAATACACTATTTGAGCCTGCATGGGGAACGTTCGACATGGCTGTCGGGAAAAAGATCAACTCTGTTTTTTCCGGCCCTGCCGATCCAGGTGCCTTTGGTTTAACTTACCCCGCACCTTTAGAGAAAACCCACAAGATTCTTCATGATGAGAAAGCCATGAAGTTACATGCGCTGTATCAGCAGGTGCGCGACATCCGTGAGCAAAACTGTTCGTTTGCACTACTTCCGTCGCTATGGCAGGAACTGCACCGCGATCACCCTGAGGACTGGCTTTGCGCACTTGAAGTGCTGGAATTGCTGAAAGCAAAAAAGATAGAAGATGATTTTACAGGGGAAGTCACAGCGTTGCTTGAATCCATGAAGTCAAAAGGTGCCGTGATGTCGAAACTGATTGACGACGGCTTTGCCATGCTCACTTAGACCTCTTGTTGAATTTTACGATTCCCCTGATCAGGATGGTCATGGTGACCAGTGTGATCCCCAGTACTATATACTCAATGTTATCAATGGAAGCAGGAATCTTTTTGCCAACAAAGTAGCCAAGCGGAATCAGCGTTCCCGACCAGAGAAAGGCCCCGGCAATATTGTACATGTTGAATTTCCAGATGTTGATCCCGATGGTGCCGGCGAGAATGGGTACAAAGGTGCGAATAACCGGTAAAAACCTTCCGCCGATCAGCGCGATGCCTCCGTATTTTTCATAGTATTCCCGTGAAGTTTCAAAGTGCCGCTGCTTGAAGAAGAACGTGTCTTTTTTTAGGAGCAGCCTTTTTCCAAAGATCTTGCCGGTGTAATAGCCGGTTATATTTCCTGCAATGGCGGCCAGGGCTACGGCAGGGACAAGCAGCCATATGTTAACAGCAAGGTCGGTGCCGCAAAGAAGCCCTGCTGTAAACAGCAGTGCATCTCCGGGGAAGATGAAACCGATGATCAGCCCTGTTTCGGCAAAAATCACAATTAACAGGAGTACCAGTCCGCCGTAATGGATGAGCTTCTCTGAATTGAGCAGGATTTCAAAAAATTCCCTGAGATTTTCCATCAAAATGAGCTCACGGTTTGGTGATCTCTGTGAAAATCTTCATGATCTCTGACTTGTACCTTTCCGGAGCTTCCACATATCCCCAGCCAAATTCCATCTCCATGATTCCACCGAGAGCGGTGTCATCCGAAGTAACTATTCCGTGGGGGATTTTACGGTCGGTGAGCACTTCTTCAAGCATGCCTGCTTCAAACTCATTGTTTAAAACAAGGATTTTTTCGTACGATTCCATAGCAGGTATTTTTTCACTAAGATACGATAATTTTGGTGGAAAGCGGAGGTGTAGGAGGAAATTATCGTGATGGGTGACGGGTGACGGGTGACGGGTGACGGGTGACGGGTGACGCGTGACAGGTGACGGGTGACGGGTGACAGGTGACGGGTGACAGGTGACGCGTGACAGGTGACAGGTGACGGGTGACAGGTGACGGGTGACGGGTGACGGGTGCGCGTGATAAATTACAAGTGACAAGTGACAGATTAGGATTTCACAGTTTTCTGGAAGGGGTTCATGATGGAAAAGATGGATTTGTTTTTCCTGTCAAAGTACCCGCCGCTGACCACTTTTACCTCGTCAATCGTGTAAAAGGCAGTAGGGTTGTGCTGTTTTATGATCCCGATAACATAGGGTGCCTCCTTCCGGCGGATGGTTGTAAACAGCATTTTTGTGGGCCCCTGCATGCCGTCAACCGGCACCACTGTTACCCCGAAATTCTCGGCACGAAGGTGCTTGATGAGTTCGGTGGTGTCCAATCTGGGTATGACGCGGATCACGACGGTGCCGATGGAGAGTTTCTCCTCAAGCAGTATCCCGAAATAATTTCCAGCAGCATATCCCCCGGCAAATGCCACATAGCAGTAAATATTGTCAAGGTGTTTCATGATCTGCCCGATAGCCACCAACCATATGAAGGATTCAAAAAAGGCAAAAAACGGGGCCAGCCGCTTAAGGCCTTTTGCAGCGAATATCAGCCGAAGCGTACCGATTGACTGGTCAATGATGCGAAAGAAGAAAATTAACAACGGAAGGACAATGTACATGAAAGTATCATTGTCGAAGAAGCGGGAGAAATAGTCGAGGTTCATGAGAATGATGTGGTGATGGGCTGATGGGCTAATGGGATGATGTGGTGATATGATGATTTGCTGATTTGCTGATGTGGTGATGTGCAAATGATGATGGATTTATCAACGGCTGTATAGAACCTGGCGTGGGCTTAAGCAGCGCTGACTTTGCACTTTACACTTTGCCATTTTGCCATTTGCACTTCCTGTCACACTCGCATCAGGAACGATGACCGGAATTGGAGCGGGGCGTGACCATAGAACGGGTTAACCTGGCCAGTCCCGACCACGCTGCATAAACAAGGGTAAAGATCACCGTGCCGGTAATAAGTCCCGGATGGGTGGCAAATCCCCTGGCTGCCATGTCGGAAAGCAGGTTGAACATGCCGGTAAACGCGTGGAGGATAGGGGTGAAAATTTGAGGAAAGGCGCTTAGAATGACCTGGAAAATGTCAAAAGATGCAAGGATGTGGTTAAGGGTTTCCATGGGTTGAATATTTAAGCCAAAATTAACTGCGAAAGGGGGGCTTGGGAATATAATATCGTTGAATCCATGAAAAAGGGGGGGTGAATGGCGGTGGAAAGATGGTGGATGCCATACTGACAATTCCTTAAGATCTGAACAGGTGAATGAAGGAATACAATTATCTTTGCTGTGCAATGAATTGAACATACATCTATGTCACGAATCACCGGTTTTATTTTATTTGCCTTATTCTTTTCAGCTGTTTCAGACTCGACTGTTTCCGGTCAAAAAACTGCGACTCTCCCACGTCCTAAAAATATAATCATTATGATTGGCGACGGGGTTGGCTACAATCACTACGCCGCCGCCAACTATTACCTTGGAACGGCCTCGCAGGTTCAGGAACGGTTTCCTGTAAGGCTTGCCATGGCCCACTCTCCGGCCAAAGCGGGTGAATATACAGCCGGGAACCCGGCTTCAAACTATTATGTGCCGGGATATAATCCTGCAAAGGCATGGACCGATACAGCTTACCTGAAGCATAACTTCTCTGAGTCAGCCGCTGCTGCCACTGCCATGGCCACCGGTGTAAAAACCTACAACGGATCAATTGGCATGTCTGTTGACCACGACAGCCTTGTAAACCTGGTACAATGGGCAAAGGCTGCTGGTAAATCTGCTGGTGTTGTAACAACAGTTGAATTTGCACATGCCACCCCGGCCGGTTTCGTGGCACATAACCTGTGGCGCGGCAACTACGCCCGGATTGCCGCTGAAATGCTCATCGACAGCCGCTGCGATGTGATCATGGGATGCGGCAACCCGATGTATGATAATAACGGTAACCCGGTGACAGGGAAATGGAACAATACAAAATATGTTGTTGACAGTGGCTTCTGGAGCCAATTTGTTGCTGGAAGCGGCAGCCGGGTGAGTTTTGAATTGAACGGAAAAATCAAGAAAGTACAGGATGTTGACGGGGACAGGAAACCTGATTCGTGGACTGTTATTCATTCTGTTGATGATTTCAGGGCTCTGCAGTCGGGTAAAACCCCGAAAAGGGTACTTGGCTGTCCGGAAGTATTTGAAACGCTGCAGCAGGAACGAACCGGTCAGCAGGGAGAGACCATGGATTCCGAACCGTATACAACACCGTTCAATAAGTCAGTACCCACCCTGCCAGAGATGATCGGAGGCGCACTGAACGTGCTTGACAACAATCCGAAGGGTTTCTTTGTGATGATTGAAGGCGGGGCGCCCGACTGGGCATCGCATTCAAACCAGAAAGGCCGGCTTATTGAAGAGTTGACCGGTTTTTTCGATGGTGTAAACACGGTGATTGACTGGGTAGATAAAAACAGCAGCTGGGACGAAACCCTGCTGGTTGTTACCGGTGACCATGAAACTGGTTTTCTGTGGGGATCACAACCGTTTATCCCGATAACTGACAACGGAAAAGGAAAACTCCCGGGGATGGTCTTTTTCACCAAAGAACATTCAAACTCGCTTGTGCCGTTTTTTGCCAGGGGAGCAGGAAGCGAGCTCTTTAATAATGATGCGGATGAGCATGACAGTATCCGGGGCCCGTTTATTCAGAACACGGAAATCGCCCAGCTTATCCACTTCCTGTGGCCGAATAAAACAAAACACTGACAACAGAAAGATTACCCGGTCAATGCTGAGTGAACTTCCTCATTATTCCATTCCGGTCAGCAAGTGGTTAAGACGGTTATTGAGTGACCGTGGCCCTTTTCACACCCTGGTAATTGATCCTGCCTGATGCGCCCAGGAACCTGATCAGCGCTTCTGCGGTGGTGACGGTAGCTGTTATTCCGGGGTCTTTGTGGTCAAATTTGTAGGTGCTTGCCATGTAGCTGTTCATGGCAACAGCGTATTCCATCCCGGGGAGGAGTGGTTTGCCTTTTCTGTCGAACATGTCCACCCGTTTACATTTTTTTGTGCCGTCGTCGGTGAGTTTGTAAGTCATGCCTGATACCTGCAGGTCAATCTGCTTTTCATGCTGATAACCGTAGCAAATGAGGGAGCTGATCTCCTCTGTAGTCATCGAAAGGATGACCACCTGGTTGTTGAAGGGGTCGAGTTTGTAAACATCCTTCAGGGTAATGGGGCCTTCGGCCAGTGAAGGAACACGAATACCACCCCGGTTCTGGAAGGCAAAGTCGATCCCAAGCTGGCTCGTGATGGCATCGGCCATCAGGCTGCCAAGTTCGTCTTCACCCTCTATTGGTTTTTCAGCATTCCCAACCACTTTGCTGAATTCCTGGTTGTTGTTATAGATGTCAATCAGTGCCCTGATACTCTGCTTTTCATTTTTCAGCGTTCCAAGCGGGATCACCTCATCGTTGCGGCTCAGAATTTTGCCCTCCTTCAGTAAAAGGGTCGTTTTGCCAACATATTTCATGTGTGCTCCGGCCTGCACAATCATCACCCCATTTTCAAATTTCGGTTGTTCAAGCAGGGTGTGGGAGTGGCCCCCGATGATCACATCAAACTCAGGCATGGAGTCGGCAAGCCTGATATCATCATTCACACCAAGATGAGAGAGTGCGATGAATATCGTGTTTTCCTTTTTCAGCCATTTGTAATCCTTTGCCCTGGTGAGACCCGAGGTAAATGAAACGTCTTTCAGGTTCGACGGGTGTGTGCTTGGTAACCCGTTGTCGTCAAGCTGAATGAGCCCCAGCAAGGCAATTGTCACAGCGTCGCCCGCTTTCAAAACAGTATATGGTTTGAGCTGGCCGACTTTGGCGGCGCTTCCATCCGCATTGGCGCATAGGAAAGGAAACGTTGCCTGAAGCATACGCTTATTGAGAAGGGTTTGTCCCATATCAAATTCATGGTTCCCAAGGGCGCTCGCCTCAAAACCGCAATTGTTCATCAGGTCAATCATCGGATAACCTTTATCAGGAACCATGTCCACAACGGGGTTGCCTGTAAAGTTATCTCCGGCAGAAACAAGGAACACAAACGGATGGTAATTCTTCAGACTGTCAGCCAGGTATGCAAGTCTGGCCATGTTGTCGATCTTGGAATGCATGTCGTTGGTGTGGAGGAGGATGATCTCAGTTTGTTTTGACTGGGGGAAGGCAAAAACGGACGATAAAATGAGCATCGCTGCCAGGAGAAAACGGTGTGCCTTGTTCATGCAATTTTTTTTGTAAAAGTACAAAACACCGGTGAATTAAAGAACTGAAACAGCCGCTATGAATAATCAATAGCGGCTGTCAGCAATGCAACATTTAACCAAAAAAAACTATCTTTCGCACACGAAGGTGCCATCCTCTTTGAGCCTTACGTCTTTTTTCAGGCGGTTGAGGGTGATATAAACGATATGATGGATGCTGTTATCAGTTTCATGGTAGTTTGTAATTAGTTTTACCTGTTTCTTCGCATTTTGGCTGTGTGTCCTACTTGATGAAAAACGGAGGAAGGAAGTACAGGCGTGCTATATGAACAATTTTGTTATTTGACATTTTGTCTCACCGGGTATACAACGATAAAAAGTGTTTGCAAAGTGGTGATTTCGGTAATTAGACTCCAAAATAATCTTCAGGTTGCCTGTAGAACGATTTTTTTTGCATAAAATCAATTAGACGGGATCGTGGGCGGAAATTTACACAATCAGGCGCCTCACCATGTTTGATCGCAACGATTTTCGTTGTAATTCTGATTCTGATAACCAATATAATGGAACGCAGATGACGCTGATTGGACGGATAAACACTGTTTTTTTTAATCAGTGAAAATCTGTCGCATCAGTGCCATCAGTGTTCTGTTTTGAAGCTGAAGCATCCAAATCTTTACACGTTACTGTGGTATGCATCTGACCAATCAAATCGCTGTTGAATAACAGAGAATCACCGGAAATCTGCCCACCTCGTGAAAATGCATTATTTTTGCCTCATGATGACACTTCCTGATGGACGGGATTTTTCCGGTGAATTCAATTACAGTGCTTCGCGCAGCAGCGGTCCCGGGGGCCAGCATGTGAACAAGGTGAGCACGCGGATGGAACTGCGGTTCCATGTTGGTTCATCCGCTTTACTTACAGATGACGAAAAACTGTTAATTGCGGAAAAACTTGCCAACAGGATCAATGCCGCCGGGGAACTGGTGCTGGTTTGCCAGACGGAACGGTCGCAGGTTCAGAACAGGGAGAAGGTTACGGAGAAGTTCTATGATCTGCTGGTCCGTGCACTGACACCCCGGAAGAAACGCACGCCCACCCGGCCTTCCAGGGCATCAAAAGAGGAGCGGCTTGAGTTGAAACGCCAGCAATCGGAGAAAAAAGAGAGACGGAGAACACTGAAATCATGAAATTATTCAGCCGGAATACTGTTTTACTTGCAATCGCCCTGATCAGCCTGGTGATGCACTTCCCCCATTTCTCCAAAGACCTGGTGAGCATTCATGTTTGGAGGCAGACAGAAACACAGTCGACCATTGTTAATTTTTACGAAGAGGATATGAATATCCTCAACCCGACGCGGAATGAGCGCGGGAGCGGCGACGGGATATTCCGGATGGAGTTCCCGCTGATGCAATGGATGGTGGCGGCGACTTACACAGTATTTGGCAACCACCTGGTCATCACCAGGATATTCATGTTTGTAATCGGGCTTTTTTCGATCGCCGGCATGTACCTGCTGCTTCGTGCCTTATCGGCGAATGAAACGATGGCCCTTGCAGGTGCCTGGGCGTTCAATTTCTCTCCAAGCTTTTACTATTACACCATCAACCCGCTCCCGGATAACCTTGCGCTATGCTGTTCCATCTGGGGGCTGGCCATGTTCTTCACGTTTATCGGAAATAAAAAGACCCTGACTTTGCTGATGGGCGGGCTGTTTCTGAGTATTGGTGCCCTTTGCAAACTGCCGTTCATTTTATACTTTATTGCTCCCATGTCGTGGTTCGTGCTCCGGTTGTATAAGGACGGTGTCAAATGGGATTATGTGAATAAATTGATGATGGTTTCCTTATACCTGCTGCCTCCGCTGGCCTGGTACCTGTCGGTGGTGCCGCAATGGGACGTGAGGGGAATTGTAAACGGGATGTTCAAAAACGACTTGCCGGTGGCTACCGTGCTGGGTTATCTCCGCTTCAACCTCATCTCCACACTGCCTGAACTGCTTCTTAATTACGGGTCGCTGTTGTTCTTCCTTGCCGGGTTTTATTTCATGGTTAAAAACAAAGCAATCAGCAAGCCCGCTTTTCCTGTCCTTGCCCTCCTGGGACTGACTGTTATTGCCTATTTTCTTTTTGAATTGAACATGATAGGCAATGTTCATGATTACTACCTCTTTCCTTTCATGCCGCTGCTGTTTATCCTGGTTGGATATGGAGCTGCAAACCTGCTTGGCCAACAGCAAAAGGGCATCAGGTATGTTGCCATTGCCTTGCTGATGATACTCCCTGTAACGGCTTACATCAGGATGGTGGTGCGGTGGAATGTGGATGAACCGGGGTTCAACAAAGATCTTCTGACCTATAAGCAGGACTTGCGGGCCGCCGTACCAAAGAGTGATCTGTGTATTGTGGGGAATGATGATTCTCACCATATTTTCTTTTATTATGTTGACAAGAAAGGGTGGGGATTTGCCCATGATGACCTTACAGCCGCGAATCTGTCGGGGATGATTGATGGAGGGGCGCGATATCTTTATTCCGACTCCAGGATTATTGACGGTGATACGGCTGTTTCAAAGTATTTTAACCGTATGATCCTGGAAAGAGGGTCGGTTCGAGTTTTCAGTTTGAAAAAGGAGACTGTAAAATGAATGTTCCGTTTGAAATAATGTATATATCCAGGGAAGTGGTTGACCAGATCCTGATGAATCCCACCTCACCACACAGGCACGACCATGAAGAGCTGATCATTGTAACACACGGGCATCCCACGCACTTTGTTGATTTTAGTTCGGAATTGCTTGAGCCGCCTGTGATTATATATGTGGCACATGGCAAGGTGCACAGTTTTGTTCCGGATGAGGAGACCAAGGGTTGGGTCATCCGGTATACGAGCAATTTCATTCCGCAAAGCGCCTTCAATTTTTACTCCACCTTCATTGATGATGTGAACTACCGGATTGACACTGATTTCTGCGGTTCTACGATGCATAACCTGTGTGAGATCATGTTGCGGGAAAGCCAGGTTGACCCTCCTGACTACAAGATGATCAGCCACCTGCTGAATGCCATGCTTACCAAGCTTGAATCTGCAACCAGGAAGCAGTTCCTGGGTGATAATATGGCTGGCAATGCACAGTTGATCACCTTCAACAACTTTCTGCAGATCCTGGAATATAATTTCAAGAGGCCTGTCGGGGTTGACTTTTATGCTGACAAGCTCAATATGTCGTCGAGAAACCTGAACCTGATCAGCCAGTCAGTTTTTGGCAAAAGCATTACGGAGATCATTGAAACGAGAAAGCTGATTGAAGCCAGGCATCTCCTGCTAAATTCGGATAAAACTGTTTCAGAGATCGGGTTTGAGCTCGGATACAATGAGAAGTCCTACTTTTCCCGCGTCTTTCATAAAAAAACAGGCACCACACCCACGGCATTCCGCCAGCAGTTCCCTGCACTCATTTCCTGATTGTACCACCACTCTTCCTGAAAGTGTAACCCCCGGCGGCAAAATGGGTGGTAATTTTGCGGCATTGAAATTACCTCATCCCCCTGACCCCTTCTCCCCGGGGAGAAGGGGGAACAGACTCCCCCTGAGACAAGGAGGTATTTAACATGAAAACTATAGCTAAGTAATTATTAAACAAACAATCAAATTAAAATCTGAATTAATTATGAAAACAAAAATCATTGCCTTATTATTTTTAGCGCAGGTAGCAGCAGTATCTGCTTTTTCACAGACATTTACCGTTGATGCATCAAAATCAACCCTGAACTGGAAAGCGGAAAAGATCACCGGTTTTCACGAAGGAACCATCAGCATCAAGTCAGGTTCTCTGAAAGTTGACAAGGACAAAGTAACAGCCGGAACATTTGCAATCAACATGACCACCATCGTGAACACAGACATGACAGATGCAGAATACAACAAGAAACTGGTTGGTCACCTGAGTTCACCTGATTTTTTTGACGTGGCCAAATTTCCTGAGGCTGTTTTCACACTGGCCAAGCCGATAGACCTGACCAAGGCTGTAACGGAAGTAAGTGGCAAACTTACCATCAAAGGAATTTCAAAACCACTGACATTCAAGGCTGTCATTAACAAGGATGGCAATTCCTATGTCTTCAACGCCAACAGCATCGTGGTTGACCGCACGGCATACAGCATCAAATACGGTTCAGGATCATTCTTCAGCGACCTTGGCGACAAAGTGATCTACGATGAGTTTACACTCAAACTGAAACTGGTTGTTACCCAGTAATCAAACATGAACAGAATGCAATTTCTAAAATCACTAGCGATACTACCCCTTACTACATCAGCCATGAGAATTAGTGAGTTAAGTAAGTTAACCTCAACGACAGAGGGTACCGGACAGATGCCGGTACTCTTTGTCGGTCATGGCAACCCGATGAACGCCATCGAAAACAATGAATTTACAGGAGGATGGCGTAAGTCAGCAGAAAGCATGGAAAAGCCGTCAGCCATTCTGTGTATCTCGGCGCACTGGGAGACCAATGGTACCTTCGTTACCTCCATGGCCAAACCAAAAACCATCCATGACTTTGGTGGTTTTCCCCAGAAACTTTATGAATTTCAATATCCTGCGCCCGGAAACCCTGAACTGGCGGAGGAGGCAAAGTCGCTTGTGCCCGACGGGCGGGTTTCCCTTGATGATAAATGGGGCCTCGACCATGGAACCTGGAGCGTGCTCTGCCAGATGTACCCGGATGCCTCAATACCTGTGATACAATTAAGCCTTGATTATAACATGCCCGCCCAGGGCCATTACGACCTTGCAAAGGAGTTGACTTCTTTGCGCAAAAAAGGGGTGCTGATCATTGGCAGCGGCAACCTGGTGCATAACCTCCGCGAAGTTGACTGGAGCGGGAAGCATGAAAGTAAGGGGTTTGACTGGGCTATTGAGGCAAATGACAAAATAAAATCGCTGATCATGGCCAATGACCATCAGCAACTCATCAATTACAAGAAATCAGGCACTGCGATGGGTATGGCTGTTCCCACCCCGGAACATTACCTGCCACTGCTTTATGTGCTCGGATTGAAGCATGAAAGCGAAAAGGTGACATTTTTCAATGACAAGTCATTCATGGGGTCGCTTTCAATGACCTCGGTGTTGGTGGCGGGGTGAGACCCCATCTCCCGGCCCCTTCCCCAAAAAGGGAAGGGGAGGATAGGCGATCAATTTTGAAGTGGAAATTTTTATTGGATTCTCGCTTTTATCCTTTTATCGTCCGCTCCAGTTCCTTCAGGTTCTCCAGCTTTTTCTTCTGCAGGAAACTGTGAATGTCCCCCAGATGTTCCTTTACCCGTTTGTTCCCGAATTCAAAGACTTTGTTCACCAGTCCGTCGAGGAAATCACGGTCGTGCGATACCAGGATCAGGGTGCCGTCGTAATCCTGGAGGGCGCTTTTCAGGATGTCCTTTGTTTTGAGGTCGAGATGGTTGGTGGGCTCATCAAGGATCAGCAGGTTTACCGGGTCGAGGAGCAGTTTGATCATGGCCAGCCGGGTGCGTTCACCGCCCGAAAGGGTTTTCACTTTGTTGGATGACAGCTCTCCTCCGAACATGAAGGCACCGAGGATGTCCCTGATTTTGGCACGGATGTCGCCTTTTGCTGCGTCATCAATGGTTTGGAATACGGTAATTTCCTCGTCAAGTAACGATGCCTGGTTCTGGGCAAAGTAGCCGATCATGATGTTGTGGCCGAGGGTAAGCGTTCCCTGGTATCCTTTTTCGCCCATGATGGCCCTCACCAGCGTTGATTTGCCCGCGCCGTTTTTTCCCACAAATGCTACACGTTCGCCTCTTTCAATGCTGAGTGAAATATCGGAGAAGATGTTGTTTCCGTCGTAGCTTTTAGAAAGTTCACTAAGGATAAGCGGATAGCTCCCCGAGCGTGGCGATGGTGGAAATTTAAGCCGGAGGGCAGAGGTGTCCTCTTCGTCAATCTCAACCAATTCAAGCTTTTCCAGCATTTTTACCCGGGATTGAACCTGCAGTGTTTTACTGTATGTTCCTTTGAAGCGTTCAATAAACTCCTGGTTTTCGGCGATCATCTTCTGCTGGTCGTCAAACTTTTTCTGCTGCTGCTGGCGGCGTTCAAGCCGCAGTTGCTGGTAGGTGGTATAATTCACCTTGTAGTCATAAATCCGGCCCATGGTCACCTCGATGGTGCGGGTGGTGATGTTGTCAACAAATGCCCTGTCGTGCGAGATCACGATCACGGCTTTGGCGCTGCTGATGAGAAACTCCTCCAGCCATTGCACCGATTCAATATCCATGTGGTTTGTTGGCTCATCAAGCAGGATGAGGTCGGGTTTCTGCAGCAGGATTTTGGCCAGTTCAATGCGCATGCGCCAGCCTCCGCTGAATTCGCCGGTGGGGCGGTTGAAATCGCTTCTTACAAATCCCAATCCGATCAGGATCTTTTCAATCTCTGCGTCGTAGTTGATGTCTTCAATGGAATAGAATTTCTCGCTCAGCAGGGATACTTCTTCAATGATCTTGTAGTAGTCGTCAGATTCATAATCGGTCCGCGTGGTGAGTTCATTGTTCAGCTCCTCAATCCTGTTTTTCATGTCATACACGGATGCAAATGCCTGTGATGCCTCTTCAAACACCGTGCGGCTGTCATTGGTCATCAGGTGCTGCGGCAGGTAGGCGATCACCGTGCCCTTGGGCGATGATACGCGCCCGCTTGTGGGTGGCCTTTCGCCTGCCAGGATCTTGAGGAGCGTTGATTTTCCTGCGCCGTTTTTGCCCATCAAGGCGATGCGGTCTTTTTCGTTAATGACAAACGAAACATTTTTAAAGAGTGTTGTTCCTCCGAATTCAACGGTAAGGCCGTCGGCTGCGATCATAGGGGCGGGGGAGATTAGAGGTTAGCGTGACGCGTGACGCGTGACACGTGACGGGTAACGAGTCACTCGTCGATTGTGTTTGATGATTTGATTAATACAGTTTGTTGCGTTGTTCACGGATCTTTTCGTCGGTTACATAGTCGTCGTATTCCATCCGCTTGTCGATCATGCCTTTCGGTGAGATTTCGATGATGCGGTTGCAAACGGTCTGGATGAATGCATGGTCATGCGACGACATCAGGATGTTTCCTTTGAACTTCATCAGGGTGTTGTTGAACGCCTGGATTGACTCAAGGTCGAGGTGGTTGGTAGGGGTGTCCAGCATCATCACGTTGGCATTGCGGATCATCATGCGGGCGATCATGCAGCGTACCTTTTCCCCTCCTGACAGTACGTTGGCCTTTTTGAAAATCTCCTCCCCGGAGAAGAGCATCTTTCCAAGGTATCCACGGAGAAAATTCTCGGTTGTATCGGGTGAATACTGTCCAAGCCAGTCCATCAGGTTCTTGTCGGTATGGAACAGTTTTTCATATTCCAGCGGAAGATACACCTTTGTGATGGTCTGTCCCCACTCGTACGTCCCGGAATCGGGCTTTTCATGGCCCTTGATAATCTCAAACAGGGCAGTCATCGCGCGGGTGTCCCTGGAGAGGAAGATGATCTTGTCTTCCTTTTGCATCGTGAAGCTGAGGTGTTTGAAGAGGAGGTCCCCATCTACTTTTTTGCTCAGATCTTTCACCTCCAGGATGGTGTTTCCCGGTTCGCGGTCGGGGGTGAAGATGATGCCGGGATACTTGCGCGTGGATGCTTTGATCTCCTCAATATTGAGTTTCTCAATCATCTTCTTACGGCTCGTCGTTTGTTTTGACTTGGAAGCATTGGCGCTGAACCGTGCGATGAACTCCTGCAGCTCCTTTTTGCGCTCCTCCGCCTTTTTATTCTGTGCCATCTGCTGGCGGAGGGCCAGCTGGCTTGATTCGTACCAGAATGTATAATTTCCGGGGAACTGCTGAACGCGGCTGAAATCAATATCCACGATGTGTGTGCAGATGGAGTCAAGGAAGTGGCGGTCGTGCGACACCACGAGCACCGTATTGTCAAAGTTGGCAAGATAACCTTCCAGCCAGTTGACGGTTTCAAGGTCAAGGTCGTTGGTGGGCTCATCGAGCAGGAGGTTATCCGGTTGTCCGAACAGTGCCTGGGCCAGAAGTACCTTTACCTTATCTTTACCGTTGAGTTCGCGCATCATCCTGCCATGCAGGTCTTCTTTGATACCAAGTCCGCTCAGCAGGCTGGCTGCGTTGCTTTCGGCATTCCAGCCATCAATGGCGGCAAACTGCTCCTCCAGTTCAGATGCCCTGTTGCCATCTTCTTCGGTGAAGTCAGCTTTAGCATACAACGCTTCCTTTTCATGCATGATTTTCCAGAGCTGGGAGTGTCCCATGAGAACGGTTGCCAGAACCTGGTATTCATCAAATTCGGCGTGGTTCTGTTTGAGCACCGACAATCGCTCTCCAGGTCCGAAGGTTACCGACCCTTTTGTGCCGTCCATATCTCCGTAGAGCATTTTCAGAAAGGTGGATTTGCCGGCACCGTTGGCCCCGATAATCCCGTAGCAGTTGCCCGGGGTGAACACCATGTTGACATCCTGGAAAAGGATGCGCTTGCCAAACTGGATGCCCAGGTTAGAGACTGTAATCATTTAATTTTATGTTTGTTATGTTTAATGGAAGATTGCCAGGAAAAAGTGTGCAAAGGTACAATAATTTTGCATACGAACCTCCTTTTCTCCCTAAAGTCATGCGCCACACGTCACGCGTCACGTTTTTCTCCAAACCTTTTTGTACGTTTGCACCATCAGAAAAGAACACTGCCTGGAACCTTCACCACAAATACAAAACCCCGTACGGATTGAGACACGGACTGATTTTGAGGTCGTCTTCAAGACCCATTACAGCCCGTTGTGCTCCTATGCCAATGGTTTTCTGAAGGATGTTGATGCATCAGAGGAGGTGGTGCAGGAGGTGATGGTCAGGGTGTGGACAAACCGGGCGTCGCTGGCCATTGAATCATCCCTCAGGAGTTATCTTTTCAGGGCAGTGAGGAATGGGTGTATGAATGTGAAGAAGCACATGAAAGTCCGTGATGAGTATAAGGCATACATGGAACACGACAGCCTGGGAAACCACCATTCCCGCGAGGAGGAGATGATCATCTCTGAACTGGAGCAGAAAATAAGGGAAGCGATTGACCATTTGCCTATGGAACGGCGCAAAGTGTTCATTCTGAGTCGTTATGAAGGGTTGACCTATGGCCAGATAGCAGAGAAACTGGATATTTCGGTAAAGACCGTGGAGAACCAGATGGGCAAGGCGCTGAAAATGCTTCGCGAGGAGTTGCGGGATTATCTGCCCTGGATTGTTCTGTTCTTTGGGGAGATATTCAGGAACTGATCAAACAGGTTTAAAATTAGAAATTCAACCAATTGAGAAATTTAAACAGGCTCTGAATTTTTGATAATTTAAATAAATATTTTTTGACAATAGGGGTATCGATCCCCACAGTTGTCATGACAGTAATGAAATATGAATAAAAACCGGCAGGATATCGACGAACTTTTACTGCTTCAGTATCTCCAGGGAAATTTGGACAACGAACAAAGGTCCGAGGTTGAAGCGTGGCTGGAAGCAGACGGCGGGAACAGGAAGCACCTGGACTCGCTGGAGTCGCTGTGGCTTGAAACCGGGCGGATTTCGCCGGCTCCGGTGGCTGTTGATGTGTCGGCTGCATGGGGCAGAATTTCAGAGAGGATTGCAAAGGAGGAGGGTCACACTGCCGGTAAACGGGTTCGCATGCCTTACTACCGGTTCCTTATGGGGGCCGCCGCCACGATTCTGGTACTGGCAGGCCTGTACGGCTTTTACAGACTGGTGATCAGCCCAGTAAAGCAGGTGCAAATGTTCAGCGGTGCCACGGTGAAACGCGATACGCTGCCGGATGGCTCGGAGGTTACCCTGAACAGTCATTCAACACTGGTATATTCCTCAAACTATCAAAAGGGCAGGAGAGATGTAAAACTGACCGGGGAGGCCTATTTTGAAGTAACAAAGGATGCCGCCCACCCGTTTGTGGTTGATGCCGGGCCAGCCAGTGTAAAGGTACTTGGCACTTCATTCAGGGTTAAAACTGATGGAGGCAAAGGGATTGAAGTGACCGTTGCTGAAGGACAAGTCATGCTGTTTACAGTTGATAAAAATACCGGTGATACTGCATCTGTGAAACTGAATGCAGGGGAGGCCGGCTATTTGCGGCCCGGAAGCAATCAGCCCGTACTTGATTCAACAGCAGTGGCGGATGGCCTGTTTTGGGCGAACCATGCACTTGACTTCAGGAGTATGGCACTTTCAGAAGTATTCACAATACTTAAAAAACACTATCAGGTCAACATTACTGTCAGCGATCCCGCGATGAATGGATGCAGGCTCACGGCATCGTTCCAGGATGAACCCGCCGACCGGATCCTCCAGGTGATTGCAGGATCGTTCGGCTGGGAACTGCAGGTAAGCGGAAATGAATTTCATTTAACCGGGCATGGTTGCAGCAACTAGGATTCTCAGGCATTTTTTCCTGCTGGCAGCCCTCATGCTTCCGGTCACTCATGCACTGTCACAGTCAAAATTCCTGGCCAGGAAAATTTCCCTTGATATCCCTTCATGCAGCCTCGAAGTGGCGCTTATTGAGATCGGGAAAGCGGCCAATTTCCGTTTTTCCTATGATGCCGGGATCTTACCGGGAAAGAGGCTTGTTCGGGTAAACGCCAGGAACATACCTGTTAACACCTTGCTCAGGGATGTGCTGGGTAAGGATGTCGCTCCGAAAGAAATAGGTAACCATGTGATCCTTGTCAGGAACAATGCAGATACACGGGAGAAACAAGCCTTCCGGGAAATTGTTGTCGCAGGATACATCCTTTCTTCCATCGATCGCAAACCCATTGTCAGCGCCACCGTCTATGAAATTGAGCAGAAAAAATCGGCAGTGACCAACGGAAAAGGGTATTATAAACTTGTCATCCCTTCCGGCAGGAAGGTAAGGGGCCTGGCCTTTTGCAAATCGGGGTATGCCGATACTGTAATTTTCATCAGGCAGTCTGCAGAGCAAAGGGTAGATGTGATCCTCAAGCCAGATCGCGACAGCCTCTCCAGGTTGAGCGCATTGCCGGGGGCGGTCGTTGCCAACCGCACCGACAGCATGAAGCTGGTAAACTGGCTTGTACCCGTTGAAGCGATGGTCAATTCTCAGAATCTTGAAGTTCGCACCGCAAGAACGTTCCAGGCATCTGTCATTCCTTACATTGGCACAAACTGGAAAGTTACCGGATCCATCACCAACAGGTTCTCCCTGAATCTCTTTGCCGGCTACACAGGCGGATTACAAGGTGTTGAAATTGGCGGTTTGCTGAATATCACCCGGAACACCATCAGCGGGTTGCAGATAGGTGGCCTTGGAAATATCATCGGGGGAAACGGGAAGGGCTGGCAGATCGGCGGACTATTCAACTTTGACATGGGAAAATTTGCCGGGGTGCAGGCCGGCGGGCTGTTCAACTACAACCCCGATACCATCACGGGAGTTCAGCTGGGCGGGTTGACCAACATCGTTACCGGTAAAGTGAGCGGGGTTCAGCTGGCTGGACTCACGAACATCGTTACCCACGACTGTGATGCCGTGCAGATCAGCGGCCTGTTTAACCTGACCTTGAAGGATGTCAGGAAGGCTCAGGTATGCGGGCTTGTGAATTATGGGAACAATGTGGACGGGGTGCAGATTGCCGGGTTATTGAATATCGCCCGCAGGCATAGCAGCGGCCTGCAGCTGGCCGGGTTTGTGAATTATGCCACCATCCTTCACGGGTTGCAACTTGGGGTTGTCAATGTATCAAACACAGTAGAACGTGGCGTACCGATCGGACTGTTCAGTTATGTACAACATGGATATCACCTTTTTGAGGTGTCGGGGAATGAGATTTTCTACGGAAACCTGGCGTTTAAATCGGGAACGAGGACATTTTACAATTTCATACAGTCGGGGATAGGCAGCGACTACAAACTGCACGGATCCTATGGAATCGGGACGATCTTTACCCTGACAAAAAAGCTGTCACTGAGCATTGACCTTTCAGCAGGGTTTGTATATCATCCGGTTGATACGGTGTATCATGGTTTGCTGTTAAAATGCGCCCCGGCGCTGGAGTACAGGTTTGCGAAGCATTTCGCGCTGTTTGCGGGACCGGCGTATAACTTTTTTCTCTTCTCGAAGGGGGCGGCGAGTGCAACGGAGCGGGGGCTTTCGTCGTATGATTTTTATTTTGAATCCACGCAGAATGCGTCGATGCAGATGTGGTTGGGGGGAGTGGCGGGGGTGAGGTTTTAAGTGTATCTCACGCAGATGGCGCAGGAAATTTCTCGCAGATTTTCGCGGATTACAGCGCAGATTTGGGCAGATTATAAATGATTATAGTTTGTTGGCGATGCGTTTGATGGCTGTTTGGTCTAACGACAGTGAGTTAAAATTGATCAGTAGGCCTAGCTTTTTGTCAAGAAGCTTCAGATAGGTGAGCAGTTGCTTGTGATGGATGTCCAACAGTGACTCAACTGATTTAACTTCTACAATTACAAGGTCATTGACCAAAATATCAAGACGAAAGCCGAAATCAAACACGATATTCTCGTATTTCATAGGAATACCCACCTGATTGCGTATCTGTAATCCTGAACTCACAAGTTCATACGACAAAGCGGCCTCATAAACCGATTCAAGCAACCCCGGCCCCAGGGCAGTGTGCACTTTAAAAGCACATCCCCTAATCACATAAGAAATATCATTCTCTCTCATAATCTACTTTTTATCATTTTTTAATCTGCCCCAATCTGCGCTTTAATCCGCGCAAATCTGCGAGAACATTTATACGCTTAATCACCTTTCCCCCCAAAAGGTAATACCCCCAACCAAAAATATTTTTCCCACCCGATAGGGGTATCCCACCAAATGGTTGTCATCAGATAAACCAAACACAAGAAATAATGAAACAGAAGTTCAAAATGATCATCATGCTTGCCTGGCTCTCAGCGATTGTATTGCCGGGAATGACCCATGCCCAGGATTCAACGGAAATGAAAACCCGGACATTTCAGCTGGGGTTTGTTACCCCGGTCAGCTCCAACGGACTGAATTCATGGAATGTCGTAAATAAATTCTCCATCAGCATGCTGGCCGGCTATTCGGGAGGTGTTGACGGGGTTGAATTCTCAGGACTCGGCAGCGTGTTAAATGGCAGCATGAACGGGGCCCAGTTTGCCGGACTCGGGAATGTCGTCTTCAGTGATGCCAAGGGCGTGCAGTTTGCAGGGCTCATGAATGTTGTGAAGGGGAATGTCACTGCCGCACAGTTTGCCGGATTGACCAATGTGAACACAGGCCGGGTAATCGGCTGTGAAATTTCCGGGTTGGCCAATGTCAACACCGATACCATGAGAGGGGCGCAACTTGCAGGAATGGTAAATTTCACCCGCGGGATGAAGGTCACCCAGGTGAGCGGGTTCGCGAATATTGTCACCGGAAACAACAAGGGTTTTCAGCTCGCCGGTTTTGTAAATGTATCAACCGGTCGGCAGGATGGATGCCAGGTGGCAGGTTTTGTCAATTATGCCGGAAAACTAAATGGCTTGCAGCTCGGGGTTTTCAACGTGACCGACTCCCTGGAAAAAGGCATCCCGATCGGGTTTCTGAGCTTTGTGAAAAACGGTTATACCGCTTTTGAAGTGGGGGCTACGGAAACCCTGTATGGTGTAATGAGCTTTAAAACAGGGACAAAGCAGTTTTATAATATTCTCTCAGTGGGAGGGGGTTCCCGAAATGGGTATTCGCTCTTTGCCTGGGGATACGGGCTTGGTGCGTTTGTCCCGATCGGCAGCAAGGCAGGAATTTCCATCGACGGCATTTGTTACCAGGTAAATGAAGGGGAATGGTTCACCGACCGGATGAACCTGCTGAACAAACTCAATTTTACCGGTTCCTGGAAACTGGCGAACCACCTGGCTGTATTCGCAGGACTGTCGTGGAATGTAACCGTATCTGATATCACCGATGTATATGGCGATAAGGTTGTGCCGAACATCGCACCCTGGTCGGTATTTGATGAAACCTATGACGGACATTTGAATGTGAAGATGTACCCGGGGTTTTCGGCGGGGATCAGGTTATAAATTCCCATCGGGTTGTTTCTCGCAGATTTTCGCGGATTACTGCGCAGATTTTAGCAGAAAAATGTTGTTCACTGCCGATGTTACAACCTGGCAAATAATTATAAAAAAAATAATCTGCTTTAATCTGCGTCTTAATCTGCGAAAATCTGCGAGAAAAAATAACCCTAACTATTCAACCCAAACCTAATCTTAAATCATCAACCATGAAATCAAAAATTGTTATTATTATCCTGGTGGTCATTTCTGCCATCACAATATTCACTTCCTGCGAAAAAATAAAAGGCAAAGGAGAAGTTGTCACGGTGACCCGCACAACCGCGAATTATAATTCCATTGACCTTGCTATGTCGGCAACGGTTTATTTCACCCAGGGAACTGACTACACACTACAGCTCAGCGGCCAGGAGAATGTGCTGACCCAGGTTGTCACCGAAGTTGATGGCAATCAGCTGGTCATCCGGGTAAAGGGCGGCGTGATCCTTGGGAGTCATGAGCCCATAAAGGTCTATGTTTCTGCACCCTCCGTTTCAAAGCTTGCCGTGAGTGGGTCGGGCGACATTTTTATTGACAATGTGCTCACTGCGGAAAAACTTTCTCTCGACGTCAGCGGGAGCGGAAGCATCAACCTGGGCACTGTTGACCTCGGGCACCTTGTTTCGCACATCAGCGGATCGGGATCCATCCGGGCTGTTTCCGGCACAGCAACACGGGAAGACCTTAACATCAGCGGCAGCGGAACCGTTGACATTCGCAATGTCGAAGCAGCGACTGTTTATTCAACTACCAGCGGGTCGGGAGAGACTTATATCCATGCCACCACGCTGCTGGATGTGACCATTTCGGGGAGCGGGAATGTATGGTATTATGGAACGCCGGGGATTAATACGCATATATCGGGGTCGGGGAACGTGAAGAGAATGTAAAGTGACGGGTGACGGGTGACGGGTGACGCGTGACAGGTGACAGGTGACAGGTGACAGGTGACAAGTGTCAAGTACCAGATGACGGAAACCGATTCTGTCCGCCAGTCCGCCAGTCCGCCAGTCCGCTTGTCCGCTTGTCCGCTTGTCCGCCTGTTCACCTGCTCACCTGCTCACCCGCTCACCTGTTCACCCGCTCACCAAGTTCTAACCCAAACAAACAAAATTCATGCAAAAACTCAAATTGATCATACCACTTATCATTGTTTCAATATCAATCCAGGCACAAACACCGCTGCAGACAATTCGCGGAAGGGTGATTGATGCCGATTCAAAAACCGGGCTCCCCGGTGCGAATGTGGTTCTGCTTGATGTTGAGCCGATGACCGGCGCAAACACGGATGCAGATGGAAATTTTGTTTTAGCGAAAGTGCCGGTCGGGCGCCGGAGCCTGCACATCAGTTATATGGGATACAAAACGGTGATCCGGCCGGAGATCATGGTAAGTTCGGGCAAGGAGGCATTTATCAACGTTGAACTTTCGGAAGATGCGGTTGCAGCAAAGGAGGTGGAGATCAAGGCAACTGTTGATAAAGACAAGCCTATTAATTCGATGGCCATGATCAGCGCGAGGTCATTCTCGGTGGAGGAGAGCAGGCGGTATGCAGGTTCTGCGGATGATCCCATGCGGGCAGTGTCAAACTTCGCAGGAGTGGCAGCGAGTCCCGACGTAAACTCCAATGAGATCGTGATCAGGGGCAATTCTCCCAAGGGATTGCTCTGGCGCGTTGACGGGGTTGACATTCCGAATCCCAACCATTACGCCTATGTTGGCACTTCAGGCGGGGGACTTACCATGTTCAGCAGCCAGGTGCTTGGCAACTCCGATTTCTATACTTCGGCATTTCCCGCTGAATACGGCAATGCGCTGTCGGGAGTTTTTGACATGCGTTTCCGGAACGGGAACAATGCAAAGCATGAATTCGCGCTTCAGGTTGGCATACAGGGACTGGATCTTTCGGCGGAGGGGCCTCTTTCGTCAAAGAAACAGGGGTCCTACCTTTTCAACTACCGCTATTCCATCCTGGCCTTCCTGCAATATATTGATCCGGGGATGAAAAACAAGGTGCCATCTTACCAGGACCTCTCATTTAAAATAAACCTGCCCGCAGGGAAGGCCGGAACCTTTGCCCTGATCGGCATCGGCGGGATCTCCAGGTCGAAGTTTCAGCCCGAACTTGATTCATCGGCATGGAAAACCCTTGAAGACCGAACGAAGTCGCTGCTTAACAACAACATGGGAGCCCTGGCCATCACACACCAGGTGGCACTTTCACGTAAGAGTTACCTGCGCTCCTATGTTTCAGGCACCTATAACTCGATCGCATTTGAAAGCAGTTACGTGTTGCCTTCCTATACCCTTCAGCCGCAGCAAAACGTGCAGCAGGACAACTACCGTTTCTCGGCGAGTACAATGCTCAATACCCGGACGGGGCAACGACATACCAACCGGACGGGGTTAACCTATACGCGGCTTTTTTATAACAGCAACCTGCAGGCGCTGAATCCGTTTACCGGGGTGTACGGACCGATTTACAAGGGGAAAGGCAATACGGACCTCATCCAGGCATTCAGTGAGTCAAAAGTTGAATTATCGCGGAAGGTGACGCTGAATGCCGGGCTGCATTTTCAGTATTTTATGCTGAACCGCCATTACGCAGCAGAACCACGTATCGGAATGCGCTGGCAGGTGTCGGCAAAACATGCGCTGAGCCTGGGATACGGCAAACATTCACAGGTTGAGGATGTGGGATTGTATCTCACGGATGTAGTGGTCACGCCAGAGATGAATGTGCAGCCAAACCGGAAACTTGATTTCAGCCGTTCACATCACCTGGTATTGGGCTATGACTGGCTGATCAAAAGCGACCTGCGCTTCAGGGCAGAAGCCTATTACCAGTACTTGTATGATATCCCTGTGATGCCGGAAAACTACTATTCACTCATCAACAGCAGCGGCGGGTTTTACAATGATACCCTCGTAAACGGTGGCACCGGGCACAATGCCGGCATTGACCTGACCTTTGAGAAATTTCTTTCTCACCAGTATTATTTCCTGGTTACTGTATCATTGTTTGATTCACGGTACACGGGAGGCGACGGGATTGAACGCAACACGCGCTTCAACACCAATTATGTGGCAAATGTTCTTGCCGGGAAGGAGTGGACCATCCGGAAGAAGAACATCCTCGGCGTAAATTTCAAAGGTTCAGTTACCGGGGGTGAATGGTATGTGCCTGTTGACCTCGCAAGTTCCATTCAGCAGCACAGGGAAGTGCTGGATGACAAACAGGCCTACAGGCAGCAGCTGCCTTCCTTCTTTTACCTTGACCTGACACTGACATACCGTACAAACCACAGAAAATTCTCGGGTGTCTGGGCTATCCAGGTGAAGAACCTGCTTAACCAGAAGCCTGTGAACGGTTATGTGTACAATGATTTTAACCAGTCGGTGGAGGAGGTGAAGTCGATGGGGATACTGCCGTTTATCAGTTACAAGATTGAATTCTAATATTTCACGCAGAGTATTTCTCGCAGATTTTCGCAGATTACAGCGCAGATTTTAGCAGATTATTTTTTGAATTTATTAACGCTGGGCAAACAGTTTGGAACTTCAAATAAATTTAATCTGCCTTAATCTGCGCTGTAATCTGCGAAAATCTGCGAGAACTTTTTTTTAATCTTTACAACACCTCACCGAGAAACCATTCGTTTTAAAGTTGAAATTCCTTGTTATCTCTGCATTGTTTGCATCCAGCACAAAGTTCCATGCATTAACCGACGCTGTATCCGAAGAAGACCACATGTAGGCTACGTTTCCGATGGAATAATAGGTGCCGTAATTGATCCGGTAACCTCCCGGGATGGCGTTGAACCCGCTGGTGTTTGTTGCATCTGTATTTGGTGCATACCAGAGCCCGGTTCCGCCTTCGATGGTGCCTGTTGCCTTCAGTTTGCCACCAGCCGTTGAGTTGCCCCCAAGGAATGCCCCAAGGGTAGCCCATTCTCCATCGGACGGTATATGCCAGCCGGTTGGACAAAGGCCCCGGCTGTCGTTCAAAGCATGCCAGTTATACAGTCCACCGTAAGTTGAAATGTTTGCATCAAGGTTGTCGTAGGAACAGTAAGCCCCGGTTGCGAGGGTTTTCCATGCGTTATCACCAGTTACCTTGGCGATGGCATCGCCATTGCGGTAATGTGTCACCCTGAGATTTGAACCAAGCCATTTCTGGGTTCCGATTGAAACGACAGTATAAATGTTATCGTCAACATCTTTCACCGTGACCGGGATGATCTTTCCGGTCCTGAATGAAATTAAATTCCCGTATGCTGTGCCGGCACTGTTTACCGCATAGGCTTTGACATAATATACGGTGTCGGCAAGCAGATTCGTCATGGTGCCGGTAAATGAACCCGTTCCTGTTCCGGCAGCTGTTTTCATATCTGCGGTTGTAGGTTTGTCATACAGGCTCCAGCAGATGCCTCTCCCGGTTACGGCTGCCCCTCCGTCGGAGGAGATTGTGCCGCCACTCTCCGCGCTGTTTGTGGTAATGGAGGCAGCAGGACTGGTGGAGAGAACTGACAGGGTTGGTGCCGGAACCGGTGCAGGTTCTTCCTTTTTTGAGCATCCGCCTGCGATGATGATGGCCAGGATTCCGGAAAAAAGGAACATCCGGGTGATGAAAAAGATTTTCATAAATATTTTATTGGTTATCAGTGCCTTTTATGATATTACCCGGGATTGCTCCGGGCAATAATTGGGTTGTGATGGTAAAAATACGACATTTTTTTGCTATATTCGCCATGTATTTGTTACGCTTTCATTTGTTGATTGCCTTTGAAATCCGCTTCAGGCCTTATGAAAACAGTACCCCACATCCATCCCCTGATGAAAAGTTACAGACGCCTGTACAGTTGTCTGATGTTCTACAATTAAGCTTTTCATGACGTGGTTCCGGCAATTATTCTACACTGCCGGTGAAACCTTTTGCCCGGATCATTTCTCTTTCTTTCCAGGTTTTGTATCTTTCAAGGATTCAATCATGTTTGAAAAAATTATCATACATACAAGTTCGCCCGAGCGGCCCGCTTCAGTCGGAACTGCTGCCGGTCAGAGGGATAATCAGGATTCAGGCCCGGGGATGAATGACCGGATCAGGAAACTCCGGAAAATCTCAACAGAGGCGGTTCCTTCGCTTTCAATTGAACGCGCACTGCATGAAACTGTCTTTTACCGGGAGCATTACGGCACCTGTTCCATCCCTGTTCTGCGTGCCCTGACTTTCCTGGATCACTGCCGGAAAAAGACCATCTACCTTGGTGAAGGGGAACTGATCGTTGGTGAACGCGGACCGGCACCCAAGGTGGTTCCCACCTTCCCGGAACTGACCTGTCACAGTGTTGAGGATTTTCATGTGCTCAACAGCCGCGACATGCAGCGTTATACCATCAGCCAGGAAGATATTGACCAGTATGAAAGGGAGGTTATCCCTTACTGGAAGGGAAAAACCCAGCGGGAGCGTATATTCGGCCATGTTCCCCCGGAATGGAAAGCGGCCTATGAGGCAGGCCTATTTACCGAGTTCATGGAGCAGCGGGCCCCCGGTCATACAGCACTCGACGGTAAGATTTACCGGAAGGGCATGCTTGATTTTAAAAAGGAGATTGCAGGGAAAATAGCCGCATTGGATTTTCTGAATGATCCGGAAGCGACAGATAAGTCGGAACAGTGGAAAGCCATGGATATTGCCTGCGATGCGGTGATCCTGTTTGCCGAACGGCATGCCGCACTGGCAGATGAACTTGCCCTTGTTGAACGTGACCCGTTGCGTGCTGCCGAACTGAAGGAGATTGCAAGTGTGTGCAGGCACGTTCCGGCCCATGCACCGCGGAATTTCCGGGAAGCGATCCAGATGTACTGGTTTGTACACCTGGGGACCATCACAGAACTTAACGGCTGGGATGCCATGAACCCGGGCCATTTTGACCAGCACCTCACCCCGTTTTATGAGCGGGAAGTTGCCGCCGGAACACTCACAAGGGATAAGGCAAAAGAACTGATTTCCTGTTTTTGGATCAAAGTTAACAATCATCCTGCCCCGCCAAAGGTGGGTGTTACCGCCCGGGAGAGTGGTACGTACAATGATTTTACCAATATCAACATCGGCGGGCTAAAGGGCGACGGCAGCGACGGTACCAGCGAGATTTCCTATATCATGCTGGAAGTGATCGAGGAACTGCATATTCTCCAGCCCGGGAATTCCGTGCATATCAGCGCGAAAACGCCTGATAAGTTTCTTCACGCGGCAACACGTGTAATCAGGCAGGGTCATGGATACCCTTCGGTGTTCAATCCCGATGTTTATATACTGGAACTGCTTCGCCAGGGAAAATCGCTGCAGGATGCACGCGAAGGCGGCTGCAGTGGCTGTATTGAGGTAGGTGCCTTTGGAAAGGAGGCTTTCCTGCTTACCGGGTATCTCAATGTACCAAAGATCCTGGAAATCACCCTTAACAATGGTGTTGACCCGGTAACCGGTAAATGTGTCGGATTGAAAACAGGCGATCCCAGGTCTTTTGACAGTTTTGAAAAGTTGTATGAGGCATTTATTCAGCAACTCAATTTTGTAGTTGATATAAAAATGCGGGTAAGCAACTACATTGACCGGATGTTTGCCAAATATGCCCCTGCCCCCTTTCTTTCTGTGGTCATTGATGATTGCATCGTGAACGGGAAAGACTATTACGACGGTGGGCCGCGGTACAACACCAGTTACATCCAGTGCTGCGGCCTCAGTACGGTTACCGACAGCCTCTCTGCGATCAGAAAGCATGTATTTGAAGACAAAGCTTTCAGCATGGACAGGCTGCTGAATGCTGTGCTCAATAACTTTGAGGGGGAAACCGTTATGCGGCAGCGCATCATGAACCGTACTCCTTTTTTCGGGAATGATGATGATTATGCCGATGAAATTGCTGTAAAGGTTTACAACGACCTTGTTGCTGCCATCGACGGCAAGCCCAACATCAAACCCGGCGGCAAATACCACCTGAACATGCTGTCAACCACATGCCATGTCTATTTTGGCAAGGTGATGGGTGCCACCCCGAACGGCAGGCTGGCCGGAAAATCAATCTCCGACGGCACCTCACCATCCCATGGGGCGGATACCTGCGGGCCTTCGGCCGTGGTCAAATCGCTGGCAAAGCTTGACCATGTAAAATCAGGTGGCACACTCTTAAATCAACGTTTCCTGCCAAGTCTGCTTAAAAAGGAGGAGGATATTAAAAAACTCGGGCAGCTGATCAGGAGCTATTTTACATTGGGAGGCCACCATATTCAGTTCAATATTGTGGATACCGCCACATTGCTGGCGGCACAGGCATGTCCCGAAGATTACCGCGACCTGCTTGTACGCATGGCCGGATACAGCGATTATTTCAACGACATGAACGCAGATTTACAACAGGAAGTAATAGAAAGGACTGAAAATGATATGCTATAAGGATAATTTCAGATTGGACGATTTTAGAATGACGATTGAATTGAACAATTGACGATGTACGATTGGTAGCGCTGCTAATCGTAAATCGTCAATTTTTTCAATTCAATCTGAAATCGTTAATCCCATAATCGTAAATAAATTGACATCCGGTCTTATTTTTGATATCAAACGTTACGCCATCAACGACGGTCCCGGCATTCGGGTGGTTGTCTTTTTTAAAGGTTGTAACCTGCATTGCGCCTGGTGCCACAACCCTGAGGGGATGGCAGCAGTACCTGAGAAAATGTTCACTCCTTCAAAGTGCATCAGCTGCGGAACATGTGTCAGTGCATGTCCTGAGGAGGCCATTACGCTCACCGCCCATGGCATTGTCACCAATACCGACCTGTGTAGGAGTTGCGGTATTTGCGCCGAAGTTTGTCCCACCATGGCCATAGAGATGTCTGGCAGGGAAATGACGGTTCCTGAAATCATGGATGTTATTGAAAAGGAGCGGATATTTTTTGAGCAGTCGGGTGGCGGGGTAACATTTTCCGGCGGGGAGCCGATGATACAGTCGAAGGTGTTGATAGAATTGCTTGATGAATGTGGCAAGCGCGGCATCCACCGGGCGGTTGACACCGCCGGGCATGTTAACACGGATGTTCTGCTGGAGGTTGCGCAAAGAACCGACCTGTTCCTGTATGACCTTAAGGTGATGGACCCGGAATTACATGCAAAATGGACAGGATTAACCAACGATAAAATCCTCACGAACCTCAGGGCCGTAGCCAGAACCGGAGTGCCGGTCATTATCCGTATCCCGCTGGTGGGCGGGGTGAATGACCATGAAGACAACATCAGGCAGACTGCCGAATTCCTGTATTCTATTCCGATGAAAGGAGCAGAGGTGCACCTGTTGCCTTATCATGCCATCGCCCGGCACAAATATGAGAAATTAAGCCGGCCTGAAGAATTTGAGTTGATGGAAGAGCCTGGCCCGGGGCGTCTTGAAGAAGTTGTTGCATTGTTCAGGGGGTATGGGATGAAGGTGCAGGTGGGAGGATAGGAGGAGATGGTGAAATGGTGAGATGGGGGAAGTTATTTTCCGGGAAGGGTGAAGATGAATCGGCTGCCTTTGCCTGGTTCGCTTTCCACGCGGATGGTTCCTTCGTGTTTTTCAATGAATTCGTTACAAAGGATGAGCCCTAGTCCTGAGCCGCGTTCCTTTTCTGTTCCCTTTCGGGTATACTTGTTGTCAAGCTGGAAGATCTTGCTGATGTTTTCCTTTGCAATGCCGATCCCGGTGTCGCTGACAAAGACCTCAATGAAACCGGCCGTCTGATGAATCCCCGCAGTCACTGTGCCCTGCTGTTCTGTGAATTTGATGGCGTTGGTAAGCAGATTGCGCAGGACGGTATCAATCATACGAACATCACCGAATACAGTGATGGGTTCTTCCATGTTGCAGGAGAGGGTGATGTTTTTTTTCTCCGCCTGGCTTTTAACCAGGTCAAGGTTCTCCCTGATCCTTTCGGCAAGGTTAAAATGAACCGGTTCAAAATCCAGGGCACCGGTCTGCGACCTTGCCCAGATCAGCAGGTTTTGCAGCAGATCAAAGGTGTGCCTGGCTGTTTCACGGATGTCGGTTACAGTTTTACGAATCTTGTCGGGCTCTTTCACATTTTCATTCCCCAGTGCCATTTCCGACAGGCCAAGGATGGTGTTGAACGGATTTCTCAGGTCATGGGCGATGATGGAGAAAAATTTGTCCCTGGTCGCATTCATGGCCGACAGCGCAGCATTCAGCTTGCTGAGTTCATCATTTTTATGCAGGATCTCCGTGTTTTGTTCCTCGATGAGCAGGGTGCGCTGATGTACTTTCAGCTCCAGTTGGTCGCGTTCCCGAACCAGTTTCCGTTCGCGCATCCGGATGTAGAGGATTATTCCAACGGCAGCCAGGAAAAGGTAGGCAACCCATGCCCAGTTGGTGCGCCACCAGGGAGGGTTGATAATAATCTTCAGGCTTGGCCCTGCGGGATTCCACAACCCGTCATTATTTGATCCTTTTACCCTGAAGGTGTATTCACCGGGAGGGAGATTTGAAAAGGGCACAAACCTGCGGTTTCCGGTTTCAATCCAGTCATCTGAAACACCTTCAAGCATATAGGCATACCTGTTCTTTTCAGGGTTGGTAAATTCAAGTGCGGCAAATTCAATGGTAAAGGTGTGTTCGTTGTGATTAAGGATCACTTCATTTACATTTTCAAAATCAATGTACTCCCGGTTTTCCTGCGAAGTCCTGTAAAAGGAGGTGAAAACGATATTT
This sequence comes from uncultured Bacteroidales bacterium, assembly GCA_903959905.1. Lineage (GTDB taxonomy): Bacteria > Bacteroidota > Bacteroidia > Bacteroidales > FEN-979 > CAIVAT01. The sequence continues at coordinate 143,581 of CAJBYO010000029.1, forward strand.
GGGATAAAAGGGTTGTCTTTGAGCGAATCGGGATAAAACGAGTTAAACCCGTTCATCCCTCCAAATAAGACCTCCCCGTCGTTGCTTTTGCAGCAGGCACGCAGGTTAAACTCCATGCTTTGGATACCCTCTTCAACAGTATACGTCCTGAACTTTCCGGTCGCCGTATCAAGCCGGCTCAGTCCGCCTCCGGTGGCAAACCAGAGATTTTGGCGGTTGTCTTCCAGGATTTCAAAAATCCGGTTGTTTGGAAGGCCGTTTTCCTGTCCAAAATAGGTAAAGGTGGAGTCCTTTTTCCTGAAGCGGTTTACATAGGAGCCTGTTCCAATCCATATGTCGCCACGGTGATCTTCAATCAGGCTGATCACGAAATTGTCGCACAGGGAGTTGGCCGTATTGTCTTTCCGGAAGTGCTTCATTGATTTTGATCCGGGGGAAAAGACATCCAGTCCGCTGAGTGTGGCGATCCAGATAAGGCCGTCCCGGTCTTCCAAAACCGAGTAAACCAGGTTTCCGCTGATCTGGTGATTGCCGGAGGACTCTTCCCTGAAAATCTCCGTGGTGGCTGCGTTCAGGTCAAGGTGATATAACCCGTTTTGTGTGCCGATCCAGTAGGTGTTGTCGCCAGCACGAATCACACAATAGATGCGGATGCCACGAAAATCAGGCAGATCCTTGTTTTTGAAGAATTCGTTGAACCGGATGAACCTTCCCTTCAGTTTGTCAAAAACCAGGATACCGTCGCGTGTGCCGATCCAGATGTTGTTCCATACATCCGGGAATATCACGTGAACGAAATCATTTGGAATATGCTGACCTCCCTGGAGTTTGGATGAAAAATGGTCAACCTGGCCTGTTTTGCGGTTGATCACATTCAGCCCCTGCCCCCAGTTGCCAACCCATAAAAGCCCCTTGTCATCTTTGTAGATAGAGGCGATGACATTGCCAAGCAGGTTTATTGAAAACGGGGTATCATCCTGGCGGTAGAGATGGAATTTTCGCGGTTTCAGATCGGCTTTGCTGAGGCCCCGCAGTGTGCCGATCCACAGGTTTTCTGATTTGTCAACCATGAGTGAAAGCACAATGTTATGTCCCGGGCCGTTATTTTTACTGGTGAAGGCTTCTGTAACCAGTTTGCCATCGGGCGTCAGCACACCCCTGTTTAATCCGCCACCTTCTGTTCCTATCCAGATGAATCCTGAAGGATCGGCTGCAATAGCCCGGATGAAGTTGTTGCTCAGCGACTGGTGATCAGTTGCACTGGCATAGAACTTTTTGAAATTGGTCAACTTCCTGTCAAAGCGGTTCAGACCCGCACTGGTGCCTGCCCACAAAAAACCTGCAGCATCTTCATACAATGCTGTGATGGCATTATCGCTGATGGAACCAGGATCGTTTGCCTGGTGCGTGAAGTAGCTGAATTTTCCGGTTACAGGATTGAAACAGGCAAGGCCATTCATGGAGCCGATCCAGATCAGACCCTTATGGTCCTCCAGCAATGGGATGCGGTTGTCGTTTATGGCACCGTTGTAAGGAAGGGCACTCAGGTAATGGCTGAATTTTTTTTTCCGGGGATCGTAAATTGTGAGTATTGGCGGTGTATTGATGATGATGGAACCGTTCTTGGCAACCCTGGCGTCATACGGACAATCAGTTAAATCGCTGGAATACCCGGTTGCATATCTTATCCGCCTGAATCGCTTCTCCCCTCGGATCCACTGGTTTAGCCCGGCCTTGGTGCATATCCATAGGTTTCCGTCATGGTCCTCGTCAATGGAGTAAATCCAGTTGTTTGAAATCGAAGTCGAATCGCCCGGATCATAGGAAAATATCTCAAAGTGATAGCCGTCAAACCGGTTCAGCCCGTTTTGAGTGCCGGTCCATATATATCCTTTTGAATCCTGGAAAACGCAGTTGACGACACTCTGTGAAAGCCCTTTTTCGATGGGATAGTTCGTAAAGAAAAACTGCTGTGACATGCCGTGCGGGCGTTCCATCAGAAGGAAAACCAGCATCAACAGAAACCATATTTTGATGGCCTTCATGGCAGTATGATTTTGTAACCCTCCAGGTAATTAACGAAAAAGGCTCTCCTGGTAGTATCCGTAATACACAATTATGATTTTTAAAAGGTAAAGTTAAGGATTTTTACTTGGGATTGGACTGGCTGATAAAAACTCCGGTTGTTAGATAAACTGAATTGATTTAAGACTATATTTGGAATGGAAACACTGTAAATTGGAAATGCTCCACCAGCCGCAAACCATTTCGGATTTTAACAGCCTGAAATTCAAATTCTGGTCGTTTCTGTCCATGTTCCTTCTTGTCTTTGTACACTGCTACAACCTGCATGAAAGGTATATGCAGCCATGGACCATACCAGGGGAACCCATGACATTGACCACCTTCACCGAGTATTTTCTTGCCAATGGCATTTTCAGGTTCCGCATTCCGATGCTGTTTATCATCTCCGGTTTCCTTTATGCCCTGCACGACAGCAAGCCCTACAAGCAGCGTACGGTGAAGAGGCTGCGCACGCTGCTGTTGCCATATCTCATCTGGAGTGCTGCAGGCCTTGCATTCACATGGGGCCTGGAGATGTTCCCCTATACCCGTGGCCTGGTTTCAGGTTCAAACATCATCAGGATTGATGAACACCGGTTGCTGTTGCATGATTATACATGGTATGAACTGATGTTTCGCTGGATCCTCATTCCTGTGCCATTCCAGCTGTGGTTCATCCGGGTGTTGCTGATCTATAACATTGCCTATCCGGCCATCCGCTGGTGCGTGACACATCCTGTTGCAAGATATTTCTTCTTCCCTGTGGCCTTCCTGATGTGGATGGGGACGATGGGCTTCGTGTTCTTTGAGGGGGAGGGGCTCCTGTTTTTTTCACTGGGTGTGTGGATTCAGAAGACAGGTTTCAATATTGACATTCCCCGGCGCTGGCTCCGCCCTGCCTGGTGGGCACTTGTCTTTTTTGTCATTGCGGCGGTAAAAACACTGCTTGCGTTCACGGGAGAAAGGTTTTTAGGCTCAGCGATTTACCCGGTGCTGTCAGCCATGCACAAACTGGTTATATTGAGCGGTTTAATTGCCGCATGGTATGGCTGTAACAGCCTGGTATCCTGGTCTATGAAACATTCGTGGTTTGTATGGCTTACCGGGTTTTCTTTTATGATCTACGCAGTACATGTACCTCTAGCACCTTATCTGCTGGAAGCCCTTTTTAGTGTGGTCAGCATGGTGCCATATTACCGTTTGATTAGCTTTTTCCTGCTTCCGGTAACAATTATTGCGTTCATTGTTGGATTCAGTGCCCTGCTACGCTCCTGGTTGCCGCGGTTTTACGCTACGCTGACCGGTGGAAGAGGCTTCTAAGTGATTTATGAATCAGTGGATTTAAATAAAAATATCTGTAACTTTGTTCCAAAGAAATCAGGTATGGCTGCCAGGATTGTAATATTTTTCATGGTGATAGTTATCGGCAGTTTTGACCGGCACATTGCATATTATTTTCCCGTTGATGTAGCCGCCCTGATGCAGTCGGATGCTGTTCCTGCCCATCATGACCTGCCAGTGAACGCCTGCGACAGTCATGAAGATATCACTGTAAAAACAGTTTTCTGTGATATTCCTTCCCCTGAAGAGTTTAAGGTGTTCTATTACAGGGATTTTGAGGAGGTGATTGTCCTGGTGTCGCCCCACACGATATGGCAGCCTCCTGAATGGCAGGCCTGATCCTGCTCCGGTATTTCCCGGAATATTTCCTTAATCAGTATTATTTACCGGATGCCTGCTGTTACCTGTGAAAATATCAGGTGCAGATATCCTCCGGTTTTTTACAAATATCAAATTAAAATGAAAACATATATCTGGACATGGTCTACCCGCCTGTTTCACTGGCTGCTTGCCATTGGTTTTGTCACGGCATACATCCTGGGAGGCGAAGAGGAGTCCCTGAATATCCATGCTGGCCTCGGAATCATGATCGGGACACTGGTTCTTTTCCGTATCCTCCAGGGTTTGTCGGGGCCGCGATATGCGCGTTTCAGCGATTTCCCGGTTTCTCCCGCCTCCCTGAAGTTTTTTGTGACAAATATGAATCAAAGCAAGGCTGACCATCCGGGTCATAACCCGCTGGCGTCGGTTGTCATGCTGGGCATCATTTTTACAGCATTGTTATCGGCAGTTTCCGGGATGGTAATCGTGGCATCCGGGGAGCAGGGGCTCTTCGGTTTTCAGTTTAACCCGGGAAGCAATGCAGAACTGTTTGAAGGAATTCATGAAGTCATTGTGAATGTTTTCCTGGCGTTTGTAGTGGTGCATTTGACCGGGATCCTTGCCGATACATTGTTCCACCCCGGAAATGGCACAGTGTTTTCTATGTTTACCGGGTATAAAAAATTGAGTGCAGAAGAGGCGAGGCTTTCAACTTCCCAGAAAATCTTCTCATTCTTCTGGATCGTTATACCGTTGATGCTTTTCTTTTATATGGTAAGCTCAAACCCAATAACGGCAGGAGAAAACAGCAAAACAGAACAGGTAAATGAAACCGATAACGACGAGGATTAGTTATGAAGAACAGGATGGAAATTGAGAAAAAGCGGGTGGCCGGGGTGTCGGTTTTCGCTGCATTGTTCCTCACCGCGTTTAAGCTGGTGGTCGGTTTGCTGACCGGCAGCCTTGGGTTGCTGTCTGAAGCGCTGCATTCCGGGCTCGACCTGGTTGCTGCCATCATCACGTGGTTTTCGGTCAGAATTTCCGATAAACCGCCCGACAGGAACCATCACTACGGCCATGGGAAGATTGAAAATTTTTCAGCGCTCGTTGAAACTTTTTTACTCCTGATCACCTGTGCCTGGATCATTTATGAAGCAATTCACCGGCTGGTAAGCGGTAACACTAAAATTGAGGTGACGGTATTCAGCTACATTGTGGTGCTGACATCCATTGCCATTGACATCGCCCGGTCAAGAGCCCTCTACCGTGTTGCACGTAAATACAACAGCCAGGCGCTGGAGGCCGATGCGCTGCACTTTTCAACCGATATATGGAGTTCGGCAGTGGTACTGCTTGGCCTCATCCTGGCACAGTTCGGGCTTTTCTTTGCCGATTCGGTGGCTGCCCTGGCCGTAGCGTTAATCGTGCTGGGTGTCTCCTGGCGGCTTGGTAAAAGGGCTACCGATGTGCTGCTCGACCGCAGTCCGGCACCGCTGGTTGCCAAGGTTGAATCTGTGATGGAGCGTGCACCCGGAATCCTGCGTTATCATGATTTGAAAGTGAGGACTTCAGGGGCCGAAAATTTCATTGAAGTGACCATCCACGTGCAGCCAGGAATCTCACTGGAAAAGGCGCATATTATTTCGCACCAGGTTGAGAAACATGTTGTAGAGGCTATACCCCGTTCCAACGTACATGTTCATATTGAGCCTGACAGGCACAAATCGGAGGTGATGGAAGCAGAACCTGGTCAGTTTAGTTAGCATCTTTCACCACAACAGGCACATAGGGCGCATGAGAAAACAGGAATCTTCCGCTGTGAAAACAACCCTTTCCTGTTTCTGCTCTACCTAAGGTGATCTTATGTGCCTATGTGGTGGAAAAACGTTCCTAAATCATTTTTCTAACTTAAAATCTTATATCCATGAACTGTCCTGCATGCAATGTAACACTCCTTATGACCGAGCGTCAGGGTGTGGAAATTGATTATTGTCCCCAATGCCGGGGAATATGGCTTGACCGTGGCGAACTTGAAAAGATCATTGACAGGTCAACCGGTGCCAATCCTTCTAATGGGCAGGGGCCTGGTTTTTCGCCCCCGGGTTACAACGATCATCACTACAATAAACACGATGACCATGATGACCATAACCGTGAGGGTCAGATCTACGGCCAGCGAAGAAAGAAAGGATTTCTTGGCGAGTTGTTTGACTTTTGAGCCATCAGGATTGTGAACGGCTGGAGCGTGATTTGAAAAAACTGTAGATGATGTATGGTTTTTTATATATTTGTATATGAGAATTTTGTTGGTGGAAGACGAAACTTCCATAGCCAATTTTATCAGGGAAGGGCTTGAGGAAGAAGGTTTTTCAGTTGATGCCGCTGCCAACGGGAAAACCGGAATGCAGATGGCGATTGACAACCTTGATGCCTATGATTTAATTCTGCTTGACTGGATGCTGCCGGGCTTAAATGGCATAGAGATATGCAGGGCCATCCGGAAAGTGAGCAGTGACATCCCTGTTATCTTCCTCACAGCCAAGGACACAGCAGATGATGCTGTTTTCGGGCTTGAGGCAGGCGCCAATGATTATATCCGGAAACCATTTGCTTTTGAAGAACTGCTTGCCCGCATCCGTGTCCTCATGCGTAACAGGCAGGGCGACGGCTTGGTTTTTGTCTGCGGAGATATTGCACTGGATGTTGATTCCCATCGTGTAACGAAGAACGGAAAAGCCGTTGAATTGACCCAGAAGGAGTTTTCACTGCTTGAATTTCTTTTGCGGAACAAGGGCAAGGTAAGCAGGCGGACACGGATTATTGAAAAAGTATGGGACATCCACTTTGATTACGACAGCTCTGTCATTGACGTTTATATCAATTTTTTGAGAAAAAAACTTGATGAACCGGGTGCTGAATCATTTATAGAAACCATTCGCGGAATCGGGTACCGCATTAACAATGAATCATGAACCTGAGGTTTAAAACGCGGCTAGCCCTTTTAAACACTGCTGCAGGAGCAGTGGTTACTTTCCTGGTTTTTACGGTAATTTACAGTGTTGTTCACATCATGGTATACAGACACCTTGATTCTGAAATCACATCGGAAGGAGAAGAAGTGCTGATGAACATCCGGTGGAAGAACGACTCCCTCATCCTCAACCTGTTATCTGAAAACCTTGAAAGGGAGCATCAGCAGGCAGAGGTTAGCCCGACGTTTCTGCAGGTGGTGGACGCCAGGGGGCGCCTGGCATTCAGTTCCGACAACCTGTTAAATGATCATCTCCTTTTCGCGGATTCCCTCACCCAACCTGAGTTTTTCAGTATAGTCTTCAAAGGAAAGCTGATCCGCCAGGGCCAATTTCCCATCATTAACGAACAGGGAAAAGTGCTCGGACAGGTTGATATCGGGCTGCCACAGGGAGAATCAACCCTGGTGCTTGATAACCTGGGAATAATTTTGTGCATCGCTTTTCCCCTGATGTTGCTGGTCTTGTATTTTGCAACCTACTGGGCGGCTTCGCGTGGTATTGCCCCGGTGATCAAACTGATCCGGGCCACAGGCAAGATTGGCGACCGGAACATTCATACCCGGATTTCACTGCCGGGATACCAGGATGAGATTTTCCTGCTCGCTTCAACCCTTAACGATCTGCTGGCGCGGATTGAAGTCAGCCTTAACCGCGAAAAGCAGATCACCGCTGATATTTCACATGAACTTCGGACGCCGGTTACAAGCATTCGCGGCATGCTGGAGGTGCTGACCAGGAAAACCCGTGAACCGGCCCAGTATGAAGAGAAGATCAAACAGGTTTTGCTGGAAGTTGAATCGTTGAACAGGATCATTGACCAGATGCTTCAGTTATCCCGCATTGATGCCGGAAACCTGCAGATTGTTAAGTCCTCTGTTTACCTTGCCCGTGTGATTTACGGAATTAAAGAAAGATGGCAGCAAAGAATGATTGAAAGGAACATCGTTTTGAAAGTCGACATCCCGAAGGAGGTTACTGTACTCGCAGATAACGGGTTCCTGGAGATCATCATTGAGAACCTCATTGGCAATGCTGTAAAATACGGCATGGAGAATGACCCTGTTATATGTGGCTGGAACAGTGCACTTCAAACGCTTTCCATTACAAACAACGGAACCATTATTCCGAAAGAGCAGCTTCCTTACCTTTTTAACCGGTTCTACCGTACTGATGATTCACGGAGTTCCCAGGTACAGGGCCACGGACTCGGGCTTTCCATTGCTAAAAACCTGGCCGACCTGCAACAGATAACGATCGGAGTTACAAGTGAACAGGGTAAAGGCACAACTTTTACCCTGGATTTCAGCAACTGATTTTAAGGAAATTTTAAGAATTGCTTAAGGCTGTTTTAACCGCGGTGTCCGGACCTTTGCACGATGAATTTACAGTCAGGGAGTAAGGTGAAAACTGTGAAACGAATTGGCTTTATAGGTACTGCACTGGTTTCAGTGTTGGTAACCTTCATGGCTTGCAACAATACGCAGGCACCCCCGAAAATGAGGGAACCCATTGTGATTGCAACACCGTATGACAGCCCTTCCATCAGCAATTCGGGCGATAAAGGCAGTGCGGATGAGATCCTGTCACTGGCAAAGGAAAAAACAACGGATGATCTCCTCGCAGCCTTCAGAAGTGAATCCACAGCGGCTGCCAAATATGCTGCATTTTCAAAACGCGCCGACAAGGATGGATATCACCAGGTCGCATTGCTTTTCAAAGCGGCATCCACTACCGAGATCATCCATGCCTCAAACCATAATGCGGTGCTGGATGAATCAGGGGTAAAGGTTGCACCTGTTAACCCTGAGTATACCGTGAAAACAACCAGGGAAAACCTTCAGGAAGCCATCAAATGTGAAAGATATGAAGCCTCAACCATGTACCCGGAATTGTTGAAGGACGCAGAGGAGTCGGGAAGTCAGCTGGCAGTGCTCAGCCTGACTTATGCACTCAAGGTTGAGAAGAAATATCAGCGGTTATATGAAAACGCCCTCATTGCCACGGATAACCTCAGAACCAAAGAACTTGCATCCGAATATTATATATGTCCCACCTGCGGCAATACGTTTGAGGTCAAACCTTCGCAACGTTGCGGAGTGTGCATGACTGATTCCGGAAAATTTATTAAGATCATTGGTTTGTAAGTTGGTTAGTGTGTAGTGTTTCCCTGCATCTTTCATTTGTTTTAAATGAAGATGCAGGTTTTTTGTTTTCTGTTTTTATCTTTGAACTGTCAATTCAACAGTTCATCGTATGGGAAAACTTAACTTCTTCGGCATTGGGCCAAAAATCGGGATGGTTGGCGTGCTCATCATCGTGGTGGCCATGTTGCCGGCCAATATGCGCAGTTTCGGATGGAAATGATCTTCCTTTGTCTCGCCGCACTGGTGGCCGGTTTTGTTGATGCCATCGTAGGCGGCGGCGGACTGATCCAGACCCCTGCCGTGCTCATTGCACTTCCGCAATATCATGTGGCCACCTTGCTCGGAACCACAAAAATACCATCGTTATCGGGCACTGGGTCAGCGGCCCTGCAATATGCCCGCAGGGTTAAACTTAACTGGAAACTGCTGGCTCTGCTCTGCTCTATAGCACTGCTTGCAGCCTATACAGGATCAAAAACCGTTTCAGTGGTCAGTAACACATTCATGAAGCCGGTTATTTTTGGAGTTTTAATCGTGGTCGCTGTTTATACTTACACAAAGAAAGATTTTGGCACGATGGTCACTGCCGCTAAAACACCACGGAAGGAGTTTATCTACGGGAGCATCTTTGCATTAATCATAGGGTTCTACGACGGGTTTATCGGACCCGGAGCTGGTAGTTTTCTTGTTTTGTTTTTTATCAGTGTCCTTGGTTTTGATTTCCTGAAAGCCAGCGCCCATGCGAAATTTGTCAATGTGGCCACCAACACCGGCTCCATCATTTTCTTTGCCGGCAGCGGTCATATCCTGTATCATTATGCCATCCCGATGGCTGTATGCAATTTCCTGGGCTCCCTGATGGGTGCCAGGCTGGCAATACTCAAAGGAAATAAATTCATCAGGATATTTTTCCTGCTGGTGGTGGCTGGCACGATCATCCGTTTCGGCTATGACATATTTCTTAAGCGTTAGGGGAAGGCTGGTTGTTGGGATAATTTACGATTGGACGATTTACGATTTCAGATTGAATTGACCGAATGACGATCTACGAATAGCGCTACCCCACCTGTCACCCGTCACCCGTCACGCGTCACCCGTCACCTGTCACTGGCAATCCTCTCAATCCTTTCATAATCCTCCTTCCGGTTACTTTTCTGGTAGGCAAACAGCAGTGCTTTAATGGCATCCGCATGACCGGGGTTCACTGACAGCGTTTTTTCCCACTGGCTGATGCCTTCGTCATGTCGCCCGTGATTGTAATAGAGCAGTCCCAGGTTGAAATATACATGGTCGTATGATGGGTTGATCCTGATCTCTTCAAGGAAAAATATTTCTGCTTCTGCCGGCCGGTCGGTTCGCATGCAGATCAGTCCGATGTTGCTGTTAACCATGGGCTCATACGGGTTGATGGCCAGCGCCTGCCGGAACAAAGGCTCGGCCTTTTTCAGGTCTTCCTGCAGGTAATACATGGCCCCAAGGTTGTTGAAATTAAAGGCATAGGATGGTGATGTTTCCACCGCATTTTGCCAGAAGGAGAACCTGTCAATGAAATTCCTGGTATGCAGGAAGGTGAGGATGGAAAAAAACAGGCAGAGTCCGGTCATGACAAGAAGTGCCGGCAGCCTGGAAAAGTTGATTTTTTTCACCGGTCCGGTTTCCATGACCAGCAGGAATATACCTGCCATAGCAAGGTAACTCCTGTGCTCTGAACAATTTGGGACCTGCTTTGAAAGTGCCACAAAGGAGGGCAGGAGAAACGCCAGAAACCAGAGTGCCCCGAATCCATATCGGTTCCATTGCTTTGGCCTGGTGATTCCTATGAGAACTGCAAGGATCAGAACAGCCACTAACCCGTATATCATGGAAATTTTCATGTCGGTAAGGATGGGAAATACCGAGAGGTTAAGCGGGATGAATATTTTTCCTGTAAACGGCAAGATGGCCGGGAGATTCCTGAGGGAGGCGGACAACTGCTCTGAAAATGGAATCTGGTGCTCCTGTCCAAGCGCAAGAGAACGCATAATCATCCATGCAATTGAGATAACCACCCAGCCGGCACCGGCCAGTGTAAATTTTTTCAGCGGAGTATGAAGGATGAAAATACAGAAAAAAATGACCAGGACCGGTAAAACGATGGCATTTTCCTTGGTGAGCAGTGCCAGGAGAAACAGGAGCAGATGAAGTAAAAGGTACTTTTTGTGGCCGCTGTTCAGAAATTTCAACCAGGTAATGAATGAACCAAAGATAAAGATGGCCAGTAAGGTGTCATTCCGGCCAGGGACCCAGGCGACTGCCTGGGTAACCATCGGATGCACAAGAAATACCAGGGAGAATAGAAATGCCCTCATCCGGTCGTAACCGAGTTGAACAAAGAAGAGGAACAGCAGGAAGGTGGCCAGGATATGATATACGATATTCGTAAAATGGAACATCGCAAAACTACCTTTCCCGGCGATGGCATCAGCCATGAATGACAGGGTGAGCATTGGCCGGTAATAGAATCCCTGACCGGCCGGGTTGTGAAAAACATCTTCACTGAATGCATGTGCTGCAAAAGCCGGTGATTTCAGCCTGTCAAGGCTGCTCAGGATCAATGTCTGGTCGTCAAGATAGGTATAGTCAAAATTTAATGACTGCCCGAAAAGAATAAAGGCAACAATCGCAAACCACAGGATTGGCCATCCTTTACTTAAATATTTCATTGTGAGGGTTCAGATTGACCTGCCAAAAATAGTGTTTTTATTCCAAAACACTTTTTCATGGGGGTGTTTTCCTCCATTCATCAGCTTTTTCCCGCCGTTCGGCGACTTTTCGTTTTGGTGAATATAGCTCTTGCATACTTTTGCAGCGTCTTGTTAAATTAATCACAAAAGTCAATTTTCATTTTAAAATCATACTTCAGATTTAAGATTTAAGTTTTAAGTTTTAAGTATTAAGCATAGTAGCGCCCAATCGTAAATCGTAAATTAAACAATTCAATCTGAAATCTGAATTCTGAAATCGTAAATCACCTGACCTTGATATGATAAATACAGGTTCAGTTTTTATTAATAATTTTACAGCAGGAGCTTCGTTGAAATTCGGGAAGTTCTAAAAAGCGGTGCTTACAAATCAATAAAAGTTGTTTGAAGGACCTTCTCCTCCTTCTGTTAAGATAATAACCATTTCATGAAACCCATTCATTTTTTACCAGGATTGTTGTGTGTATTCACAATCTTGTTCAATGCCTCCATATCAAAGGGTTCGCCATATTCCGGCGATACGGTGGCAGGCGTTGGAAAGCAGATCAGCCTGAAAGAGTGCCTTAAACTGTCTGTTGAGAACAGCCCCAGGCTTAAAATCTCTGTACTTGAGCAAACGCGCTTGCACTATGGATATAAGGAGACAGTTGGAGGAGGGTTGCCACATGTTAACTTTTCGGGTTCCTGGGATGATTTCCTGCATTTGCCGACTTCGCTGATACCCGGGGTCATCATTGGACGGCCTGGTGAAATGATCCCGGTGCAGTTTGGAACAAGTTACAACCTTTCGGGGGCGCTGGATGTAAGTCAGATGCTTTATAACCAGGCATGGCTTGTCGCCATGAAACTCTCGAAAGAGATGATGCAGCAAAACGAACTGGCAACCGAGAAAACTGAAATAGAGGTTGTGTATGATGTGGCCCAGTCCTATTATGTGACACAGATCACCATGCAGCAGATCAGGAACATGAAATCAAACATTGAGAAGATTGAAAAAGCCGAAAAAATTGCGCAAAGCCAGTGGGAGAACGGACTAATAAAAAAGGTTGACCTTGACAGGATCGTGGTTCAGAAATTAAATATGGTGACCGAAATAGACCGGCTGAAAGTGCTTTATCAGCAGGAACTGGCGATGCAGAAGTACTTCATGGGACTGCAGCAGGAGCAGGAGATTTCACTTGACGATTCGGTGACCACCTCGCCGATTGCCGTTGGAACAGAAGGCGACCTGAACAAGCACATTGACATAAGGATGATCGAGCAGCAAAAGAATATTGTCAATACGAGTATCCGCATGGACCAGTCGGGGTATTTCCCCAGCGTAACCCTCATTGGGAGTGTAAATTACCTGAACCAGAGCAACACCATGTACCTTTTTGGCAAGTCGACCGACTGGTTCAACACCAGTCTTGTTGGCCTGCGCCTTTCGGTGCCGGTGTTCAGTGGCATGCAGCGGCATTACCGGGTGAGCCAGACCCGGGTGGAACTTGAAAAACTCAAAGTGAACGAAGATGATGCCCGGAAACTCATCCGGATCAATTCCGAAGATGCAAACAGGAAACTGTTGAACAGCACCGAAGCTGAACAGCGCCAGCGTGAAAACATGGCCCTGGCAGAAAGGGTTTACGGTATTTCCCAGGAGCAATACCAGAAAGGAGTCATTCCTTTAACCGACCTTTTAAACGCGGAAACTGCGTTGAGCGATGCCCAGGCCAATCATATTTATGCACTTGTACAAATGAAGATATCACAGCTCAACTACCTGAAGGCAAATGGGAGGTTGCTGGAGATCCTTGAGTGACGCTTGACGCGTGACGGGTGACGGGTGACAAGTGACAGGTGGCAAGTGACAGGTGACAAGTGACAGGTGACAAGTGAGGGGGGGCCAACATTCATCAATTCATTATTAAATCATCACATTATCACATCAGCAAATTATCAAATCCTCACATCAACACATCAACACATCATGAAACGTATCATCACCATCAGCGTCATCATCCTCGCCCTGGTTGGCGGCTGCACTGCCATTCTGCTGTTAAACAAAAAGAAAATTGACGAAAAATCACGGCTGGAAGGCAACCTTGAAAGCATTCCTGTGTATGTCATGGAGGTAAAAATGGCAACCCTTGGCGGGGATTTTGAAGTGAACGGCAGCTTCGTTCCGGCGCATGAACTCACCCTGATGTCGGAGGGCCAGGGGAAAGTAGTGGAACTGGCTGTAAATACAGGTGATGTGGTGCAGGCAGGGCAGGTGATTGCAAAACTTGATGATGAGCTGGTTCGCAGCCAGCTTGCACTGGCCAACGCCTCCCTTGACAAAGCCCGGGCCGATCTTAAAAAATATGAGGGGCTGCTGAAGGCCGATGCCATATCAGGACAGCAGGTGGAGGATGTGAGGCTTGGTTTGAAAAAGGCGGAAACCGATGTCACAACGCTTAAAAAGCAGCTTGACTTTGCCACCATCAAGGCGCCCATCCAGGGAACCATTACCCGCAGGGCCATTGAAAAGGGATCACTCATGATGCCGGGGTCGCCTGTTGTGGATATTGTGGATATAAGCAGGCTCAAGTTTATCGCCAATGTTGCTGAATCAGAAGTGGTTCGCATTCGGAAGGGAGAGCAGATCCGGATCACATCATCCTTATATCCGGGTATAAAATATGAGGGAAAAGTGGTGTCGGTAGGTGTGAAGGCCGATGATGCACGCCGGTTCCCCGTGGAAATTGAAATGGTTAATAATGCTGCCAATCCAATAAAGGCAGGCATGTTCGGAACTGCATTGTTCGGGGAGGGTTCACCGCGGAACGCCCTGCTGATACCGAGGAATTCGATCGTCGGCAGCATCAAAACCCCCAAGGTGTATCTGGTTGAGAACAATATAGCTGTGATGCGCGATATCCGCATCGGTTCAGCCAACGACCACGATGTGGAAGTGCTTGACGGGCTGAAGGCGGGAGACGTGATTGTTACCTCCGGGCAAATCAACCTCGATAACAATGTTTCGGTAAAGGTTGTCAATAACAAATAACACTTCAGGCCATGAGTATTACAGAAATTGCCATCAAACGCCCTACGCTTGTCGTTGTAACCTTCGCCGTGCTCGCCTTCCTGGGCATTATCAGCTACTTCTCTCTGAACTATGAACTGTTCCCGAAATATTCCCAGCCTGTTCTGGTCATTGTGACCCCTTACCCGGGAGCATCGCCATCCGAGGTGGAGAATTCGGTGACCAAGAAGATTGAGGATGCCATCTCCTCGCTTGAGGATATTGATAACATTCAAAGTACTTCATCCGAGGGAAATTCCGTGGTGGTGATCATTTTCAAAACCTCTGCCAACATGGACAAGGCGCTTGAAAATGCCACCCGCAAGGTGTCAAACATTGAATACATCCTTCCCAAAGATGTGCGCACGCCCATCATCAGCAACTTCAGCATGGATGATATCCCCATCATGCGGCTTGGGATCACTTCCAATGTGACATCCACCGAGTTATATGACCTCGTGAAAAACAAGATCAAGCCTATGATTTCTACCGTGAACGGTATATCACAGGTTGATATCGTGGGCGGTGAGGAGCGGGAGATCCGCATCAATATTGACAATGAAAAGCTGAAATCTCACCAACTCTCCATCCTGCAGGTTACACAGGCTATTCAATCGGCCAACATGGAATTTCCAACCGGGAAAATCAAAGACCAAAGCCAGGAGGTGATCATCCGGCTTTCAGGGAAATTTCTTGCGCTGGATGACCTGAAGAACCTGGTCGTAAGCACCGGAATTGATGGCAGCCCGGTTCGTCTTGAAGATATTGCGGAGGTGCAGGATACCAAAAAGGAAACCACCAGCATCAACCGCATCAATGGCCGGAATTCGGTGGGGTTGCTCATTTTTAAACAGCCCGACGGCAATGAAGTGGAGATATCAAAAAAAGTGCGTGAAGCGATGACCCGCATTGAGGAATTATATCAGCCGCAGCAGGTTAAATTTTCCATCGCCAATGACACTTCAGAGTTCACGCTGGTCTCTGCAAACGCAGTCATGAAAGACCTTTTGCTGGCAATCTGCCTGGTCGCAGTAGTGATGCTTGTATTCCTGCACAGTCTCAGGAACTCCTTTATCGTGATGGTGGCCATCCCGGCTTCGCTGGTGTCCACCTTCATTGCCATGTACATGCTGGATTTTTCGCTCAACATTATTTCGCTTATCGCCATGTCGCTTGTGATCGGAATCCTGGTGGATGACTCGATCGTGGTGCTTGAAAACATCTACAGGCATATGGAGATGGGAAAGGAGCGCCGTAAAGCATCCCTTGACGGCAGAAATGAGATCGGCTATACGGCTTTATCCATTACGATGGTGGATGTGGTGGTGTTCCTGCCGATTGCCGTGATCACCAGCATGATATCAGGGTTGCTGCGGCAATTTACACTGGTTGTGGTTTTTGCCACCCTGATGAGTTTGTTCGTTTCATTTACCATCACACCCCTGCTGGCTTCGCGGATGGCAAAGCACTCCCACTTCAGGAAGGGAAGCCTGATGGATCTGATCACCTCCGCTTTTGAACGTGCCCTTACCTCCTTTACTGAAGGATATTCACAGGTGATCATGTGGTCGCTGCGTCACAAATTCCTGGTCATCGCAGGAACTACAATCCTCTTCTTCGCCTCCATATCACTGGTGGTGGGCGGTTTTATCGGAAGTGAATTTGTGAGCCTGGGCGACCGGGGCGAGATCATCATCCAGGTTGAATTGCCTAAGAACGCGAGTATTGAGCAAACCAACCAGATCGCGCTGCAGGCTGAAAAATACCTCCTCAAACAGCCGGAGGTGGTGAGTGTTTTCACCTCAGTAGGCAGTTCCACGAGTTTCTTTGAAGCTGGGGGAAGCGCATATAAATCAGAGATACATGTGAAGATGGTTGAAAAAGAGAAGCGTGAAATCACCTCCGAGATCTTCGCTATCAAGATGAAAAAAGGCCTGATGAACCTGATGCCCGGAACCAAAGTCAGGTCCACCATCGTGTCCCTGATGGGGACATCCGACATGGATCCCATCCAGGTGGTGATGAGCGGCCCGAATATTGATACCCTGACAAGGTGGTCGGAAAAAGTGATGACTGAGATGAAAAAGGTTCCTGGCACCTATGAAGTCAAGCTTTCGGTGGAAGCCGGGAACCCTGAGGTTGATATCAGGATAGATAAAGACAAAATGGCTTCGCTCGGCCTGTCGACCGCCATGGTGGGGATGACCCTTCAGAATGCCTTCAGCGGGAACAATGATGCGAAGTTCCGCGATGGGGAAAACGAATACGACATCAATGTGATGATGGACCGGTTTGACCGTAAAAGCATCAATGATGTGTCGGCGCTGTCGTTTATGAACAGCCGCGGGCAGAATATCCGCCTGAACCAGTTTGCAGTGATCCGCCCGTCGAGCGGCACTACGGTGCTGCAGCGCTACAACCGTGTGCCGTCGGTTACCGTGCAGTGCCAGGTGATCGGCCGCCCGGTGGGCTCGGTAGGAGAGGATGTGATGAAGTCGGTGAAGGATATGAAATTGCCCAAAGAGATCGTGATCATTCCCGAAGGCGACATGAAATACCAGGCCGAGGCATTCGGCAGCATGGGCATTGCGTTCCTGGCCTCCATCCTGTTTGTTTACCTGATCATGGTGGCGCTTTATGATTCATATATCTATCCGTTCGTGGTGCTTTTCTCCATCCCGCTGGCCATTATCGGTGCATTGCTGGCATTGGGACTGACGATGCAGTCGCTCACGATTTTCTCCATCCTTGGCATCATCATGCTTGTCGGACTGGTCGGGAAGAATGCGATCCTGCTTGTTGACTTCACGAACCAGTCGAAGGCGGAAGGACACAGTACATACGACGCGCTCATCCTTGCAGGCAAAGTACGTATGAGGCCGATCCTGATGACCACCCTTTCCATGATTTTCGGCATGCTGCCCATTGCCCTGGCAACCGGGGCGGGGTCGGAGTGGAAGAACGGCATGGCATGGGCGCTGATCGGGGGGCTTACCAGTTCGTTGTTCCTGACATTGATTGTTGTTCCGGTGGTTTATTCCCTGGTTGACAAAATGAAGATGAGGTTTAGCACAGGGACCGGTGATACTGCCAAACCGGCCATTTGATAATTAGTTGCCGCCGTTTGCTCAATCCATCATTTAAATGTAATTTTAACATGGCAATTTTGGTTCATGAAAAATTACACGGCAATTATCATTGATGATGAGCGAAATGTAAGGGAAGCCCTTGAACATTTACTGAAGCAATTCTGTCCGTCCATCTCCTTATCCGGATCGGCAGCATCCGCCCGCGAGGGAAGGGAACTGCTGCAGGAACATCATGTTGATTTCATTTTTCTTGACATCAGTATGCCCGTGGAAGACGGGTTCTCTTTTCTTCGGTCAATTGATAAGGAGAAATATGGTGTTATTTTCACTACGGCATTTGAAGAATATGCATTGCGCGCTCTCAAAGCCAATGCCATTGACTATTTGCTGAAACCCATCAACCATCTGGAACTATGCGAAGCAGTGAACAAAGCCATCCATTACCATGAACTGCGCCAATCCAAGTCTGAAGCCCGGGCCGTTTACATTGAATCGCTGAACAATCTGCCTGATAAACTTCATCCGGAACAAAGGGCACCGGAAAAGATCACAGTCGCGGAGCAATTCGGGTTCAGAATGGTTAAAGTTGCCGATATCATGTATCTTCAGGCCGACAGCAATTATACCATTATTCACCTTTCCGGGCTGAACAAGATCGTTGCAACGCGAACAATGAGCGATTTTGAAAAGATACTGGATACACCGGCATTTTTCAGGATACACAAATCAACCATCATCAACATGAATTACCTTCACGGGTATTCAAGTTACGAAGGAAATTTTGCCGAACTGAACGACGGGACCCTTTTGAGTATTTCCCGGCGCAAGGTCAACGAATTCAGGGATGCTGTCAAACATTTCTCCAAATCCCTTGATTAAGGTGAGAAATACGGCCATTTTAATTGTGTTGATGTTGCTGTGGGTTCTACCGGGTTCGTATGCGCAGAATCCCTATATCCGACACTATACAACTTCTGACGGCCTCCCCTCAAACACAGTCTATTATATCTGCCAGGACAGCCGGAAATTTCTTTGGTTTGCCACAAATGCAGGAGTAGTAATGTATGACGGTAAAACATTTACCAATTTCAGAAAAAAGGATGGACTTGGAAGTAACATTGTCATTTATATTAAAGAGGATTCATATGGAAGGATATGGTTCTTCCATTTTAATGGATCACTCAGTTTCATGCACCACGATAAAATATGCGGAAGTTCAACTACGAACTTCCTGCCCCTGATGGAGAGCAAGGAGTTCTTTTTTGATTTTTTCCAGGATGCGGATTCAACCTTGTACTTTTATAACAGGTACTGCGAAATAGCCACACTTGACAGAAAGAACACGTGGAAACGTTATAATCTTCAAAGTGTTTTAAAACAGGCACATTCAGGCAACCCCGATGATACCCCGATTATTTACCTCCGGCGGATTTCAAAAACCGTTTCAGGTGATTTTTTGCTGCTGACCGGGCAGGGTTATTTTACCATGAAGGTCCTTTCAGACACACCTGCATATACCCCGATGAAGTGCAAGATATTCAGGGCTTTCCCGGTTGACAAAAACACGCAGATGATAGATCCGTACACTCAAAAATTATTAATATTCAAGAGTTTACAGGTTGTGGATTCCATACGTCTTCCATACAGTACAGCCAGTGCCTTAACCTCGGTTATGATGGATGAGGAGCGGCATACGTGGGTCGCTGACTACCATAAGGGGCTGTATAGCCTGCATCGGGATACCCTCCTGGAACATTTTGACATACAAAAACCCCAGTCAATCCTCCAGGACCATGAAGGGAATATCTGGGTTGGCTCTATGAGCGAGGGGGTATATAAAATCAACACACATCTATTAAAGCACAGGCATTATCCTCCAGGCATGTTTGGCAACAAGGGAATCGTCGGATTATGCAAGGGAAGTTCAGGGGGGGTGTGGCTTACAAACTGGAGCCAGGTGTGGCTGTTCAGGAATAAAACCTTTTATAATCTGCCGGTCGCGGATGACAAATCGTATATTAACCTGATTTTTCAAATGAGAAACGGCTCCCTGGTGATCGGGGAAAAAGGATCCGGCTTCCAGGTTCTTAAAGGAATAACTTTTGATAATACAGCAAATCGTGTAAGGTACCGGGTTGCTGAAAAACTTCCGGTCCCCGTCACCTCTATTATCGAGAAAAGTGATGGGAAAGAGATCTGTGCATCCTACGGTGGCCTTGTATACCGGTCGGAACCTGAGAAAATGTTTCGTGGTTCCACCCCGTTTGACGCCGGGCACCGGAATTATTGTATTTTTTACGATATGAATGACAGTCTGATCCTGAATAATCAAAAAATGCTTTATATAAGGAATAACCAGGCAGTGCCATTCATGACCCTGGCGCGATTTAACCTTAGGATCATTACGAATCACCTGTTAATCGGGAAAACTGCAGAACTTTTTGATATAGAAGGAGACAGTATAATAATTTTTGATGGAAAAAAAACTTATAATCTGACAGATGCATTTGACTCCCCTGTTAATCAACAGGTGATCAAATTGGCCTATCATGAGCCTTCGTTATACTTCGCTACCTCGTCAAATGTTTTCAGGTGTGATAATCCCCTCGGAGTGACAAGGCATCAAAAGGTTCATCTGCGACTGCTTGATATTAACTTCAGGAATATTCACGATATCCTTGTAAGCAATGATTCGCTTTTTATTGCTTCAGATGATGGGTTGACGGTTATACCGGAGGTGCTTATCCCAGGAATGACATCCCAAATACCGATACCTTATTTGAGATCGGTTACCCTGAATGACTACGAGATGGATCTCACGGGGAAAGATGTACAGGTGAGGGGTATCTCAAAGATTGCCTTTCATTTCGGGGCTATCAATTATTCTTCGGCTCCCGTTATGTTTGAATACAAACTTGAGGGACTTGATACCTCATGGACATCCGGTAATTCAGAAAATGTTGTTTATCAGCGTCTGTTAAGCGGTAACTATGTTTTTAAGCTCAAGGTTCGTAAAGCTACATCTGAATGGAGTGCGGCCATTGATTACCCGTTCGTAATCAAAGCGTCTTTCTGGCGTCACCCGCTTTTTTTTGCCTTCATTCTCGTCCTGGTACTGGGATTGATCACCATTTTGATTATCAGGAGGAAGAACATCCAGATGAAGCACAGGGAGCTTGACCATCACCTTGTCACCCTTGAATTGAAAGCATTACAGTCCATGATGAACCCGCATTTTATTTTCAATTCACTGGGATCCATCCAGAATTTTCTCCTTCAGAATAAAACGGGTGAAGCCGGTCTTTATCTGTCACAGTTTGCGAGGTTGATCCGTCAGAACATGAATGCCATCAATGCAGCCATGATCAACCTTGATGACGAGGTTGACAGGTTAAAGAATTACCTTGATCTGGAGCGTCTTCGCATGGAAGATAAGTTTGAATACAGGATCGTGATTGACGAAAATTTTGATCCTGAGGATATGCAGATCCCGTCCATGATCATACAGCCGTTTGTGGAGAATTCAATCTGGCATGGCATAGCTGCACTGGAAGAGAGGGGGCTGATCAGTATTTATATTTCCCTCCCGGATGAAAAGTCGGTGAAAGTTGTCGTGGAGGACAACGGAATAGGCATCGCCCGGGCCAGTGCTTATCGCAGCAACAATGAAAAACACCTGAGCCTCGGCATGGAGATGACACGGAAACGGCTTGAACTTCTGGGCAGGAAATTTTCCGTAGAAACCATGGTAAATTGTACCGATGCTTTTCCTGGCAGGATAAATCCGGGCACCCGGGTCACGCTGACCATCCCTGTTTCGGACGTTGATCCGGGGCATAAGCAAGCGTAAGGTCTACCCACGCAAGATTACCCCGAGTACCTTTCACTCAGCCACTTTTACCGTTCACTCATTTGCGAAGTTTCGACATTCGTGTTGCCGTAATCTTGTATCATGTTTCAAAGTCAGTTGCAGCCTCAGCAGGCAAATCGTCTGAAGTGGCAAAAATCCAAATCTGTAACTAAACACGGTCAGTACGTAAATGATTGTTAAACCACTTTTTAATACACGTGATATGAGAGCAACACAGAACCACCGCCCGAAAACCCGGCTGATCTTTTTATTTGCAGTAATCCTGTTTCTGACCGTGATGATACATCGGGTTTTGTCTCAAACAGCCATGCCAAACCCGGTGTGTTATGGTTGCCCGATCAACCTTTTTTGCGACTTGCCGGAATGCAACATGGCGGGTTCAACCTATTACTGGTTTAATGGTTCCTGGTCGTCAACAATGAAAGATCCGGTAATCTACCCGGGCATGCCGGAATACACAACAGGGACATTCACACTCATCGTCACTCCGGCATCAGGGCCGGCCATCGGCGCTGCAGTCACCGTAATTGTTTTACCACAAATGAGCCTTTCCATGAATATCATTCCCGGAACCACTATGCCATGTCAGCCCTCATGCATTGATCTTACCGTTTCTGACGGATGTGCACCCTTCACGTTCCAGTGGAATAACGGGCTCACCTCTGAAGACAACTGTACCCCGATCTGCGGGATAAACACTGTAACGGTGCAGGATCAGTGTGATACCAAAACAGCCACCCTCGTGTTTTCAGACCCGATATTAACCGCAAACGTGAAAGCCAGCAGCTCCGGTTGCTGCGATGGCGAAATTAACCTGACAGTTTCCTGCGGCATGGCACCATATACATTCCTGTGGTCAACCGGGGCCACAACGGAAGATATCACGAACCTCTGTACAGGGGATTATTGCGTTACCGTTATTGATGCGGGAGGGCATGTCAAATCCTGCTGTTGGGGTGTTGCGAAAAAGAAATCCACCTGCCAGTCAACCTACCTTGAAAATATCACAGTTTCAAATGGAATCACTTCCTGCTACGATGCAGTGGAGACGATATATGCTGCAGTAAATGGCACGACATTCATCGTGCAGAACGGGGGAACGGCCAATTTGATTGCAGGACATAATATCCGGCTGCAGCCCGGGTCAAGGGTGAACCCCGGCGGCAAACTGTATGGCTACATCACCACCAACGGGCAATACTGCAGCAATAAGAACAGCGATGGCGGATCAAATGCCGAAGGAACCGGAAATGATACGCTGACGCTTGCCAACAGTACTGCCGGGCAACATTTTAAAGTGTTTCCAAACCCGACATCGGGAAGTTTTACCATTGAATTAAACGAAATGACAAGCTTCCTTCAGGCCACTGTAGAGATATATGCCATGCGGGGAGAAAAAGTCATCACTGCAGAAATGCGCGGAGAACAAACGGATGAGTTTTCGTTATCAGAAAGGCCGTCGGGACTCTATTTTATCAGGGTGGTTAACGGTGATCGCATAATGACCGGGAAGATCATCAAACAATAACTGCATTTTGATTCCATCAAATAGAAAACTTTAACTTTAAAAAATAATCCTATGAAAAAAATCTTTTTTGTTTTTGGGTTTATCATCCTGAGTGCAGCCATGAATGCACAGGTTTGGTATTTTGGAAATCATGCAGGAATTGATTTTTCCTCATCAATGCCTGTTTCAGTCAGTAACGGTCAGCAAATGAACACCGGGGAGGGTTGTACCATGGCGTATGACAACAACTGCAACCTCCTTTTCTACACGGATGGTGTGACGGTTTGGGATGAAAACAATGTCGTGGTCAACGACGTCAACAGCCAGCCTGTTACATTGGCGAACGGACTATGGGGAAGTCCCACCTCAACACAATCGGCCATTGCCGTTCCGGCTCCCGGGAAAAACTATGACGAATTCTGGATTTTTACCTTAGATAAAGGTGACGATATCCGTGGATTTCGATATTCCTATGTCACCTCCTGTCTTACCACACCTGTAGTGACCACCACCAAGAACATTTTATTATCGCCAGTGAATGGTAGAATGTCTGAAAAACTCAGTGTGATCCGCAATTTAAATGGTGATTACTGGATACTGATTCATGGGTTTAGCGCAGGATTATCAGATCTTGGCTGCAATTTCTATGCCTATCAGCTTGACAATACCAATAACCTGAATACAGTTCCTGTCATTTCAACTGTGGGATCCAAGCATGAAGGATATTTGGCAAACACCCAGGGACAAATGAAGTTTTCTCATGACGGAATGCGTGTTGCTGTTGCCATCGGCAAGGACAGGAGGGTTGAGGTTTTTGATTTTTCAGCCGGAGGGGCTTTAACAAACCCAAGAAGAATCCAGTTTCCACGCACGGTTTATTCCGGTAATTGCAATGATTGTGAATTATATGGTCTGGAATTTTCACCGAACAACCAATACCTGTTTATAAGTGGAACATACGAATGCGGTTGTGACAATGCAAAGCACCGTATCTACCAGGTTGATTTAAACAGCTTTTTGTTTAACAATACAGTTTTAAATCAATGTGGAGGAGGATCAATTCAGGAAAGACTTTTTCATAATGTGGGTGAAATTCAATCGGCAGCAGGCATAACGATCATTCACGAAAGCTCGGCTTCATGGAACTTTGGTGCCATGCAGCTGGGTCCGGATAACAGGATTTATGTTGCACGCACGAATGGTACGTTGGGCCCGGTTGTAAGCAGGATTGAAAATCCAGACAACTTTGGCGCCACTTTCACAGAAATGGCCATCACACTTGACCAAGGCCAGGATTGCATTTATGGATTCCCAACGTTGCTTCAGAATAATTATTCCTGCAGGTCGGAAATTCATGGGAGCAAATTCAACGACCGCAACGGCAACGGAATCTGGGAAACCGGCCAGGGGGAAAACGGATTGGGGGGCTGGGTCATCAATCTCATTGGTAACACATCAGGAATCAACAGGACGTATACTACCGGAGCCAATGGTGCTTATGAATTTACAAAACTTCCGTCAGATGTATATTCCGTTTTTGAAACCCAGCAGGCAGGATGGAAACAAACATTTCCTGCCGGCACGCA
Organism: uncultured Bacteroidales bacterium; assembly: GCA_903959905.1. Lineage (GTDB taxonomy): Bacteria > Bacteroidota > Bacteroidia > Bacteroidales > FEN-979 > CAIVAT01. The sequence continues at coordinate 168,326 of CAJBYO010000029.1, forward strand.
TTTGATTAACCTCCAGCCTTCCACGATTTCATTCGCCCTGGATTTTGGCAACTGCCGTGGTTTTGAACCTCCGCAGGGGATGGTGGCCTGGTGGCCAATGGACGAAACCTATGGAACAACTGCAGAGGATGTCATGGGCTTTGATAATACAGGGAGTTATAACGGCAGTCCGACACAAGATCCGGCAGGACAAGTTGCCGGGTGTCTTTGGTTTAATGTCGTCAACAATTACTTTCCAATCAACTACCTGGAGGCAAGTGATCAAACTGAACTCAATTTTGGCACCGGTGATTTCAGCATTGATGCATGGGTGCAGGGGACTGACTACCAGGGGCAGAATTACAACAAGTACATGATTGTATCAAAAAAGAGTGTCGCAGGTTCTTCTGTAACCGGATACTCATTCTACATCGACAACCTCAACCGGTTGGCATTGGAAATGGGAAATGGAGCCATGTCGTTTATTTATTACTCGAACGTAACTCAATTTCTTATTGACGGCACGCATTGGTACCATGTTGCTGTTACTGTTGACAGAGATAATTCAACAGATGGAATTAAATTCTACATTGACGGAGTTGTACATGGTACAGCTGACCCGACAAACCAAACAGGTGATCTTACCAACTCGGCTAATTTGCGCATTGCGTGTGCTTCTGACAATCAGACGAATCTTTTCTATGGCCGGCTTGATGAGATTGAAATGTTTAACAGAAAGCTTGAAGGCACCGAAATTGCAGGTATTTTCAACGCCGGGACCTGCGGTAAACACAAACCATACGGATCTGTCTGTGGATTCAAATTCAACGATCTGAATGGCGACGGAGCCTATACCCCCGGAGAGCCCAAGCTACCGGGGTGGACCATTCAACTCTCGGGAGATGATACGCAGCAAACTACGACCGACGCAAACGGAAATTATTGTTTCAATCACCTCTGGCCGGGAAATTACACGGTGTCAGAGGTCTCACAGGGAACCTGGACCCAGACCTGCCCAGCGGCCCCAGGCACATACAACATTGTACTTGCTGATGCACAATCAGTCCCCGGAATTAACTTTGGCAACCGCATGTGTGTTCCTCCGCCACCGGACATGAATAACTGGTGGCACCTCGACGAGAAGACAGGTTCCATTTCCGATGACATTTCGGGATATGATAACGCGGGTTCTTATGTGGGAATCCCGGTCAACCCGACACAACAGCACCAAGGTAAGGTAAAAGGGTCTCTGTGGTTCAGTAATATGAGCCAGTATGTCAATGTGCCGGCTCATCCCGAGGTCAATTTCGGGACCGGTGATTTCAGTTTTGATGCTTGGATCTATTTTGTCCAATACAAGACGTTCTCGGCCAATGCCATCATCCTGGACAAAATCCAGGGAGGGAACCAGGGATATTGTTTTTATGTGGACAATGGTGTTCTGGCATTGAAACTGGGTGATGGAACAGGCACCCCCGGCACTTACCTTTCGGGGGTTTCCATGCAATCGTCAGGTCAGTGGGCACATGTGGCTGTTACCGTAGACAGAAACATACCCGATGGCATCGTATTCTATTACAATGGGGTGGCTTATCCCGCCGGAGATCCGACAACCCACCAGGGACCGGTCACCAATACGTTGCCGCTGAAAATAGGCGGAACGGACATCAGTGGCGGATGGGAAGGACTTGACGAGATCGAGACCTTCACCCGCGTGCTTACCCCCCAGGAGATCATGGGGTTATATAATGCCGGGAGCAACGGGAAATGCAAACCCCCGATGGTGATAATCGGAAACGTAGGGAACCTCCAGTGTCCCGGGATCCACACGGGCAGTATTTCAACGGTGGTTCACGGGGGAATAGCGGAATATACGTATCTCTGGAGCAATGGCTCAACATCTTCTGCAATCAGTTCACTGGCCGCCGGAACCTATTCTGTCACTGTAACGGATGCCTATGGTATGGTTGCCGAAGCTTCCTTCACAGTAAACCAGCCGGCGCTGATGGCTTTATTAACGGATGTCACACCGGCAACCTGCACGGGAGTGTCGGACGGTGCGATTGACCTGACGGTAACCGGAGGCATATTGCCATACACCTACCAATGGAGCAATGGCCCTCAAACCGAGGATATATCGGGGTTGCCGGCTGGAACATACACCGTGACAGTTACTGGTTCAAGTGGTTGTTCGCAAACCGCCACCCGGGTTATTACCGTGAACCCGTTCCTTAGCGGCAGCATTTGCGGCTATAAATTTAATGACATGAATGGGGACGGGATATTTGATGGTGATGAAACCACGTTGTCAGGCTGGACCATCAGTATAAACACCATCCCTGTCACCACCACAACCACCGATGCAAACGGAGCATATTGTTTTAACGGGGTTTGTCCGGGGACATACCAGGTTTCTGAAGTTTCTCAACCTCTGTGGACCCAAACATGCCCGTCCGCTCCAAGGTTTCATGTTGTTGATCTTGTTGCAGGACAAAGCGTTCCTGGTGTTGATTTCGGCAACCGGCCCTGTGTTACACCACCTATTGGGATGACAAACTGGTGGGCGCTGGATGAAACAACAGGCACAATTGCCACAGATCTCAAAGAGACCAATAACCAGGGTACCTATGTTGGTAACCCGCAACAGATGCCTGGAAAAGTTGCCTGGTCCCTGAAGTTCCTGAACATGTCTCAGTATGTGACTGTGCCTGACAACGACGAAGTTGACATCGGAGCTGAAAATTTCAGTTTTGATGCATGGATTATGTTGCAGCAAACCAATTCCCTGGCGGGAGATGCCATCATCCTGGACAAGTTTCAGGGGCTTAACGTGGGATATTCGTTCTATGTCCATGATGGAATGCTGGCGCTTAGAATAGGGGATGCAGGCGGAACGGCTACCTATTATTCAATTGGCACCCTGTCTGCCGGACAATGGAATCACGTTGCTGTGACTGTTGACCGGAACAGTACGGCAGGTGTGGTATTTTATATCAACGGGGCTCCTTCCCCGGGGGGTAATCCGATGCTGCACAATCAATCGCTGTTCAACCTGTTGCCGCTGCGTATCGGCGGATCCGGTATCGCTTCATGCTGGGAACAGCTTGATGAGATTGAAATGTTCCCGAGGGTTCTTAATGCCCAGGAAATCTTTGACATTTACAACTCGGATATACACGGGAAATGCAAGGCAACCGGGAAGATAACCGGGTTTAAATTTAATGACGTTAACGATAACCAATTATACGACAACCCTCCTGATTTTAAGATTCCTGGCTGGCAGATTCTGCTGTCCGGGGATAAAACAGAAGTAGTCTTCACAGATGCAGCCGGAAACTATTCTTTTGATAACCTTATGCCTGGGCACTACACGGTATCTGAAGAGGTGCGTGAACCGGAATGTGTACAAACCTTTCCTCCGCTGCCTGGTGAGTATTATGTTGAACTTAACAACGGTCAGACAGAGACGGCCAGAATTTTCGGCAATCATTGCACACCCGGTGGTATCGTGATAGATTCCAATGTTACCGCCCTGTTATGCAATGCCGTGCCTACGGGGATCATCCATATCAATGTTACCGGCGGACTGTCTCCCTATGACTTTTCATGGAGCAATGGTCAATCCACCGCAACAATTGATTCACTGCCTGCCGGACCCTATTCTGTAACTGTAACTGATATGCTTGGCTCAACTGCCACGGGAACATATATAGTTACAGAACCACCTGCTCTTGTATTATCTTCTACGATAATTGCAGCGGTTTGTTCCGGCTCATCCGGAGGGGCTATTCATGCAATTGTATCAGGAGGTGTCCCACCTTATATTTACACCTGGAGTGATGGAACAATAACTTTTACCACCTCTTCAGGCATGCTGGATGGATTATCAGGAGGGACATACACTATAACTGTTTCGGATGCCAACGGATGCATGGCTTCCACAAGCCAGTATCTCCCATCAAATCCGCTTCCGGTGGTATTCTCAGGCACCGGGGGAGGAAGTTACTGCGAGGGAGGCCCCGGAGTACCTGTGGGATTATCGGGTTCCGAAACAGGGGTCATGTACACGCTTTTGCATGGCGCAAATCAGGTAGGGAGCCCAGTCATGGGAACCGGAGGTCCTATCTCCTTTGGACTTCAGACATTGGCCGGAATCTATTCTGTAATAGGTGAATACCCCGGAACAGGATGTTCTGCAGTGATGGATACCCTCCCCCCTATTGACCCCGATCCCTATTTGATCGTGAGTGTGGCGATATCCGCATCATCCAACCCGGTTTGTCAGGGGATGCCGGTGACGTATGCAGCTACTGCGGTAAACGGGGGAATTACGCCTTTTTACGAATGGTTTGTAAACGGCATCAGTTCCCAGAACGGAATTAATCCGGCCTTTATTTATACCCCTGCCAACTACGACATTATAACGTGCGTTATGACTTCGGATGAAACCTGCACCATAGGAAATCCTGCCACTTCCAATTCCGTGTCAATGCTGGTTGCGAACCCCCAGGTGGAAGCCACCACCTCAGGCACGCGTTGCGGATATGGTTCTGTAACGCTTTCCGCCTTCGGATCGCCCGGAGCAACGCTCACATGGTACGCAACTCCTATCGGGGGAACTGTACTGGGAACCGGCTCCATCTTCGATACACCGGCAATCGCGGTAACCACAACCTTTTATGTTAGTGCTGCTTATGCCGGTTGCGAATCATCACGTGTACCCACAGTTGCCTTCGTTACTCCTGCTGACGCGATTTATGCGACTGCAACCCCGTCTGTGATCTGTGCAGGGCAAAGTAGTGTTCTGAATGTAACCCAGTCAGGTTCTAATAACAGTTATACATATACCTGGACCGACGGAACTGCCTGCATTAATGGACAATCCGTCAGTGTAACGCCACAGGCAACCACCATGTATACGGTGACAGGAACCGACGGTAGTTGTGTCGCCACAGCTTCGGTAGTGGTTACGGTCAATCCAACGCTGATTGTCAGCGTATACATCTCGGCTTCAGCCAACCCGGTGATGGCCGGCACCCCGGTGACCTTAATGGCCACAGTGGTGCCTGTAGGATTAAACTCGTCTTACCAATGGATGAAGAATGGAATTAGTATCTCCGGAGCCACCACTGTCAATTACACCTATGTCCCGGAGAACAATGACATGCTTGCCTGTATGATTACTTTCACTGAGAACTGTGTAAGCGGTAACCCCGTTGTGTCCAATACGGTTACTATGACAGTACTGCCTGCAATGACCTTGTCATTTAACATGGTCCCGGAATGCACCTATAATTTCATTTCAGTCAGTGTAGCCGGTGGAAATCCGCCATACCAATATACATGGAGCAATGGGGCAACAACTTATTACCAGTACCTGACAGCAGGAACCTATACAGTATCGGTGACGGATGCCAATAACGTCACAGTCGCCAGCCCCTGTACTGTTGTTACCCTGGATTGTGATTTCGGAGATGCCAAAGAACCTTTGTATCATACCTATCATGGAAGTAACGGTCCGCGCCATGCCATATCAGGATTAAAGCTCGGGATGTTCATTGATACGGAAACCGATGGTCAGCAATCTTTATTTGCCGACGGTGACGACACAAATGGTACAATTCCGGATGACGAAGATGGCATTAATGGCCCTGGGTCAGGTGCCTTTACCCAGGTCAGCACCGGCACGAACATGCTTTTATTTACAACCTATAACAATTTGAGCCAGACGGCATACCTGCAGGGTTGGATTGATTTTGACGGGGACGGCATAATGGATCCCGGAGAACAGATTATAACAAACCAACCGATCCCACAGGGGCCTTTCAGCGGCAACATAGTTTTTACCGTGCCCCCCTTATCAAATCCGCTGTTTTCCATTGCCAGGTTCAGGCTGAGTACGACGTATAACCTGTCATTTACAGGATTGGCCCCGGACGGCGAGGTGGAAGATTATTATATTTATATTGACAACGTCCCGACACCAACCCTGGATTACGGTGATGCACCCGACAACGGCAACTTTCAGTATAATACACTGAACGTGAATGATGGTGCCCGCCATTTCAGCGATTGTCATGTAAGGCTAGGCACATTGACTGATGCCGAACCGGATGGGCTGCAAACAATCATGGCCAACGGTGACGGGAGTGATGAGGATGGGGTGGTCTTTCCATCCTCCTTCTCTGCAACCAACAACATCATCACGATTTATCCGCATAACGACCTGTTGAACGGTACGGTATATCTGAACGGATGGATGGACTTCAACCAGGATGGAATCTGGGGAAATTCTCCGAATGAACATTTCCTGGTTGAATATCAGATCCCATACAGTGGTGCCACCTGCTGTTATGATCCGCTTCACCCGGGATGGCTTTTAAACGTACCAGTCCCCCTGCCTTTAATGGCCAGCGGCTGCATGTACGCCCGGTTCAGGATCAGCGACACCCCCGGTGTGGGACCATCGCAGCCGTCAGGAATTCCCGTAACGATAGGGGAGGTTGAAGATTACAGGGTTTGTCTTAATTCCTGTCCTGCTGCCTGTGAAAGCTTTGATGACGGCACCAGCAATTTCATGACCAGCAACGACGGTGCGGTCAGTAATGGCAACCTTGTTATTACAACCCCCGGATCTGGTGGATATACTGGCGACAAAGGATTAAAAGTGACAGATATTTCCGGTTCCACATGGATTTACAACAATTCCACGGATTATAGCGGGAATTACCTGTTATGTGATAACAATTGTCTTTGCTGGGATATCAACATGCTTGAAAATGATCAGAGTTATTATCCCAGTATATTTATTTTCCGGGGATTTAATACATCTCTGCCTGTTGGCCCATCCAATCCGCAGTATATGGCACGGTTCACGTCTTCCTCCCTGATCGGTCTGGATAGGTGGGCACATACGTGTGCAAGGATTCAGCCCTCTGCAGGGAATGATCCGCCATTAAGCCAGGAAGGAACATGGACCTGGAATAATTACCCGGGATCTAATCCCCCGGACTGGAATAACTTTATAAGCGACATCGGCGGAATCATGTTCCGGGTTGATGTTACAGGATGGGGGGGGGCGGAATCTTTCATCCTTGACAGCATCTGCCTGAGCCCCTGTGTGACTGATACGGTTACACTGACCGTAAATTCCCTGCCTTGTTCCAATGTCAATATTAATGCGACACCCATGGACATTCATGGAAACGGTTCCGGAACGACATTATTTACCCGGGATTATATCCAGGGTGCGATCGTTTACCTTACCGCGCCGCAAACCATGACCTGCGGAAACGACCAATACTGTTTCAAACAGTGGATTGTCAATGGCCTAAGCTTCATGCCGGTGACCGATAACCCGATTAAGGTGAAGATGAACTCGGATAAAAATTATACAGCCCTGTATTGCAGGAAGAATAAAACAATCCTGGTGCAGGCGATGATCGGGAGCGACCCTGGTCCTGCACTTACAGGTGTTCCGATCACCTATTCGCCAACTCTTGGCAGCGATCCGAACGGTCTGGTATTGAATCCGTTCGGGACATCCCCTGCACCAGTACCATTTACCGGTACGTACTATTACCCCTCGTGCAATATGACCCCGGTCGTGTATACATTGGCTGCCCCTTTAACTTATAACAATCATCATTTCCTGTGGTGGCATGTCATCCGCACCGATTGTTACGGTAACACCGTCAGCCTGATCCCGACAGGGAGTAATGTGATCAGCTATCCGCTTGACAATGATTACATTTGTACAGCCATATATGACAACTGCTGCCTTGCTACTGTTACCAATGCTGGTGCAAATTGCTGCGATGGTTCGATAGACTTCAGTGCCCCGTGCGGAACGCCCCCATATACCTACATGTGGTCAAATACGGCTACTACGCAAGACATTTCAGGCCTTTGTCCGGGTACATATTGTGTAACTGTAACCGATGGTTATAATGTAGACTATGAATGTTGCTGGGATGTAGGCCAGAATAAATCTGCATGCCAGTCAACATACATTCAAAACCACGTTGTTGAAAACGGGAGGGACACTTGTTTCGATGCGCTCCAAACCATTTATGTCGCAGGAAATGGCACGAACTTCACCGTTTTGAACGGGGGCAGTTCCACGCTCATTGCAGGGCAGAAAATCAGCTTTATGCCGGGTACAAAGGTGTTTCCGGGAGGCTACCTGCATGCGTACATCGCCCCCGCTGGCCCCTGGTGCGGCACAAAATCCACTGCATTTGTTGAAATTGCCGAAGAAACAACTGAGATTACCGCGGGTTCAGGCAAATCATTCTTCAGCCTTTTCCCAAACCCCACAACTGGTGCATTCACCCTTGAACTCAAAGGCCTTGAAGAAACAGCTGAACTCCGTGTTGAAATGTACGGCATTTATGGTGAGCGTTTAACGTCAACAGAACTGAAGGGCAGGAAGAAATACGAGTTATCCCTTGAAGACAAGCCGGCAGGCATCTATTTCGTCCGCGTCGTTAGCGGAAAATATGCTGGTACAGGGAAAATAATTAAACAATGATTCCAGGTGCAACCACCATGATTTTGATGAATTAATGGTCAGGCAAAATTGCCTTTTGCTCAGCAGATGTCGGCGGCGGTATCTCAGGCAAAAGGCAATTTTTCTTTTACCGGCAATCAAACAACTTCTATTTTCCTTAATCCCACTTGATTTTTCGTTATTTTTTATTTTATCTTTACCAAAAAAACACACACTATGAAAACAGGAAAACTTTACTTTGCTCTATTGGCAGTGGTTGCTGCCTTTATGCTCACTTCATGTGGATCGCCGGTAACTCTTACCACATGGAAAAACCCCGAAATCAAAACCCAGATATCAAACGTGGTCGTCATGCCTATGTTTGAAAAGCTTGAGTACGTTAAACCTTTTGAACAGTCCATGGACGCCTATTTTGAGAAGCGTGGGCTCAAAGCCATCGGGGCACTTGATTTCCTGAATCCGAACATTAAATACCCGCTTGACGACATCAAACGGAAGTGCGACAGCGTGGGTGCGGATGCCATCCTGGTATTTGTTTACAAAGGAACTGACAAAACAGAAAATTATATCCCGCAAACGACCTATGTAACAGGAGGATACGGCGGTTACTGGGGTGGCGGCTACTGGGGTGGCGGCTATTACGGAGGCGTTGGTTACTACGGTGGTGGTGTTGTTTCTACCGGAGGTTACTGGACAACTACCTCTGTGATCAACCTGAATGCAAGCCTTTATGTTCATGGATCTAAAGATGCTATCTGGACAGGTGACATCACAGTTACAGATCCTCAATATGTTGATCAGACAGCAGCAAACATCGCTCAGGACATATACAGCGACTGGCAGAAATACGACCTGCTGAAACCTGTTGTTACAGGGAAATAGTCATACTGAAAACAGTACTCCAGTCCGGAATAAACAACCGGACTGTTTTTTATTTATTGACAAACCAAAAATTTTCGCCTATGAAAAAGTATTTAGCTGAATTGATCGGAACCTTCAGCCTCGTGCTCTTTGGTTGCGGATCGGCCGTTATTGCCGGTATGAGTTCAACAGGTCCGAGTGGGATTGGATTGCTTGGAATATCTATCGCATTCGGGTTTGCCGTCGTTGCCATGGCATACGCTATCGGCGGAATATCAGGGTGTCATGTCAATCCTGCCGTGACCATCGGAGTGCTGGCAGCAGGTAAGATGGAGATGAAAGACGCAGTCGGGTACATCGTGGCACAATGCCTCGGTGCCATCCTTGGCGCAGCTGTTTTGTATCTGGTAGTTATCGGTCGACCCGGATTTCAGATGGGCGAGTGGGCGCTCGGATCCAACGGATGGGGAGAAGGTTACCTTGGTGGTTATAATACCATGAGCGCTTTTGTTACCGAGGCTGTTATGACCTTCCTGTTCCTCTTTGTCATCCTCGCCGTTACTTCTAAATTCGGTAATGGAACTATGGCCGGCCTTGCCATTGGTGTTACCCTGATGCTGATCCACCTGGTTGCGATACCCGTAACAGGTACCTCAGTGAACCCTGCCCGCAGCCTTGGCCCTGCACTTTTTGCAGGAGGGAAAGCGCTGATGCAACTGTGGTTGTTTATCGTTGCTCCCATTGTTGGTGCACTTGTGGCAGCCGTTGTTTGGAAATTTGGATTTGAGAAAGAATAGATTAGCAGGTCTTTAATGAAAGTACATCGTTCCGAAGCCGTAACAGCGGTTTCCGGACGATGTATTTTTTTTGTTACTTTTACTGTTCTGAATCTGGCCAAACTATGCTGTTTGATTTTATTAAAGACCTCCGCAGGCGCGATCACAAACCACGTTTTGGCGGGCTTGATATACTGAAATATATCGGCCCTGGTTTGCTTGTTACTGTTGGGTTTATTGATCCTGGCAACTGGGCTTCCAATATTGCGGCTGGCTCAGAATTCGGCTATGAATTGCTCTGGATGGTGACACTTTCCACCATCATGCTGATCATCCTGCAGCATAATGTTGCCCATCTTGGTATTGCTACCGGGCTTTGCCTTTCGGAGGCGGCCAACAAATACACCCCGCTTTGGATGTCGAGGGCTGTGCTGATCTCTGCCATGGGAGCATCCGTTTCCACTTCCCTTGCCGAAATCCTGGGTGCTGCAGTCGCATTGAATATGCTGTTCAACATTCCGATACCGGCCGGGGCCATCATGGCATTCGTTTTTGTTTGTATCATGTTGTTTACCAACTCCTACCAGAAAATAGAGAAGTTTATCATTGCGTTTGTCTCCATCATTGGCCTCTCATTTCTGTATGAACTCACCCTGGTGGATATCAACTGGGTACAGGCCGGGATCGGCTGGGTAAAACCGTCCATTCCGCAGGGATCAATGATTATCGTGATGAGTGTCCTTGGAGCCGTTGTGATGCCGCATAACCTCTTCCTTCATTCCGAAATCATCCAGAGCCGGCAATGGAACCTGGAAGATGAGAAAGTGATCAAACGGCAACTTGATTACGAGCTTTTTGACACACTTTTTTCCATGATCGTCGGCTGGGCCATCAACAGCGCCATCATCCTGCTGGCAGCCACAGCTTTTTTTGCCCATCACATTCCCGTGAACGAGCTGCAACAGGCCGAAAGCATCCTGAAGCCACTCCTGGGTAACAATGCCGCTGTCGTATTCGGCGTAGCACTCCTTTTTGCCGGGATTGCCTCCACGATCACCTCGGGAATGGCTGGAGGGAGCATTTTTGCAGGACTGTTCGGTGAGCCCTATGATATTCATGACAACCATTCGCGGCTTGGCGTGATGATTTCGCTTGTTTTTGCGCTGCTCATCATCTTTGTCATCAGCAACCCTTACCAGGGACTGATCATTTCGCAAATGGTCCTCAGCATCCAGCTGCCGTTTACGATCTTTTTGCAGATTTACCTTACCTCATCAGGGAAAGTGATGGGAAAGTATGTTAATACAACCTCAACCAAAGCCATGCTGCTTGTCGTAGGCGGAATCGTGGTTTTCCTGAATATTAAATTGCTGTTCAGTTTCTTGTAAGAATGGCTATTTTTGCAAAACCCCATGCACTCAAACCGTAAAATATATATAGCTTTTTTTTTCCTGCTGGTATTGTCGGCTGTGATCCGGGCTTTTATAGCCGGGTTTATAGAACTGGGGAATGATGAGGTCTATTACTGGACCTACGCGAAATTCCCCGCATTCAGCCATTTTGATCATCCGCCAATGGTTGGACTTGTAATACAGCTCTTTACTTTGAATCTTGCATTTGACAGTGAATTTTTCATCCGACTTGCTGCCGTGGTTTTTGGAACGTTAAGCACCTTCATGATGTTCCTGATCGGTAGCCAGATCAAGAATCCCCTTACAGGGTTATACGCGGCGCTGTTATATACAGCCTCCTTTTACGGCTTTATACTCTGCGGAACCTTTATCCTTCCCGATTCTCCGCAGGTGTTTTTCTGGCTGCTGACCATACTCTTCCTGCTTAAATCGCTTCCCGACCGCAACCTGCTGCCAAAAAGCAGGAGGTTCCTTTTATTGGCGGGTGTTGCCGCGGGAATGGCCATGCTGTCAAAGTACCATTCCGTATTCCTTGTTACGGGGGCATTCTTTTACATTATTCTTTACAACCGAAGGTGGTTCAGGGCAACGGAGACTTACATTGCCCTCCTGATTTTCATCCTTTTATGCCTGCCGGTTGCATGGTGGAATTACGACAATAACTTCATCAGTTTCTCTTTTCATGAAAACCGGATCGGGATCACCTCTTCCGGGCTGCAGCCCAAATATTTTTTCACAGAGATTGCCGGGGAGTTTTTCTACAATAACCCCATCAATGTGGTCATCATCATTATTTCACTGATAGCCCTTATTCGCCGCAGATCATTCCTCGGGACAGGCTCAAAACACATTCTGATATGGGTCAGCGTTCCGCTTGTATTGGTTTTTATGTCGTTTTCCCTCTTCCGGAGTACCCTCCCGCACTGGACAGGCCCTGGTTACCTTGGATTCATGTTGATCGCAGCAGCCTACCTCTCAGAGCCGTCGCACCGTGGCTCAAAGCTTTGCCTTGTGCCACTTCCGCTTGTTTTTGCGCTCGCGTTTGTCATGATAATTGCTGTAACCGCAGTTGCCCAGATCAGGTACGGGGTGGTTCCGCTCAGCAGGTGGAAAATCAGGGATTTTTCTCATGACTTATCGGGATGGAGGCAACTTGGTGAAAAATTTGCCCCGGTAGCAAAGCGGGATCAGTCGAGCGGAACCATGGGCAGGTCAGCGCCTGTCATCACATTCAGATGGTTTCCTGCAGCCAACCTCGACTATTATGTTGCCAGCAAGCTCAATCTGCCGGTTTATGCCATAGGCAGCCTCGAACGCATTCACAAGTACTACTGGATCAACAATATCCATGGCACCCTGAAACAAGGTACGAACGCCTATTACATCGCTTTGAGCGATGACTATGAAGATCCTGTAGCGTTATACGGAGAATTATTTGATACCATCACCCCGCCCGATACCATCACCTTAACCAGAGGCCGTGATACCATCAGAAAGGCCTTCGTTTACCGCCTCATGGACCTCAAAAAAGAAATGACCTTCCCAATCACCAAAACCTCAAGATAACCGTCACCCGTCACCTGTCACGCGTCACGCGTCACGCGTCACCTTTCACGCGTCACTTGTCACTTGTCACTTTGGTCCCGTCATCTTCCTCGGGTCCACAATGGCCGTGAATTGTTCATCCGTCAGCAGTCCGAGTTCAAGGGTGGCCTCACGCAGGGTTTTATGCTCCTTATGGGCTTTCTTGGCGATTTTAGCAGCATTGTCGTAGCCGATGTGAGGGTTGAGTGATGTAACCAGCATCAGTGAATTTTCGAGGTTCCTGTTGATGGCAGCCATGTTGGGCTCAATGCCGATGGCACAGTTGTCGTTGAATGACACACAGGCATCGCCTATCAGCCGGGCCGACATGAGTACGTTGGAGATCATCAGTGGTTTGAAAACGTTTAACTGGAAATGACCGCTGATACCGCCAATATTGACAGCCACATCATTTCCAAGGACCTGGGCGCACACCATGGTCATGGCTTCCGGCTGGGTGGGATTCACCTTACCTGGCATGATACTCGAACCGGGTTCGTTTTCAGGGAGCATGATTTCGCCGATCCCGCAACGTGGCCCGGAAGCCAGCAGCCGGATGTTTGATGCGATATGCATCAGGCTGACGGCTATTGTTTTCAGGGCTCCTGAAGTTTCAACCATGGCGTCATGTGCCGACAATGATTCAAATTTATTTTCAGCGGTTACGAAAGGAAGGCCGGTGAGTTCAGCAATTTTGTTGGCGACAAGCACATCATATCCTTTCGGTGCATTCAGCCCCGTGCCGACAGCGGTTCCGCCCAGGGCAAGCTCGGAAAGGTGCGGCAGTGTGTTTTTCAGGGCTTTCAGGCCGTGTTCAAGCTGGGAAACATAGCCTGAAAATTCCTGGCCGAGTGTAAGCGGGGTGGCATCCATCAGGTGGGTGCGGCCAGTCTTTACGATCTCACTGAATGCCTCGGATTTTTTTGCCAGCGTTGCTTTCAGCAGTTCAATTCCTGGTATTGTTGTACCTGTAACCATCTGGTAAGCAGCTATGCTCATGGCTGCCGGGAAAGTGTCGTTTGATGACTGTGACTTGTTGACATCATCGTTTGGATGGATCACTGTTTTCTCTTCACCGCCCAGCACGCCGCCGTTGAGCACGTGCGCCCGGTTTGCAATCACTTCGTTGAGGTTCATGTTTGTTTGGGTGCCTGAACCGGTTTGCCAGATCACCAGCGGGAACTGGTCATCCAGTTTTCCTGCAAGGATCTCATCACACACTTTAACAATAAGGTCTTTCCTTTCCCGGGGAAGAACGCCCAGGTCGGCATTGACCATGGCGGCGGCCTTCTTCAGGGTGGCCATACCCCTGATCATCTCTTTCGGCATGGAACCGGGTTCCCCGATTTTGAAATTGGTGAGTGAACGCTGTGTCTGGGCTCCCCAGAATTTGTCCATGTCAACCTCAATGGGTCCCATGGTGTCTTTTTCAATGCGTGTTTTCATGGCAGGATATTTAGTGATTGAATAGATGTTGTCATTTCAGCAAAGGGGCAATAATCTCAGGCGGATCCCCGATAACTGCCTTGTATTTTCCTTCAACAACCGGTCGTTGCAGAAGTTTTGGATTCTGTAGGATGATTCGGAGCAATTCATGGTCCTCAAAATTCTTTCCTTTCAGGTTCTGCTTGTAATAGTCTTCCTGCTTTCGCAACAGATCTGAAGGTTTCAGGTTAAGTTTGACAAGAAGCCGTTCCAGGTCCTTCTCCGACAGCGGGTTCTTCAGGTACTCAACAACTTCAAATGCGCTGCCCGATTCCTGCAGATATTGCAACCCGGCACGGGATTTTTTACAGGAGGGGTTGTGGTAGATCTTTATCATATTGTTTAATTAACCGGTAGAGACGCACCGCAGTGCGTCTCTACCCGGCATTGCCATATTCCATCAGGTATGCTTTGATGAACTCGGTGAGGTCGCCGTCAAGCACATCCTGCGTGTTGGATGTTTCGTAGCTTGTACGAAGGTCTTTCACCATTTTATAAGGATGAAGGACATAACTCCGTATCTGGCTGCCCCACTCTATTTTTTTCTTCCCGCTTTCAATTACGTTGATCTTCTCACGCTGCTTGCGGAGTTCAATCTCATACAGCTGAGATTTAAGCAGTTTAAGCGCTTTTTCGCGGTTTTGCCCCTGCGACCGGGTCTCCTGGCATTCAATCACAATGCCCGACGGTTCGTGCTTCAGCCGAACCGCAGTTTCCACCTTGTTCACATTCTGCCCGCCGGGCCCGCTGCTGCGGAAGGTATCCCAGCTGATGTCGGATGGGTTTATTTCAATGACGATGTCGTCGTTGATGATCGGGTAGGCATAAACAGAGGCAAACGAGGTATGCCTTTTGTGGTTGGAATCAAAAGGAGACAGCCGCACCAGGCGGTGTACGCCGTTTTCTCCTTTCAGATACCCGTAAGCATAATCCCCGTCAAATTCAAGGGTCACCGATTTGATCCCGGCCACATCTCCCTCCTGGTAGTCCACCTCGGTGATCTTAAACCTGCTGCGTTCAGCATACCGGATGTACATGCGCATGAGCATTTCTGCCCAGTCCTGCGATTCAGTACCCCCGGCGCCTGAATTGATCTGTACGATGACCCCAAGCTTATCTTCTTCACCACTGAGCATGTTACGGAATTCCAGGTCTTCAACAAGCCTTAGTGTTTCCTTGTAATGGCTTTCAAGTTCATCTTCGGTGCCTTCTCCCTGGATGAAAAAATCCCACATGATGACCAGGTCATCACGGCTAATGACGGCAGCCTGGTATGCGTCGGTCCATAACTTTTTGTCACGGATGGAACGAAGTGCCTGTTCAGCTGCTTTAGGATTATTCCAGAATTCGGGGGCTTGTGATAACTGCTCTTCTTCAGCTATCAGTGAGAGTTTTTTATCAATGTCAAAGATACCTCCTCAAGACGTCAAGTCTTGACTGAAGATCTTTCAGTTGGTCCTGTGATACCATGTCAGATTTTAAGTTCCGTAAGTACTTTATTGATCAGGTCAAATTCAAATCCTTTGCCTGCGACAAAATTGATAATTTTTTCGCGGATGTTCAAATGTTTTTCGGATTTTATTTCTGACATTTTTCTGATGGTCAGTTCCCGGATGGTTTTAAGGTAATCATCCTCGCCGATCTCTTCCATGGCCTTGCTGATAAGTGTCTCAGAAATAGCCCTTGATCGCAATTCATGCCTGATTTTCACCCTGCCCCATTTATTGATGTGGAACTTTCCGCGCACAAACATGCGGGCATAACGCTCCTCATCGATATACCCCTCTTCCTTCAGATAAACCAGGATTTTCTGACGCCTGGCCTCAGCAACCTTCCACAGTTGCATTTTACGTTCCACCTCCTGGGTACATCGTTCCTGGTAGGCACAGTACTGGCGTATCTTTTCAATGATCACCTCTGATTCTGAGGCATAGGACCTGATGATCACTGACTTCGTCATGACGGGAAAAAAATGAATTTCACCTTTTTATGTGTTTATTGGCAGGTAAAGGTAAGGATAAAAACGTGTAAAATCAACTCCCCGGGTCAAAATATTTTTAACTTCCTTGCAAGGTCGCCATGAAAAACCTCAGCTACTTCTGCTTTTCAAAGACATCAACCTCCCTGAAGTAGCAGGGGCCGTGCGGAGTGTCTTCGCTTACCCACAGGAGATAACGGTATTGCTTTGATTTTCCGGTTTCCGGGACCATCGTATAAAGGCACTTCCTGTTTCCCCAGATATCGTCGGGGGGAGCGAGTGCAATAAAACTCCAGCCGTATGCTTTGGGATCGCCGGTTACTTCCGGATATTTATCGCCGGAGGCACCCCAGAGTGAAAAGGATTGTCCGCCCCTCGCTGTATTTTGTTCGGTAAAGATGTGGATGCTGTCAAGTTCAATCTCCCTCTGAAGGTCCATCACCAGCCTGCCTTCCCCTTTTTCCGACCATTTATCGGTAAGTGAATCGCCGGGCAGAAGGTCGTACATGCCATCGTTGATCGCTGATACGCTCATCCCGCTGGTTATTGCCCCGGCCAGGTTGGTATCGGCATTGCTGAAATAATAGTTTACGGTTACTCCGTTTGGCTGGTGAATGTCGGCATAGTCTTTCATGGTCAGCCTGGCCGGGAGTTTGGTGAGGTTTCTGTCACTCCTGACCGTAATGGTTGCGGCGCCAGAGAGGCCATTATCAACATAACTTTTTGCCAGTTTCAGTGCCATGGAAGGGCGGTCGGTGAAATCATCATAAAGTGGCAGTGCAGGTTCAGCCTGGTCAGAAGGATTGTCGGCAAGCGAGATCGCAAAAATCTTTATGCTTTCATTTTCAGGAAGTTGCAATGTTCCGCTTGCCGGACTTGCGTCAAGCTTGTATTTGAAAATGTAACCGTACTGGTAAGGCAGCACCAGGGTATCGCGGTTAAGATGGGTTGTATACCAGGCCACCTCATCCCGTTTGATATACCCTTTCTGCAAACCGGTGATGCGTTCGTATTTGTCCCATGTCCGGTTGTCAAACTGACCGATTTTTCCGCGATAGGCCTGCACTGTAACAGTTGATTTGACACCACCCACCCTGAATATTCCGGTGGTGTCGGTGGTTGCTGCAGCGAGGATATAAAGGTGGTTGAAGTTTCCGGTTTTGGGTAAGGTGATCTTCTGGCCTTTGCAGGTAACAACATTGTTTTTGCCATCTGCTTTTGGCCCGAGGGTGAATTGTACGCCGCCTGCAACGAGGGTTTCGGGAAAGAGTTCGGCAGGGTAGCTGATCCCGTTTTGGTCAAATTTGCCGTTTTTTCTGTTTTTTGATCCCGATACAACATCCTGGTCAAATACCAGTGGCAGCTCCATCGAAGCCGACTCTGATAATTTCTGTGCCGGCACGTCAAGCTGGAGGGCAAAACTGCGGATTCCGAATTTTTTAAAATCAGCCACCAGTTTGCCGTTTTTTAATACTGCTTCGCCCACAAGGTGTTCCTGCCCGTCAATTTCCCATGCCTTCATGATTTTTGAAGCCATGGTAACCTCAACACTCTGCAGGTCTTTGCCCGTAAGCTCCTGGAGCCGGATGACAATGTCCTTGCCGTTTTCGGCTTTCTTGATGGCCCGGATGTCAACCTGCGGCACGGAAACCTGCGCAAATGAAAAACTCTTTCCAAGGATCCCGGGATGCTGTGGGACCAGGAAGGCCCTGAGCGGCTGGTTCAGGCTGCGGCCCTGCCATTCTGATAGGCCGGTGCGCCAGTCGCCCTTGTGGCTGTATATGCCATAGGTGACTTCATGAATACCCCAGTCCTGGGATGCCTGATCGTGGTAGAAATTGGTTTTTGGCGTGTATAACAATGTTAACCGAAGTGTTTTGTCATTTGGCTTGTCAGATCCGAATTTTGAATCTTCAAAGATCGTGACCCCGAAATTTCCTGATTTATCGGTCAGGTCAAACCACTCGCGCGACGGCACTTCATATTTTTTCTCATTGTTGTTTGTCCTTTCTTCTGTTCCGAGGCCAAGGTTGTAGGTGGCAACACTGTTGGAAGCCGTTAGCGGAAAAGATGCTTTCAGGCTCACCCCGCGCGATTGCCAGCTGATGGTGTTGCGTACCACGAGGTTCTCCTTCCCCGCTGCGAGCTGAACATATTGAACAAACACCGAATTGAACGCGGTTCTCTCAATCTTCAGCGTGGCCCTTACCGGGCCTTTCTCAAGAACGGTTATTTTTGCAGGCCCCTGCACAAAACCGACCGGCGGTTTTTTCCTGTCGTTCCAGTCCATATTCCAGGCTGGCCAGTATTCGGGGTGCTCTTTCTGAAACTCCAGCCGGGCAGGAGCCGAAAGGATCTCTTTTCCCAATTTCTTATCGATGATGCTTGAAATGTCACCCGCAGCATTGACGGTGACCTTCAGGAATTCATTATCCAGGATGCTGCCGGATGCGGAGAGCGTGGTTTTTGCCGGTGTTGCCTCTTTAACCGATTGAATATCATAGCACGACAATCCAAGGGAAGGAACTGTTGCGAGAAAAAGAATGCGGATGCTCTCCCTTGTAGCCTCCAGCAACTGCACCGGTATCTCTGCTCCTGAGGCATCCATGACCTTCACAGCTTTTGGGGCGCCTTCCGGGTAAGAGATCTCTGCCTCAACAACGTCTTTTCGATTGATGGCAAGCGGGTTGTAAACAGCCAGGGTTTTCCCTTTGCCCTGTGTATCCATGGCCCTGATCACCACAGCTGCAGCGCTGGTAAGACCGGAGGAAAATTTGTTCAGTGCAAGTACTTCGTCATTCCACGCATATTCGTATGCTTTCGGGATGGAGGTACCAGGCAGGATGTCGTGCATCTGGCTGCCCAATACCAGCCACCATGCTTCATTGAGCGACCGCTGCTGGTATTTCAGACCGCCCAGCCAGTCGGCCATCACGCCGATTTCCTCGGCAGCGAGGGCAAGCTGTTCATTTTTCCGGTTCCAACGTTTCATATAGGCCTGCGAGGTGAGCGACCCGGCAGAGTGTTGAGTGAGCAGCAGGTCGCCTGAGTAGGAGGGAAGCTGCTTTGCCTGTTCAGGTGTCAGGTCGCGGAACAACTGGTCGGAGGAGGCAAGATACACCTTGATCTTCCCGTCGGGCTGATCCAGGCTGCCGACCGCATTTTTTACATCTTCTTCACGGGGGGCGCCGCCTTCATCACCCACTCCGTAATAGCGGTAGTCGGCGAAAACACCGTATTTGGTTCCGTTTTCCATGACTCGGTTCACCCAGTAGGAAGATGTGTCAAGTCGTTTTTTGACTTCACCGCCGTAATCTGTGGCATTGAGGGCGGCAACAATGCCGTTGCCGTCGGGTCCTGTCCAGTTCCCGATGTTGAAAGGGATGCCTGAAGCCGATCCCCAGGATAATTTCTGGGTTGAAAATCCTTTCAGCCCGGCATGGGCAAGGACAGAAGGCAGGTGTGCCTGGAACCCGAAGCAGTCGGGAAGGAGGAAGTCAACACTTTCCTTGCTGAACTCAGCTTTAAAATATCCGTTCCCGTAGAGGACCTGGCGTAACATCGATTCAGGGGAGGTAATGTTGGCATCACATTCATCAACAGATGAGCCGCCAACAAACCAGCGTCCCAGCGCGACGTATTTTTTTAGTTTGTCATACCGTTCCGGGTAATATTCCTTCATCATTTTATAACGTCGCGCCCCGGAAAAGGTGAAAACATAAGGCTTGTACTTTTCAAACCGTTTGAAGTTGTCATCCAGCGTGTTCTTAAGATACTGGTTGATGGTCGTTTCATAGTCCCAGCGCCATTCGGTGTCAAGATGCGCGTAACCGACCGTATAAAGTACGGGGTCTTTTGACAGGTCGTATCTCGCGACTGGCTTATCACCGGCTGTCTGGGCATCAACAAAATTCAGGATCAGCAGAAAAAAGAGTATTAATGTACTGGAGAGCAGGGGCTTCATAAAAATTGATTTTCCATGTAAAAGTAGAGATTTATTTTGTTTCTCAAAAAGCGTTACTTTTGCGCAAACATAACAATACAGGAGACAATTCTATGAAGAAACTTGCAGCATTTTTATTCATCTGTTCTGTGCTGGCATCATGTGTGAACAGTAAAGACCAGTTTAAATTATCAGGGAGTGTTAAGGGCATTGATACCGGGATGGTTTTCTTGCAGAAATATAACGAGGAAGGGTGGGTAACTGCCGATTCTGCCAAACTGAACAAAGGGGAATTTGCCTTCACCGGCAAGGTTGACTTCCCTGAAATGTGGCATGTTACCATGTTTGACGGACAGGTATTGGTACCGGTTTTTATGGAAAATGCAAAAATTGATCTTCAGATTTTTCCTGACAGCCTTGATAAATCAGTTGTAAAAGGATCTGCCACACACGACTTTTACCAGTCATACCTGGCATCCATTGCGCCAATCAACACAAAGCAGGAAGAGGCATACCTGGAATATAAAAAGGCAAGGGAATCAGGCGATACGCTGGGAATGGAGCATAATGATTCCATCATCACAGCACTTGACGGAGAACTTAAAAACCAGCTAACCACTTTTGCAAAAACAAACAATAAAACAGTTGTTTCGCCCTATCTTATCATGCGGGAGAGCTGGCAGTATGAACTTCCTGAACTGGAGGAAATCAGCAGCGTGATGGATACCAGCCTGAACCGTTCACAATACCTGGCAGCCTTAAAGAAACGGGTTGAAATCCTGAAGAGTGTGGAAGTCGGACAAATGGCACCCGATTTTACCATGAACGACACCACCGGAAAACCAATCACCCTCTCATCATTGAAGGGGAAAATCCTGCTTGTTGATTTCTGGGCATCATGGTGCGGCCCCTGTCGCGGAGAAAATCCCAATGTAGTAAAAGCCTACCAGGCTTACAATAAAAAGGGGTTTGACATACTTGGCTGTTCGTTTGATAAAAGCC
This sequence comes from uncultured Bacteroidales bacterium, assembly GCA_903959905.1. Lineage (GTDB taxonomy): Bacteria > Bacteroidota > Bacteroidia > Bacteroidales > FEN-979 > CAIVAT01. The sequence continues at coordinate 189,858 of CAJBYO010000029.1, forward strand.
ACGAAAAATGGCTTGCAGCCATTGCGGAAGATCACCTGACCTGGACCCATGTCTCTGATTTAAAATACTGGGGCAATTCCGCCGGGAAACTTTACGGTGTCAAATCAATCCCAGCCAATGTGCTTCTTGACAAAGATCAGAAAATTATCGGCCGCAACCTGCGCGGTGAAGACCTGATGAAAAAACTGGAGGAAGTGCTGGGGCCGGCAACGCCCGTCAAGAAGGTTGGGAAAAGGAAATAATGATGGAATGCAAACAATGCAGGCAATGCAAACAATGAATGCAATGTAAACAATGAATGCAATGTAAACAATGCAGACAATGCAGGCAATGCAAACAATGAATGAAATATTAACTGATTGACCGCAATCATACCTGTCAAGTTACTTTTAATCTTTAATGACGGTGTTATATCTAAATCTAACTGCCAGATTTTCAAAATAAATAATAAAACCACGAAGGCGATGAAGGACATACGAAGGCGCCAAAGATGTCTCACATTATAATTAAACTCTTTGTGCGACTTTGTGTGGACTTTGTGCGACTTTGTGGTTATAACATTGACATACAATTCTTTACTGCCAGATAAATGGTGTTCAGTAACGGTTGCTGGTACGATTCCGATCAATCAAAAATATTATAAGCAAATAACATTTATCATCATGACATTTACTATATTCCTTACATTGTTTACATTGCCTGCATTGCATTCATTAATTACATTGTTTGCATAAATATACTTCTAACCGTTTTCCCATGAGCAGATACCTGATTGTGTTTTTCTTCCTGGCAAGCACTGTTGCCGGGGCACAAAATACCATAGAGGGAAACATCAGCGGGTTTGACGGGAAGATGATTTACCTGGCAAGCATCTACGGTGAAAAAATTAAGACCATTGACTCCGCATCACCGGATGGCAGCGGTAATTTCAGGTTTCTGATCAGCAATCGCCTTCCCGGGATGTACCGTGTGAAATGGGAAAAGGATGGCTGGGTTGACCTGATCTGGAACCAGGAGAATGTAAAATTCACCACCTCATCCCAATTTCCTGACGACAGTCTCAGGATAATTTCCTCTGTTGAAAATGCAATCAACCAGGCTTATTTAAGGCTTGACCGGCTCAACCAGGCAAAGTTGCAGGTGCTTATCCCGGTTGTTGATTTTTACCCTGTGAAGGATGCTTTTTTCAGCGCTGCCGCCATGGAAATGGAGAATATTCAGATGAAACAGCAGAAGTACCTGGACTCCCTCGCTGCGATTTACCCCAGGTCTTTTGCCGTGCGCATGGCAAAAGTTTACCAGGCACCGTTTATCACGGCCTCTCTGCTCAAGGAAGACCGTGTGCTGTTCTTAAAGCAGCACTACTTTGACCGTGTCGACTTCTCTGATACCTCCCTTCTGAGGAGCATGGTATTTGTGAACAAGGCCATTGCCTATCTGTCAATATACAGCAATAACAGGCTCCCGCAGAAGCAGCTTGAGGCGGAATTCATCAAGGCGGTTACCCTGATGCTTGGTGCAGCTTCTGTCAACCCGGTGATCTACAAGTTCTGGCTTGATTACCTGGTGGGAGGGTTTGATAAATACCATTTTGACGAGGTGATCACCTATATCGCCGATAATTTCCAGGATCCTTCATCGTGTGAGGACCAGGAGCGAAAGTCGTCACTGCAGAAAAAACTTGACACCTTTAAAAAGCTTGCCATCGGGAAAGTGGCCCCCGACCTTGAAGTGCCAGATCTTAAAAGAAAACCATTTAAACTTTCATCAATAAACGCCGAATATACCCTGGTGGTTTTTTACGCAACCACATGCCCGCATTGCATGACGATGGCTCCCCGGCTGAAGGAACTTTACGAAAAGCAGCAGCCGAAAAAGTACGAGGTGATGTTCGTGTCGATTGATACCAGTTTTGCCGATTGGAGTTCCTTTATCAGGGATACGAAGCTGAAATGGATCAATGTGTCAGACCTGAAAGGGTTTAACGGGAAATCGGCAGATGATTACAACATCTATGCAACCCCCACCATGTTTTTGCTTGACAGGGAGAAGAAGATCCTGGCAAAGCCCATTTCACTGATGGAGCTGGAACAGGCGCTCAGGGATTATAACCTGTAGGCGATTTACGATTGGACGATTTACGATTTCAGATTAAATTTATTGATTAACGATCTACGATTAGCGTTGCTTAATCGTAAATCGTCAATCCTGCAATTCATTCGTCATTCGTCATTCGTCCAATCGTAAATCCCTCTTATTTTATTCGCCCACCTAGTATTTAATAATCCTTGCTGTTGCAGAGGTTCCTCCGTTCACCAGCCTGATCACATACATTCCGTTGGGGCTTCCCCGGAGTGAAAACTCAAGTTTTCTGGCCGGGGTTAATTGTTCGCTGAATAATTTATCGCCACGCATTCCGTATATTTCAACCTCACCTGACAGGTTTTCGCCGTTCACCGATTCCAGTGTAAACGCACCAGTAGTGGGATTGGGGTATATGCGGAAGTAGCTGTTATGAGCCCATTCTGCGGGTATTTCAGTTGTTATGCCAGCCAGTTCATCCTCTTTCAGTGCCAGGGGCAATGTATGCGGAACAGCATTGCAGAACAGGCAATTGTTGGAGATATAGGCATGCAGGTAACCGCCACTGCTGACAGAAGCGCCGCTCAGCATCCGGATGTCTTTGCCTGAGATCAGGATAGCCGATCCTCCGCTTTGGACCAGGAACGTACCGTGTTTGCCGGGAAGAAAAATGGTATCGGTCGCGTCAGAGCACAGTGTCTGGCCTGATGGCACCGTGATACTGAACAAGGTACGGTTTGGCGGCGGCAGCGGTTTGATCGAAATCGTTTTAGTTTTTGAACCGAAACACCCTGCGGTATTATTGTACCCGCAGGTCAATGTATGACTGTCGCCGGTGGTTGTCCAGTTGACATGAATGGTGCTTGTTCCGTTTCCGGATACAATTACCCCGCCCGACGACAATGACCAGTTGTAGCCGGTTTTCCCGGTTTCAGTTGAGTATGGAACCCCTGTTGCCCCTGCACAAACCATCGTGTCGCCGGATATTGTCGGCACCGGTGGTGCGCTTATGTTGACAGTGAGGAACCTGGCTGGCCCTGTGCCACAAGGGTTGGTTCCCTCGACGGAGAGCACCCCGGAAGCCGCATTCTGACTGAAATCCACCACGATGGCATGGGTATTGGCTCCCGAAACAATGGCAGCCCCTGCCGGTATGCTCCAGGTATAACCTGTTGCATTGGAAATTGGCGGGATAGAATAAGCAACGCCCGAACTGCCCTTGCAAACCTGGGCATTGCCGGAAATTACCCCTGCACCATAAGGCTGGCAGGTATAAACCTCAACGGAATCACTTACAACACTGCTGTAGTTTCCAAGTGTGTCGCGGAATTCAAAACTTGCCAGGTGCTTCCCGAGTGTCAGATACGGTAATTCCACCGAATCAAGAAGAACAGCCTCGGTTGCAGCGGGTGAAATCTTCACCGATCGCAATGTGGCGGGGTTATTATCAAACCAATATCGGTATCCGCAAACGGCATTCGCCACAATATCAGCTGTTCCACTTTTGTATATATAACTGGAGGAGACTATACTGGAAAAGTCACCATTGTTGAAACGCATATGTGCCTTGTGAAGGCCCGGCTGGAGTGCACCGGCATTTATCGTGGCTACAAGATCGGCAGTTGGCTGATTTGCAAGGGGTACTGTAACTTTGCCTGCAGGATTGTCGTCAAACCAATATTCATAGGATATGAGGTTGTTCTGGTAAGCGGTGCCATGCTTGTAGAACAGGTCCGACTCCGTTGAACTCCAGGTATTGGTTGTGTTTCTAAACCTGATATGGAATGCATGGAAACCCAGTGATAAAGAGGTTGCCGTAATCACCGACGACAAATCGAGCACCTGCGTGCTGGCAATATTCACGGACGTTTTGGAACCATAGTTGTTGTCAAACCAATATTCATAACCTGAAAGAAGCATCTCCGGCATAATGACAAAATAGGCTGAAGTGGTTGAACTGTAAGTACCTGTAACATCACGGAACCTGATATGGAAGGTGTTCATCCCCGATGGCAGGCCGGAAGCAGAAATGGCGGAGGTCAGGTCAAGGAAATTCGTGTTGCTTACACTTACAACCGTCTTTCCGGCATAATTGCCATTAAACCAATATTCATAGCCATTGATCAGGGTGGAAACCGGGAAAAAGAACATGGAGGTACTGACCTGGCTGTATTGCAGTGAGTCATCCTTAAACCGGATGTTGAAGCGGTGGAATCCGACAGGAAAAGTCGGAACATTCACCGATGTGGTCAGGTCCAGCGTGGTGGCCGGACTAACGGACTGGCTGATCATCCCTGCGGCATTATCATCAAACCAGTATTGGTAGCCGATGATTTTTGGCGCCTGGGCAAAAAGCAGATGTAACGGGATCACCAGGAGTCCTGAAATGAGGAGTAATATTTTTCTCATCGTTCCCTATTTTTCCTGGGCAGCAACCTTGAAATGGATGTTGAGCGTGCCGCTGGGGCTTGTTGATCCGGCCACATATTTGAACCGGATGTGCGGGTTCACAGGCAGCATGCCATCCTTGAAAGGATCACCTCCGTAAATTCCACAGTCGGTGCCATCGCTGCCACCGTTGATGCCCGGACTGCCTGCAATAAGATGGTAATTGTGATGAATATCATAAACATTGCCACTTTGGCTGGTATAAATCTGTTCATTCGGCACATTTTCATGGTTCCCCGATAAGTTGCCAAACCCATTCAGGTTTGCCATACAGGAGCCATAATAGTCGTAGTAAAATCCAATTGGTCCGTTAAAGAGATTATAGAAATAATTGTTGTCAGTACACTGAATTGGAATCCAACCATAATAGGCCACGCAGGAATTCTTGAAAATGTTGTTGGATAAAGTTGAATTTCTCACGTAAGAATTAAGCGTTTTATTGCCACCCCACAAAAAATTGTTGTGTAAAAATGTGGCGCCATAAAAGTAATTCAGCTGGCCGTCAAATATATTATTCCTGAAACTGGCATTGGAATGGCCGCCGTAAACATGTCCGCGGATGATGTTTTCACGGAAAAGGAAAGATGACGTGGTTGTGTCAGTGCCATTGTTTGAAAGATAAATGGTGTTGAGGTTGCACCTTGAAATGAAATAGGATGAAACATGCTGGTTGGCCTGGTTGGTACCAAAGGTGAGTTGCCCGGTAAGGATAAATCCCTGCAGGCTCCCGTTGTCTGCCCCCGACACGATGGTGATGTTGCCGGTGAGATACGTGGTTCCTGTGGCATAGCAGGAGTCAGGATAGATCCCGGCACCAATGATATGAACGCCTTTATTTATCACCAGTGTCCCAATGTTCATCAGGGCTGTTCCGGGAAGGTAAACATAATCGCCATTGGAGGAATGCACGATGGCAGAATCAAGACGTGTAAAGAATTCGCTGCCGCCGGCTGCATGGTTTACGGCAATCAACTCCTGGGCTGAAAGGGTGTTCATCCCGAGAAAAAAAATGAAACATGCTGAAAGAAGACTTTTCATGGCTGAGGTTTTTGGGTTAATAATAGGGGATTGTAATACTTTTATGTAGATTAATTAAGCGCAAATGTAAAATGAAAAACCATAGAAACAAATAAAAAGGTATAATAATTCCTGAATAGGTGCGAAGATAGACGGAGACACATATGGTTTTTGTATTCCGGTGATTTTTTTACCTTTGCACTTTTTCCGGGTAACCGGGTCAGGCTTTCAGCAAGCAGCAGCGCAGATGTACGATTATATTCAAGGAAAACTGGTAGAGAAAAACCCTGCCTATGCAGTGGTTGATGTGAATGGTATTGGCTATTTGCTGAATATTTCTATCCATACATACGGGCAGATCCGGCAGGACGAGCACTGCAAGTTATACACGCATCTTGTTGTGCGGGAGGATGACATGCTGTTATACGGATTTTCAGGTGCTGGCGAACGTGAGTTGTTCAGGCAGCTCATCAGTGTTTCCGGGGTAGGGGTGAATACGGCCCGTATCATCCTTTCATCCCTTTCACCCGATGAAGTGGTGAGGGCAATTGCTGAAGGAAATGCCATGCTGCTGCAGCGGATCAAGGGTATCGGGGCAAAAACTGCCCAGCGAATCATTATTGATTTGAAAGATAAGGTTTCAAGGGAGCTTGTTCCCCATGAAAAATCCGGATTTTTGCACAATACAAAGAAGGAAGAAGCGTTATCAGGATTGATCATTTTGGGCTTCCCGAAGATGCTTGCTGATAAAGCGTTGACTAAAATTATTGAATCGGAAGGAACAGGATTGACAGTGGAACAACTGATCAAGCACGCGCTCAAGGTTTTATAGCGTGAAAGTTCCTGAGAATATATCACCTTGCTGGACTTAGTGAAGAAAAAGAATTTATACGCTCTCTTATGTTTAGCCGTCCTGGTTACCCTGCGTATCCCGGTTTTCTCCGGAGAAACAGCTGGTAATTTTGTCATGGATGGCATCTTTGTCATGTCAGCCCCCGACAGCCTGAAAAAAGGTGACCCCGGGTCGCTGAGATACCCCTTTAGCGACGAAACAGTCATGCCCGGGTCGGGGAAAGAGAATCCCATGTACCTGAAGAATCCGGCCAATATCAAAACGGTGGTTGAATATGACCCCGTTTCACGCCAGTATTATTACACCTACCGGATCGGGGAAACCGTTTACAGGATACCCACCACCATGTCGTTTGACGAATTCCAGAACGAAGACATGCAGACCATGATAAACCGCTACTGGAAAGAACGTTCGGAGGCGGCGACCATGGACAACTCCAAGGGGATCATTCCAAAGATACGCATCCCGGGAAAAGTATTTGAAACGATTTTTGGCAATAATACCGTTGATATCCGCCCGCAGGGATCGGCGGAAATTGATTTCGGCATCGTGTCGAACCGCCGCGACGACCCCATGCTCAGCACCCGCCAGCGCAGGCAGACCAATTTCGATTTCAACGAGAAGATCCAGATGAATGTGGTGGCCAAGATCGGCGACAAAATCGAGTTCAAAATCAATTACAACACAGAGGCCACGTTTGATTTTGAGAATAAGCTCAAGCTGAAATACGAGGGCAAGGAAGACGACATCATCCAGTTGATCGAGGCCGGAGACGTGAACCTGCCGCTGAATACCACGCTCATCAAGGGAACTGAAAGTCTTTTCGGTGTGAAAACCAAACTGCGTTTCGGGAGGCTTACAGTAACTGCCTTATACTCTCAACAGAAAAGCGAGACCAAGAACATTGTGGTACAGGGTAATGCCCAAACCCAGAAGTTCACCATCAGGGCCGATGATTACGAAGAGAACAAGCACTTCTTTATCGGCCAGAATTTCCGGACCACCTTCAGGGAAGCCACCAAAAAATTACCGGTCATCACCTCCAACGTCAACATTCTGAAAATTGAGGTCTGGGTGACCAACATCGGCGCTGCCGTGACCGAAAACCGCAATATTATTGCGTTTATGGACCTTGGTGAAAGCAAGCCCTACAATACCAGGCTTTTCACAGGCGATCCGAACCGTAAATTTCCTTCCAACAACTCCAACAACCTTTTCCCGGTGCTGATGCCAACGGCGGTTGACACAGCCAAGGTGCGCAACATCAACACCGTGAGCAGTTACCTTACCGGCTCACCGTTCTTTATGACTCCCGGCGAGGATGTGGTGAAGATTGAAAGTGCGCGCAAACTGCTCCCGTCAGAGTTCAGCTATAATCCCAAACTTGGATTTATCTCACTGAACACAGCGCTGAACTCAGACCAGACCCTCGCCATCGCCTACCAGTACCAGGTGGTTGGCGACCCGGTAGTATACCAGGTGGGTGAATTTTCCGACCAGGGGATCATTTCTCCTAACTGCCTTGTTGTTAAGCTGTTGAAGAGCCCTTCGCTGAACACAAGGGTTCCGACATGGAACCTGATGATGAAAAACGTTTATGCCCTCGGCGCTTACCAGCTCCAGCCTGCTGATTTTACGCTCAATATCCTCTATTCGGGCAATGCCAACGGTGTGCCAACTGCTTACTTGTCAGAAGGCCGCATTAAGGGAGTTCCACTGGTGAGGGTGCTGAACCTTGATAACCTCAACCAGCAGATGAACCCTCCGGGCGACGGGATGTTTGACTTTATCGACAACGCGACAACACAGGGCGGTACAGTGCAGTCATCCAACGGAAGGATTTTCTTCACGGTGCTTGAGCCATTCGGGCAAGACCTGCGGGATTCGATTTTTGATCCGGCCAATCCGAAAGCATCACTTGAAATGGCCGATAAATACTGCTTTGATTCCCTGTATACCATGACAAAATCCATGGCCAGGCAGTATCCCGATAAAAATAAATTTGTCCTTGACGGCTTCTATAAGTCCTCAGCAGGTTCTGAAATTTCCCTGAACTCGCTGAATGTACCTCCCGGGTCAGTGAAAGTTACCGCCGGCGGGGTGTTGTTGCAGGAAAATGTTCATTACACCGTTGACTATACACTTGGAAGGGTCAGGATCATCAATGAGGGAATCCTTGCTTCGGGCACTCCCATTAACATTTCGCTTGAAAGCAATGAGATGTTCAATGTGCAGACAAAGCGGCTGATGGGTGCCCATCTTGACTACAAGATCAACAAGGACTTTGTTGTCGGAGCTACCATCCTGAACCTGAATGAGCGCCCGCTTACGCAAAAAGTTAATTACGGCGACGAGCCGATGTCGAACACCATCTGGGGACTTAACCTTTCATACCGCACACAGTCGAGGCTGATTACGCGCTTCGTGGATGCATTGCCTTTCATCACCACCAAGGCGCCATCGTCCGTTGCAGTAGATTTTGAGTTTGCCCAGTTCATTCCAGGCCATTCAAAATCCATTGGAAAAGCAGGAACCACTTACATTGACGATTTTGAGGGAGCCAAATCCACCATCGACCTGAAGAATATTTCAAACTGGTACCTGTCAAGCACTCCACAGGGCCAAACCACCTCCCGGATGTTTCCCGAGGCTGCAGCCGGTTCGGGACTTACTTACGGTTACAACAGGGCCAAACTTGCATGGTATATCATTGACCCGTTGTTCTATGATAAAAATACCACCCTGCTGCCTCCCAATGTATCCAACCGCGAATTATCCAATCAGTACGTCCGGCAGGTGTGGGAAACGGAGATCTTCCCGAACAAGCAGCCTTTAAACGGTGTTCCTGTTAACCTGGCTGTTCTGAATATGGCCTATTATCCGAGTGAGCGGGGATCATACAACTACGACATTAAGCCCACGTCCGTGTCGAGGGGGCTAAACGCCGACGGAACGCTGGCGGCACCGGAAACCCGCTGGGGTGGAATCATGCGAAAGGTGGAGACCACCGATTTTGATGCAACCAACATCCAGTACATTGAATTCTGGATGATGGACCCGTTCATCTATGATTCTACAAATACCGGGGAACTCTATTTTAACCTTGGCGATGTTTCGGAAGACATCCTTCGCGACGGGCGAAAGAGTTTCGAGAACGGGTTGCCGACAACCGCGCTGGTGAAAGATGTTGACACCACCATCTGGGGGCGTGTTCCAACCATGCAGGCCCTGGTGGATGCATTTGATAACACCCCGGCCTCCAGGCCTTTCCAGGATATCGGATATGACGGGTTGTCGGATGTGGAAGAAATTTCCTTCTTTGACACGAGTTATGTCAACGTTGTCAGGAATACATTCGGGGCGAATTCCGGAGCATATCAGGCAGCTTCCACCGACCCATCTGCGGATGATTTTCACTATTTCAGGGGCTCTGATTACGACAAAAATGCAAACTTCTCAAGCGTTCTGAACCGGTATAAAAAATACAACGGACCTGAAGGAAACAGCCCGACAGCTTCACAGTCACCGGAAAATTATCCTACAATTGCCACCACCATCCCCAACATGGAGGACATCAATAAGGACAATACCCTGAGTGAGTCAGAGCGCTATTACCAGTACATTGTCCAGTTGCGCCCGGAGCTCATGAAGCCCGGAAAGAATTATATCACCAATGTTTACCATGCAATGGATATCCCGCTGGCCGACGGGACACGCGGAAATGTGAACTGGTACCAGTTTAAAATTCCTATCCGCACGCCGGACCAGACTGTTGGAAATATCAACGATTTCACCTCCATTCGTTTCATGAGGATGTTCTTCAAGAATTTCCCCCGCCCGGTCGTATGCCGCTTTGCCACACTGGAGTTGACCCGTGGCGAGTGGAGGAATTACAACTACAGCCTCCTTGCCCCTGGTGAATACATTCCTGAGGCCACCCAAAACCAGACCCAGTTTGATATTGCTACGGTGAGCCTGGAGGAAAACGGCAGCAAACAACCCGTTCCTTACGTTATGCCTCCGGGTATCCAGCGTGAGACAAACTGGGGATCAACCAACATGCAGAAGCTCAACGAGCAATCCATGTCGTTCAAGGTGTGTAACCTCGTTGACGGAGATGCACGGGCCGCCTATAAAACCACTGAATTTGACTTCCGCCAGTTTAAACGTCTCCAGATGTTTGTTCATGCCGAACAGTCAATCCGTAACGAAAATCTTAAAACCGGCGACCTTACCATCCTGATGCGCATCGGTTCCGACTTTACAGACAATTACTATGAGTATGAGATCCCGCTTTCTTTTACCGAGTGGGGAACCCAGGCAGGCAACCCCGACGCCATCTGGCCTGTGGCCAACGAGTTCAATGTTGACCTTGAGCGGCTTGTGCAGGTGAAGTACAACCGGCTTGTTGCGATGCAGGACAAAGGGTTGGAACTTACATCGTCAACCCCCTATTCGGAATATGACGGCAAGAACAGGATTACAGTGGTCGGGTCTCCCACCATCAGTGATGTGAGGGCCATCATGATCGGCATAAGGAACCCCAAGAAGAGCACCCAGTCGGCCGACGACGACGGCCAGGCGAAGTGCGCAGAGATCTGGGTGGATGAACTGAGGTTGTCAGATTTTAATAAAAACGGTGGCTTTGCTGCCACCGCGCGTGTTGCTGTTGAACTTGCCGATCTTGGCCGGGTTCAGTTCACCGGCACCTACAGCAGTTCGGGATTCGGAACCCTGGAGCAGAAACAGACCCAGCGCCCGATGGAGTCGGTACTTACCTTCGGGTTTGATACGGATCTTGAACTGGGTAAATTCTTCCCTGCCAAGGCCGGCATCCGCATCCCGATGCACTTTGACTATTCCATGATGCAGATCCGTCCGAAGTACGATCCGCTGAACCCCGACTTATACCTTAAAGATGTGATCAATGCCTTTGACAACAAGCATCAGCAGGATTCAATCAAGCAGATCACGGAGGGGTACACGCAGACCAAGAACTTCAACCTGATGAACGTCAGGAAAGACCGTACAGGAACTAAGAAGCCGAGGATTTATGACATTGAGAACTTCAATGCCAGCTATGCCTATTCTGAAATTTTCCACCGGGATGTTGACGTTTCCTACGACCTGAAAAAGAAGTACACAGGAGGGCTTGGATATACCTTTGCAGCCCAGCCGAAAAACGTACTGCCTTTCTCCCGGATCAGGGTTTTTAGCAGGTCAAAGGCCTTTGCGCTCATCAAAGATTTTAACTTCTATTACCTTCCCAAATCCTTTACCTTCCGGACCGACATGAACCGGGAGTATAATGAAAAGCAGTTCAGGAATAAGAGCCGTGCCATTGTTCCGATGGAGACCTTCTATATCAAGCGCTGGGACTGGAGCCGTACTTTCGACCTGAAATATGATTTCGCGAAATCGCTCAGGATATCTTTTATTGCCAATACCCAGGCATTTGTGAATGAGCCCCCGGGCCAGATTGACCGTTCAAACCGTGACCAGGTTTGGAGTGAACTTTTCGCCTTCGGAACAAAAAACAACTATAACCAGGGAATGAATATTACATGGGATGTCCCGATCGGGAAAATCCCGATGCTTGACTTCATCACGGTGCAGGCAGGATATGCGTCAACATACCGCTGGAACGCATCCCCCACATCCATCCAGGCACAATACGGCAACTCCATAGAAAACTCAAACTCCCAGACACTGAATGGTGGTTTGAACATGGTGACCCTGTACAACAAAATACCGTATCTTAAGAAGATCAACCAGGCCACTACCAGCAACCGGGGCAACAGGCCGGAGCCACCAAAGAACAAGAATGTGGATAAGCAGGACAGCATTAAACTGCTGCCAAACCGTCCGCCGATCGGGAAAATCATCCTTGACGGAACCCTGCGGTTCCTCATGGGTATCAGAACTGCCAAGTTTACCTATACCCAGGGCAACGGAACCACGCTGCCCGGATTCAAACCCGAACCGGTTGCCCTTGGAAACAACTGGAGTTCCAATGCTCCGGGTCTTGGATTTGTCTTTGGCGGCCAGAGCGATATTGCACGCACCTCATCTGAAAACGGATGGCTCACCCGCGACACTATGCTGAATGTGCCGACCCTCAGAAAGTTCAATGAGAACCTGAACATTATGGTGAGTATAGAACCGTTAAAGGACCTTCGCATTGAGGTGGTTGCCAACAAGCAGTACTCAAAATCTCACCAGGAATATTACAAGGCTAATTCTGATGGTAATTTCAGGTCTTATTCGCCTATGGATCAAGGCAGTTACACGGTTTCTTTTATCATCATAGGCAGTTCGTTTGACAGTGACAACGGTTTCGGGCAATCGCCGACATTTGAAAAAATGAAGCAATACCGGTACCAGATTGCGCAACGGTATGCTGCCGCCAACCCGAATTCTGTCGGGATCAACGACTCAACCGGCTACCCGGTGGGGTACGGGCCAACAAACCAGGAGGTGCTTACATCGGCCTTCCTGGCAGCCTATGCCAATAAGGATCCGGCGAAGATGAAGCTCACAGCATTCCCCTCCATCCCTTTACCTAACTGGAGGTTAACCTATGACGGACTTGCCAAACTTAAGATATTCAAAACATGGCTGCGCACCCTCACGGTGACCCATGCTTACCTCTCTACCTACAGTGTTGGCAATTTTAACTCCAATATTCTATATGGCGAGCAAAACGGTATGCCGGTTGTTATGGACAATGCAGGAAACTACATCCCGAAGGAACAAACAACCGTGGTTTCTGTTACTGAACAGTTTAACCCCCTGATCAAGTTCGACCTCGGGTTCCTCAACAGTCTGCTTGCCAGCGTTGAACTAAAGCGGTCGCGGAATCTTTCACTCAGCTTTGTCAACAACCAGTTGACGGAGATCAGCAGCAATGAATTTATCATTGGCATGGGCTACAGGCTCAAGGGAATCCGGTTTAATATCTCCGGTGTTCTGGGGGGTGGCAAAAAGACCCGTACCAACAGCGATCTCAACCTGAAACTTGATTTCTCAATCCGCAAGAATAAAACTGTTCTCCGCCGTGTTGACCAGGATATCAACCAGATATCAGTTGGCCAGCAGGTAATGACACTCAATTTCTCGGCTGATTACAACCTGAGCACCCGGTTCAATGTCAGGTTCTATTTTGACAAGGTGATCAATACACCTTACGTGTCAAACCAGTACCGGACATCCAATACAAAGGGTGGTATTGCGTTGCGGTTTACATTGGGGCAGTAAAAATTTCTCGCAGATTTTCGCAGATTTTTCACGCAGATTTGAGCAGATTTTTTATCTTCCTGAAAACAAGAAATTCCCTTAATAAATCATTTTTTTTCTGCGAAAATCTGCGTGAAAAATCTGCGAAAATCTGCGAGAAATTTTTCCCTGATCTCCGTGAAAAATTTAACATACATTCCCAAAATAATCGTAATTTTGAACAAACATTAAAATACGATCTCTATGAATATTCCAGCTAATCTCAAGTACACAGAGGACCACGAATGGTTGAAAGTTGAAGGCGAAGTAGCAATTATCGGGATTACCGACCATGCCCAGCATGAGTTGGGCGACATCGTTTTCATTGAAGTTGAAACTGTTGGTGAAACACTTGACTCACATGAGACCTTTGGTACCATTGAGGCCGTAAAAACTGTTTCCGATATGTTCATGCCTGTTGGTGGAGAGGTTCTGGAATTCAATGATCTGCTTACCACGAACCCTGAAGTGATCAACCAGGACCCTTATGAAAAAGGATGGGTGATCAAGGTCAGGATGACCGACGCCGGCGAAATGTCGGGGTTGCTTGATGCCGCCCAGTATAAAGCGCTTATCGGAGGCTGATAAACTACCAGAATATTACATCCCTGAGAATTTTCCTGGCATATAACCGATGGCCGGTGCTGTGGGCATTGTTCATCATTCTGATCACCTTATGGCCTGGTACATACTTTCCCAGGATGCCTCATTTCCTTGACCTTTTCCAGCCTGATAAATTAATTCACCTTGGTGTTTTCGGGGTGTATGTCTTCCTTCAGATCAGGGGGCTCGTATCACAGCCGGTTTATCCGTCGCTGAGAAAAAATGCAGTGGGCATTGCTTTCCTTTCCGGGTTTTTCCTTGCAGGAGGTACTGAATTGCTGCAGGGGTGCTGTATCCCGATGAGAACTGGTTCGGTGTACGATTTCATCGCCAACATGGCCGGGTGCACCACAGGATGGCTTATCGGCCGGCGACAACGCTAACTTTCCCGCTTTGTTTCTTCCCGGAAATGGTTGTAAACCACCGATCCCTTCGACTGGCCGATCACTTTTTGTATTTCATCCAGGGAAGCAAGTTTGATGTTTTTTACCGACTTGAACTTCCAGAGCAGTTTTTGGTTGATGTTGTACCCGATCCCGGGGATTTCCATCAGCTGGGGCGACATGGTTGCCTTTTCCCGGCGGCGGCGGTGGTGGGTGATCCCGAAGCGGTGGGCCTCGTCACGCATCTGCTGGATGATCCTGAGTGTCTCCGATTTTTTATCGAGGTACATGGGAAGGGAGTCGTTGGGATAATAGATCTCCTCCAGTTTTTTTGCGATCCCGATCACAGTCATTTTGCCTGTAAGCCCCAGTTTGTCCAGACTTTTCAGGGCTGCACTCAGCTGGCCCTTACCTCCGTCAACAATGATGAGCTGGGGCAGCGGTTTCTCCTCTTCCAGCAGTCGCTTGTACCTGCGATAGATGATCTCTTCCATGGAGGCGAAATCATTCGCACCTTCAACAGTTTTAATGTTGAAATGGCGGTATTCGCTTTTATCTGCCCGTGCATTTTTGAAGCACACCATGGCTGCGACAGGACTGGTTCCCTGGATGTTTGAGTTGTCAAAGCACTCAATATGAACAGGCAGCTCGGTCATCCGGAGGTCGGTCATCATGGTGTCGAGGATGCGTTTTGACTTGTGTTCCGGATCAACAAGTTCCTTTTGTTTTTCACGTTCAAGCTGGTAGTATTTCACGTTCCGCTCGGAAAGTTCAAGCAGCTTCTTCTTGTCGCCGATCCTGGGTACCGTAAAATTCAATGACGGGATTTCATAGTCCATCACAAAAGGAACAATGATCTCAGGCGAGACACTTTCAAACCGCTGCCTGATTTCGGTGATGGCAAGGGCAAGCAGCTCCTCCGGCGTTTCATCCAGTTTTTTGATCATCTCAATCGTATGAACCTGGATGATTGCGCCGTTCATTACTTTCATGAAGTTTACATATGCATGCAGCCCGTTGACTGATATTGAAAACACGTCCACATTGTTGATGGTGGGGCTCACCACGGTTGATTTGCTCTGGTATTTGTCGAGTAATGCCAGCTTTTCCTTCACGATGTGTGCCTTTTCAAATTCCTGGATGGCCGCATAATTCATCATGAGTTCCCTGAGCTGCTTCGCAACAGTTGTAATGTTGCCTTTGATGATATCCTTGATGGCAGAAATTGACCTGTCATAATCTTCTGCCGACTGGTGTCCTTCACACGGACCCTTGCAATTGCCGATATGGTATTCAAGGCAAACCCTGAACTTCCCGGTGCGGATATTCTTATCAGAGAGAACGAGCGAGCAATTGCGGAGCGGGTAAAGCTGCCTGCTTAATTCCAGGAGTGTGTGCATCAGCCGCACATTGGCATAAGGGCCAAAATAGGTGGATCCGTCGCGGATGACATGCCTGGTGGGGAAAATCCGGGGAAAAGGTTCATTTTTTATACAGATCCACGGAAAGGTTTTATCATCTTTCAGTGCAACATTATAGTGCGGCTGGTATTTTTTAATGAGGTTGTTTTCAAGCAGCAATGCGTCCTGCTCGGTTTCCACCACTATGTATTTTATGTCTGCAATCTTCCTGACCAGCATCTGCACTTTGCCGCTGATGGAGTTGATCTTGGCAAAATACGAGCTCACGCGTTTCCTCAGGTCTTTCGCTTTCCCCACATAAATAATCTTGCCCTTCTCGTCAAAATACTGATAAACCCCCGGTTTGTGGGGCAGGTTTTTAACAATGGGTTCAAGTTGGGAGAAGTATTTATTCAGCGAATTTGCCACAGTGCTTACCGGTTTCTTTTTGGCAAAGATATTTGAATTTTGCCTGATGGCTATCTGTCCATCCCGTTATCAAATTCAAACTTTGAATCTTTGGTTTTCTTGCCGTTGCTGCCGAAGTTGAATACCGCCCCGACATAGATCACCCGGGCATCACGCCGGCGCAGGGATTCCTGGACGAGTACAGGCGTGTTGACCGAGGTTTTCATTGACTGTGTATTGAAAAGGTCGGATACGGTTAACAACAGCGAGACTTTCTTCTTCCACAGATCCTGCCTGAATCCCAGGTTGGCCACCCAGGTTGGCTCACGCATCCCCTGGGCTGTAAGTGCTGCCGACCTGTACTGTGCGTTAAGCTGAAAGATTGTGGTACGGGTGATGTTGAACGATGCATTCAGCTTTGCATTCCAGGAGAAGGCAGTTTTATGTTCGCTGTAACCGATATTGGAGGCATCCATTTCACTGTAAAAACCGGATGCACTGAAATTAAGGTTCATGATCTTTTTGAATTGCCAGGTCCCGCTCAGGTCAAGCCCGGCCGACTGGTCGGTGGCGAGGTTGTCGATGGTTGTAACGAGCACCGAGTCATTCAGGCTGTTTGTCACCATGGCGAATCCGTTCACTTTTTTACGGTAAAACAGGGTAGGTATAAATGTGAAATTATCCGGTTTGAAAGCATAACCGAACTCGAGCGAATGAATATCTTCCGGCAGCAGATCGGGGTTGCCGACGAAAATATTCCGCGGGTCGCGGTATTCAGGTACCGGGTTCATGTCCTCCCCGTCGGGACGGTTTACCCTGCGGCTGTAATTGAGCTGCCATTCATTTTTCCCGGAGGCGAGGCTCAGGTGGATCGTTGGATAAAGTGCAAAATAGTTGGTATTGGTTGTCGTGTCAAGAGTTTTGAATTCCAGGTAGACCAGGGCTTCTTCAGCACGCAGGCCCAGCATCGCACTGAATTTCTTCCATTGGCCGGTTACGGTGGCATAGGCTGCATGTACCGATAACCTCGAATAAAAGTCATTGGTCTGGGTCCCGTCGGCGATCCACTGCTGCGATTCATCCGACCAGTGCCCAACATTCAGCAACTGGCTGGTGAGTTGCATATTGCCTTCATACCCGGCTTCCAGTTGCGCATCTTTCCATAGCGGCCGGCTGTAGTTTACAGAGAGGTTGATGTTCTGCTCATTGTTTTTTCCGAAAGTGGTATCTCTGGCGTCGGGCAGGGCAGGCAATGTATAGAAATTGGTGTATAGATGGTGCTCTGTTTCGGCATCACCCTGGTACTCAAAGTCAATCTTTAGCTGATGTTCGGTTTCACGGTTAAAAGTGTGTTCGTAATAGGCTTTCATGCCGAGGCTGGTTTCCTGGTCTATCCCGTCATGGTTTCTTGTGAATATTTCGGTTGGCTGCTGAACCGAATCTTTGTAGGTGTTGTCCGTAATATCGTCCCGGTTTACCTTACGGTAGTTGAACGTGCCTGATATTCCTGCTCCGTCTTTGTTTGAAGGTGTCCAGTCAATACCCAGCTGACCCAGATGCGACAGGGGTTTGGCATATCCTTCGGAAGTCTGAACCAGGTATGATGAATAACCGGTGGCCGTGTCAATGGTTTGCGAATGGAGGTCGCTGGTCCTTTTTCGGTAATCCTGCCGGAAGCCATAGCTGCCAAAAAGATTGACTTTGCCTGTATTCATATTCAGCTGCAGGTTCCCGTTGTAACGGTCATTTGAACCAACATTGGCCCCGATGATCCCATTGAATCCTGCTTTCTTCTCTTTTTTAAGGATGATGTTGATAATGCCGCCGGCACCGTCGGGCTTGTATTTGGCAGACGGGTTGGTGATTACCTCAATTTTTTCGATCAGGGAGGCTGGCATCTGTTCCAGGTTGGCTGCTCCGGCCATTACAGAAGGCCTTCCATTGATGAGCACAGTCACGTTGCCCGATCCCCGGAGGCTGATGTTCCCGTCCATGTCAACAGATACCGACGGGATCGTTTGCAGGATATCAGTAACCGTGCCGGTTTGCGCCTGGATATCTTTCTGGACGTTGAAAACCTTCCTGTCAATTTTGTTGATCATCATCGATTTTTCAGCGGTGATGTTCACCTCATTCATCGTAATGGCTGAGACCCCCAGTTTCAGTGTGCCCATGTCGGCTTTCGGGGATTTCTTTGAAATGACAACCGGCCCGGAGCGTTGTTTTTCGTAGCCGATAAAACTGTATTCAACCAGGTATATGCCAACGGGAACATTGGTGATCTTAAAGAGTCCGTTACTGTCGGAGATCATCCCGGTGACCATTTTTTTTGTCAGCGTGTCGAGGAGGATCATGTTGGCGTATTCAACAGGTTTAAGGCTATGGGCATCTATCACCCTGCCGGTGACAACGCCGGTGAATTTCGTTTGAGAAAGTAATGGAAACTGGAAAATCAGGAATAGAAAGGGGATGAGAACTAAACGTGGCATATATTAGGCAAATCGAGAAATGAAGAATAGTGACAGCAGTGTCTGGTCAGCAGAAATCAAGGTGCAAAACTAAGAAAAAACGGCTTAAAAATATGCCTTTCGGCTACCTGGCTGCTCAGTTACTGATGATTCCCAGGAATTTCAGTGCCTCCAGTGTCACCGTTTTCCTTGCCATGGCAAAATCATTTACCACATCCTGGTTCATTGGCTCAACAAGTGTGGCGATGAAATATACTTTTCCTTTTGTTTCAAGATAACCGACAAACCACCCATAGTTGTTGCCGTTGCGGACCGCCCAGCCGGTTTTCCCGCTGAGGGTGTATCCGGCAGTGACTTCATTGACCATAATACGCCTGACTGCCTGCATGACTGATTTTTTCAACGGGAGTTCTTCCCTGTAAAGACGTTCAAGGAAATCAACCTGTTGGCGCGGTGTGATCCGGGATGAGCCTTCAAGCCAAAAGAGATCAAGGTTGCCGGCATTGACGTCCATGGCCCCGAACCTGAGTTTTGACAGGTAACCGTTCATCCGTTTTAGCCCGGTTTTCCTGGCAATTTCCTGGTAGCAGGGCACACAGGAAACCCTGAATGCCTCTGTCAGCGTGAGGTCACGTTCCCACTGCGGCAGCCTCCGTTTTTCCCCTTTCCACCTGAAAATATACCCGGTGTCAATCACCCCGGCCTCCAGTCCGATCAGGGTATTGGGGATTTTAAAGGTAGATGCAGGCAGGTAACCGCTGTCCCACAAGGCTGGCTGGTATCCCATTGTCCTGTTTTTTTCAGGGTCAAGGATCATGATGGTACCGGTCAGTCCCGCTTTGTCAAAGAAACTTTTGAAGATCACTGCAGTATCCGCCTCCCATTTAAGGGCGGTCACTGTTTTCATGACCTCATTGGGAATTGCCGCAGAAAGCACATACTGTGCGATCTTCCACTGGCCATCCTGCTTTGAAAGTACACCCGATCCACGGCATACACCCATCTGGGTAATGAGCAATTCGTCAAACCAGGCCGTTGTTCCATCCGGAGCAAGATAAAGATGCCGGTTAAACGCGGTAAAGTGCCAGGTATGTTTCCGGTCAAAATAGGGTTTGCTCCATTTGCTGAATTCCGCCACTGACCAGTGTTCTGATGCATCTGTACCGATATAAACACCATCAGGGGCCATTGCGCCTATGTAAGCTTCATGGTTTGCCTGTGAAGCATCATTATGCCACTTGTTAAGGATACCGGAAATGTGCGTCTTTATGGTGTCTGCGCCACTTTGTGCGAGCAGGTGATTGTTCACGGTCAGCAGGGCAAAAAGCACTAGCAGGAAAGGGAGTCTCTTCATTCGGCTCATATTGAGGAATATTGACATACACAAGTTTTACCGGCAGTCACTAAAAGGAGAACCCGATGCGGTAGGTCGTGGCAGCGTAGTAGGGGGAGTCAGATCCGTAGAGAATGTCGTAAAGGACTGACATGTTTATCCCGTTCCGTTTTCCAAGCCGGATGTTAACGCCGGCACCCAGGAACCATGAATCAACATATTCAAACTCCCTGACCAGCTTCCCTGACGTTTTATCTGTTACATAATGCTGGTTGTCAATACCCTGGTATTCTGTCCAGAGATAAACGAATTTTAAAAGCTGTGCTTTGGCGAAAACAATGCCGCCAAACCCGTTGAGGTTCTGCTTTAGGCCGCGCTGGTAATTGAACAGGTAGGTTGGCCCGGTGCCGATACTGAGGATCTTTGGAAAACGGTACGAAACCAGAATGGTGATTTGTCCGAAAACCTGGCTGGTATTGGCCCAGAAACTTGTATTCACATCAAAATCAATTCGGTCTTTCCACGGCCTGGTATCTTTGCGAACAGGCTTTGCTGCCGGTTGTTCCTGCTGTTTTACAGGAGCAACTTTAATTGTCGTGTCAGATTGTATTGCCACATTGGTTTTTACGATGGTATCGGGACTGGCAGGGTTTTGAGCCTGGAGAAAAAGATTCACTACCAGTAGGAAAAATATAATGGACAGAGTTTGTTTCATTTTTTCTTTTTCTGCAAAAGTAATAAAATGCTGCGTGCCCGACCATCAAGCTGGAACATACAAAGGCAGATGGTTCATGTTGTATGAATCTGGAAGGCCCTTTTATAACCATGCTTGTGTTTTATTCATGGGGCACCGGAAATTTTATGATATTTGATGAAAAAATAAACCGGTTGAACCGGAACCGGTGAAAAAACGGATCAGATGTGTTTCGTTTTTTTCTTTCAACCCAAGGTAACAGATGATGATAGATTTACGAAGTGATACTGTAACCCGTCCGACGGGAGCAATGCTTGAAGCCATGTTTGCCGCAAAAGTCGGAGATGATGTTTTTGGGGATGACCCTACGGTTATTGCCCTGGAAGAAAAAGCAGCGTGCCTGTTCGGGATGGAGGCGTCGTTGTTCTGCCCGTCAGGAACGATGACCAACCAGGTTGCCATCAATGTACACACAAGGCCGGGAGATGAAGTGATCTGCCATAAATATTCGCATATTTATTATTATGAAGGCGGTGCCATCATGCGCAATTCAGGTGTTTCCGTTTGCCTCCTTGACGGCCCGCGCGGGCAGATAACAGCCAGCGGTGTAGAAAGCAACATCAATCCCGACGATATACACCGCCCGGTCACATCCCTGGTGGAGGTGGAGAACAGCATGAATAAAGGCGGCGGTACCATATATGCCTATGATGAACTTTCAGCCATTTCGGAAGTTTGCCGCAGGCACGGGCTAAAACTGCACCTGGATGGGGCCAGGTTATTTAACGCACTGGCTGAAACAAAGGAAAACCCGGAGAAATACGGACGGATATTTGATTCTGTCTCTGTTTGCCTGTCAAAAGGGCTTGGTGCCCCTGTCGGATCCCTGCTCCTCGGTGATAAAGCATTCATCAAACGTGCCCGCAGGGTCAGGAAAGCATTCGGAGGCGCCATGAGGCAGGCAGGCTACCTGGCTGCAGCCGGAATTTATGCGCTTGATCACAACATTGAAAGGTTGAAAGAGGACAATGACCGCGCCAGGATCCTGGGAAAAACCCTTGAATCCCTGCCATTTGTTGAATCTGTCATACCTGTTGAGACAAACATTGTCATTTTCAGGCTGAAGAAAAAAGAAGGGTCAAAGGAATTTCTTGAACTCTTAAAGGGATACGACATCCACGCAATTCCGTTTGACAATCAAACCATTCGGTTTGTCACCCACCTCGATTTCACAGATAACATGCTTGATAAAGTAGCGGATACACTCAAATTACTCCCGGCAAAATTCAACTAAGCGCCTGATTCGTCACTCGTCATTTGTCATTCGTCATTCGTCATTCGTCACCCGTCACCTGTCACCCGTCACCCGTCACCTGTCACCTGTCACCCGTCACGCGTCACCCGTCACGCGTCACGCCTCATCCCATCCCATCCCTGTGCCGTGATCGGAACCGCCTTCCCATCCGGAGTGATCATATACTTACCCTCTGCCGCTGCAGTCATATGTCCGATAATGCTGATGCCTGCAATATCTTTTATTTTTTCGTAGTCATCCTGCTTCACGGTGAAAAGCAGTTCATAATCCTCGCCGCCGCTCAAGGCAGCAACGCTGGGAATGATCTTGTACTCCTTGGCAACTTCGCGCGTATGGGCATCCATGGGGATTTTTCCTTCAAAGAGTTTGCACCCGACTCCCGAATGTTTGCAGATATGCAGGATCTCGGAGGCAAGCCCGTCGGAAATATCGATCATGGAAGTTGGTCTGACCCCGATGCCGATCAGCAGGTTTCTTACGTCGGTGCGGGCTTCGGGCCGCAGCTGACGGCCAACCTGGTAATCAAAACCGGTTAATTCGGGCTGCATGTTCGGATCAACCTGGAATACTGACTTTTCGCGTTCCAGCACCAACAGTCCAATATAGGCGCTACCCAGGTCGCCGGTCACACAAAGAAGGTCGCCCGGCCTGGCCCCGCTTCGGTAAGTAACATCCTCTTTGTTCGCAATGCCGGTTACTGTGACGGAGATCATAAGGCCTTTCACATTTGAACTGGTGTCGCCACCAACCAGGTCAACTTTATATTTATCGCATGCCATGATGATGCCGGCATAGAGTTCATCAAGCGCTTCGGCAGAAAACCTGCTGGAAACGGCCAGGGAGACGGTCATCTGCATGGGAATGCCGTTCATGGCGGCAATATCAGAGATGTTGACCACTGCAGCCTTGTACCCGAGATGTTTGAAAGGCATGTAGGTAAGGTCAAAATGGATCCCTTCAACCAGCAAGTCTGTTGACATCAGCATGACCTTGTCTCCCAGATCAAACACAGCGGCGTCATCACCAATGCCTTTAAGGGTTTCTGGATGATAGTGCTTTACGTTCTTTGTAAGCCTGTCAATCAGCCCAAATTCGCCCAGTTCAGAAAGTGAGGTAAGTTTCGGAGCGGTGGGGGCTGTTTTTTTATTTTTATTTTCGTACATGAGGCTGCGTAGTAATTTGAAACTTGAGACTTGAAATTTGAGATTTGAGATTTGAGATTTGAGATTTGAGATTTGAGATTTGAGAATTGTGTCCACCTGCAAAATTACGATTAATTTAGAATATGCCTTAGCAGCGATTCCAGTCCCATTCAGCTGCTACGAGGCCGTAACTTATTGTTTTTATGAATCCCGCGGAAGCCTAAATATCGACAAACCCGGTTTCATTCTGAAATTAACAGGGTGAGATAAGCTGAATTATGAGTATTTTTGAATGGAAACAAAAACCGGTTTTACCGGGAACAGTAATCTGCCTTTGGTGAAAAGTATAATCGCGTTAACATTTGTGGTTGGGTTTTGTTTGGTCAAACTGCAGGGGCAAACGGTAACCGATATGGACGGCAATGTTTACCAAACGGTTACCATCGGCAAACAGGTTTGGATGGCGGAAAACCTGAAGACAACCAGGTTCCGTGATGGCAGCGGGATTCAGCAGGTCACGGACAGTTCTGCATGGAACGGGGCCAGTTTGCCGGGCTATTGCTGGTATTCAAATACAGCAATTTACAAGGATATCTTTGGCGCTTTATATAACTGGTATGCTGTAAACACCGGTAAACTCGCTCCTGAAGGCTGGCA
The DNA here is from genome assembly GCA_903959905.1 of uncultured Bacteroidales bacterium. Classification (GTDB taxonomy): domain Bacteria; phylum Bacteroidota; class Bacteroidia; order Bacteroidales; family FEN-979; genus CAIVAT01. The sequence goes on from CAJBYO010000029.1 coordinate 213,936, forward strand.
TGTGGCCACCGATGCTGAATGGACCACGCTCACTGAATTCCTGGGAGGTGCAGCATCTGCCGGAGGCAAGCTGAAATCGGTGGGAACCATTGAAGTAGGAACCAGTTACTGGTATACTCCCAATACAAACGCAACCAATACCAGCGGATTCTCCGCATTGGGTGGAGGTGCCCGCGAATTTGACGGCCAATTCAATTACATGTTCAGCTATGGTTACTGGTGGACGGCCACTGCCGGGAACCCGGGATATGCGCTGAGCAGAAGGTTGAGCTACAATTACCCCGGAATTGATCGCGGGCCATGGAATATACAGAACGGACTGTCTGTCAGATGTGTGAAAGATCCCGGCCCGGGAACGGAGGAAAACCGGCCGGGAAAAATGATAAAAATACACTCAGGCCAGTCAGATGACATGTTGATCATTGAATCTGAGATGTCGCAATTGCTGGAAGTCGCAGTGTATGATATAACCGGAAACAGACTGATCGCAAAGACAATAACAGGAACCAGGAGTGAAATTGATATGGCGGCATTGTCACGCGGAATGTACATTATTCACCTGTCGGGACCTGACTGGCAATTACAGCGTAAACTGATAAAAAACTGAAATGATACAAAAGATACTGGAGAAACTCGGGATCGCCTCCTTGAATAAAATGCAGCTGGCTGCCATTGATGCGGCTAAAAAATCAGCTGATTTAATTCTGCTTTCCCCAACCGGATCAGGGAAAACGCTTGCGTTCCTTTTACCCGTTCTGGCCACATTAAAACCGGAAACGACCGGGGTGCAGGCATTGATTCTGGTGCCCTCGCGGGAACTCGCGTTGCAAATAGAGCAGGTATTTAAACAGATGCAAACCGGTTTAAAGGTGAGCTGTTTCTATGGCGGGCATGCCTCCAGAACGGAGCGCAACAGCCTGGCACATCCTCCCGCGGTACTCGTTGGAACACCGGGTAGGATTGCCTACCATGTCCGCCATGAAACATTTGACACCGACAGCATTCATTTCCTGGTGCTGGATGAATTTGACAAGTCACTGGAGTTTGGATTCAAGGAGGATATGTCCTTCATTATCACCCGGCTGAAAAAACTTCAGAAACGGTTCCTGACTTCCGCGACCAACATGCCCGAAATTCCTGCATTCACGGGGATCAGGAAGCCTGTTCAGCTTGATTTTTTAGACAAACGCTCACCTACCACAACGGGTTTGGCATCAAAATATATCCGGGCCGGCGACAACGACAAATTGCAGGTTTTGTTTGCCCTCATCTGCAAACTGCAGAATAAACCCGCCCTGATTTTTTGCAACCACCGCGAAGCGGTTGAGCGTGTAAGCCTGTTGCTTACTGAAAAAGTGTTGCCGCATGGCATTTTCCACGGGGGGATGGAGCAGGAGGACCGGGAGTGTTCCCTTATTAAATTCCGGAACGGAAGCCATCGCATCCTTGTTACCACAGATCTTGCATCGCGCGGGCTCGACATTCCTGAAATAGAGGCGATCATCCATTACCAGCTGCCTGTTACCGAGGATGTTTTCACCCACCGCAACGGCAGAACAGCCAGGATGAACGCATCGGGAACGTCGTATTTGCTTCTTGCACTAAATGACCGTTTGCCGGCATTCCTGAAAGAGCCGCCGGAAGCGGAAGTGCTGCCGGAAAAGATCATCATGCCGGGGAAGGCTCCTTGGCGTACCCTCTATATCTCAGCCGGGAAGAAGGAGAAGATCAACAAAATGGATGTTGTGGGCATGCTGCTGCAAAAAGGTAAACTTGCCAAAGAAGAGCTGGGGCTTGTGGAGGTGCTGGATCATGCTGCCTATGCTGCCGTTCGCACTGACAAGATCGGCAAGGTGGTTGATCTGATCAGGAATGAAAAGATCAAAAATAAAAAAGTGAGGATTGAGATTGCCCGGTGAACAGACGCTAACCTCCCCATCCTTTTCGTCTGAAATGAGAATAGTCTTTTTGTATAAACATAATACATCATTCGGAGGGCCAGGGGCTCTCCGAATGATGTACACGAAATTGGCGGTATAGGCCAGAAAAGAAAATTGGTGAAGTACTGAGAAAACCTATTTCTTGGCTTTCTTCTCTTTCTTCTCCAGTCTTTTTTCTTTCAGCGTCTTAGTCGGTTCTTTCTTTACCTCTTTTTTCTGATCTTGTCCTTTTGACATAACGATTTGTTTTTAAGGTTGTTGAATGTTAGATTAAGTCGTATTAGAAAGGCATCCCGTCGCCGGATGGCATTTCAAAATAGCCGGGAGGCGGCTCCTGCTCTGATGGCAGGGATTGTCCGGCACCCTTTTTAACAATTTTCCAGGCCTTGGCTTCGGTATACCATCGGTTGTTGAATTCGCGGCTTTCAAGGTCGAAGGATACCTCGGCATCTTCACCTTCTGCCAACTTGAACTGGTCAATTTTATCTCCCCACAGGGAAAAGCAGATCTTCCGGGGGATCTGGGCCGACGTTTCAATGATAAATTCCTGTTTTTTCCAGGTTCCGTTCTTGCCTTCGCCCGACTGAAGGGGTAAAAGTTTAATGATCTTTCCTGTTACATCCATGATAACCAGTTACTTTATGATAATTAATCTGTTCGCGTTTTACTGAACGAAAATAAAACAAATTGACACATGATGATCAATTGTTGATAATTAAGGTATTTGATTATCTTTGATCAACCTAAAACCTCTGCGTATGACGAAAATTCACCTGGTCATTTTGCTTACAATTTGCTTCGGAATGAATGTGTTGGCCCAGGTTACCGGTTCACACGGATCATCAATGGGAAAAGGGCCCAACGGGATCATTTTTGAAGAAGATTTTAACGGTTTGACGGTTCTGCCAAATGGTTGGACAGTTTATACCCAGGACAGCTGGGATATGATTCTTCCGCAAAATGATGAAGTGTTGTTTTTTAAGCAAAGCACGGGTGTTAAAACCATGATCCTGTCGACTCCGCTCGTTGACCTGACCAACGCCTCCCAGCTTACCTTCCGGTTCAGGTCGGGAAAGGTTATCTCCACGCTGAAAGTCGGGCTTATGTCCGATCCTGCCAACCCTGCAACGTTTCAACTGCTGACGCAGTTTCAGGCCGATACGAACATGATCCTGTATACGGTTCCGCTGGGAACTGCAACGGGTTCAAGTTATGTGGCCTTCAACTGGGTGGGGACATACTTTAAAGCGGCATACCTGGATGATGTGATCATATACGACGACGGCCTGCAGAACAATGTTCCTTCCAATGTAAACAGTGCGCTACTTACACCGGCCCCGAACGGAGTTTCGTCAGGAACCCTTTCGTGGGTGAACCCGTCCAATGAAGCCGACGGGGATCCGCTGACTGACCTGGACTCTGTTACAGTCAAATTAAACGGTTCTTATTATGCCACGGTTCTTAATCCCGTTATCGGAGTGGGCCAGAGCCTCCCGGTGACTGTTCCCCAGCCTGGAATGTATACAGCCACGCTGACGCCTTACAATACTGCCGGTGCAGGGGTTCCCAATACCACAACAGAAGTATGGGTTGGGCTGGATATGCCCGCAGAACCGACCGGCGTCATTCTTACGCAGGCAGGGAACGAGGCAACACTGAAATGGTCTCCCCCGAAGGTTGGAATGCACGGCGGGTACTTTAACGGAGTGGTTACACAATACCTCGTTTGGAGGGCTGACAACTGGGAAACGTACGTGCCTGGCACCGACAGTTCAATTGTTATGAACGTTACTGATCCGGGTACATTCAATTACAGGGTTATCCCCGAAAACCCCAGCGGCTCCGGGCCGGCAGGTGTATCAAACACCGGCGTATTCCTCACGGGCAATTACCTGTTGTGGGAAGATTTCTGGGTTTCGGTTCCGGCACATCTCTGGTCGGTACAGGGCGAGAGTTTTTATAACTGGTGGCTTGGAAATTCGAACCTTGCCGGCGGAGACGCACCCGAACTCCTGTTCCAAAGTACAAGTCCTTACTTTAATTCATACAGCCGGATGGTGTCACCTTCGTTGAATACATCCGGGAAAAGTGCGGTTACCCTGGAGTTCAGGCACCAGCACACAGCATACGGAGCATATCACCTGAAGATAGAGACAAGCAGTGATGATGGCCAGACCTGGCAAACAGGACTCCTCATCCAGATTACTGCCGCCCAGCCTGCAGAAACGAAAACGGTTGTACTTACTACCTCGGATGTCGGGTCGGCAAATTTCAGGTTTGCTTTCACTTTTGAAGGATTTGAGGGGAACCTGGAGACGTTCTCCATTGATAATGTGAGGCTTTCTCCAACGGTAGGGATTGATGTGGCGGCCAACGCACTGCTGCTCCCTTCGCTCATCCACCCGGCCGATGTGGTCGTTCCCGAAGCAATTGTTCAAAACCTTGGGATTACGGATGCCCCTTACAAAGCTTACTGCACCATCAGGAACACTGCCGGGATTCTCTACAGTGATTCTGTCACCGCCCTGATCCAGACTGGCAAATCGGATACTGTGTCATTTAATTCCGTTGTAATGCCTGAAGGTGAACTGTCGGCCAGCGTGATCGTCCGCTGCTTATCAGACGGTAACCCGCTGAACGATACGGTGCGCAATGATTTTGTCTCCTACCAGACCTACCAGCGGTCCATGGTTCTCCTGGAAGATGCTACAGGGACATGGTGTACATACTGTCCGGGTGCATCTATGGGCATTGCCGACCTGATGTCGCACGGGTTTGCGGTTGCCGCCATCAGTTATCATGGCGGCGATAGCTACCAGACACCGGAAAGCAGGGCCAGGATCAATTATTACCCTGCCATCACAGGGTTTCCGACGGTGATGTTCGACGGAGTGCTTTCCTATGTCGGTGGCACGCATTCCACCTCCATGTATTCCAATTATCTGCCGCTTGTGCAGCAAAGACTTGACAGGGCCACCCCGGTAAAAGTATCCCTTGGCAGCGCCACTATTTCCAGCAATGTGCTTACGGCGCAGGTCGGGCTCGAATCCCTTTCCCCGGTCAGGAACAACAACCTGGTTGTTCATGCGGTGCTTACAGAATCAAAGATTCAGCAGGCATGGCAGGACCAGACCGAATTAAACGAGGTTGAACGGGTGATGTACGCCGATTCAACAGGGACTTCGGTTGACTTATCTGACAAGGCTGAATCCCTCACTGTTCAAATGCCTGTCAACCCTTCATGGGTGCAGAATAATCTTCAGCTGGTAGTCTTTGTCCAGGATAAAGTTACCAGGGAGATCTTCAACGCCGATATTAAGCAGCCAGTAACCGGAATGCCTGATAACGGATCCGCCCTGTTGCGGCTTTATCCCAACCCTGCATCACAGTTTGTCACGTTCCCGGTGCTGAAGGATGCAACAGTGAAGGTTTATAACCTGGCCGGTGTCATGGTTTTCTCCGGGGAGCGAATTTCCGGGGCTTACCGCCTGGGCGTAGTGAACCTTGATCCAGGATTGTATCTTGTGAAAGTTTCCGACAGGGGAGTGGAGTACTCAACCAAGATCCAGGTAATCCACTGATCAGGGATTAACCGAAATCACATTTCAGATTGGACGATTTTAGATTGCAGATTGAATTGCTTGATTTACGATGTACGATTGAGTGCTACTAATCTGAAATCGATCTTGTCCACCAGTCCGCCAGTCTGCCAGTCCGCCTGTCCGCTTGTCCGCCTGTCCGCTTGTCCGCCTGTCCGCTTGTCCGCTCACCCGCTCACCCATCCACCCCACTTTTCCCCCTAATCAAGCATTCCAATACCTAAATTATTGTATATTTGCACCACAATCTGTCAGACCACATTCCGTGGCAAAAAAAATGACTAGATTTGCCCCAAAATATATAATTAATGGAATCCGAAGCAACCAAAATCCTGGACGAAGTCACCCAGGGTGATTATAAATACGGCTTTGTAACGGAAATTGAAACAGAATTTGCGCCAACCGGGCTCTCTGAGGACACAGTCCGGTATATATCTGCAAAGAAAAATGAACCCGAGTTCCTGCTTCAGTTCAGGTTGAAAGCCTACCGGCATTGGCTTACCATGTCACAGCCCGAATGGGCCCACCTTAAGATTGACCCGATTAACTTCCAGGATATTATTTTTTATGCAGCCCCGAAAAAGAAAAAGGAGTTGTCAAGCCTGGACGAGGTAGATCCGGAGTTGCTGGCTACCTTTAATAAACTCGGGATCTCGCTGGATGAGCAAAAAAAACTCACCGGTGTCGCCAGTGTGGCAGTGGACGCAGTGATTGACAGTGTTTCAGTCAAAACGACATTCTCGGAAACCCTGTCCAAACACGGGATCATCTTTTGTTCGTTCAGTGAAGCAGTGCAGAACCACCCCGACCTGGTGAAACAGTACATGGGCTCGGTGGTACCGTATACCGATAACTATTTTGCAGCCCTCAATTCCGCTGTTTTCAGCGACGGCTCATTCTGCTATATTCCGAAAGGTGTTCGTTGCCCGATGGAACTTTCCACCTATTTCCGAATCAATGCTGCCAATACAGGCCAGTTTGAACGTACACTGATCGTTGCCGAAGAGGGTGCCTATGTGAGTTACATGGAGGGCTGTACAGCCCCGCAACGTGATGAGAATCAGCTTCACGCTGCTATTGTTGAGATCGTGGCCATGAAAGATGCCGAAGTGAAATATTCGACAGTTCAAAACTGGTATCCCGGCGACAAGAACGGGATTGGCGGGATTTACAATTTCGTTACCAAGCGAGGTATCTGCAAGGGAAGCCATTCGAAGATCAGCTGGACACAGGTTGAGACAGGCTCGGCCATTACCTGGAAATATCCGAGTTGCATTCTGCTTGGAGATAACTCGGTGGGAGAGTTTTATTCTGTGGCCGTAACCAACAATCACCAGCAGGCCGACACCGGCACAAAAATGATGCACCTGGGAAAGAACACCCGAAGCACGATCATTTCAAAAGGTATTTCTGCCGGGAAGAGCAACAACTCATACAGAGGCCTGGTTCGTATTTCGAAAAACGCAGCCAACTCCCGCAACTACAGCCAGTGTGATTCGCTATTACTTGGGGCAAAGTGCGGTGCGCATACCTATCCGTACATCCAGGTTGACAATAGATCTTCCATTGTGGAACATGAAGCCACCACCTCGAAGATATCTGAAGATCAGCTTTTTTATTGCCAGCAAAGAGGAATCTCAGCTGAAAGTGCCATCGGACTGATCGTAAACGGTTATGCGAAAGAAGTTTTAAAACAGCTTCCCATGGAATTCGCGGTGGAAGCACAGAAATTGCTGTCTATAAGTCTGGAGGGCAGTGTAGGGTGACCTCACCCCCGGCACCCCCTCTCCAAAAAAACGAAAAGGTATGATCCTAGGGACGAGGCACTATTTTACATTTCACATTTCACATTTTGCATTTTGAACTTTATCATATGTTATTACAGATTAAAAACTTACATGCCAGCATCAATGGCAAGGAAATTCTGAAAGGGGTTGACCTGGACGTCAGGGAAGGCGAAGTGCATGCCATCATGGGGCCAAACGGAACCGGAAAAAGCACCCTGGCCTCGGTCATCGCCGGACGGGAAGTATTTGAGGTCACCGCCGGTGAAATTTTATACAAAGGCAAAGACCTGCATAAACTGTCTATAGAAGACCGTGCCCGGGAAGGCATATTCCTCGGTTTCCAGTATCCTGTTGAAATTCCCGGCGTCAGCATCACAAACTTCATGCGTACAGCCGTCAATGAAATTCGGAAATTCAAGGGGCTTGACCCGCTGCCAGGCGGTGATTTTCTCCGGCTGATGGAAGAGAAGAAAAGGCTGGTGGAGATTACCTCCAACCTTACGAACCGCTCGGTCAACGAGGGGTTTTCAGGGGGAGAAAAGAAAAAGAACGAGATCTTCCAGATGGCCATGCTTGAACCCGTGCTGGCCATTCTTGATGAAACCGATTCAGGCCTCGACATTGATGCGCTTCGCATTGTGGCCAACGGCGTGAACAAACTGCGTCGCCCCGACAATGCCTTTGTGGTCATCACGCACTATCAGCGGCTCCTTGACTACATCATTCCTGATTTTGTACATGTCCTTTTTGAAGGCAGGATCGTGAAATCAGGAGGTAAAGAACTGGCCCTGGAACTTGAAGAAAAGGGCTACGACTGGATAAAAAAAGAACAAGAGTAGCAAACCCTCCCCCTCTTCGCCAGCGAAAGGGGCCGGGGGTGAGGTAAAATAAACTCAATGCAACCCGAAACCAAAGAAATATTATCTGCTGAAAGATTTATCAATCTTTACGAAAAGCACCGGGAATTCCTCAGTGCCCAGGATACATCGCATATTGCTGCGCTCCGCGACCAGGCCATGAAGTCATTCACCGGCCTCGGATTCCCGGATACCAGCCTCGAATCATGGCGCCTCACCGATCTCGATGAGAGTTTTAACCGCGGTTATGATTACCACCTCAAACCTACCACGGGTGTTGACTTCCACAAAGTGTTCCGCTGCAACATTCCTCACCTGGATACGGCCATCATCGGGCAGTTGAATGGCTGGTATGTGTCGAAAGATGTGCCGCTGATGGAGCTTGGAAATGGAATTATCATGGGCAGCCTTGCAGAGGCACGCAAAAAGTATCCCCATCTGGTTGAAAGGTACTACGGTACCATGGCCAATGACTCTGCCGATGGGTTCACCGCGTTGAATACGGCTTTTGCACAGGACGGGGTATTTATTTATGTACCCGACAATGTCAAAAGTCCCAGGCCTGTCCAGTTGATCAATGTGATCCATTTTGAGGAGAACCTTTTCCTGCAGTCGAGAAATCTGATCGTTGTCGGAGCCAATGCAGGATTGTCACTTGTTCATTGCGACGATTCCTACAACCACCAGGCCAGTTTTTCAAACATCGTCACGGAGATCCATATCGGGGAGCACGGCGTGATGGATCATTACAAACTTCAGAATATCAACAACAACAGTACCCTGGTAAGCTCTGTGTTCTTCAGGATGGATGCTTCGGCACAACTGGCATCGCACTATATTTCGCTCAATGGCGGGCTGTTAAGGAACAACATCAGGGTGCATTTCAACGGGCCGCACGGTCATGCTGCCATTTACGGCATATACCTGATGGATAAGAGGCAGCATGTTGACAACCAGGTGTATGTAGATCATGCGTTCCCTGATTGCTCGAGCAGTGAAACGTTCAAGGGAATACTGGATGAACATGCACATGCCATCTTCAACGGTCATGTGCTGGTGCGCCGCGATGCCACGAAAACCGATGCACGGCAAAGCAACAAGAATATCCTGATGACAGATACGGCAAGGGTGAACTCCAAGCCGTTCCTGGAGATATACAATGATGATGTGAAATGTTCGCACGGATCCACAACCGGCCAACTCGACCAGGAGTCTATGTTCTACCTGAGGCAGCGCGGGATAGGCGAGGAGACTGCCAGGATGTTGCTGATGTTTGCCTTTGCCGATGAGGTAGTTTCAAAGATTGCCATCCCGGAACTGCGCCAGCGCATTGAAGACATGGTTAAGAAACGGCTCCAGGGCGAACTCCAGATCTGCGAGCAGTGCGTGCTGCATTGCAATACGCCGGAGCACCCGGTGGAGTTCCAGATTGATCTGAGTAAGATATAATCGAATAACATGTTAAAAAACCACTTCCATGACCTCCTCTGGAATTATCTACAACCAGCGCATCGGGGAATTCTCCTCCAGAATAACTCAACTGCGTAAACCACTCCGCTGGATCCCCTGGTTCAGGCTGCTGATGTTTGTGCTGACCGGCTTTTCAGTCTACAATTCCTTTAAATTCCCCGGATTGCCGTTTATTATGTTATCGGTGCTGGCATTCGCATGTTTCCTCGCCGCAGGATGGTATGACAGCCGGCTGAAGAAAGAGATCAGGCAACTGGAAGCACTCATACAGATCAACCGGCAGGAACTTGCCGCCCTGGATGGAGACATTACCGGGTTTGACCCCGGCAGGGATTTCATTAACCAGGAGCATCCGTATACCCACGACCTTGATATTTTCGGTACCGGATCCCTGTTTCAGTATGTGAACCGGACTGCGACATTTTTTGGCAGGGAACGGCTGGCCATGTGGTTCAGGAATGCGTGGGACTACAGGAATGACATACTGCCCCGCCAGCAGGCAGTTGCTGAACTTGCTGCCGATATTGAGTTCAGGCAGCAACTTCGCCTTATTTTCATGAACAGGGATACGTCGCAGGGCGACCTGGATGCCGTGACAGGCTGGCTTGACGGAAAAGAGGACAGCAAGTGGCAGAAAACAAGGATGGTATTCTCTTTTTTGTTGCCGCTGATCACTGTATCAACCATCGTTCTTTCCGCTGCAGGGATGCTACCAAGCCAGATCCCTGTTTTCATGGTGATGATGCAGATGACCATCGTATTTGCCTATGAGCGCAAAACCAGGCTGGTTCACCAGGCAGTTACTTCCCAGGTAGATATTTTAAAGAAATATTCCATGGCTTTATCGCTGGCTGAATCAGCCGGCTTTAAATCGGATTACAATACAAGGCTTCAGAAAAAGCTCCATGCCGGTGAGGGTCAAACTCCCGGGAAAGTGATCAGGCAACTTACCGGTTTGCTGAGCATGATGGACTCCAACCTGAATATCCTTATTTCAGTGATTCTGAACGGACTTTTATTGTTCAACATTCATGTCCTCAGGGCTGTTGAAAAATGGAGGAGGAAATTCCGTGGCATGGTTCCTGCCTGGTTTGAGGTAGTGGCAGAACTTGACGCGCTTTCAAGCCTCGGTACATTCAGTTTCAACAACCCCGGATACACTTACCCGGTGCCCGTTACACAGGAGTTTCAGTTTACTGCTGTCAGGTTAGGGCATCCGCTCATACCTCATGATTCATGCGTAACAAATGATGTTGAGATCACCGGGTGGAACCAGTTCCGGATCATCACCGGCGCTAATATGTCCGGGAAAAGCACCTTTCTGCGAACCATCGGGGCCAATCTCCTGCTCGCCATGATGGGTGCACCGGTTTATGCCGAAAAGCTTATATTCTATCCCATTGAAATTCATAGCAGTATCCGTACCAATGATTCGCTGGCACGGCGTGAATCCTATTTCTATGCCGAGCTGAGAAGACTGAAAGAGATTATCGGCGAGCTTGAGCAGGGGAAAGAGAAACTGATACTTCTGGATGAGATCCTGAAGGGGACCAACTCCTCCGACAAACAAACCGGGTCAATCGCCCTCATCCGGCAGCTGATGAAATACAAGCTTGCCGGACTCTTTGCAACCCACGACCTTGCATTGGGGGGGCTTGCTGACCACTATCCCGACAACATCCGGAACCTCTGTTTTGAGATCAGGATTACCGGAGACAGGATGGAAATTGAATATAAGCTGTTACCCGGTGTTTGTCAAAACCTCAATGCATCCTTCCTGATGAAGAACATGGGAATCATCCTGGAGAATGACTGACCCTTATTTCTGAGTTACCAGTTCCGGTTTTCCGAAGCCTATCTTTTCAAGTGCATCCAGCTGGGTTTTTGCATCACCGGCAATCACATAATACATCTTTGAAGGATCAACGTATTTACGCGCAAGGGCTTTCAACTGGTCTAAAGTCATATTCTGCACGATAATCTGTTCCCCTTTGACATAATCTGACGGCAACTGATACATGCTGATATCGCTCAGCATCCCTATCTTGGCCCCCAGTGTTTCGAATTGTCTGGCATATCCGCGGATCAGTGAGTTTCGCGTGAAGTCAAGATCGTCTGCTGTCACTTCCTGGCTGTATTTTGCCATCAGGTCTTTAAATATCTGAACAGATTCTTCGGTGGCTGATGACCTGACGTTGGCATTGGCCATGAATATGCCCGGGAGAATGCCCCCGGTAAATCCTGTGCGGGCGCCGTAGGTAAATCCTTTTTCTTCACGGAGCACCAGGTTCACATTGCCGTTGAAGGAGCCGCCCAGCTTGTAGTTCATCACTGTGGCAGGGAAATAATCCTTGTCCTGCCGGGCAAGTCCGAGGCAACCTATGTTGATCACCGATTGTTTGGCACCGGGAACATCTACAAAGTAAATCTTCGACTCCTTCTGCGGTGCCGGTAACTTATAGGCAGGAAAATCAACATTCTTTGACTTCCATTCGGAGGCGAGTGGTTTCAATGAGGCCAATACCTTGTTTTTTGTAATGCTGCCGGCAACAAGGAATGATGCCACGGAGGGCGAAAATGCTGTTGCATAGTAGGCTTTGAGGTCGTCAAGGTTAATGGCTGCGACAGACTCCTCTGTTCCCGTGCGGTCAGTACCCAGGATATGATCTTTTCCATAGACCAACTCGTTGAACTCATTGCGCGCCAGCGTGACAGGGTTTGCTTTTTGACGCTTGATGTTGTTGAGAAGGCGTGTTTTAGCCATCTCAAACTCTGTTGCATCCCATCTTGGCTCCAGCAGGATCTCCCTGGCAAGGGCAAGCACCTGTTCATAGTTCCTGGTGAGCGCATTTGCGGAAAGGGTGATGGCATTGTTGGATGCGAAGATGTCAATCGAAGCACCCAGTTTATCTATTGCCTCTTCCAGTTCCAGCGGGGTTTTGTTTTTGGTTCCCTCCATCATCAGCTGGCAAACCAGGTTAGCAACACCCGGTTTATCAAGAGGATCGAGTAAATGGCCACCTTTCATTTCAATGGAAAACTGCACCAGCGGCAGTTCTGAGTTTTCGATACCGAAAACCTGCATGCCATCCTGCATTTTTGAATTCCACACCTGTGGAAGCACCAGCAGCGGGTCGGGGCCGTCGGTAGGCATTACAGAACGATCAAGAACGGTGGGTGTTTTGGCAATGACTTCCTCTTCTTTGGCTTTGATGTCAACCTGGGTGGCGTCTGTTATGCTCTCTTCAATAACCGCTGCTTTTTCGGAGCCTGCAACAATCAGGTTTAACTGGCCTTTGGGCACGAAACTCGTTATAAGGCAGGGTTTATCCTTAACATATTTCTGATATACACGGATAATGTCGGCTTTGGTCACCGATTTCATCATTTCAATCTCTTTCTTATACCAGGAAGGATCGCCCTTGTCTTCATTATAGGAGGCGAGCTGGAACGATTTTCCGAGGATACTGCTGATGCTGTTGTAGAAGTCTGTCTCCTGGCTTGCCTTGATGCGTTCCACATCTTCATCGGTGAAGCTCTCTTTTTCAAATAATTTAAACGCATCAGACACCCCGTTTTCAATGTCATTCAGGCTTACCCCTTCATTGGCAGTGGCGCTGATGACGAAGGTGCCTGCGATTTCGAGTGAACCGTTGCGTGCGTTCTGGCTGGATGACAATTTGCGCTCTTTTTCAAGAATCTTGTAAAGGGGTGCTTTTTTTCCGCGTGAAAGCAGCTGTCCAAGGTATTCCAACGGGTACGAATCATCATTGTAGGCTTCAACAGTTGGCCATATCATCCTGATCTGGGCCGTCTTGGCGAAGTTATCCTCGTGGAAGATCTTTTTTGTCTTTTCGAGGGTGACCGGTACCGGTTTCGGATCGGTAACATCCGGGCCCCGTTTGATCTCACCGAAATATTTTTCAATCAGTTTCCTGGCGTTGGCTACATCAAAATCGCCTGCAAGGACCAGCGTGGCATTGTTTGGCAGGTAAAATGTCTCATGAAATGTTTTAACATCGGCCACTGTGGCGTTTTTCAGGTCGGCCATTTCCCCGATCACCGTCCAGCTGTAGGGATGGCCTTTGGGGTAAAGGTTTGTGGCAACCACCCAGGATGAAAATCCGTAAGGCTGATTGTCATACGACTGCCGCTTTTCATTCTGGACGACATTTTGCTGGTTGGTAAAGGCCTTTTCTGTCACGGTGTTGATCATATATCCCATGCGGTCTGATTCCATCCAGAGAATCTTTTCAAGGGCGTTTTTAGGAACAATCTCGTAATAGGTGGTCGCGTCATTGTTGGTTCCTCCGTTCAGGGTACCACCGGCATTCTGAATGATTTTGAAGAACTGATCCTCACCGACATTTTCCGAGCGCTGGAACATCATGTGTTCAAAAAGATGCGCAAACCCGGTTCTTCCTTCAACTTCACGGTTTGAACCAACATGGTAACGTATGGCAAGCGCCACAATGGGGTCAGAGTGGTCAACATGCAGGATGACATCCAGCCCGTTGGCTAAGGTATATTTTTCAAATTCAATTTTCAGTTCGGCAGGTTGCTGGCCGATGGCCGGCAGGAAGTAACAGGCAAAGCAGAACAAAAGAGCAAAGATTTTTTTCATGGGTCCGGCAGTTTTTTAGGAGTTTTACGTGACCATAAAACTACGAATAAATTTGACAGTCCACCCCTGATTTTTCACCATTCCATCGATTTCCCGTCACCCGTCACGCGTCACCCGTCACCCGTCACGCGTCACGCGTCACCCGTCACCTGTCACCTGTCACGCGTCACGCGTCACCCGTCACGCGTCACGCGTCACCCGTCACCATTCTTTCGTACTTTTGCACAATAAACCTCACATCATGTCATTTGATATTCAAAAAATCCGTGCTGACTTCCCCATCCTTCAGCAACAGATATATAAGCGCCCGCTGATCTATTTCGATAATGCAGCGTCAACCCAGAAGCCCCGGCAGGTCATTGATGCCATCAGTCACTATTACGAGCACGATAACTGCAACATTCATCGCGGGGTGCACTACCTGAGTGTGAAAGCCACTGAAGCCTATGAAGAGGCCCGGAAAGAGATCCGGCAGTTCATCAATGCCGCCAGTACGCATGAGATCATCTTTACCAAAGGCGCCACTGAATCACTGAACCTTGTTGCCTTTTCGTTTGGAGAAAAATATATAAAACCCGGCGACGAAGTGATTACCAGCATCATGGAACATCATTCAAACTTTGTTCCATGGCAGCAGATGTGTATAGAACGGGGTGCCACACTGCGTATCCTCGGGGTCAATGAACATGGTGAACTTGACCTGGAGGAGCTCAGGTTGTTTCTGAATGAGAAGACGCGACTGGTGGCCATTACCCATGTGTCGAATGTGCTCGGCACCGTTAACCCGGTGAAAGAGATCGTTGCCATGGCGCATCTGCATGGTGTTCCGGTATTGCTCGACGGGGCGCAGGGTGTGTCGCATCTCCCGGTAGATGTGCAGGACCTTGACTGTGATTTTTACTGTTTTTCAGGGCATAAATTATATGCACCCATGGGTACCGGTGTGATGTATGGCAAGGAAAAGTACCTGGAAGAGATGCCACCTTACCAGCTCGGGGGCGAAATGATCAAAGACGTTTACACCGACCACACCACCTTCAACGAACTGCCATTCAAATTTGAGGCAGGAACACCCAACGTGGAAGGGGTGATGGGATTGCAAGCTGCAATTCACTACCTGCAGGACATTGGAATGGAGAGAATCGCTGTTTATGAAGAGCGGCTGCTGAATTATGCGACTGAAAAACTTTCAGCCATGGAAGGGATAAGATTCTTCGGCACTTCGACGCACAAGGCAAGCCTGATCTCATTTCTCATAGGTGACATCCATCCGTATGATGCCGGTATGATCATCGACAAAATGGGTATTGCTGTCAGAACCGGCCACCACTGTGCCATGCCGCTGATGGATTACCTGAAGATACCCGGAACTGTGCGGGCCTCCTTTGCGTTCTACAATACCATTGAAGAAATTGATCAACTGGTGGCTGCAATTGTTAAAGCCAGGGAAATGCTTTCTTAACCGGAAATGGTTGTATTATATTCGTTTGATATCCAGGCAATAAACGCCTTTTAACGATAATCTTTCCTGGTCGTAACGGTTGAGGTGGTATCTCCCCTGGTCTTTATATAGTCCTGATCCGGGTTGATTTCCAGACCATTTTCTGTCATCTGGAAAGTAGATTCCTTTGATGTGTTCATCAAATAGTACCAGTATGGCTTAAGGGCCATGACATCAGGGTCAAAATGAACGAATTTCCCTTTTGGCACCCGGATGATCAGGTCAACCACCTGACCGCGCCAGCATTCTTCGCGGGGAAGTCGTAAAAACGGACTGATCCTCAATGTTGACCCGGTTGTGCCCGATTGAAACCGGATACCGCTAAGATGTTGATGTGCCTCAATCCTTGATTTTCCCCTGGCTATAGTGACCTGTGAAATGGAAAAAAGCGAGTCATCGGCTTGTTCAATCCTGATTTTGGGCAAGACATAGAGTTCATGTTCATCGGTAATGATGGTTTTCCAGTCGCCAACCATGTAAAATTGTTCATACCGAAGGAATTTCATCCCCGGATCATCGGGAAACAAGGAAACAAAGAGGGTGTCGGTAGCCGGTTTTTCCAGCGGGATCTCGATTTGCTTTTCCTCGTCAAACTTATAGAAATTATATATTCTCAGCCCTGACCATGCCATGAAGAACAGTCCGACCACCCACACGTTGAACATGGTGATCCCAACGTGTCTGATCCGTTCAAAACGGAACACCATCTTCAGACCGTTGTAGAAAAGCATAAAAAGCGGAATTCCAAGTACCATGGTGAGGATCACCTGCAGGTAAACCACAGGCATGTTGCACCCAACCATTATTCTTGCCAGGGCAGGAAAAGTTAAGACGGAAAATTCGTTGTCGGAATATATTCCACCGGTCCATCCTAGGGTATATGCGAGGAGGGCTATTAAAAGACCAAGCCCCAGAATGATGAGGATGATGCCGGCAATGATCACCAGTCCCTTAGCAAAAAATGTTAATACTTCAAGGATCCCTTTGCCAATCGTTTCAAATAGCGAGCCAGAACCCGCACTTGCCCTTTTGATGGTGGTGGCCGATGCTGTTGCCATATCGCCAATCTTCCCGCGCAGTTCGGCAACCTCTTCCCGCATTGATTTTTCTATGTTTGAGATGTTGACCCTGGTACCGCGCATCTCAAGCCGCTCAGTGGTTGTCTGCGCTTCGGGGATGACAAACCATAGTACAAGGTAAAGCAGAATTCCTGATCCACCGGCGGCTATGAACACAATGAAGATCAGTCTGACCCAAACCGGGTCAAGATGAAAGTAGGCAGCGATTCCCGAACAAACACCACCGATGATCTTTTCATCAGGGTTGCGGAAAAATCGTTTGTTTCCTTTTCCGTCCCCCTGCCCATCCGGGCGTTCTTTCGGATTTCCCTCCTGGTCAATTTCCTTGGGTTGCCCCATGACGCTGATCACCTCATGCACGTCCTCCATGGTGATGACCTGCTTTGTTTCCGACCTTTTTTCATTCAGGATTTCTGCAATCCGTGATTCAATGTCGTCCAGGATTTCCTGCGACCCTTCCTCTTTGCTGAAATGTTTTTTAAGATTTTCAAGGTATTGATTCAGCGAAATGTATGCGTCCTCGTCAATGTGGAACACGATGCCGCCCAGGTTTATTGTGAGTGTTTTTTTCATGGAATATCTGTTAAAATCTGTAAGTATCTCTAAAAACGGTTTATTTCTTTTTCACAATCCTGCTTCTCTGCATTCTTTTCATTGCCTGCATTGCCTTCATTGCCTGCATTGCTTGCATTGTTTGCATTGTCAGCATTGTCTTCATCCTTTCCCGATAATCTTCTCCACCGAACCGATCAGATCCTGCCAGTCAGCCTTGAGGCCAGCCAGGGCTTGCAGCCCGGTCTCGGTTATCTGGTGGTACTTTCTTGGCGGGCCTGATTTTGATTCCTCCCAGCGATAGGCCGTCAGCCCGTCGTTTTTCAGCCTTGTCAGCAAAGGGTACAAAGTTCCTTCAACAACAATGAGTCTGGCTTCCTTTAACCTTGAAATGATGTCGGAAGCGTATGCGTCCTGCTCAGCGATGATGGCCAGGATACAGAGTTCAAGGACTCCTTTTCGCATCTGTGCGTTTTGGTTTTCTGTATTCATGCGGCAAAGATAATATAAAACATGGTACTATGCAATACATGGTACTAAAAATTATGAAATATTAACAAATGGCGGACGAGTGGACGAGTGGACGAGCGGACTGGCGGACAAGCGGACAAGTGGACAGGCGGACGAGCGGACGAACGGACAAGCGGATAAGCAGACGGGCGGATAGGTGGATGAGTGGACAAGTGGACAAGTGGACAAGTGGACAAGTGGACAAGTGGACAAGTGGACAAGTGGACAAGGGAAGTGATACTAAGTTATTGGGAGGCCAGAGAAAGTGAAAATGTTGATAACTTTTTCAGATTTGCATATTACCTTTTTACGTTTTTTGGATTAAGCAGGAAAAATCATGAAGACTCATAAAGATTTAGAAGTTTGGAAACTTAGCATGACTCTGGTAAAGGATGTTTATCATTTGACCTGCAATTTCCCTAAAACTGAAATATTTGGACTGACAAGTCAAATTCGAAGGGCTGCTGTATCTGTTCCAGCGAATATAACAGAAGGTTCAGCACGAATGAGTTCAAAAGAGCTCAGGTATTTTCTCAGGATATCATTCGCAAGCCTGGCTGAACTGGAAACATTGATAACCCTTTCAAGAGACCTTGAATTTCTTTCTATTCAGGATTATAATATCCTTCACCCTAAAATAAAGATGATTACCTGTCAATTAAGTAGCTTAATACGATCCATAAACGATAAAATTCAACAAAATGAAACTAAGGATTAGCTTCAAATATACCCATCTCTACCCGTCCGCCCGTTCACTCGTCCGCATGTCCACTCGTCCACTTGTCCGCTCGTCCGCTCGTCCGCTTGTCCCCTTGTCCTCCCGTCCGCCCGTCCGCCTGTCCACCTGTCCGCCATTTTCCCTACCTTTGCCCCCCAAACCCCCCTCACCCATGACCATCAACGAAACCGAAGCCCAGATCATCAGCGAATTTGCCATGTTTGATGACTGGATGGATAAATATAATTACCTGATTGAACTTGGAAAGTCATTGCAGATCATTTCCGAGGAATACCGTACCGACCAGTACCTGATCACAGGGTGCCAGTCAAAGGTTTGGCTTCACGCTTCTTTAACCGAAGGAAAAGTTGTGTTCACGGGCGACAGCGACGCCATCATCACCAAAGGCATTGTGAGCCTGCTGATTCGCGTTCTTTCCGGTCAGACACCTGACGACATCCTCCGGGCCAAACTGGAATTCGTTGATCAGATAGGATTGCAGGAGCATCTTTCTCCGACACGCAGCAACGGGCTTTCTTCCATGATCAAACAGATGAAGTTGTATGCGACGGTGTTTAAGATGACGAGGGAGAAGTGACAGGTGACAGGTGACAGGTGACAGGTGACAGGTGCCAATGCTGGAGGGTGGAGCATTTAATTACCGGCAAGTATAACCGAATTCTTACCTTTCAGGAAGCAGGATGATTTTGATAGAGTAGGTTTCCATACTTCCGGTTTTGTTGATTCTCAGATAATATATCCCACCGGGTAATCCGTTCCTTTGAAATATAAATGAGGGCCCGTGAAAGCTGCCTTCGGCCACCACACGCCCGAGACAGTCGGCCAAACTGTAGTTTGCCTCGCTGTTTTGGAAGTTATTGGTTTGCAATGTTATCAATGCTTTTTCTTCCACAGGGTTGGGGGCAACCTTTATCTTTTTCCAGCCTTGTTCCCCGATTCCTCCTGGTTTACCAGCCTGGATGAGTGTTATTTTCTTTCCGGTGGCAAATTTTACAGCCACGGAAAATGAGGCTTTACGCTCGGCACTTCCCGGGTTGGCCTCCAGTGCGGAAATAACCAGGGTGTCGTTTCCATAACCCTTGTTCTTGTTCACAGTAGCCCATGCCGGCATAGTGCCGCTGATGCTCCAGGATTTGTTGGTGAAAATAAATGAGGTGTCGGTGGATGGGGCAAGTGAAGTAAACCGCAGTGTGTCTTCACTTACGGTGAGCCGGGGCATCAGGGTGTTGCAGTCGGCGTATACGGGTGATCCCAAAACGGTGCCCTGCAGTTCACCGTAAACAAGGGATTCTTCATGGATCGTCATCGGGGCAGTGCTTCGGTTTAATGTTATCCCCATGCCATTCTCGAATTTTGTTGTGCCATTGCCGTAGCACACTGCAGCATACGGCCCTGATTTCCATTCGCCGCCTGTCTCTGTACCTTTGACGTAATGATACCTGTCGACGGTTTTTACATAACGCCCCGGAAATGCGGCATCAGGGCTTTGGGGAAACATCGGGCTGTACCAGTAACATCCGTTCCAGACCGGAGCGAATTCCTGGGGTAGTTTTAGGAAATCCCCTGCCGGTGACAAACTGTAATTCAGGTTTTTGTTTACCTCGGTGAAAGAGGTGTCGGGATAGTATGTCGGGTAATTTATACCAATGATTTCGGTGCATTCATGTGTTGCATAGCTTACCGACAGGCTGTCGGGAGCCCACTGTGCACCCAGGATCGTACGGATCATGTATGATTTGGTGACAAAGGAGTGCCCCGAATTAAATTCATCATCGGTAAAAAGGTGAAAAACATCCCCCGGGCGAAAGGAGTATGTTTCTTTCCGGCTAAGTGGCTGAATGCCTGCGCGGGGTTGAGACGTTCCGGCAAGTGTAAAGTCGTTGTTGGGCAGATCAGGGTACTTGTACAAGTCAAAAGTTTGAACAATGCCGTGATGTTTTGAAAGCACGATCTGCCGGCCGTTCATGAGTTGGGTTGCCGGGTTGTTCAAACTGTCAAAAGCCTGGAGATTAATCGTTTTTAAACTGTCAGGTGTTCCAAGAACCATTCCTGTGCCGGAGCTTACAATCGTTGCCAGCATGTACCCGGACAACGGAAGCGGGGAAAAGTGCCAGCTTTCCCCAACAGAGGCATGCGGACACAGCAGGAGGGAGTCGCCTTGCCAGTTGGTCACCAGGAATACTCCTTCATGCCGTTTCAGGATATGCTTTCCGAGGATTGAGCCGGCAGCGGTATCAACAACTGTAGTTCCTGTAATACGAAAAATCCTTGGGAAACTAAAGAAAAGGCTGTCACCGTTTGCGGCAGCAGCAACGGAATCATAGCGGTATCCCTCCAATGACAGTGAAGATGACATGTACATCTTTATTCCTGGCGAAGAAACGCCTTCCCAGTTCTGGGTAAGTGCCGGATTAAACTGGAAACTAAAAATAACCAGGAGGAGGAAGGGTCTGAGAAATTCAGGACGTGTTCTGATGGATGGCAAATACCGCATGGCAGTAGTTATTTGACAACCAAATATACAACAGAAATCAGCGAAAACAACCCCGGTCGTTGTTTTTCATGCAACGCGGGAATTGCCCCACTGAGTCTGCCCTTCCACCTGTCCGCTTGTCCGTCCGCTTGTCCGCTGTCCGTCCGCCAGCTACATCTCAAAAACCATCTTAAACACCTTCGCAAAATCCTCAATGCTTGTCGGAGTCGTATTCGCCGGAGTCCGCTTAACTTCTTCCTGTGCACGGCCGTTATTCAGCGCTTTGATGAATTCGAGAAGTTTGTCAACGACACTTTCGCCCATGCCCGCATGCAGCATGGCCTGTTTGCCTTCATCATAACTTGCGGTATGGTATTTCAGGTCGGGTTTGCCGATGGCACTGCCAAAAATTTCAGCTATTTCATTGTATGTTACATCCCGCTGACCCAGGACATATTCAACACTTTTCCCGGTGAAAGAAAGATCTGAGAGGATTCGCAAGGCAACTGCAGCAATATCCCGGGTAGCAACCATGGAAATTTTAAGGTCGCCACGAACCGGTGTGGCCATGGCACCCATGAATTTGATGGCCCCGACCTGCATCATGGTATTTTCCATAAAGTACCCAGCCCTGAGGTAGACAGCGTTCAATCCATCAATGGTGTTGAAGATCGCTTCAGTTTTCTGTAATCCCTGCACCACACCTCCTCCTTCGGTAAGGTGTGCTCCGATGCTGCTGAGCATGACAACGTATTTTACGCCACTGGCCCTGAGCCCCTCTGCAATTGCGGTGGCATGCTGAACCTGTGATGCGGTATAATCGGGAGCTGCCGCATCAAACGGGATCATTGCATATACTGCATCTGCCCCTGCAAATGCGCTCTTCACCAGGCTTGCATCGTAGGTGTCGCCCAGGAATAATTCTGCACCTTTGTCGGTGAGTTCTTTTGCTTTTTCCGCACTGCGGCTTATAATGCGCACTTTATGGCCTTGTTCAAGCAGGCCAAGTGCTATCGGTTTTCCGGTATTGCCGGTTGCACCGGTGATGACGTATGTTTTCATATAAATTTGTTTTAAGTTTTAAGTTTGAGTCCCCTCCGAAAAGGGGGTTTATGATAAAACGAAAAAATTAATGCTGATCGCTAAAAATAGCACCATGGACCATTTTCCGCCCCAAATGGGCTGTATACCAAAACGTTGTTCGGGATAGCCAGGACAAAATGGCACC
>CAJBYO010000030.1 GCA_903959905.1 uncultured Bacteroidales bacterium
ACTTGATCCCTCAACACCGCTTGTTGATGGCCAGCATTACTGGGCCAGCCAGACTGTTAACGGAAATGAAAGCACCACCAGGGTTGAGGTTACCGCATCTGTTGTGACACAGGCTGCTCCGGCCGCTTCAACGCATACCCCATCGCAGACACAGGTGATATGGAACTGGGCTGCAGCATCGGGAGCAACAGGCTACAAATGGAGTACAGCCAATGTCTACAGTGGCGCAACGGACATGAGTACGGCACTCACCAAAACTGAAACCGGGCTTACATGCAATACGGCCTATACGCGCTATATCTGGGCCTATAACGCTTCAGGTTGTTTCTCTTCATCAACATCCCTGTCCCAAACCACCTCTTCGTGTGCTTCAGCGCCATCCGTTTCCACATCGGGCGCCGGCAGTGTCGGTGCTGTTACAGCTACGCTGAACGGAAACATTACGGCCACCGGTGGCGCCAGCCCCACGGTTCGCGGGTTCAAATACAGCACCACCAGCGGTTTTGATCCGGCCGCAACAGGAACGAATGCTTCCGAAACCGGAAGTTTTGGAACAGGTGCGTATGCCCTTGATGTTTCAGGTCTTACCAATACCACAACCTATTACGTGCGAGCCTATGCAACAAACAGCGCCGGCACCACCTATGGCGATGAGGTAAGTTTTACAACCATCGTTTATAACACGTGGACCTTCACGAATGCAGGGGCGACAGGGCGTTCGGGGCCCACCCAGGCGCAGGTTAATTCATCGTATTCAGGTGGTTCCCTGCAAGGCGGTGTAACTGTCAATACCCAGGGAATACAGGAGTGGACTGTTCCTGTGACAAGCCAGTATACCATCAGGGCTTACGGGGCACAAGGTGCCAGGAGCGGTGGTTTAGGCGCGGACATGACCGGAACATTCAGCCTGACACAGGGTGAAGTGATAAAAATTGCCGTAGGGCAAACAGGAGTGAACGGTTCGGAAAATGGCAGTTACCAGGGCGGTGGCGGCGGTGGCGGATCATTCGTGATCAGGAGCCCTTACAACAGTAATTCATCTGTCTTAGTCATTGCAGGTGGTGGCGGAGGTTATACAAACTTTGAGACAACGGCAACTATACACGCACTTGCAACCTCATCGGGAGGAAGCACGTATCTCGGTGGTGGCGGTACCTCAGGTAATGGGGGCACATGCGGTTCAAACGGAGCTGCAGGCGGCGGTGGCGGATTTTTTACCAACGGGGGAACAGGAACTGATCTCACTTATGCCGTTGGTGGTTCTGCATTTGCCAATGGTGCAACAGGAGGAATAGAAGGGAATACATCGGGATATGTAGGCGGTGACGGCGGTTTTGGCGGTGGTGGCGGTGGCTGGCACAACACCTTTAACCGCTCCGGAGGCGGTGGCGGATACAGCGGCGGCCAGGGGGGCGGCTGGACTGGTCAGCCGTCGGGCGGCGGAGGCGGTTCCTACAACAACGGAACAAGCCAGTCAAATATTGGTGGATCGCACAGTGGACAAGGACAGGTCGTCATTACAAGAATACTTACCCAATCAGATTTCAGTTATACCGGGGGCGTGCAAACATTTACGGTTCCTGCCGGCGTAACCAGCGTAACGGTTGAATCATGGGGTGCCCAGGGATGGACCGGCAGTTATTCAGGTGGACTGGGAGGCTATGCAACCGGCTCTCTTTCCGTTACACCCGGGCAAACATTGTATATTTATGTGGGTGGCCAGGGAACTACAGCAACAGGAGCAGGTGTTCCCTCCGGTGCTGGCTGGAACGGTGGCGGGAACGGGCAAACAAGCGCATCATCGGGATTTGCCGGTGGAGGCGGTGGTGCTTCCGATGTGAGAGTTGGCGGCACCGCATTGGCAAACCGCATAATTGTTGCAGGAGGTGGAGGCGGTTCAACAAACAACGGCTCCTGCAACGGCGGAAATGGCGGAGGACTTACAGGAACTAAAGGCGGTGGCGCATACAGCGGAGGGTACGGCGGAACACAGGTTGCCGGGGGCAGCTTCGGCGGCGATCTCGGCCAGGGCGGCAATGCCATTGTTTCATATACCCCGTGGAATGGCGGCGGCGGTGGCGGATATTATGGTGGCGGAACCAGCGATGCCCACGGCTCAGGCGGTGGCGGATCATCGTATATAGGAGGTGTGACAGGGGGAAGTACAACGGGAGGAACTAGAGCGGGTAACGGAATGATAAGGGTCATCTACTAAGCACGGACGGGGAAAATGATACGGTATGGATTTTTATTGGCATTTATTTCAGATTATATTATTGAATATCGCAACCATTACCAATTCCCACTGTTGTTTGGAGAAAAAATCAATAAATCAACCAGCTATGATACACAAACCTACAATCTGCAGACAGGCGCTGAGGTCACTTGCCATACAACAGTCTGTCATTTTTTTAATTGTCCTCCTGTTCACAGTGACGAGGATGAATGGTCAAACTGTAACATATTCAGAGACATTCACATCCGGGGTCTCATACACTGCTTCTGATGTCCAGTGGACCCACTGGACCAGTTTTATAAGCCAGCTTACGCCACGCACCTACAGTTCAGTGACGATCAAAGGGAGCAACGATGCAACCGGTGTTACTGTCACTGATCCTGCCGTTGCAACAGCCATTGCCAATGCACTGTATACAAACGCACCGGGCAGCTGGACTTCCGGAGGCAGGACATGGGCGGTTGGAGCCTGTGGCAGCGGACTGGAACTGAGTGCAACAGGATCGGTTTGCGGATGTCCGAATCCCGGGTATATTGTCAGGCCGCATATCGCGAACCAGAACTGGGGCGGTGTGAACGGTCCGACATGCGATGCCGGCACCCAAACGCTCACAGTTGTGTTTGTTTACAGCATCTATACATTTACAACTGCCGGTGTTTCAGGGCGGCTTGGCCCGTCGCAGGCACAGGTTAACTCAGCCTATACCGGAACCAGCCTGGCAGGCAATGTGACAGTGACCACCCAGGGAATCCAGGAATGGACTGTCCCGGTATCGGGAACATACAAAATTGAGACCTACGGGGCACAGGGCGGAAATTCTTATTCAAACTTTCGTACAGGGGGTTATGGGGCATACACCAAAGGGGAGTTTTCACTTTCATCAGGACAGGTGCTGAAGGTCATTGTAGGGCAAACAGCAGCGAATTATTACGGAAGCAGTCAGTACGAAGGCGGCGGTGGCGGTGGAGGTAGTTTTGTTTGGCTATCTTCTGCCAGCACTCCTATGATAGCAGCAGGCGGCGGTGGCGGTGGCGGTGCCAACCAGGGAACTGCCTACAACGGAAACGACGGCACGGCAACAACGTCAGGTTCTGCATCAAACGGCCAATATGTTTCGGCCGGGGGTACTTCCGGCGGTGGAGGAGAGGAGCACTCAACCAACGGTGAACACGCACATGGTGGTTCTGCCGGTGGTGGCTGGCTCTCCGCAGGTGCCTCAGCAATTTCCGGAGCTGATGGCGGCGCAAGTATCCTTGATGGGTATGGAGTAGGTGGGCAGAATGGATCTGCAAGTGGACAAACTTACGGCAGCGACGGAGGATTCGGCGGAGGCGGCGGCGCAGTAATTGGCGGCGGCGGTGGTGGCGGATATTCCGGCGGTGGTGCCGGAAACCAGCCAAGCGGCAGCGGCTGGATTGAAAATGGCGGCGGCGGCGGCGGCTCATACAATGCCGGCTCCAGCCAGGTGATGACAGCAGGCAGCCGCGCAGGCAACGGAACGGTGATCATTACAAAAATTGCTGATCCCGCTTTCCCGGCAAACCCGACGTCTGTGACTGCTTCGGCTAACCCGATATGCAACGGTTTCAGTACACTTCTTACAGCCAACGGGGCAGTGGGGACTGTTTACTGGTATACGGGAAGTTGCGGGGGTACCCAGGTGGGAACGGGAGCAACCTTCACAGTTTCACCTACAACCACAACCACCTATTACGCCCGAAACTACAACAACAGCCAGTTCAGCACAGGCTGTGCTTCACTGGAGGTAACGGTAAACCAGCCGTCTTATTCAGGTACAGCACCAACGGTGGCCAGCCTTCAGGCAACAGGCACAGGGATCAAATGGTACGCTTCTTCTTCGGGAGGGTCTCAGCTGGCAACCTCAACGACGCTGGTCAATGGCAACCATTACTATGCCAGCCAGACCGTGAACGGAAACGAAAGCACAACAAGGGTTGATGTTACAGCATCTTTTGACCCTACCCCTTGCAAACCGACCGGCTCGTCGTCGCAAACATACAGCGCAGGTGCAACGGTTGCAAGCTTGCAGGCAACAGGTTCATACATCAGGTGGTATGCTGGATCTTCTGGTGGTACAGCCTTGTCAACCTCAACAGTGCTTGTGAATGGCACCCATTATTATGCCACACAAACTGTCAGTTGTACTGAAAGTGCGTCAAGGTTTGATATTACTGTGACAATAAACTGAGATAATAACCTGTAATAGTTATTGCAGGAGTTTCTTTCTCAACAGGTTAAGCGCCTGCAATGAGGTTCGCCTGATATTGCGTTCCCTGCTGTCGCCGAAAAGATAATACTCCGCGAAAACTTCATCCGGCGCGGCAATGGCAATCCAGGTCGTGCCAACAGGTTTCTCTGCGGTTCCGCCGTCGGGCCCTGCGATTCCTGATGTTGCAATCGCATAATCGGCGTCAAACCGCTGCTGCAGCCCGATGGCCATTTCAGTTACGGTTTCCTTGCTGACAGCACCGTATTTCTCAATGGTTTCAGGACTTACGCCAAGGATATGCTCTTTTATTTCATTGGAATATGCCACTACGGATCCCTTAAAATAGGCAGAGCTCCCGGGGATACTGGTGATCATCTGTGCAATGGTCCCTCCGGTGCAACTTTCTGCAGTTGCCAGGGTGGCATTTCTTTCTTTGAGCAGCTTTCCGACAACAAGCTCAAGTGTATCAAGGTCGTATCCGAAGATATACTGCGGGATCAGCCCCTGCAATTTTACCACCTCGCTGTCAATCTGCTGATGCAGGATTTTTTCATCCTTGCCTTCACCTGTCAGCCGGAGCCTGACAATACCCGGCTGGGGCAGGTAAGCCAGTTTGATGTGTGTGGGGAGGGCGTTTTCCCACGACTCAATCCGGGCGGCAAGGAATGATTCCCCAACTCCCTGCGTAAGGATGGTCTTATGATGGATATACGGCGTATTGAACCTTTCTTTCAGCCGTGGAATGATATAATCGGTCATCATGGCTTTCATCTCAAAGGGCACCCCGGGCATGGATATGAAAATGGTTTTTCCGCCTCCATTCCGGTCTTTTTCAAACCACATGCCACGAGCTGTTCCGAGCTTGTTTGGAATGCCTGTGCACGTCTCGGGAAGTTCAGCCTGCAGCCGGTTAAGTTCCGTTACCGGGTAGCCGCGCCTTGCAAAAAGAGCCTCCACATCACGGTATGCCTCCTCGTTGAACACAAGTCGGGTGTTGAAAAATTCGCAGAGTGTGTGCTTCGTGATGTCATCTCTTGTCGGGCCAATACCTCCAGAGATCAGTACCACCTGTGCACGTTTTTCAGCCCCCGCAAGCGCTTCAAGGATATGCTCCCGCGAGTCGCTGATGATCGTGAACTGTCCTGCCCTGAACCCGGAAAGAATCAGCTGTTCCCCCATCCACGAGGCGTTGGTGTTGATGACCTGCCCGATCAGCAGTTCATCTCCTATGTTGATGATTTCAATATTCATAAATATTCCTCCTCAGGCCTTGATTTTGATTCTCTTGCGGTGGTTATTTTCCAAATCTGCCAGCTTATCTAACAGGTTGATTCGATAAATGTCCACGCGGATGAAACATTGATATGGGGTGTCCCGCTGGAGGAAATACCCACATCAACGGTCAAAGGGATACAAGCCTTAATTTTTTTGCAAAGTTACCAAATGATGTGGCACCATGGAAAGTTGTTGAATTGAAAATGAAAATGAGGTGAAGTGCAAGTAAAACAATTCTTTAGTTATTGTCAGGATGTTGTCGGAGACAACCAGTTTTTTCCCGGGGGGGTGCCCATCCGGAAATTGGGCTACGTGGATTCTGCCGGAAAAGAAGCAGTTGTCTTTTTTCGTACTTTTGTAAAAAACTAACTGAATGTCTGTACCTGCTCAACCCGATCTGATGGTCAATAACAATGGCAGCATTTACCACATTGCCATGAAACCTGAAGATCTTGCCGATATTGTGATTGTTGTTGGAGATCCGCAAAGGGTTTATGAAATCTCTGAACATTTCACCGGCATCGACCATGCTGCCTCAAACCGGGAGTTTAATTCCCAAACCGGTTATTACCACGGAAAACGCATTACCGCCCTGTCAACGGGTATTGGTACCGACAACTGCGACATCGTCATGCATGAGTTGGATGCACTTGCCAATTTTGACCTGCAAACCAGAGTTCAGAAACCGGTTCAGCGTTCGCTTACCATCATCCGGCTGGGAACCTCAGGCGCGATCCAGGCAGATATTCCCGTTAACAGCCTTGTTCTGTCAACACATGCAGTCGGGCTGGATAACCTGCTGCATTTTTACAAGGGTATGCCGGGGATCATTGACAGGGAACTAACCGACGCCTTTTCTGCCTATTCAAACTGGCCTGCCGATCAGTCAAAACCTTACTTTGTGAAGGGCTCCGACCGGTTGATTGAACTCTTCAGGCCGGGTACCGTAGCCGGCATCACGGTTACTGCTCCCGGATTTTACGGCCCCCAGGGCAGATTCCTGCGCCTTCCCCTTACCGACCCGGATATGATTCAAAAACTTCAGGAATTCAGGCACGACGGCCACCGCATTACCAACTTTGAGATGGAAACCTCGGCCATTTATGGATTGGGAGCACTGATGGGCCACGAAACTGCCACGGTATGTGCCATTATCGCCAACCGGGCAAACGGGAATTACAGCCAGGAACATAAAACGGTTATCAACCAAATGATAACAATGGTATTGGACCGTATCGCACCGTAACCCCATGACCAACCCCACCCTCGCCGCCCTGATCAACCTCCTGGATGAACCTGATGAAAACGCATTCAGGGTTATCCGAGATCAGATTTTGCTGCAGGGGCCCGATGCCATTGAACCGCTTGAACAACTGCTGGATAATACATTCAATTCCACCCTGCATGAGCGTATCCGCAGTATCGTCCGACATCTTCAGCAGGAGAACCTCTACCTTGAATTTTTAAACTGGCTTACCATTGGCTCATCCGACCTGCTTCAGGGGTTTATCCTGGTCGCCAGGACCATGTATCCGTCACTGGATGTAAAAAATACGATCATTTCCATTGAACAGATGAAAATGGACGTATGGATTGAACTGAACGAAAACCTGACAGCGCTCGAGAATGTTAAAGTGTTGAATCACATTCTTTTTGATATCCATCATTTTGACGGCAACCGCAAAGACATGCTGGCACCGGGTAACAACTACATCAACCTGATGCTTGAATCCAGGATGGGTAGCCCGGTATCTATTGGCATCCTTTACCTTATCCTGGGACAGAAACTCGGACTTCCGCTGTATGGGGTGAATCTTCCGCAGCACTTTATCCTGGCATACCTTACTGAACCCGGGATTGAGAACCCCGATGAAGATGATGTGCTTTTCTATATCAACCCTTTCAACAGGGGATCGGTGTTTACCCGGCGTGAAATTGAGCTTTTTACAGGGCAGATGAAAATCACCCCCGACAAATCCTTTTTTACCCCCTGCAGCAACAGCGATACGATCCGCCGTCTGATAAGCAGTCTTATTTTTTCTTACAGCAAAACCGGGGAAAGTGCAAAGACTGAAGACCTGGAAAACCTTTTAAACGCTTTTAAATGAAGAAAATACTGTACGCTGTTTCGTTTGTAGGTATCTGCCTGCTGCTGTCGTCGTGGGGAAGTAAGGCCCACCGGATCATCAATGATAAAAGTGCTTACTGTTACCCCACCACTTTGTTGTTTCTCATCCCCAACTGGACAAATGTTGTAACGGCGAACGCCTCTGCAGCCGACTACAGGAAGGGTAGTGATCCTACTGAAGCGCCAAAGCACTATATTGACATTGACAATTATCCCGAATTCATTCAGAATGGGCAGATCTCGCAGTCGTTCGATACGCTGGTAGCGCGGTACGGATATACTTTCGTGATGGACCAGGGAATTTTGCCATGGGCAACCGTTACTGCCTTTGACTCGCTTAAGGCATGTTTTGGCAGGTATGACTGGAACAAGGCGGCTCTTTTTGCCGCCGACCTCGGCCATTATCTTGGCGACGAACACCAGCCGCTGCACATTACCAAAAATTATAACGGACAGCTAACAGGTCAGACAGGGCTTCATTCACGCTACGAAACGACCATGATCAGCAAATATGAGCAATTGCTGGTTTACCCTCCCGATTCGGTGCAGCTTATTGCCAACGTCAGCGATTTTGTATTTTCAAACCTGTATACCAACTATGCGTATGTCGACAGTGTCCTGATTGCGGATAATATAGCCCATACCATTGCAGGAAACGTGAGTTCCGACGCTTATTACCAGGCACTGTGGAATGAATCCGGTGCGTTTACCATAGATCTGCTGCGCCGTGCCTCACTTTCTCTTGCCGATCTGATCTATACCGCATGGGTGCAGGCAGGCAGTCCGCTGATGTATCCTGCTGGCCTGGTTGATCCTGAAAACCCCGGTCAAACCAGGTTGCTGACAATATTTCCGAACCCGGCCACACAAATCATCTCCTTCCCTGTAGTCGTTACCTCCCACAGCGAGCATGTAACCATGTATATTTATAATGACAATGGAAACCTGGTTGAAACAATGTTCAACGGGGTGATGGAAAAAGGAACCCACACAATCAAAAAGGATATTAAAAACCTTGTCGCGGGAGTTTACCTGTGCAGGGTGAAAGCAGGAAATGTATCGTCGGTGCAACGGTTTGTTGTAGCCCCTTAGATTTTCAGCCAGTCAAGGATGTTCTGCTCAACACGGCTCAGGATGTTCTCCGACTGCGACCGGTTGAATTTCTCCCCGGTGATGCCTTCATAAAGTTCAATGTAGCGGTCGGAGATCTCTTTGGTCCAGCTGTCGCTCATTTCCGGAACCTGCTGCCCTTCCTGTCCCATGAAGCCATTGGCCATCAGCCACTCACGAACAAACTCCTTTGAGAGCTGCCGCTGCTGCTCACCTTTGGCCTGGCGCTCTTCATACCCATCCAGGTAAAAGTACCGGGAAGAATCCGGTGTGTGGATCTCGTCGCACAGGTAAATCTTCCCGTCGGTGCCCTTGCCAAACTCATATTTGGTATCAACAAGGATCAGTCCTTTCTTTGCCGCCATTTCCGTGCCGCGTTGGAACAGGGCATAGGTGTATTTCTTAATCAGCTCATACTCTGCCGCCGGGATGAGTCCCTCTGCAAGCAGTTCGGACTCGGTGATATCCTCGTCATGACCTTCCGCCGCCTTGGTGGTGGGGGTGATGATTGGTGCCGGAAATCGCTGGTGCTCCTTCATCCCGTTAGGGACAGCCACACCGCAGATGAACCGGGAGCCCTTTTGGTAAGTCCGCCATGAACTTCCGGTGAGATAACCGCGAATGATCATTTCAACAGGGTAGATTTTGCAGAAACGCCCGATGGTCACATTGGGATCAGGGGAAGCGATCTTCCAGTTCGGACAGATGTCGGAAGTAGCATCCAGGAATTTGGAAGCTATCTGGTTCAGAACCTGTCCCTTAAAAGGAATGCCCCTGGGCAGTACCACATCAAACGCTGAAATCCGGTCGCTGGCAACCATCACCAGGAATTCATCATTGATATTATAAACATCACGCACTTTCCCTTTGTAAAAGCTTTTCTGCCCCGGAAAACTAAAACTGGTCTTTAACAGCACATTTGTCATACTATATGATTTTAACTGTATTATAATTTCGCTATTTCGCTACTTCTCCTTCTCATACGCATCAAGAATCCTGCTCACCAGCTTATGCCTGATAATATCCCCCTTGTCAAGGTACACAAAGTCAATGCCCGGGATATCGCGGAGAATGTTCTGTGAGTGTAAAAGACCGCTTTGCTGGTTCTTTGGCAAATCGATCTGCGTAACATCGCCGGTAACAATAAATTTCGCCGAAGCCCCCATCCGTGTCAGGAACATTTTCAATTGGCTGGGTGTTGTATTCTGTGCTTCATCCAGGATGGCAAACGCGTTGTTGAGCGTTCTTCCGCGCATGAACGCCAGCGGTGCAATCTCTATAACACGTTCTTCAATATACTGCAGCAGTTTCTGGGTGGGCAGCATGTCGCCCAGCGCATCATACAACGGCTGCATGTAAGGATCAAGTTTCTCCTTCAGGTCGCCCGGGAGAAAGCCAAGGTTTTCGCCCGCTTCCACTGCAGGGCGTGTGAGGATAATGCGCTGGATCTCCTTGTTTTTCAGGGCACGAACGGCCATCGCCACCGCCGTATAGGTTTTGCCGGTTCCGGCCGGCCCGATCACAAACACCAGGTCGTTCTTCAGGCTGCATTCCACGATTTTTTGCTGGTTGGCAGTGCGTGCCCTGATGAGCATCCCGTTCTTGCCGTGAACCAGTACATCGTTTTGTCCTTCAGGAGTTAACGCTGTGCCGTTCTGATCGGTATTCAGCAGCAGCCCGATGTCGGTTTTTGTCAGGCGGCCAAACCGTTCAAAATGAAGCAGGAGGGAGGTGAACTTTGCTTCAAAATCGAGCAGGTCCGACTCTTCTCCGAATGCTTTGATGAAATTATCCCTGGAAACGATCTTGATTTTGGAAAAATAGTTCCTGATCAGTTCCAGGTTCTGGTCGTTGGCGCCAAAAATATCCAGCGGATGAAAGGATTCAATGTTTATTAGCTTTTCACTCATGAAAAATTTATACCTTTGAATACGCAAATGTACGAATATTTCCATGGCCATTATCACGCTTACCAGCGACTGGGGAATTAAGGATTATTATACGGGAGCCGTTAAGGGCGCCATATTAAAGTTGATGCCTGAAGCGCAGATCATTGACATTTCCCATAATATCCCGGCTTTTGACCTGAATCAGGCTGCCTTTATCATCAGGAATTTTTATCCGAATTTCCCCGAGGGAACGGTTCATATCATTGCCATCAATACTGAAGCAGCCATTGAAACTCCCCATACACTGGTATTTCATCGCGGCCATTACTTCATCGGCGCCGATAACGGGATCTTCTCCCTCCTCTTTGATGAGAAGCCCGAAAGGATCATTGAACTCGATGTGATGCAGGACTCCGATTATTTCACATTTCCCACCCGGGATGTATTCGTCAAGGTGGCATGCCACATCGCCGGGGGAAAACCCATAGAGGAACTCGGCCATCCAAAGGCAGGCCTTTTACAGCGAATGGCTTTCCAGCCGGTGATCCAGGGCGACAGCATCAAAGGCAAGGTGATCTACGTTGATAACTACGAAAATGTATTTGTGAACATCACCGAAACACTGTTCAGGTCCATTGTCAAAAACCGCCGGTTTGCCATCACTTTTCGTACGGCAAACTACAGTATCAGCGAAATAAGCAAATCATACAAGGATGTGAGCCAGGGGGTTATGCTGGCACTCTTCTCCAGCAGCGGGTATCTTGAAATCGCCATCAGGGAAGGAAAAGCAAGCAGCCTGCTCGGGTTGAAGATGGATCAGCTGGTATCTGTTGAACTGGAATAAACTGAATTTACCATGGAACAATCTAAGAATATTGCACTCGTCGGTCATGATAACCGGAAAAAAGACCTTGTGGAATGGGTTGAATTCAACTATAAAACCCTTCTCGGCCACCACCTGATCTGTACAGGAACAACCGGCAAGCTTGTTGAGGAAACGATCATGAACAAGCTTGAAGAGGCAGAAAAGATAACCTTCGATATCATCAAGCTGAAGTCGGGCCCGCTTGGCGGCGACCAGCAGCTTGGCGCCATGATCGCTGAAGGAAAAATTGACCTGCTCATTTTTTTCTGGGATCCCATGCAGCCTCAACCGCATGATGTCGATGTGAAAGCGCTGCTCCGGATCACCGTTGTTTATAACATTCCTACTGCCTGCAACCGCTCCACGGCCGATTTCCTGATCTCTTCCCACCTTCTGAAGGAATCTTACGAACCCAAGTTGATTGACTATTCGGGGTATGTCGCCCGGCAGGTTCCCTAAATGTTCGGTGAAGGTGCATTTTGGTGCCTTAAAAATGCTAATTTTGCACGCCTTTAATTATCACAAGCATGTTTACCCTTTTCAGGAAAGAGATCAACGGTTTTTTAAACTCGCTCATCGGGTATATCGTCATGATCGTATTTCTGCTTATGACAGGGCTCTTCCTGTGGGTCTTTCCGCTGGAGTTCAATTTGCTTGACTACGGCTTTGCAGGTCTTGACGGACTTTTCATCATCGCCCCTTTTGTATTCCTGTTCCTGATCCCGGCCATCACCATGCGTTCCTTTGCCGACGAAAAGAAAAGCGGCACGCTGGAATTGCTCATGACCCAGCCTCTTACCGATTTACAGGTAATCATGGCAAAATACCTGGCCGGTGTTGTTCTCGTCATCATTGCCCTTTTGCCCACCCTGGTATATTACATATCCGTTTACCGGCTGGGTCTGCCACCGGGCAATCTTGACTCGGGAAGCATCTGGGGCTCCTATATCGGCCTCTTTTTTCTCGGAGCCAGTTTCGTAGCCATCGGCATCTTTTCTTCGTCTATCACCGACAATCAGATCGTATCCTTTATACTGGCAGTATTTATCAGCTTTTTCCTCTATATGGGCTTTGAATTCATCTATTCATTCCTCCTTTCCGGAAAAGTGGGGCTGGTTATCCAGTCGCTGGGCCTCAATGCACATTATTCTTCCATGAGCCGCGGTGTGATTGATACCCGCGACCTGGTTTATTTCCTGGGAGTGACTGCTTTTTTTATCCTGCTGACAAAATTAGCCCTTGAATCCAGGAAATGGTAACAAACTGAAATGACCGATAAAAAGCGAAATATAAAACGGGGCAACATTACCGGTCTTTTACTGGGAATCGCCATTGTGATCCTGGTGAATTTCATCAGCGCTTTTATCAACGCACGCATTGACCTCACCAGTGAAAAGCGTTACTCGCTCGCCCCGGCAACGAAAAAGCTATTGAAAAAGCTGGATGATGTTGTCTTTTTCAAAATCTACCTCGCCGGTGACCTGCCCCCCGGATTTCAGCGCCTCTCAAATGAAACACGTGAGATGCTGGATGAGTTCCGGGCATACAGCGACAACGTCCAGTATGAGTTTGTAAATCCTTCTGAAAACACCAACGACAAGGAACGCAACAATACCTACAGGCTCCTTGTAGAACGTGGTCTGCAGCCAACCGACCTGAGGGTCAGCAAAAAAGGAGGCTCATCTCAGCTGATCATTTTTCCCGGGGCCATGGTTTCGTATCATGGCAAGGAGATTCCGGTACAGCTGCTCATGGCCCAGTTGCAGGAAGATCCGAACAAGGTGTTGAATACCAGCATACAGTCACTTGAGTATAATCTCGCCAGTGCCATCAAAAACCTGACCACTGCCATTAAGCCACGGATTGCCTTTATTGAAGGACAGGGGGAACTTGACCAAAGGGAAACCTACGATCTGCAAGCGTCCCTTTCCGAATTCTATAATGTTGACCGTGTTGTCATCAACAATAAAATTTCCAGCCTGGCGATCCGGCTGAAAACTGATTCAACGCATGATGTGCTGGTTAATAAATTCAGGGCGATTATCATTGCCAAACCCACCAAACCGTTTGATGAACGCGATAAATTCCTAATCGACCAGTTTATCATGCGCGGCGGCAAAGTGCTGTGGCTGATCGATCCGGTGTTTGCAAGTATGGACAGCCTGCAGAAATACAGCACCAGTATGGGCATCCCCAATGATATCAATCTTGAGGACATGCTGTTCACCTACGGGGTGCGTGCCAATGTGAACCTGGTACAGGATATGAATGCACTGCCAATCCCGGTGAAAACCGGGCAGGTGGGAAACCAGCCGCAGTTTGATTTTCTGAAGTGGTACTTTTTTCCGGTACTGATGCCAACCATCAACCATCCCATCGTAAACGGGCTGAATGCCATAA
Organism: uncultured Bacteroidales bacterium; assembly: GCA_903959905.1. Taxonomy (GTDB): domain Bacteria; phylum Bacteroidota; class Bacteroidia; order Bacteroidales; family FEN-979; genus CAIVAT01. Next base: position 14,134 of record CAJBYO010000030.1, read on the forward strand.
AAACTGAGTTTCTCAGCACCATCGACACGGTGGCCGCTCCGGGGATCAGGAAAACCTTTCTGCTGGAGACCTCGGTTTATGCCCGCACCGTGAATGCACCCGCGCTGATCGACCTGGAGATACTGAAAAAACAACCGAATGAAAGGGTCTTTAACAAGGGGCCGCTTCCGGTGGCGGTGCTGCTGGAAGGAGAATTCCCCTCCGCCTTCCTGTTCCGTATTCCTCCCGAATTGGCAGGCAACCCAGCCCTCGGCTTTAAATCCAAGAGCAAGAAAACAAAAATGATCCTGATCTCCGATGGCGACATCGCGAAAAATCAGTTCCACTTCTCCCAGGGATACGCGCTGCCACTGGGCTTTGATCAATATACCAAGCAAACGTTTGGTAATAAGGATCTTGTATTCAATGCCATTAATTTCCTTTGTGATGATTCCGGGCTCATTTCGGTTCGTTCCCGTGAATTGAAACTCAGGCTGCTTGATACGGCAAAGGTGGAAAAACAACGGATCTTCTGGCAACTGGTGAACATACTGCTGCCTGTACTTCTCATTACCTGCCTCGGAGTGGTTAAGTACCGGATGAGGAAACGGGCCTATGCAGGCAGTCAGAAAAAATAGATTATGAAAAAAAACAGGAATATTTTTATTGTTTTTATCCTACTGATGGCGACAGCGCTGGTATTGTGGCTTACACAGTCAACCAATACCTTCAGACGTTCGTTCAGTGATTTCAAACTGAACGACTCCTCCAATGTCACCAGGATTTTTATGTCGGATAAAAACAACAACACGGTAACGCTTTCGAGGAAAGAAACGGGTAAATGGATTGTGAATGATAAATACCCGGCGCAGAATCAGAGTATTGACCTGCTGCTCAAAACAATGGTCCAGATCGAAGTGCAGCAGCCTGTTGCCAGGGCAGCGCATGATAACATCGTCAAAGACCTCGCAGTGAATGCCATCAAGGTTGAAATCTACCAGATGGTATACCGGATTGATCTTTTCGGCACGTTCCGCTGGTTTCCGCATGAAAAGCTGACCAAGATATATTATGTGGGCGGTGCCACCCCGAGCAACCAGGGCTGCTTCATGCTGATGCAGGGGTCGTCGGAACCATTTATTGTGTTCCTGCCGGGATTCAGGGGATTTGTGTCCCCAAGATACAGCCCGATTGAAAAATACTGGCGTAACTACAATATTTTCAGGAAGAGCATTCCCGAAATCGCCAGTGTAAAGGTAGAAGTGCCTTCCACCCCCGACTATTCATACGAAGTCAGGAACAACGGGGAAAACAAATTTTCACTCATCTCACTGAAGGATCTTAAGGAAGTGACAGACTATGACACGCTCAAGGTGCTTAATTTCCTTTCAGGCTTCAGAAACCTGAACTACGAGGCGTTACTGAATGATATGGATAAAGTTCGCAAGGACTCAATCCTGCAGTCGCAACCGTTTATCATCATCACGCTGACCGACACCAGTGGTTTTAGTCAGAGTATCAAGACATTCCATAAGCAGGGACCTTACGGGCAAACCGATCCGCAGGGGTTGCCGCTGCCATATGATCTCGACCGTTTGTATGCCCTGGTAAACGACGGCAAGGATTTTACCCTCATTCAGTATTTTACCTTTGATAAAGTGCTGCGACCTAAACCATTTTTCCTGAAAGATGCTAACCGTAAATAACCGGGCCATCCCTGCTGGCATGAGGCTGCCATGAATAACGAAATCATCAAATATATTTCCGGGCGGTTCATTCCTGCCATTGTAAGCATTGCCGTAATCGTGATTGCGATCAGGTTCCTCGGACCTGTGGAATATGGCAGGTATTCCCTGCTGGTGTATACCGTATTGCTGGTTATTACCCTGAGTTTTCATTGGGTTCAGGTGAGCATTTGCCAGTTTCTTTCGGGGATGCCCCGTGAAACCAACGTGGTGATGAGCCGCTTTTTTGACATGACCATTTTTTCAGCTATTATTTCCACCGTCATTGTGGTCATGATCGGTATATGGTATTTCCACCTGTCGGTGATGGAACTGTTACTGGTTGCAGCATTCGCTTTCCTTAACCATTTCTATCTCTTTCACCAGGCCATCCTCCAGGCATATCATAAATCGGTAAGAACGGCAATACTGGAGGGTTCCGACCAGTTGCTGATCATGATCGTGGTTCTTGCCGGACTCTTCCTGTTTCACTGGCGGTCGTCGATGCTGCTGTTGAGTTCCATGGTAATCGGGCTTGCCGGAGTTTTAATTCTCAGGTCGCTGATCCGGGTCAAGGGGCTCCTTACTGTCGACATGAAACATCTTTACTGGGATTCAAGGTTTTCAGCCAAGGTGGTTGAGTTTGGCTACGGGGTGGCATTGTGGCTTTTCCTTTCCCACCTGATCATGGCTATTGACCGTTTCGTCATCATGGAATACATGGGCTACAAGGAGGCAGGGATGTATTCGGCGCTGAAGGATATCATTTTCAAAGCTGTTGCGTTTGCCAGCTTTCCGATCTACCTGTCGTACCAGGATAAAATCCTGATCAGCTGGAATTCAAGGCATCGCGAGGATACCTGGACCTCCATTAAGGAGGCGCTCAGTTTTGAGATCCTTATCTTTATCATTTTCTTTATTTTCTTCATGGTTTTTAAGGAGTGGCTTATCCGTGATTTACTTATGATCCCGAAAATGGACCTCTGGCTGATCTATCTCCCCATGCTCCTGGCAGCGTTTATCTGGCAGGCGGCCTTGCTGCTGCAGCGGTTTTTGGAACTCAGCTTTAAATATGCATTCATGCTGCTGGCCATTGGACTGATCGTGCTGCTCAATCTTGGACTGAACATCGTATTGGTTCCCCGCTACGGTGCCGTTGCTTCCTCGCTGATCCTCCTGCTCACCTCTCTTTTGTATGCCGGATTTATTGTCGTACTTTCTCTCGTTGCGGCAAAACGCCTTTCCAGGGAGTAAATTAAAACCGGGCAAAAAGAAACGGGAACCTGGTTTCCCGGGCTCCCGTCTGAATCAAAATGAACTGGTCAGTTCCTAAACAAGTCCCTGTGCCATCATGGCATCAGCTACCTTTACAAAGCCGCCAATGTTGGCGCCCTTCACGTAGTTGATAAATCCATCAGGTTCGGTTCCATACTTAACGCAATTTTTGTGGATGTTGATCATGATGTTGTGTAAACGCATGTCAACTTCTTCGCGTGTCCATGATAACCTCATTGAGTTCTGTGACATTTCAAGTCCGGAAGTGGAAACACCGCCAGCATTGGCTGCTTTACCAGGACCGTACAGGATCTTCTTTTCAATGTAAATCTCAATGGCTTCAGGTGTTGAAGGCATGTTGGCGCCTTCTGAAACGCAGAAACATCCATTGGCCATAAGGGCCCTTGCATCGTTTCCGTCAATTTCATTCTGTGTTGCACTCGGCAGGGCGATGTCGCATTTAACTTCCCACGGGCGTTTGCCTGCCACGAAGGTAGCTTCAGGATATTTATCGCAATATTCCTTGATACGGCCGCGCTTCACATTCTTCAGGTGCATGACGAAAGCCAGTTTGGTGGTGTCAATTCCCTTAGGATCATAGATGTAGCCTTCAGAATCTGACAGGGTCACAACTTTACCGCCGAGAAGGGTTACTTTTTCGGTTGCATATTGTGCAACATTGCCTGATCCGGAAACAGTTACGGTCTTGCCTTTGAAATCAAGTCCGCGGGTCTTCAGCATCTCTTCTGCAAAATAAACCTGTCCGTATCCTGTAGCTTCAGGACGGATCAGTGAACCACCCCACTCAAGGCCTTTGCCTGTGAGAACGCCGGTGAATTCATTGCGAAGGCGCTTGTACTGGCCAAACATAAAGCCGATTTCACGTCCGCCAACACCAATGTCGCCTGCGGGTACGTCTGTATCAGGACCGATATGGCGCTGAAGTTCGGTCATGAAACTCTGGCAGAAAGCCATTACTTCATTGTCGCTCTTGCCTTTAGGATCAAAATCACTTCCACCCTTGCCACCGCCCATGGGCAATGTGGTGAGGCTGTTCTTCAGAACCTGTTCAAAAGCTAAAAATTTCAAAATGCCAAGGTTTACGGTCGGGTGGAAACGCAAGCCACCTTTGTAAGGACCTATGGCGCTGTTCATCTCAATCCGGAAACCACGGTTGATCTGAATTTCTCCCTTATCGTTCATCCAGGGAACACGGAACATAATTACGCGCTCAGGTTCGGCGAGGCGTTCCATGATCTTGGCCTGTTTGTACTTTGGATTTTCTTCAATGAAAGGAATCAGTGATTCGGCAACTTCCATTACAGCCTGATGAAATTCTTTTTCACCCGGATTCTTGGCAATAATCTTGGCCATGAATTCGTCGAGCAGTTTTTTTAACATGTCGTTGTTCATAGTTGATTGATTAAGTTAATGATTGAGTGTTATAATTACGTATGTGTGAATTAATTCACAATATTACGCATTTTTTGTGAATGAAAAGGCATGAAATCAATATTTTTTTTTGCAATTATTTATTATTCAATCAGGTACGAAATATACTTAAGGAAAATAAGTAAAACACGTACAGCTCGTGCGAACACCACGTAAGGATGGGTTTTCTATACTTGAAATTCTGAACAACAGAATAAAGTTAGGGTTTTTGTATGTCCTGTTAAAAATTTATTTAACTTTGAAAGGACTTTTAACCACAATTTGTATGATAGGATTATTTGCCATTGATGATCATTTCCTGATCATTGAAGGATTGTATAAAGCGTTTGACTCCGACAGTGACGAAATTGGCCTGGTTGGCTCAGCCTCCAATGTAGAGGATGCATTGAAAGGAATACCGGAAACCAGCACCGACATTATTGTTCTTGATCTCTTTATCCAGGATACAAACCCTGTGGCGAATTTTCGCATGCTGTCCGGCGCATTCCCCGGCGTCCCGATCGTGATTCTCACCATGGAGGATTCCCTGAGGTGGCAGATAAAAATGTTTAAACTGGGCGTGATGGGTTTTCTCAATAAATCCGACAGCAAGGAAACGATGAAAAGCCTTTTTATCCAGGTAGCAAACGGAAACCTGGTCATGCCTGAGAAAGTTTCCAAGGCACTGATTTCAAAAACGATATTCTCCAAATAGGTTCTCTCCCGAAGTTTTCCCGGACACTAAAAAAGGATTTTTAAAGATCAAAAGATTGTTCTAAATTTGAGCCCCACATCTCATGCTACTTCATGCTGCTCAACGACGAAAACAAAACTCCGGACAATGTTAATCCAGAAACAGTTGATGTAAATCAGCTTGTTTTTACGAGCCGGGAACGCCTCAAGGAACTTGCCGCAATCAATGACACTACCGCCATAATCAAATCCGGTAAGTCAATCCCCGAAACACTTCAGGAAATTTGCCAGATTCTGCCGGCGGCATGGCAATACCCCGGTTTTACCGTTGCGAGAATACACTATGAGGATATGGAGTTTGTTTCACGCGGGTTTATTGAAACCAGGTGGAAACAAGAGCAGGTTTTTGATACCATTGATAACCTCCGGGGAACCATTGAAATATACTACCTCAAAGAGTTTTCAGCGGCGGATGAAGGACCGTTCCTGAAGGAGGAACGGAACCTCCTGGTGAACCTCTCAAGTCTCATTGAAGGTTACCTGAACGGGGTCAAGGGGCGAGAAGGCCGGTATATTACCCGTGAGCGGCTTAAGGAACTTGCTGCCATTAATCAGACTACAGCCATCCTTCGCACCGGGAAACCCATTGCCGAGGCACTGCACCAGATATGCCTGATCCTGCCTAAAGCATGGCAGTTCCCTGAATATACTGCCTGCCGCATAAAATATGGAAATATAGAGGTCACAACCCCGGCATTCCGCGAAACGGAATGGACGCAAAAACAGGATTTTGAAACCATCGACAGACAGCGGGGGTATATCCAGATATGCTACCTGAAGGCTTTCCAGGCATCATTTGAAGGCCCGTTCCTGGAAGAGGAGCGCCACCTCATCATCAACCTTGCCAACATCATCACGGGTTATCTCAACTCGGTTAAAGGCAGGGCCATCCTCCGGAAATCCGGGCAGCGTGAGGCTGATCAGGGGCAGGATACCACCATGCCGGTAAAGTACAGCCGTCAGCTCCTTCAGACATTCCTCAACCGCACAAATTATAACCGCGACCTCTATCACGACCTGATGCCATTCAAGGTGAAGGAGATCCTGCTGGTTGCCAATTTGTACGATGCATACAGTATTGAGAAGGAAGGGCGGTTTTCTGAACATGTGCTTGGAGAGTTTTACTCCTTGAGCCTGAGTACCATGCCGCGCATTACCGGGGTTTCAACCACCTCGGAAGTGATGGAACAGCTCAACAAGAAGCACTACGACCTGATCATCATCATGATCGGCACCGACAAACAGTTCCCGCTGGAGCTCAGCAAACAGGTCAAGGACCAGTTTCAGTATATCCCCGTTTTCCTGCTGCTGAACAGCAATTCCGACATCGCCGTTTATGAGGAGGAACCCGACAAACTGAGCTGGATTGACCGCATATTCGTATGGAATGGCGACTCCAAGATCTTCTTCGCCATAATCAACTACCTTGAGGATAAGATCAATGTGGAGAATGACACCACTATTGGCATGGTCAGGGTGATCCTGCTGGTGGAGGATTCATCAAAATACTATTCGCTTTACATGCCGATGCTCTACAACATTGTGCTGGAGCAAACAAAGAATATCATTGAGGATGTGACTACGGATGAACTCTATCGCATCCTCCGGCTTAAAGCCCGCCCCAAGATTCTGCTTGCCTCCACGTATGAGGAGGCGGTCTTTATTTTTAACAAATACCGCGACAACATCCTCTGCCTCATCTCTGATGTTAAATTCAAGAAGGATGGGAAACTCAACGATTCAGCCGGGTTCAGCCTGGTGAGGCAAACCAGGAGAGAACTGCCCGACCTGCCCATCGTACTTCAGTCATCGGATGAGCAGAACGCTCAGCGGGCCTACGAACTGAAGGCCTCCTTTATAAATAAGAATTCAGAAACCCTGCTGGTTGATTTCAGGAGTTTCATAACACATTACCTGGGATTCGGGAACTTTATATACCGGGATAAGGAAGGCGGACAGATTGCCGTGGCAAAATCGCTCAAGGAGTTTGAAGACCTTCTGAAGACAATTCCTGAAGAATCACTGCTTTACCACGCACGCAAGGACCATTTTTCACTCTGGCTCATGGCACGCGGTGAGATTCAGGTAGCCAAGATACTGAACCCGGCCAAGGTGACCGACTTCAAAGACCCTGCCTCGCTGCGTAACTACCTCTTCAATGTGATCCAGAATTTCAGGAACGAGCAGAATATAGGGAAAGTGATCCCCTTCGAAGAGTCTGCCATCCTTGACGAACACAACATACTCGCGCTCACGGAAGGTGCGCTGGGCGGTAAAGGCCGCGGACTGGCTTTTGTGAATACCCTTATATATAATTATGATTTCGCACAGCACCTGCCCAATATAAACATCCGTACACCCAAAACATCCATCATCGGCACCGATGAATTTGAGTATTTCCTCGACCGAAACAAATTGCGTGAGAAGGCCGTTTATGAAACGGATTATGACCTGATCAAACGCTGGTTCATTGAAGGCAGGCTTACAGATACACTGATCCGAAAGCTGAAACTGATCGTTAAGCATATTACGAAGCCATTGGCTATCAGGTCATCCGGGCTTTTTGAGGATTCTCAGAACCAGCCATTTGCCGGCATATTTGAAACGTATCTGATCCCGAATATCCATCCCGACCCGAAAGTGAGACTCGACCAGCTCATGGATGCCATCAAGCTGGTATATGCCTCTGTGTATTCCCCAACCGCCAAGGGCTATGTTGAAGCGGTAAACTACCGCATCGAACAGGAGAAAATGGCCGTTGTCATCCAGGAAGTGGTGGGCCACCGGTATGATGATGTCTTTTATCCCCATATCAGCGGCGTGGCGCAGTCGTACAATTACTATCCGTTTGCCCACATGAAACCCGAAGAGGGCTTTGCAGTAGTGGCGCTGGGGCTTGGACGCTACGTGGTGGAAGGCGAAAAAGCCTTTAGGTTCGCTCCCCAATACCCGAACCTTGAGATAAATTCTGCCAAGGATCAGTACAAGGGCTCCCAGGTCTGTTTCTATGCAGTTGACCTGAAAAAACAGGATGTAAACCTCCTGGAAGGGGAAGATGCGGGACTGTGTAAACTTGATATTTATGACGCAGAAATGCATGGCACCCTGAAACACCTTGCCTCTGTTTATTCGCTTGAAAATGACCGGATTTCAGCCGGACTGCGCGACATGGGACCACGGGTGGTCAACTTTGCCGATATCCTGAAGTACAACTACATTCCGCTGGCAAAAACCATTGAGGTGGTGCTTGATGTGGTAAAGGAAGCCCTCGGATCTGCGGTGGAAATTGAATTTGCAGTTGATCTCAACAAGGATGATAATTACAAGGCATCGTTCTACCTGCTGCAGATCAAACCCCTGATCGGAAATGTGGCCGATTTCTCTGTTGAAATGGACAAGATTGAAAAGGAAGAGATCTTGTTGTATTCAGAAAAGGAGATGGGCAACGGGATGATTGATACCATAGATGAAGTTGTTTTTGTTGACCCGGAAACGTTTGACAAGAGTAAAACCATTGAAATGGCCGAGGAAATTGACAAAATCAACTCGGAAATGGGAAAGGCGGGGAAAAAGTACATCCTGATCGGCCCGGGCCGGTGGGGAACACGCGACCGGTGGATCGGGATCCCTGTTACCTGGCCGCAGATCAGCAATGCCAAAGTGATTGTGGAAACGAGCCTGGATGGATTTCCCCTTGATGCCTCCTCAGGCTCCCACTTCTTCCATAATGTCACATCCATGAATGTAGGATATTTCTGCGTTCAACCCGAACTGTCCGACAGCTTTGTCCGCTATGATGTCCTGAAACAAAGCAAAAATATCCGAAAGACCGATTACTTTTCTATTGTAAAATTTGACCAACCACTGACAGTGCGTATGGACGGCAAAAAACGAATTTCCGTTATAACCTTCCAACCCGGCCCCCTTAAAACTTAAAACTTAAATCTTAATACTCATCCCATGCGTATTTTACGTATCAACACAAACGAAACAGCCGGCAACGGCGACTCACAGGATCTCAGCCTGCTGGATCCGATCATTGCCAAATACAAAGGCAAAAAAGGCAATGTGATCCCCCTGCTGCAGGGGACCCAGGAACTGTTTGGATTTATCTCAAAAGAAGCATTTGAAAAGCTATCACGGGAAACCGACATCCCCCTCAGCGATATGTTTGGCGTGGCCACCTTTTATGCACAGTTCAGGCTCAGCCCTGTAGGCAAGAACATCATCAAGGTGTGCCATGGCACGGCCTGCCATGTTCAAAACGCTGTTGAAATAACCGAATCAATTGAAGAAGCACTGAAAGTGAAAGACGGCGAAACAACGGAGGACAGGTTTTACACCCTTGAATCGGTTGCCTGCCTCGGCTGCTGTTCGCTGGCACCTGTGATGATGATTGGCGACCAGACCTATGGCAAACTCACCGGAAATGAGGCGGTAAAGATCGTTAAGAACATCAGGCTCGCCGAAAACAATTAACAAAAGACGGGGCAAAAAGTATAACCTTGAGATGCTCTCAACATTCGTCATTCGTCATTCGTCATTCGTCATTCGTAACTCGTAACTCGTAAATCATTTATATATGGCTACTATTGTCACTGTGGGTTTGGGAAGCTGCGGCATCGCCGCAGGAGCAAATAAAACCTATGCTAAAATCCAGGCACTGAAGGAATCTGACAAGCTTGATTTTGAATTGAAAAAAACCAGCTGTGTTGGCATGTGCTACCGCGAACCGCTGGTGGAGATCACAGATGAAACCGGGACCTACCTTTATGGCGAAGTTGATGCCGACCGGGCTGTGGAGGTCATCGAGAAGCACATCAACCAGCAAGACCCCATCCGCGATTACATTGTTTACACCGACCTGTTTGATGCCCCGGAAAATGATTTTATCAGTGCCCAGGTTAAAATAGTATTGCGGAACTGCGGATATATGGACCCGGAATCTATTGAGGAGTATGAATCACGTGAAGGTTACCACGCCATTCAGAAAATTGCCAAAGAAAAGATCAGCCGTGAGGCTGTGATCGATACCATCCTGAAGTCGGGGCTTCGCGGACGCGGAGGCGGAGGTTTCCCAACCGGGATGAAATGGAAGTTTGCCAATGCCAACAAGTCGGCCGACAAATACGTGATCTGCAATGCGGATGAGGGCGACCCGGGTGCATTCATGGACCGTTCTGTGCTTGAAGGTGATCCTCATTCAGTGCTTGAAGGAATGATCATTGCCGCTTATGCCATTGAAGCTACAGGTGGAGTAATTTACTGTCGTGCGGAATACCCGCTGGCCATAAAAAGGCTGAACATCGCCATTGACCAGGCGCACAAAAAGGGGTACCTCGGAAAAAATATCTTCGGGATTGAAGGGTTTAACCTGGATATCTATATCAAAGAGGGCGCCGGCGCCTTTGTATGCGGTGAAGAAACAGCCCTGATAGCCTCCATTGAGGGTGAACGCGGGATGCCCCGCAAACGACCGCCTTTCCCTGCCGTTTCCGGACTGTGGAAAAAGCCTACCAATATCAACAACGTTGAAACCTTCGCCAACATTCCGTGGATCATGATCCATGGTGCTGAGGCTTATGCGCAATATGGCACCGAGAAAAGCAAAGGAACCAAAGTGTTCGCCCTGGCAGGCAAGGTGCGCCATTCAGGACTTGTGGAGGTGCCCATGGGCATGACCATCCGCGATGTGATTTTTAAACTCGGCGGTGGTATTAAAAATGATAAAAAATTCAAGGCGGTCCAGATGGGCGGCCCCTCAGGAGGATGTATTCCTGAATTCCTTTCAGATACGATTGTTGATTACGATTCAGTCAATGCCACAGGCGCGATCATGGGTTCCGGCGGGATGGTGGTTATGGATGAAACAACCTGCATGGTGGATGTGGCCAAGTTTTTCCTTGATTTCACCTGCAAGGAGAGCTGCGGAAAATGCACCTTCTGCCGTATGGGAACCAAGCGCATGCTTGAAATCCTCGACCGCATCACCAATGGCCACGGTAAAGAGGGTGACCTTGAAAAACTGGAGGAACTTGCATACCAGATCAAAGATAATTCACTTTGCGGGCTGGGACAAACGGCGCCAAATCCTGTGCTCACCACCATCAGGTATTTCAGGGATGAATATGAGGCGCACATCAACCATAAAAAGTGCCCTGCCAAAGTCTGCCGGCCTTTGTTAACCTATAAAGTTGACGAAGACAAATGCACCGGCTGCATGGTCTGCCTGAAAAACTGTCCGGTAAAGGCCATCACAGGCGAACGCAAACAGGTGCATCTCATCAACCAGGAAACCTGCACCAAATGCGGGGTCTGCTACTCCAAATGTAAATTTCAATCCATATTACTGTCTTAATTTCACCATTTCACCATTTCACCATCTCACAATTTACTTTTATGTCTGACAATACTTTAAATATCATTCTCAACGGAAATATAGTCAAGGGTTTTCCCGGTGAAACCATCCTTGACCTGGCAAAACGGCATGATATTGAAATTCCGACCTTGTGCAACGACGATCGCCTTGAACCTTTTACCTCCTGTTATGTCTGTGTGGTTGAAGTGGAAGGCATGCGTGGCCATCAGCCCTCCTGTTCCACAAAGCTGACGGAAGGGATGAAGATCATCACCGACAATGAAGGGATCCGTAAATCAAGGAAGATGGCGCTGGAGCTGATGCTCAGCAACCACTATGCCGATTGTATCGGTCCCTGCAAGCAAACATGCCCGGCAGGTGTGGACGTTCAGGGATACATTTCGCTCATTGATAAAGGTTTATACAGTGAGGCTGTTGCCCTGATCAAGGAAACGAACCCGTTGCCGGCAATCTGCGGCCGCGTTTGTGTTCGTCCTTGCGAAGTGGAATGCAGGCGTAACCTCCTCGATGAAGGCACCCCGGTAGGTATTGATTACCTGAAACGGTTTGCTTCAGATTATGACCTGGCATCCCCCGGTAAATATGTTCCCGCTGTGAAGCCCTCCACGGGTAAAAAAGTAGCCGTCATCGGTGCCGGCCCCGGCGGATTATCGGTTGGTCATTTTATGCAAATTGAGGGCCATCAGGTCGATATCTTTGAAGCAGCACCCAAATCAGGTGGCTGGCTGCGCTATGGTATTCCCGAATACCGCCTGCCGAATGATATTCTGGATCAGGAGGTGAACAACATTACCGACCTGGGGGTCAATATCTTCTACAATAAAAAACTTGGCAGCAACGTCAGCTATAAAGAGCTGAAAGAGAAATATGACGCAACAGTTCTTACCATCGGGTCACAAAAAGGTACCGGTGTAGGATGTGAAGGCGACGATGCAGGTAATGTGTTCTCGGGGATAGACTTCCTGAAAAATATGGAAGTCACTGGTCAGCACTACGATTTCCGCGGAAAGACGATCGCGGTCGTCGGAGGCGGAAATACAGCCATGGATTGCTGCCGGACCTCCATACGCTGCAAGGCAGATAAGGTTTATGTGATCTATCGACGCACAGAAAAGGAGATGCCTGCCAACCCGATTGAAATCCATGAATCAAAGCTTGAAGGCGTTGAATACCTGTTCCTTACCTTACCAAAGAAGATCAACAAAAATGCAAATGGCGAGGTTGAATCCGTAACCTGCATCAAAATGGAGCTCGGAGAACCTGATGCTTCCGGCCGACGCCGTCCCGTTCCTGTGGAAGGTTCCGACTTCGACATTCATGTTGATTTCATCCTGGCTGCCATTGGACAGAAAACCGAGGTTGATTTCATCGACGACATCAACAGCAACACCGACACTGGTGAACTGAAGATAAACAAATGGGGCGACATTGATGCCGACAAGTCTACATTGCAAACCGGCATCCCGTCGATGTTTGCGGCTGGCGACGGGGTAACCGGGCCGGCAACCATCATTGAAGCCATCGCCCAGGCAAGGATCGCGTCAACAAGCGCACACCAGTTCCTGATGGGGTTACCTGTTCAACCGGTTAAAAAGACCTTTACGAGCCGGAGGGATAATTTTAAAAAGCAGGAAAAAGAGGCCTACTCAGGCGGCTTTGCCTCCCAGTTGCGTGAAGAGATGCCGACGCTCGCCGCAGATGCCCGTTTTAACTTCAACGAGGTTGAACTGGGTTATGCAGGTGCCGACGTTGCCCATCATGAGGCACAGCGTTGCCTGGAATGCGGTTGTGTTTCATTCTTTGACTGCGACCTGCAGAAATATTCAACGGAATACAACGCGCAGCAAAAATCCTTTGAAGGCGAGTTCAGGGAATATAAGGTTGATTTCCGCCATCCGTACATTGAAATTGACAACAATAAGTGCATCCTTTGTGCCCGTTGTGTTCGTATCTGCCGCGAGGTGGTGGGTGCCAGTGCACTTGGACTCATCAACCGCGGATTCCACACGTACGTAGCTCCGAGCATGGGAGAAGCGTTGCAGGATACGCCATGTGAATCCTGCGGGATGTGTATTTCAACCTGTCCTACCGGTGCCATTACCGAGAATGTACTCTTCAAACCGGGCCCTGTAAAGTCATTGGCAGTGGGTTCAATCTGTAATTACTGTTCGGTGGGCTGCGCCATTGACCTGCATCATAAAAATGGGTTTGTACTCGGCGTGACCGGAAACAACGGACTTATCAATGCAGATGGAAATATCTGCAAATATCCGAAGTTCGGATACCAGTATCTGAACGATGTGCGCCGCATTACCAAACCAATGCAAAAAGTAAACGGAAAGTTTGAAGAGATAACTTTTGATGCAGCTTTCCGGCTCATCAGGGAGAAAATAAAATCGGTCAAACCCGATGAAAATGCCTTTTTCGGGGGAGCAAGGTTATCCAATGAAGAGTTGTACCTGGTCCATAAACTGGCACGCGGAGCTGCTAAAACGAACAATGTAGGCAGTTTTCATTACCTGGGAAGGGGTGAGGGGTACCGGGCCAATTGTGAGTTCAATGCACCGTTTACAGAGATTACCGGTGCCAGTGCCCTGTACCTGGTAGGCACTGAAATCAACAATGATCATGCGGTGGTCGGTTTCATGGTTCAGAATGACCATGTCATGAAGAAAACGCCGGTCATCATGGTCACTGAAAAGCGAAATAATGCCATGTCGCTGAAGGTGAATCAGGAGATCGTGGTTAAATCGTATTACCATTTTGTGAAAGCGGTTAACCATTATCTGCTTACAAAAGGGTTGGAAAATGCCCTGTTCCTGCGCGATCGCGTGGAGGGTTTTGATGGGTATAAGTCCATGCTCCTGAAAGAGGATTTCGGCACACTTGTTTCTGCATCCGGTATTACTTCCGAAGCGATATCAGCCTTTGCCGAATCTTACAACAATGAAATAAATGCCATTCTGGTCTTTTCTGAGAAGGAGATTTCAGGAAATACCTCAAAGGAGATCTTCAACCTTGCCCGCATCACAGGTAAACTGGGTAAAACGGCCAACGGACTGATTGCATTGAAGGAGAAGAATAATTCCCAGGGACTGTTCGACATGGGAGTCAGCCCGCACCTGGGTATTGGTGGACAGGAACTTTCCGATGCAGGATATGCTTCACGCCTGAAAGAAAGGTGGAATGTGTCAGAAATTGCATCAGATGAAACGGAGTGTCTTCATGGAATTCTCAACGAAGGTCAGGCGAAGAACCTTTTCATTTTTGGAGAAGACCCTCTTGGCTGTGCCATTGACCGGCAGGCTGTAGAAAAACAATTTGTGCATGTTTCTTTTAAGGCAGTACAGGATTATTTCATGACGGAAACGGCCATGGCGGCCGACCTCATCCTGCCGGCCACTTTCCCTGCTGAAACCGGAGGTACCTTTACCAATGCTCAAAAGGTGATACAGGAGTTCGCCAAAGTGATGAATTCACCTGTGGAACAGTCTTCCTTACAGCAACTTGCCGGAATACTCCTGGAATTTGGGTTGGTAACGCCGAAAGAGCCGCATGATATCTTAACAGAAATTATAACACTGTTGCCCGCAGAAAAGCATCATGGAAAATTGCTCATGCGCCCGACCAAAGAGGACAATAACAAACGGCACTATCACCATGGATGCGATGCTGTTACAGCACGTTTTGAATCAGAATTAAAGTCATCATTTTCCAACAGTAAACCCTAACCCCAATGAAAGAGTTCAATAATATAAATGATATCCTTGATTTTGCAATCGGGGAGGAGCAGGCTGCAGTAGATTTCTACCTTCAGCTTGCGGCACAGTCAAAGAGCCGGCAAACAAAAAAAATATTTGAAGAATATGCCGAGGAGGAGATGCGCCATAAGGCCAATCTCCTAAGCATCAAGGAAAGCGGCAGTTTCAAGTTGGCTGATGAGAAGGTCAGGGATCTGAAAATTGCCGAGTACCTCGTTGACATAAGGCCTTCAGCAAACATGTCATACCAGGATGCGCTGATTCTTGCCATGAAAAAGGAGAAGGCTGCCTTCAGGATGTACACAAAGTTGGCGGAAAAGGCTGAAAGTCCTGATGTGAAAGCGCTGTTTCTCAACCTGGCACAGGAAGAGTCAAAGCACAAGCTCGCTTTTGAAGTGGAGTATGATGAATTTATCCTGAAAGAAAACTAGGATTGTATCAACCTTTGAATATTTCAAGGATTGCGGCAATGACTTTTGATACTGATTCCTGCGGCATGGGGACATACAGCGGCAGGATGATGCTGTTGCGGTTCAGGTCTTCAGAAACCGGCAGTTCAACATGATAATCCAGGTCGGTGTAAGCTTTCTCTGTGTGCGACAGCATGATGCCTCTCCTGGAAGAAATGCCCATATCAAGCAGTTTTTGCATCAGCTCATTCCTTGAAACCGGGCTTGACGGTTTTAAATATACACTGAACGATTGGTGACTTGTAAAATATCCCGGTTGTTCAACGGGAAGCCTGAAATGTTCAATTCCGGCGAATGCCGTAAAATATTGACCGGCAATCTTCCGCCGCTCCTCAATCAGCCAGTCCAGTTTCTCCAGTTGCTTAATTCCCACTGCAGCCTGGATATCCGTCATCCTGTAGTTGTATCCTACCTCAACATGCTCCTCAAAAAGAACCTTTGATGAAAGGTGCCGCTCACGGTCATTGATGCTCATGCCATGCTGCCGAAGGATTTTCATCCGGTTGTAAAAGGCTTCATTGGAGGTTGTAATCATTCCCCCGTCGCCGGTGGTAATGACTTTCCTCGGATGAAAGGAAAAGCAGACCAGGTCGGAATGGACACCGATTTTCTTCCCTTTATAGGACGAACCAATCGCACATGCCGCATCTTCAATCAGCAACAGGTTGTGTTTGGTACAGAGTGATTTAAAAGCATCAATGTCAGCCGGCATGCCCATCTGGTGAACCAGCAGGATGGCCTTTGTGCGCGGGGTTATCCTTTTTTCAACGTCAGCAATGTCTAGGTTGTAATATGCATTGACTTCAGCAAAAACCGGAATGGCACCGGCATATTTGATAGAATTCGCAGTAGCAATATAACTCATGGAGGGGCAGATCACCTCGTCGCCTTCCCCGATACCTGCCACGATCATGGCCAGGTGCAGGGCGGTGGTGCAGCTTGAAACGGCAACAGCATATTTGGCGCCGGTATAGGCTGCGAATTTCTCTTCAAATTCCTGCACTTTCGGGCCCTGGGTAACCCAGCCCGACAACACGGTATCGTATGCCGCTTTTGCCTCGTCTTCGGTCAGATATGGTTTGGCTATGGGGATCATCTTATGCTTTCCTGGTTAGTTGTTTCTCAAAATACCATTCGCTGAGTTCCTTCAGCCCTGCTTCCAGTGATGTGGCAGGTGCAAAACCGAGTAACTTCCTGGCTTTGTCAATGTTAGCCAGCCTTCTGCTCACCGGGTTGACTGAATTCTCTTCACGGTGCTCCGGTTTCAACTCAGAATTGTTGACGCGGAGGAACACTTCAAGCAACTCCTTCAGGCTGGTCTCCTCACAGTTTCCGATGTTGAATACCTCATCCGTCACATCTGCCTGAAGGGCTGCAACATTTGATTTGGCAATGTCTTTAACATATACAAAATCCATGGTGGTAGAACCGTCACCGTAAATCAGCGGGTTGCGGTTATCACGGATACAGTCAAGCCATTTGATCATCACTTCGGTGTACTTGCCGTCCGTATCCATGCGCGGGCCATAGGCATTGAAATAGCGAAGTGCGACATAATCAAGGTTGTACATGAATTTGAAACTCCGGAACAACTGTTCGCCCCAGAGTTTCGCACCACCGTAAAAGGTTTGATTATCATAAGGGTTATCTGTTTCAGGCGTTGGAAAGTTCTGTGCAAGGCCGTATACCGACGCACTGGAGCTGTAAATGACCTTTTTTACCTTGTATTTAACACAGAGTTGAGCCACGTCAAAGGTTGACTTCAACATCACGTCAAATCCTTCTGCAGGGTCGGCGGCACAGGCATTGATACGCAGGGCAGCCATGTGAAACACATAATCGCAGCCGTCAATGCATTTTCCGAGGAGTTCTGTATCCCGCATATCCCCTTCGATGAAGGTAACGACAGGGTTGTGAAGGAAATTTTTCATGTTCT
The DNA here is from genome assembly GCA_903959905.1 of uncultured Bacteroidales bacterium. Lineage (GTDB taxonomy): Bacteria > Bacteroidota > Bacteroidia > Bacteroidales > FEN-979 > CAIVAT01. The sequence continues at coordinate 31,842 of CAJBYO010000030.1, forward strand.
CCAGCGTTCCCCTGATCAGGTTATCCAGGATGATGATCCTTGCAGGTTTGAGTAAGAGTAACTCCTCTATCACATAGGAACCGATAAAACCGGCACCGCCGGTGACAAGTATTTTAGAATCAGCTATCTTCATTTTGTTGGGTTGTTTTTTCCATACAGAGTCCGCGACCTGTTCCTCCAGAGTTTCATCCTGAACCTGAACATGTCGTACATGCTCCACATGATATCGTGTGGTTTTCCGAAAGCGCCTTTACCCGAAAGCCTTGGTTTATAATCAACCAGTGCTGACTTGACCCTGAATTTCAGGAACTTTGCCCTGATGATCATTTCAGGGGTTGTAAACGCCGGACTTTTAGCCAGCGGAAGGATCTTCGGAACAATTTCTTTCCTGTATATCTGCGTGAAATTCAAATCAACGATGCCCCGCACTGCCGATGAAAAAAACAATTTAAGAAGCAGTCTGTTGATCACCGACGTTACCACGCGCCATTTCATATATCCTGCATAGGTGCTGCGTTCCAGCACCAGTAAATCGCAGTCGTCCATCTCCTCCAGTATCTTTGCAAGTTCTTCGGGGGCAAGTGGCAGGTCAACTGCGTTGTGTACGATGTATTCACAGCGTGCCGACATCATCCCTCGTTGCACGGCAATACCTACATTAAGATTTACAACATTGTACATTACTTTTAAATGCTGACTGCGGGTCTCCAGTGATGTGAGCAGGTCCGTAATGCCGTCCGTGCTTCCATCATCCACCAGGATGATCTCATAGTCTTCAAAATCAGCCGACAAGGCGCTGATGCAACGTTCAACAGCCGGGGCAAGCAACGTTTTCTCATTGTACACCGGCAGGATTAAACTGACACTTTTCTTTGACTTGTCGGACATTATATACGAAGGTTGCAGATGTTTTTAAGATTTATAATCAGCAATCAGCTGTTTCAGGTTTTCAACAATAAATTTCAGGTTATCTTCTGAAAGGCCGGGGAAAATCGGGATAAAAAAGGATTTTTTTGCCACCCTGCAGCTTACGGGGAACATCTCGTCCCGCCAGTTGTCATTGTCAAAGAAAGGTTCCTGGTGCAATGGTTGTATGCCGAAACGGCAGGAGATATTCTTCTCCGCCATTTTATTGATGATGTATTCCGGGGTGATGCTTGTGTTATCCCTGATTTTAATCATATAGGATGAATATGCATGGGTTGCATATTCAGGTACAACCGGTGCAGCAAGTTCGTCAATACCGGCAAGCGCAGCATTGAAATAACGTGCCTGTTCAGCGCGCATCTCGAGCATCTGGCCGATCTTTTTCAACTGGATGATCCCTATGGCAGCCTGGATGTCGGTCATGCGGTAGTTATACCCGCTTTCATAATACTTCTGAAGGATGATCCCTTTTGCCTTATGACGGTCAAGATCAGAAACAGATGCACCTGTAGCCCGGAGGCAACGTGCCTTTTCGGCGATCTGGGCGTCATCGGTGAGCAGCATTCCTCCTTCACCGGTGGTGATCATCTTACGCGGATGAAAACTGAATGTGGTTACCTGTCCGCGGGAGCCAAGGTAATTGCCTTTGTACTTGCTCCCCATCGCCGTTGCAGCGTCATCAACAACCGAAAGATTGTGTTTTTTTGCAACGGCATAGATGGCATCCAGGTCATTGGGTAACCCGATCTGGTCAATGTTGAGTATGGCTTTGGTTCTGGGTGTAATGGCAGCCTCAATGAGCCGGGGGTCTATGTTATAGGTCTCCTCGTCAATGTCAACAAACACGGGGTTTGCACCGGCCATCTTAATGGCATTGACGTTGGCCATACAGGTTGTATCAGCAAGGATCACATCATCACCGGACTCAACACCCTGGATACGAAGCCCCAGGTGAATTGCTGATGTACAGGCATTTACCGCCACAGCATGGCGTGCGCCGATAAAACCGGCAACTTCATTTTCAAATTCCTGTACCTTAGGTCCCTGGCTGACCCAGCCACTGAGAATCACCTCCTTTACCGCATACCACTCCTCTTCGGTGAGCCATGGCTTCATTAAAGGTATCTGGTTGTCAAATAATGTCATTGCGTCAGATTATAGTACTTTGCTCCAGTTGAAGCTGCTGTCAATTTTTTTGATCTCTCTTGCCGGGTTCCCGTAGGCAAGGGTGCTTGCAGGGATGTCCCGGGTAACAATGGCACCCATGCCGATCACCGATCCGGCCCCAATCGTTGTCCTTGCCAGGACAATGGCACCTGAACCGATAAAAACTTCGTTTTCAATGTTTACCCTGCCCCCGATGCAGGCAGCAGGAGAGATGCTGGTGTAATCGCCAATCACAGTGTCATGCTCAACAATGGCACCCGTGTTGATGAGGGCAAAGTCCCCGATTTTTGCATCAGTATTGATGATGGCGCCTGCGCAGACCGTTACTCCTTTACCTATGACTGCAGTTGAAGATACAACCGCAGACGGGTGAATAGCCTGTATTAGTTCAATATTAAGCAATTCACATGTATGAACAATTTTAAGCTTCACCGAAGGATGTCCCAGGGCAATATGTAATTTAGGCTGCTTTTTATCTTTCAGTTTATCCAATCCCCCGATCACAACAGCCCCATGAATTACCTGGTTGAGCATGTCAGGGTTGTCATCAACGAAAAACCATGCAGTACCGGGATATTGTAATTTCAATATGTCCAGCGCAACACGGCCCTGGGCACTGCAACCAAAGATAAATCCTTCGTCCACAGGTCAGAATTTGTTGACAATGCCGATCACTGTACTCACATCCTCGTCACTCAGTTCAGCAAACATCGGCAGCGAAACACAGTTTTCTGCAAGGTATTCAGCATTTATGCAATCACCTTTCTTATAGTTGAGGTGGGCAAATGCTTTTTGCAGGTGACAAGGTACCGGATAATGAAACGCGGGCATCACATTGTTTTCTGTCAGGTGCTTTACAAAAGCCTCCTTTTCATTGCTTGTTACCACAAACAGGTGAAATATTGATTCGGTGTCTGAAGGCTGTACCTGCATGTTTATTTTGGGATTGGTAATTTCAGTCAGGTACCGGTGAGCAACAGCCCGCCTGCGGTTGTTCCATCCTTCAAGATACTGCAGTTTTACCTTAAGGGAGGCTCCTTCAAGACCGCCCATACGGTAGTTGTAACCAACCTCATCATGATAATACCGTTCGGTGGAACCGTGGTTTCGCAGGCTCTGCAGGTGTTTGTAGTAAGATTCGTTGTTCGTGGTAATGGCACCACCCTCGCCGCATGCTCCCAGGTTTTTCCCGGGGTAAAAGCTGAAACAGGCCATTTCCCCAAATCCACCGACCCTCGTGCCTTTGTATTTGGCGCCGTGGGCTTGTGCAGCATCTTCAACCAGGAACAGGTTGTGCTTCTGACAAATTGCTTTAACCGCATCAACATCAAATGGTTGGCCATACAGGTGTACACCAATAATGGCTTTAGTTCTTGGTGTTATCTTCTCCTCAATCTTGCTTGCATCGATTTCCCAGGTATCGGAAGTACAGTCCACAAAAACAGGTATTGCACCGGCGTAGGTGGGCCCCCAGGGGGTTGCGATGAATGTGTTTGCAGGGATGATCACTTCGTCGCCCTCACCAATGCCAAGTGCCAGCATGGCGAGATGAAGTGCCGATGTTCCATTGTTAACTGCAACTGCATATTTTGTTCCGCAAAATTTCGCAAAATCCTCCTCAAATGCAGAAACAAACGGGCCTCCGGAGAAAGCCGTGTTTTCAAAGACTTTTTCAAACTGGGCAAAGATTTCAGCTTTTACCTGCTGGTGCTGGCCTTTAAGGTCGAGACAGGGAATTTTTTTGTTGTCCATGATAATTAGTGGTTAGCGTTGTTAGTATTTATAGAGCGGATGATCCGGGCAGGGTTGCCTGCAACGACAGCATTGTCGGGAACATCTTTCGTCACAATGCTTCCTGCGCCGACAATGGCATTTTCGCCAACAGTTATTCCGCACAGGATGGTGGATGATGAGCCGACAGATGCCCCTTTTTTAATAAGTGTGGTCTCCACTTTCCAATCGGCTTCAGTCTGCAAACCGCCGTCGGGGTTCGTAGCCCTTGGATATTTATCGTTGATAAAGGTAACATTATGGCCGATAAACACATTGTCCTCAATGGTTACTCCTTCGCAAAGGAATGAGTGGCTCGATATTTTACAGTTTTTCCCGATGAAAACGTTCTTCTGGATCTCAACAAATGCGCCGATTTTACTTCCGTCGTCAATGGAACATTCATAGGCGTTCACAAAATTAAAGATCCTGACATCTTTGCCAACTCTGACATTGCGCAATGCCTGCCTGGGAGAATCAGTATTTAAAATTTCCATGTAGTTGTTTTATTTGAGAATAATTTCTTTCCCCTGGCCTTTCAGCGATTCACTGGAAGCTTCAAGGATTTTGATGACGGATAATCCAGAGTTGTAATCAGCAACAGGAGTCCGTTTTACCAGGATGGATTGTCCGAAATCCTCAACCATCAGCGCCAATGCCTCTGTGGATGGGGTTTTCGGAATGAAAATATCACCTGTCCGGTAATCTACAAGCAATTTCTGCTTCTCCTCGTCATTCTTTACATTGTAGCCGGTGTCGTAAATTTTGATCTTTTCCGTTGGCTCAACATCGTTGAACACGATCATTTTTTTATCCCCGCCGATCAGCATCAGCCTGATTTTAACGGGTGATGTCCATGAACAGTTAAAATGTGCAATGAACCCCGACTCAAAATTCACGGTAAGAAATGCAATGTTTTCAAGTCCGTTTTTTGTGTGTGAAACCCCTGATGCGTTCAGGCTGTATGGCTTTTCACCAACCAGGTGCGCCATGATTGAAATATCGTGAGGGGCAAGGTCCCACAATACATTGATATCCGGCTGAAACAGGCCAAGGTTGATCCTCGTTGAATCAAGGTATTTGACCTGACCGATTGTGTCTGTGTCGATCAACTGTTTGATCTTTTGAACAGCGCCGGTATACAGGAAGGTATGGTCAACCATCAGTGACAGCCCTTTGGCCAGGGAAAGATTGATGAGTTCCTCTGCTTCCTGCGACGAGGAGGTCATAGGTTTTTCAAGCAGCACATGTTTCCCTTTCTGCAATGCCTGTTTGGCAAGTTTAAAGTGGGCAAAAACAGGCGTGGCAATGGCAACCGCATCGATGGAAGGGTCGTTGAGAATGTCTTCTGAATCCAGTACCGGGATGATATTGGGATACTGTCTTTTGATGATATCCAGTCGTTCCTGCCTGTTGTCGGCAACTTTAACCACCTGGAAATTCTTGTTTCCGCTGAAATTTCTGACCAGGTTGGGACCCCAGTATCCGAAACCGATTATGCCTAATTTGATCATTTTAGTTGATTTTAGATGAATAAGTTATAACGTATAAAATCAGGTATATAGTTTAATTCTTTGTTGATAATTTTTCAAGCAGGAACTTTCTTTTGCTCACGGCAACCAGGGCGAGCAGGATCAGCAGGCCGGCCACAGAAAGCCAGATACTCATGGCCATCTGGTATACCTCATAATCAAGTTGTACCGTGTGGTCCCCCTTGTCAAGATAAAATCCCAGGAACCCTGCATTGCATAAGAATGGATCTTTTATCTTATTGTCAACCTTTCCTTTCCAGCCTTTGTCATAAGGAATGCTGAGAAAAAGCACACCGGGCTCTTTCATGGTAATCTTCCCCATGATACGATTGTTGCTGAAGGAGGTGATCTGAAGTGTATCGCTGCGGCGTTCGCTGACAGACGCTGCAATTTTATCCCATGTAAGCGACGGAATAGTATCGCTGATACTGAATTTCTTTAACCCTGAAAATGCGGGATCAACAGGCTCCTCAGCGACAAAATTGTTGAGTATGGCATAGTCCCTTTGCATGGTTGAAAGTGACCTGAACTGGCTTAAAGTGATATACTTGTTGTAGGTGAAACCCAGTGGCAGGAAAAATTTATTTTTCAGGAGCTTTACATCTTCGAACTTATTGATATAATCATAACCCATCTGCATGAATACAGGATTTTCCTTGTTGCTCAGGTTGTATTTTACGCTCCCGATGATCTGCAGCACAGGCCTGGTGCTGAATCCTGGTGCCCACCTGGTCTTCTCTTCCACCCCTTTTTCAATAACACCCGCCTCTTCCAGGAACCGGATATAATACTTCTGGTTAAAGGAACTGTAACAAGGTGTACCGTAAAAATCCTGCACGAGGGCATCATTCATGCTGCGGTGCATGGCAGGGCCGGAAGAATAATCTTTGTTGAGCCTGTAAAATCCTTTATCGTTGGCATGAAGCCATGCAACTGCATCAACGGTGTAATCGTTATACCCGGCCTTTTGCATCCATTCACTGCTTGTGATGGAAACCCTGTCGCGAACGGTTTTGCCGTTAAAATACATCAGTTCAATGCAAACCAGGATGATGAGGACTGCTTTTAATGCACTCCTGTTTTTGACAAAGTTAAAGAGCGCCAGCACCGATGTGTATAAAACCAGGAAGATCATCACCATGGATTGAAGATCCGTTTTGATCATCTGGTCAATCTTCTCATAGGGATAATAGAGAAATCCCATGAGGCCGGCGAAAGTAACAAGCAATACAATGAGGTTAACTTTCTTTGCCTTGTCAAGTTCGGTCAGCGCCTGAAGGCTGAAAAAGAGCAGGACAAAAGAAAAGAACAGTGAAAAACCCCTGTAATAATCGCCTGTGAAGGCCCAGAATGCGTAGCGGAAAAAGGGGAAAATCACAGGAACCAGGTAAACAGCAAGGAAAATCGCATAAACGATTTTTTTTCTCCTGTCAATAAAGGTAAATACCTGGGTAAACAGCAACAGTGGGAGCAGGCCGATATAAAACAAGGGAGCTTCAAGGTAATTGTACCACCCGGTAAAACCGCTGCCGTTGCCGATCAGGTCATTCCCGAAAGCCCGCATAATGGTCGTCACGGTATGATCCGGGGCCCCCATGCTGAACAGGGGCTTGCTCATCAGCGTTTGGAAATAGGATGCATTACCGGTAACACGCGGACTGTCAATTAATTTCTGAAGGCCGGGAATGAAAAATACGGACCCGATCAAAAGTCCCAGTAAAGTAAGACCGGCTAACTTTCCAACGAGGATCAGGAAATCCCGGAAACGAAATGAAGTGTCGGAAAAAACGCGGAAAAGCACATAAATCACAAGGAACAGCCCGTATAGATAGATGTCAAAAGGCGAATACATCGCAATCAGGGCAATGGCCAGCGGGAACAGGATCCAGTTGTTGTGCTTGTATAATTTCTCAAATGCGTACAGCATGAATGCCATATATACCACCTCCAGCGAGAAGGTGTACCAGCTTCCTGCCACAAGCATGAACCCCGACAGGGAAAACAAAAGGGCCCCGATGACGGAAGAGGTCTTACTGACGTCCAGCACACGCAGGTATAGGAAAAACAGCAGGCAGGTAGTGAAGTACTTTGCGACGTCAGAAAGGATAATACCGTATGCAAGGTGGTCTAAGCCAACAAGGTTGATAATAAAAGCGTATGGATCCGCATAACCTCCCGGATAGATTGACTGCCCCATGCCCATGGCAAACGACCATGCCGGAAAACCTTCGGTTTTAAAATACCTTACACTGTTAATTAAATACGGATAGTATCCGTTGAGTGAATCGCTCCCGATATCCTTGAACAGGTAATACTTCGCCCCGGTGATGTAGTCAAAAAAGATGACCAGCACCAGGAACGACATCAGGCCAAGCGTGATCCACAGCGAATGTTTTTCAATGAAACCGGCTGAACCGGATGGCTTCTCAGGCACCTTTTTCAGAACCTTTTCAACCGGCTGACTCGGAATTTTATTATTTGACTTTTGCTTCATTTTTTTTCACAATCTCATCATTTCACCATTTCACCATCTACCTCCCCTGGCACTCCTTCTGCATAATCGGATATGCCGAATTATACCCCATCTGCACCGCTTTCTGGAGGTCAGCACATGCCAGCTCCTTCTTGCCTGTATTCAGGTAAACAAGCGCTCTGTTATAATATGCCAGTCCATAATCAGGCTTGCTTTTGATCGCTGCCGACAGGTCGCTGATGGCCTTATCCGTTTTCCCCATGCTCGCATAGGCAATACCGCGGCTTGACAATGCCTGGGCATAGTCGCTTTTATAGTTTATGGCGTTGTTCAGGCAATTCATTGCTTCGCCCAGCTGGTTCATCTTGCCATAAATATTGCCAAGGTTATACCAGGCCTCAGGATAATCTTGTTTCAGGGAGATTGCTTTTTTATAGAGGGCCATCGCCTCCTGCAATTTACCGCCCGACTCCAGTACAAGCCCCTGTTCGTTTAGCTGGGAAGGCTGTAATCCTGGCATTTCACTGCCTGAAACACCGATATTCTTCATAAAACCTTCGGCCGAGTAAGCAGGATCAAGTTCAACTGCTTTCTTATAATCTGACTTGGAACCTTCGCGGTCATTCATCTCTTTCTTGACAAGGGACCGGGTATAGTATAGATCTCCTGATTTCGGTGAAATCATGATTCCGTCATTCAGGTCCTTCATCGCACCGTCATACTGTTTTAAGGTATAGCGGGCAGAGGCACGGTTTTTATAACCAAGTACATCTTTCGGGTTGCTTTTGATGCTTGCCGAATAATCATCTATGGCTCCCTGGATATCCCCGGTCTGGAATTTCAGATTGCCGCGATTGTTATAAAATTCGCTGTTATTCGGATCAAGTTCTATGGCGAGGTTGTAGTCGGCCAGTGCACCGGTGAGATCATTTTTTGCTTTCTTCACTACCGCCCGGTTTGTATAGGCAATCGTGTATTTGGGATTCATTTTAATGGCCTGGTCAAAGTCGGCAATGGAGCCATCATAATCTTTCATGTCCAGTTTGAGGTTACCCCTGTTGGTGTAAAGCTCAATCTGGTCGGGTTTCATCTGGATCGCCTTGTTGTAGTCTTTCAATGAATTGTCATAATCCATCAGCGACCTGCGCGACATGGCACGGTTGATATAGGCGTTTACCATGGTTGAATCAAGCCTGATCATCTCATCAAAATCTGCGATGGCTCCGATATAATCTTTCACCTTGTTTTTTGCATTGCCGCGGTTGATGTATGCTTTCCAGAAATCAGGCTGAACATTCAGGCATTCCGTGTAATCAGAAATGGCCGCTTTGTAATCGGCCGAATCCATGTGCACATTGCCCCGGTTATACCATGCCACAGGAATCTTCGGATTTTTTGCCAGGGCATCACTCCAGAGGGTTTCTGAATTGAGCCACACCTTGCTCTGCTGGAAAGTCAGGAACATGAGCACCAGCGCATAAACAGCTGTAATGGCCCAGGCAACCTGCTCCTTCCTGATGTACTTCCTGTCACACAGGTAAAATCCCGCCAGGAAACAGTACCCGATGGAGGGAATGTAGGCATAACGGTCGGCCATGATGGCGCGGCCAACCGGGAGGAGCTGAAGCAGCAACACGATGTTGACGGCAAAGAAGCTGAGGCCGAAAAACAACGGTTTTGACCGCTTCCAAGATAATACCAGGACCACAATGAAGGCGATGGCTGCTATGATGCAAAGCCAGTAACCCGGTGGCACTTCTCCTACATTTCCAACAATGGGGTAGGGATAATAAACAGAAAGTCCGAAGGGAAAAATGAGTTTCAGGATGTACATGAGCAACCCGTAGGATGCAAATGCAAAGCGCTGCTGAATCGGAAAATTTGCCATGATGGTTGCATCAGCACCGGCCTGGGCTTTAAACGCAACAATACCGAAGATGAGTGCCATGATGAGGAAAGGCACTTTTTCAGCCAGGATTTTAATATCCGTCCACTTCCGGTTCATGAAAATGTCAACCAGGAACAACGTCACAGCCAGAGATACCGCCTGTCCTTTTGATAAGCAGGAAAGTAAAAAGAAAAGCAGGCTTAAGCCAAACCATTTATACTCTTTTTTGGGCACATACCTGATATAACTGTATAAGGATAACAGGTAAAATGCAGTATACAAAACATCTTTCCGTTCTGATATCCATGCAACCGACTCCACATGCAGCGAATGAACCCCAAAAAGCAGTGCAGCAATGACTGCGATCTGAATTTTGCCGGTAAGCCGTTTGATGACAACCAGGACCAGCAGGGAATTAATTATGTGGATCAGCAGGTTTGTCAGGTGGAATACAAAAGGATCAAATTTATTTATCTGGTAATCAATGGAAAGCGATAACATGGCAAGGGGATGGTAATTCCCCATATAATTCTCGGAAAAGATGGCTGCCAGGTTTTTTGCTGATAAAGACTGGATATATGGATTCGCACCCACATAAATCATGTCGTCCCAGTTCGTGAAATTACCCCGGAGGGCAGGAAGGTAGGCAACGAATGTGGCCACTGCAATAACGGCCATCCAGAAAGCAGGAAGGGCGAATATGGAAAATGTTCGGTTTGTTTTTATTGTAGCCATTTGAGGACGCGAATTTACAAATTTTGAGCTGAAAGATAAATATTTCTATCTTTATCTTTTCGTTAAAGCCAGAGATGTGAAAGCAAAAATTCAGGCAAAAGTGCCCGCTGTATACCGTTATTCCACATTACTTGTCATCGTAATCCCTGCCCTGTTATATATTTCTGCACTCCGGCTTGGGTTCGTATATTTCGACGATGATATTCTGGTTTTAAGCAACTATGAGAAGATCAGCCATCTTTCAAACCTTGGGCGCGCCTTTCATTCTGATGCGTTTTTTGCCAACCTCAGTCCCTATTACAGACCGTTTCAGAATGTGTCGCTGATGTTCGACGCGGCATTTGGAGGAAAAGCGCCATTGTTCTATCACCTTAGCAATATTGGGTACCATGTTTTAAGCTGTGTCAGCCTGCTCTGGTTGCTTGGACTGCTGGGTTTCAGCAAACCGAAATCACTTGTTGCCACGCTGATATTTGCCGTACACCCTGTGATGGGACATGCGGTACTCTGGATTCCTGCCCGTGGTGATCTTCTGGTCACGCTATTTGGAATACTTTCGTGTTCCTTCTTTATTCGTTTTCTGAAAGAGGGAAAAATGTATTACCTGGCCCTGCAGGTGGTATGCCTGGCGGGGGCCATGTTTTCCAAGGAATCAGCAGTGCTTCTGCCTTTTTTATTTTTGTTTTACCTGGTGCTTACGAAGCAAAAGCTTTTTAATACCGGGAAATTGATCATGTATGCTTCCTGGGGGGCTGTGATGGTTTTCTGGTATTATCTCAGGTACATTTCAATTGACCACCGCAATGATAGCCAGGTTGGAGTTCATGCCATCCTGAAGAACATTCCGTTCATCCCTGAAATTGTTGCACGCGTTCTCTTCCCATTTGATCTGCCGGTTACCCCGGTATTCACTCCAGCCTACACATTCGCAGGGATTATTGGAATTATACTGATCATTGTATTTATGCTGACAAGGAAAGGGGAGAAGAACGTTCCCCTTATTCTGTTTGGGGCGATCTGGTTTCTTGGATTCTGTTTCCCGAACATGTTTGTCCGTCTTAATTCTGCCGATGATAATTTTGAATACCTGCTTCATCGTACCTATCTGCCAATGGTTGGTTTCCTTATCATGTTCCTTTCAGCAGCACCTGAGAAATGGTTTAACCTGCAAAGGCGCCTAAATAATATTGTTATTGGATCATTCCTGCTGCTGCTTTCAGTTTTTTCCATATACCAGCAGGGTAAGTACCTGGATGGGCCGAGTTACTGGGGGTCGGCAATCAGGTATATGCCAGAGAAGTCCTGGTTTCATTATTATATGGGCAGATACTACTTTAAACAAAAAGACAATGTTCGGTTTGAACAATGCCTGAATGAGGCGGAGCGGCATAAATCCTATGCCGAATTTAAGTACCAGTTGGGAATGATTTATTTCGCCGACAGAAAAAGTTATGATACCGCCTATCGTTATTTCTCACAGGCATTTAAGCAAGGTTATGGTGACCCCGAGGGAAGGGCCAATTTCATAGCGTTGTGCCTTGAGTCAAGCGCTGATTACTTTCAGAAGGGAGAATATGGTAAAGCCGTAAAAAGGTGTGAGGAAGCGTTAAACAACGACCCGGGGAATGCCGATGCGGCATACAACCTGGGCATCTACCTTGTGAACAATGGGGAAAAACAACGTGCTGCATCCATGTGGATGCGAGCAATCCGGCTCAAACCTGATCAGACCAGAGCTTACAGGAGTTTGAGCCTCTATTACCGGTATGACGCAAAAAAAGCTGATTCGGCAGACTGGTACGCCCGTGAGTACAACAAACACGGAGGTAAAGAAAACCTGATCAGCTTTGAGAAATGACCCTGGGGTCAGTTATTTCTTTGAGGTAACGTTTCCTTTGCCATCAAAGGAAATATCCGTCTTGATTCTTGCAACAGTTTGGTAGGTAACCTGTTCCTTATCATCAGTGACCTGCATCACAGAAACGACCGTATAATTGGGATCAAGCGATTTCATGTATTTTTTTGCCTTCTCCGGTAAATAGGTTTCATGAATGCGGCGTTCAACACGCTTAATTTTACCAAGAGTGTCTACAACGATCCAAGCCGGTGTGTCCATGATGGTAAGGTTGGCCTTGTAGTCTCCTCCTTTTTCCCTGCTCCAGGCTACCGGAACATCCATAGACTGTGGAAATTTAAACTGAACCCTGTCTTTAATCAACTGCGGCACCTGTTCTGGTTTAAGCGTTTGTGAAAAACCAAAAATTCCGATAAGTCCAAAGACCAAAATAAATATGACTCTTCTCATGATTAGATATTGTTATTAAAATTCAACTCGGTTTGTGTAGGTGATTTTACGCATTGACCTTATTGTAGCCGATACAATAAGGTCAATAAGTTTGTAATTAACGTAAATTAATTGCTTCTATTGTGAAAAAGCACTTATGAATGTACCCGGGTGTATGATTAATTCTTGTACTCAGCCAGGTTTTCTGATCTGGATTTCCTGGCGTTGTAGAGTTTCTTACCTCCGTAGCCAAGTCCAAGTGCAAGCAGGATACCAAGTCCGCCGTCAATGGGAGCACCAACTGGGTTCGGGCCGCCACCGTTTCCCTGTCCGGTTCCACTGCCCGGAGGTCCCGGAGGATCAGGAAGGCAAACGATAGGTAAGGCAAAGATTGCTAACAGAATAAAAACCAATTTGATCTTTTTCATATGTTTGATTTTTTTATTTTCTAATTTTTTTACTACTCCGATTCGGATCGGAAAATTACCTGATGAATACCTTTTCTGCAGATGAACTGTTGTCACCTTCAACTTTAATTAAATAAAACCCGGTAGGTACATCCAGATTGATTTTGTTCAGTGTGTTGCTTTGAACAGGTTTTCTTGTAATTTCACTTCCAAGGAGGTTGTAAACAATGATGTTTCCCTTCATTTCTGAGGTTACATTTACATAAACCGTTTTTTCAACGCTGTAGATTTTGAGACCTGAATGTTTGTTGTCAGACATGCCAACAGGTGAAAAATGCACGTTGAACCGGTGAATCGGATCTCCGGGAGCAGCGGTAAATGAATAAACCGGGTTACTGGCAATATTTTGTGAATAGTTTGTTTTGAGGTCTTCCAGTACAATTTCAGTTCCTGCAGGGAATGATTCAAGGTCGGAGGCCGTGAAAGTGTAAGTGTCATTGAAACCTACGCTTAATCCCATGGCAATCACCGGATGTGAAGAAACATCTGGTAAAGTGTTGATGGATAAATTGTCGGTGGTTGTCATTGAATATAACTGCGGTGCATCCTCCATTCCAAAGAGTTTGAAGGCATCAAAATCATTGTCAAATTCAGTTGTTGCTTCAGGCCTGAAATGAATGATGGCTATATCTTCTCCAACGCCTGAACCTTTCACGTTCATGGTGATAAGATCTTCGGCAGTGTTTTTATACAAACCGGTTGCTGAATGAAGTCTTGAAGAGGAAGGAATCGTTATGGCAGCGCCAGTGGTAAGCGCCTGCACAAAAAATGCCTGCTCAGATGGAAGGATACCGTCGGTTAATGTCCCTATGCCGGAAGCATAAGAAGCATAATTATGTGTGGTTGCATTCCATGTATAAACGGAACCAAGGATATTCGTTTTGGTAAGCAGATCCCAGTCAATGGCACAGGGGTAAGGGTTACCAATCAGGTTCCAGCCGGTGCCGGGTCCATAGGTGCCTGTCAGGCTAACTGATGGCGAATAGGAAGCCGCATTGTTGAGTGTGCCACCAGAAAATGTTACAATTCCGTCAGGAGTATGTTTTGCAACACCGTAACCGAATGCGGGAACCAAAGGAGTTGTTACAGGGATTGTAAGCGGATCCCATTTGTTCAGAGGTTCATTCCATGAGTTGAGCAAACTGCCCAGGAAAGTATTGATCGTTGCGCCAGAAACAGGGGGTGATACATAGTGCCATATTGTAGTGGCAGTGGGGAATCCGCCATCCCAGCTGGCGGTAAGCCAGCGCTGTGCGGAAATGGTTCCTGCAACAGTCAGAGTACCGTTGTTCAGGAATGAACCCGTTCCTGAAGCACTGCTGAGGATCGTGAAATTACCTGTGGTGGTTAACCCAAAAGTGGAATTAACAGTGAGCTTGCCTCCCGGGTTGATGGAAAGATCCTTTGCCCTTGCAGTTGCACCAACAGTTACAGTGTTGCTTGTGATAACGGCATTCACATTTCCTGTTGGAACAAACCCGGCTAAGGTGCCGGCAAGGTCAAGCTTCCATGTACTGGCACTCGCCCATGAACCACCGGCAGCAGCTGAATATACTGTGGTAAGTGGTCCGTTCATGGTGGCATCAGTGTAGGTTACGCCAGTAATTGGTGTGCCGAACTCGTCAAACAACTTACTTAAAGGATTAGCATCTGGAGATTTACGCAAATGTAACGTAGAGGAACCTCCATTGAAAATGAACCGGAGTGTAACAATTGGTTCTCCGTCCATTGTGATATTTAAAAAATCAGGATTTTCAAGTGGAACGAAAGCGATGGCTGATGGATTAATAGCTGGGTTCCAATTAGCATTGATAATACCTAAATTAAATCGTGAATCTAAAGCGGTTGTAAAGGGACTAGCTGGTGTAAGAACATCTCTATCGTAATTAATATAAAATTCCGCAGACGAGAATGTTGCCGTCATGGTAATTGGAACAAGAACTATTTGGCCTGGAGTGAGTGGCCCCTGATTTGGTAACAAAGTGACAGATTGCCCATTTGAAACTACAACTCCAAGCAAAAAAAGTACTGTTAACAAAGATCTATCAAGGAATTTTGCTAATTTTTTCATATGGTTATTTTTTATATTTCTTTAATTAATAAAACTAGAAAGGAGAGGTTCCATTAACATCACCGGAACAGAGTCCTTTAAAATTCTGATTAGGTAATTCAACTCCATTTATAATAACTACAGGATTATCAAAAAACCATTCTGGAGCTTTATAATTTGGGTTGGGTGTAAGATTTGCAATTCGCCTTCTTAACGCTGTTACATCAGTTCCATCAATGAAGCCATCCTGACTTACATCAGCAGACCTCAATCTCAACGGTGAACCATCGATGCCATTTGGAAGGCCGGCAATTTGCCTTCTGACCTGTGTCACATCACCACCATCAACACCACCCCATGCAATGGTACTGCCTGCATAGACGTAGTAAGTACCGTTTGGAAGGTTCATCTCAAAGTATCCCAGGGCGTCTGTGGTTGTTGTATAAAGCGTGGATGGAATCGGTGTGGTTGCTGGCGGAACAGGTTCCGGTCCGTTTTTAATAAAGATTGTGACGTTGTTCAAAGGCACATTGGAAGGGACGTCGTAAGTCAGCGTACCACTCAGTTTAAACAGGGTGTTTACCCCACCGTTGATCCAGTTTGCCGGGATGATCGGATAGGGGTTTGCAAGGCTTGCAAGCTGGCATCCATCTTTAAAAGTGATCAATGCAGTGCTGTTGCCGGAGGCGGCATAATTGAAGTTCAGGGTGATGAAGGGGATGCCGTTGAGCGCTGTGGGTGTGGTAGTGCTCCAGGCAATATTCAGAACACTGCCAACAAGCTGGATCGTAGCATTAAATGGGTTTGTTGCATTGACATAGGTGAGTTTTGATGCGTCAAATCCGACATTTAATGTGATGGCCCCGATGTTGGTACCGGCAGGGATACTGGAAAAGGTAACAGGGATGGCAACAGATGAAGGGCTCGAGCCACTTACAAAACCGATGTTTGCATTTACTGTTGCAGGTGCAGGTGAAACTGATCCATTGGTGTATCCAACGCCTACCGGGCTGCCGTTTGAGAATTGGCATCCATTGGCAAAATTAACATTTGCGGTACCGATTCCATTGTACATGAAGCGTAAAACCAGGAACTGGCCGTTAATGGCGGGGGCAGCAACATTGGTGTAAAGGATGGAGATATTATTGCCGTTAACGCTGGATGTGATCGGAAACATTGGGTTGAAAATTCCGATGAATGACATTCGAGGGTTATCGTACGTAAGGTTTACGTTAAAATTGCTGGTACCTGAAGGCATCCCGGAAAAGGTAAGGGGAACATCTACCATCTGGCCCTGGACTGCAGTGGTTATTGCAGGCATTGACGCATATGAAGTGATTACAGGGGGAGGAGAAACACTGCCGTTGTAATAGGTAACAGCAATATTTGCTGCAGTATTGGTGGAGATCACACAGCCTGTGCTGAAATTAACGTTTGTAGCAGCCAGGTTCGTGTAGCTGAAGTTCAGGTTTAACTGGCTGGCCGGGTAGTTGATGTCAATACCTGTCGTGCTGGTGCGTGTGATCGTGACAATGCCAGCTGAGGCACTGAAATTCAGGCCGCTTGCCAGTGTTCCGGTTCCGGTTACACTGATAAAGGTTAGTTTCGTTGCGTCGTAAGCAATCTTCTGGGTCATGGCACCAACAGTGGTTGGGAACCCTGTATACTTCAATGGTACGGCAACTGTTCCAAGTGGAGAAACAACAGCATCGATGTTGGCATGTGCCGCATTGCCCATAAATGGACTGATGGCCCCGTCGGTAAAGGTACCGGTAAGAGGAACAGGAGTGGAGCCTACGAGTCTAACTACTTCACAATAGGCAGGAGTGAATGCGATCGCACTGGATAACCCGTTATATTTAAAATTCAGGGTTAACAATGTTCCGTTCACCCAGGTGTGAGGGATAGTATTGGTCCAGATCACCGTTATGGTGCTGCTCCCGGCAGGACTGACAGTCAGGTTACCTATCCCGGTCTGGAAGTTGGTTACATTCTGGAAGGTCAGAACAGCCGGATCAACCTGTATGTAAAACTGGAATGAGCCGATGCTGGAGAAATTGGAAACACTTAAGTTAACAGAAACATTCTCATTCGGGCTTGCCGTAACAGTTTGAAGCGATGCAGTATATTGGCTGTAGGAGAGAGACCCGAAAACCAACACCATCAGCAGTGTAAAAGTAAATTTTCTAATCATGGTATTTATTTTTTATGTTGTTAATTTTTATAATTTCAGTGTCGTGTTTACTTTGTTAATTCTGATTAGTTTTTATTATTTTCACTGAGGCTTCGTAAACATTTGAGGCCCCTGTAAACACATATTTGCAAAAATAAATTCCAGCCGGCAAATATACGAAATTATCCCCGAGCCTGTAGGACCCGGATGGCTGGAACTTTTCAACAGGAGTCTCCATGAGTTTACCTGACATGGAAAATATTTTTATATCCACGTATCCATGTTCCGGCACACTGTAGTTTATTGCAGTGCTGCGTGAGAATGGATTGGGGTTTATACTGAGATGTAAAATTTCATGAGAAAGTTGCCCGGGAATGCCGGTAACGGAATCGACAGACAGTGTGGCAAATTCAGTAAGTGCCGGACAGGCGCTCCTGGTAAGCAAACAACGGTACTTAAATTGATTAAAACTGGCAGGAACTTTTTTAATTGTTAACGTATTCGTCAGTGTTCCCGAATAGGTATCAGATTCAGAAACAGGAGACCAGTTTGTTCCACCTGCCCGGTTCTCCTGCCAGGAGAATCCTGTGGCATTCGGTGAAGTGACCTGGAAAACGGCATTCGATTGCGAGAAGATTGTTTTATTCTCAGGGTCGGATGTAATGGACGGAAGCGATGAGAAGGTTGATCCGTCTGTGTAATTTACGGAAATGACCTGGGGAGGAAGGAAATTATTGGCCAGTTCACAGTTGGCTGTAACAAAGGCGATATTGCTTGATTTTTGCAGAACTGTAAATTTTAATTTGAGCATGGTTGAACTCAGAAATGTTGCTCCGGAAGTTTTGCTCCATACAATGGATACCCTGGATGGGCTAGGTATTGCATGTGCCATTAAACCGGATAATTGGGGATCAAGGCTTTCAATGGTATCAAAAGATAAACTCTGGCTGTCGTAACTGATAAAAAGTGTGATTGCCCCGATGTTTGATAAATTGTTTCCAAAAAGGGGAACCAGGACAGATGTATTATCACAAACTCCAACATTCCCAATGCTTAAACCCGGGGCCTGGGCAAAAGAATAAAAACCACAGAACAGGATTGCCACCATAAGAGCTGGTGTCTTTACGTGGTTAATCCTGTTCTGTAGAATTGTTTTCAACGAATTCATTATATATTAAATGGCAGTTAAGCTGGTAACTACTTGGTATAAATTAATTTAATGGTTTTTGTGTAGTTTTCGGTTCCTGTTTTAACTTCAATTACAGCAAGATATACGCCGGCAGTGAGGTTGTTTTGAGCAGGATCAAAAACAATGGTGTGCGTGCCACTTTCCTGAATACCATCGGTCAGTGTACAGAGTTGTTTGCCATAGATGTTGGAAACAGAAACGCGAACATTGCCGGATTCTGGCATGGAATAAACAATATTTGTCAGATTATGGAAAGGATTCGGATAATTTAACATAGAGAAATTGTTTGAACCTGTCAGGATCCTGGCCATCTTCAGGCCGAAATTGTGCAATATCTGTGTTTCAGGACTGGCAAATTCCGAACCCGACTGAACAGTGAAAAGTTGCATTGGCTCTGATACCCCCTTTTTAACTTTCACCTGGAGGGAAAGCACGGAGGCATCAGCGTTAAGTTGCCTGGAGGCGGTGCTTGACCATGCAATGGAAATTTTGCCATTATTGATTGAATATTCAAGTCCGCTCAGTGATGTGTTGATTTTTTCGACCTCAACAAGGGATTGGTTATATTCAAGGAAAAGGGTCATAGCTCCAAGGTTGGCAAGTGCAGCGCTTTTAAGATCGTAGGTAAATGAAGTGTTGACAGGAACAGTCATCACTTCCTCTTCAGAGACCGAAACAAGCCGGGCTTCTTTTACGCCTGCAACAGGATTGTAGGATCCGTTTACATCACCGGTACATAACCCTTTGAAATTATAGGTTGTTCCGGGTCCTGGGAATGCATTAATTATGCCATTGTCAAAAACCCAGTCACCGGCGGGGAATGAGGTGATATCGCCAATGATACGTTTCTTAATTAAAAGGGCATCGGTTGCATTTACCTGGGCATTTCCATTTACGTTGGCTGCTGATAATTTCAGTCCGGCCAAAGATGGGCTGAGAACGCCGGCGGTGTTAAGTTCAACAATAAGGGCATCAAGGGCGCTTACGCCTGCGATACCTGCCCAGGGAGCGCCCAGGCTTACTGTCATCGTATATTCATCCTGTGGAACTCCAACAAACTGGTAATAACCGTGTCCGGCATTGGTATAGGTTGATACAGGAAGGCCAACCTGAACGCCAACTGAATTAAACAGGGTAATATTTACACCGTTCATCCCCTGTGACGAAGCATTGTCGTATGTTACATAGCCGTCAATGTCGGTTGTCGGGCTTCCGCTGAGAATGATCACCTGTTTGGTAGCTGATAAATTGCAACCGCCGGTGGTGGTATAGCTCACATCAACAGAGCCGGTTCCGGCTGCTCCCCAGGTAATATATACAGAGGAGGTGCCATTACCTGATGTAACGCTGCCACCTGTTACCTGCCAATTGTAATTAAGCATACCGGCAGTTGTTGTATAATTAACGATGGTGTTGGTGTTGGGGTTGGCAGGACCGTTGATTACGGGTGATGCCAGGGAAAGATTTACACCGCCGCTGATCCAGTTTGCAGGGACAAATGAGCCTGTAGCATTGGCAAGTTCGCATGCCTGCTGTGTAAGGTTGTCATTTTTAAAATAAACTGCTGATGAACATTCGCTGCCACCTCCACCGTTATATTGAAATCTCAGTGAAAGTAAAGTGCCGGAAAGATTTACACCTGCAGGGTCCGTCCAGGCAATACTGATCTGGTCACCGGTTGCATAAACATTGGCATTGTAGGTGTTGTTAATACAACTGACATAAGAAAGTTTCATGGGATCATATCCAATGAACATGGTTGCAGCGCCCAGTGGATTGGCTGTTGAACCGTCGAGCTCAACAGGGATATCAACAAATGTGCCTGCCACACCAGTTACCGAACCAATTGTTGCACTTGCATTGGGAGGAAAGGTTCCTGCTGCGATTGTGGCATTGGTGTAGGCAACATTAATGGGTTGAAGGAGGTTATCTGCAAAATCGCAGGCGCCGGTAAAGTTAACATAGCCGGTGCCGATGCCATTGTATTTGAATTTCAGTTTTAAAAATGTTCCTGCGGCAATAGCAGGAGCGGATACATTTGTATAAACAAGCGTCAGAGTTGAACCATTAACAGAAGCTGTAACTGTGTTACTTAACGGGTCGGTATGTTCAATGCCGGTGAAGGAAATTACCGGGGAATTGAAGTGAATGTAAAGTGTAAAACTGGCAACGGGTGATGTGATATTCAGGTCAAGGGGTACTTTCACAATATCTCCCTGAACAGCACCGTTCAGGCTGCCCAGAATGGCAGTTTGCGTGGTAGGAGTTTGTGATACAGCTCCATTGGAATAGCATACGTTGATGTTTGAAGCTGCAGGCGTTGATATCAGGCATCCGGGGCCAAAGGAGACAGCGGAGGATCCCGGCATGACGCACATAAAGTTCAACTTAATATAGTTACTCGCAGTTGTGTTGATGTTGGCACCTGCCGGGTTGGTCCACACGATATTTACGGTTCCGTTGCCACCGGTGATATTGGCACTGGCTAAAGTACCGCTTTTGCTCCCTGAAATAAATGTGAGTTTGGAAGCATCATAGTGGATTACCTGGGTGATCGCCCCGGCAGACGGAAAATTTGAATAATCAACGGGAATTGTAACAACACTTCCGGCAACTCCGGCAGCACTGCCAAGCATGGCATGAGGATCAGCAGCCACACAAGGAGCAGGGCTTACTGAACCGTTTGAATAACCTACCAGGATATTGTTACTGGTTCCCTGTGTGACAACAGAACTGGGAAGGAACCCGAGAACACTTGACGTTCCGTTATAGCCGAAATTCAAGGTGCACAAAACACCATTCACAGTTGATGCTGTAGGGGAAAACCAAACGATATGGATTGTTGAGTCCTGCGCGGATGCAATCATTGACCCCCCGATAAGTTGTGGAGAAACTCCGCTTACAGAAATAAAGGATAAAACAGCCGGATTGTAACGGATGTTAAAGGTAATCGCATCGATGTTGGAAAAATTAGTGACATTGAGGTTCACGCTTGTGTTTGCA
Source organism: uncultured Bacteroidales bacterium (assembly GCA_903959905.1). Lineage (GTDB taxonomy): Bacteria > Bacteroidota > Bacteroidia > Bacteroidales > FEN-979 > CAIVAT01. Next base: position 53,500 of record CAJBYO010000030.1, read on the forward strand.
CCAGGAAAAGCAGTTTTATTTTCAAGCGCTGCGGTTTGTCCGTAAGACAACGAGGTAACAGAATACATCAAGACGATAAAAAGCAATAATTTCCTCATCATAGGCTCTATGAATAATTGGGTATAAGTTTTTATCATATATCAAAAGTTTAAAAGTTCTTAATTGTTTTAATTATTTGGGTTGATTGGTCACTGGCGAGAATCAGCATGAATTTAATAAAATACACCCCGGGCTGCCATTCGGAGGTGTGAAGTAATATATATTGAGGCCCTTTTGTCTGTGAGGGCATTGTAATTTCAAAAACAGTCTGTCCCAGGCAATTCATTACCTGAATTGAGGCTGTACCGGTTTCAGGCATGGTGAATTCTAGGGTTGCATGGTCATTGAAAGGGACCGGTGCAATACGAAGATTTTTTACAGTCGCACTCAGGAGGTTATCGTTTGATGTCAGGGTGCCAACTTTTAGTGTAACCGGAACTGTAAGAGCCTGGCAGGCCTGTCCCGACAATACACATTGATATTGAAAATTGTTGAATGATAATGGAACGGGTGATATGGACAGACCGGATGTATGTGTTCCTGAGTAAATGCCGTCATCTTCCAGTGTGAGCCAGCTGGTTCCATTGTCCTGGCTTTCTCTCCAGAAGAAATTACCGGTACCAGAGGATCCTGCTGAAAAACTGGCATGACCACCTTCATTTACGGAAGTGTCATGGGGTTGGGTTGAAATCAGGGGAATGCCGTTAAGGATTGCGCCATTTGTATAGGTCGCAGGAATTGTGGTACCGCTCGGGTCGGCCAATTCGCATCCGGGGTTGTAAAAAACAGGGGCAGTCTGACCGTTCGAAACAAATTTCAGGTCAAACAGTTTGGCATTTGAAAAATTAATGGCAGAGGTACTGCTCCAGGCAAAAGCGAGTTGGGAAGGAAATGACATCATATTGGTGCTCATGCCTGTAAGTTGCGGGTCAATATTTTCAATCGAGGTAAAAGTCAGATTTGTTGTGTCGAATCCGATATAGAGGGTTAAGGCTCCAACATTGGCAAGTGATGAGCCTGTTACAGGAAGTAACACTTCCTGTCCTGCACAAACCTCAGCACTGTTAATGCTGATGGTTTGTGCAGACATGAAAGAGCACTGAACAAATAAAAAGAAGAAGATAAATTTACTTTTCATTCAAAATCAGGCTGGAAGTGTTTGTGTTTTTTTGTTTTAAAAAGAAAGTAAGAGGGCAACAGAATGAACTGTTGCCTTCTTACTTCAGGTATGACTACCGTGCGAAGATCATTTTGTTAACCTTCACGTAGGTATTGGTTGCTCCGGCTGCTTCAATGCGGTACAGGTAGATGCCTGATGCCATATTGAGTTCAATAGCGTTAACCGGGATCGTGTAAGTACCAGCAGCCTGATTTTCATCAACAAGGGTACGGACGGTCTTACCAAACATGTCGGTAATAACGAGGGTTACCTTGCCAGCTTCCGGCAGTGCGTAAACGATCTTGGTGCTAGTTGCAAACGGGTTAGGATAGTTGAAGATAGAGAACTCGTTTGATCCGCCCACGGTCATAACCTTGGACATCTTGAGATCAAAGTTGTCGTACCTTGTTCCTGCCGGGCTAGCGAATTCACTACCAGCCTTAACGTTGAAGATCTGAGTAGCTTCGGTAATCGGAGCCTTAGATTTCACATTAAGTGTAAAGATCTGGTCGTTATTCCTTACCGACATTGGTTTGGTATCAGCCCATGCAATCGCAACGTTGCCATCTTCAATTACATACTTCATCTCATCATTTGATGAAGAGGTAACATCCATAACTTCGAAACGATTAGCGTCGTAACCCATGAAGAGGGTCATAGCGCCAAGCTTAGCCACCATGTTGCTTCTGATTTCGTAAGCAAATGTCTGGTCAACAGGAACGATCTGGGTTTCATCATCAACAACTGACAGGAAGGATGCTTCCTTGAAGCCTGTTGGGATATATGAACCGTTTACGTCACCTTCGCACAGACCTGCGAAATCAACAACTGCAGGCAGAGTGCTAACTGTCGGCTGTTCAAATGCCCAATCCCCTGCAGGGTATGAGTTGATTGAACCAACAGTACGCAGTTTAATATAGAGAGCATCCAATGCAGTAACGAAACCGCTGGCGTTAACATCGCCTACAGTGTGATACAAGCCCTGGAGAATCCATAAACTCGGATTTCCAAATTCTAAGCCGGCTTGCAGCTGTACGAGAAGAGCGTCAGTTGCATTGTTACCACCCCATGTTCCATTGAAGGAAGATTCCAGTCTGTAGTTGCCAGCAGGTACATTCGTGAAGGCATAGTATCCTGGATCACCTGTATAGAGAGGCGGATTCATGTTCGGACCAGATACAGTTGTACCAACGATAAGTCCGGATGTCAGATTCCTCAGCTTAATGGTAACACCATTCAGCGGGGTATTTGGCAAGCCGTTCTTGTATGATACTGTACCCTGGATGCTGATATCAGAAGGATTCGGCAGCATGGTGATATACAATGTATCGCAACCAGTGCAGCCGGTGATAGGATCGGTTTCGCAAACGATCACCTTGGCGCAGCCGCAGGCAGGATATGAATCCCAGGTTACTGTGATGCAGTTTGTACCCGGAATAGTTGTATAGCTTCCATTGACAACGCTCCAGGAATAGAGATGACCCGGAATGTATGGCAATGCACAATACGTATCTGTGCCATTAGAGTATACCGTAGCAGGGCCTGTAACAACAGGTGCCGGCGGCAGACTTACGGTTACATCAAGTGTTGATGACAGGTAACATCCGTCGCACTTGGTAGCTGTAACAGTTACAGTACCCTGTGTGCAGCATGCCCAGTCAACAGTGATGTGAGCTGTATTCCAGCCAGAGGTAATAGTACCACCAACAACTACCCATTCGTATTCAATGGCGCAGTTTGTCGGAACACCAAATACATTTGCATAGTAATCGTCAACGCCTGGGGCATTGCAACATGCAGATGTAGGTCCGGTGACACCAACTGACCACATCGGTGGTTCAAGTACTTCATAGCTGTCGGTAATTGAACATGAATGTGCATCGGTTACAGTCACAGTATAGATGCCAGCAAGTAATCCGCTGAGGTCTTCTGTTGATGCGCCGTTGCTCCATGCATATACATATGGCATTGTTCCGCCTGTTACTGTGAGGTCAATGGCACCAGTGCTGAATGAATAACAATCTACGCTGGTAATTGCACCTTCAAGTGCGAGGGCGTCTGGTTGAGTTACACACCAGCTGCCGGTAGTTGTACAACCGTTTGCATCGGTAACAGTCACAGTGTAGCAACCAGCTTCTAAGCCGCTGATGTTCTGTGTTGTTTCGCTGTTGCTCCATGCAAATGAATATGGTGTTGTTCCACCAGTGACAGTAATGTTGATCGCACCGTCGGCAAGGCCGAAGCATGATACATTGGTGATGTCAACAAGGGTTACAACCAACTGAGTCGGCTGCAGAATTTCCCAGCTGTTTGTTGCCAGACAGCCGTTGAAATCTTCAACAGTTACAGAGTAGATACCAGCTGTTAATCCGCTGATGTCTTCAGTAGTTGCACCGTTGCTCCAGGTATAATTCTGGATCGGTGGGGTTCCGCCGGTTACCGTGAGGTCAATAGCACCTGTTGCAGCTGAGTAACAAGCAATGCTCGTCAAAGCGCCTTCAAGTGTTAATGCCGGTGGCTGTGTGATACACCAGCTGCTGATATCCGTACATCCGTGGGCATCAGTTACGGTTACAGTGTAACAACCAGCTACTAAACAGCAGAGATTGTCAGTTGTAAGACCGTTGCTCCAGAGATAGGTATATGGCAGTGTACCGCCAGTAACAGGGATCGGGAGAATAACCGGTGGAACACCAGTGATCGTGCCGCCATTGATAGAACCATTGCTGGCTCCGTAGCAGGTTACGTCGGTAACCACAGGCTGTCCGATAACGAGTTCGTCCGGTGCATGAATTGTAAATGTTGCAAAATTATCACAACTCTGCGCATCAGTTACTGTAACAGAATACATGCCTTCGCAAAGGCCTGTTAAATCCTCTGTAGTGGCACCGTTGCTCCATGCGAATGCATAAGGTTGAGTTCCACCGTCAACAGTAAGACTAATGGTACCGTTGCAGTCTCCCTTACATAATGCATCGGTTGAAGAACCAACAACAGTAAGCAGGTTAGGCTGGGATATGCAGAAACTTGCAGTAGTCATACAATTTTGATAATCGGTAACAGTTACCGTGTAACAACCTGCGATCAATCCGGAAATATCCTGGGTTGTTGCATTGTTGCTCCATAAGTAGCCATAAGGCTCTGTTCCGCCAGTTACAGTGATGTCAATTGCTCCATTCTGGAAACCATAGCATGACACATTGGTAATTCCAGCATTCGGATCAACTGCAAGAACTGCAGGCTCGGTAATTGTCCTGAATGAACGTGCATCACATGAATGTGAGTCAGTTACAGTGAGTTCATAGAGACCTGCACACAATCCTGTAAGGTCAGCGGTGGTTGCACCGTTGCTCCAGTGATATGTATAAGGTGGTGTACCGCCCATAGTGAACTCGGTGGTGATTGTACCATTACATGCACCAAAACAGGTTACATTGGTTGTAGAACCCTGCCATGAAACTTCGCCAGGCTGTCCGACTGTCCAGCTCTCAACAACAGTACAGTTGTGAGCATCAGTAACAGTTACAAAATAATCACCAGCACAAAGTCCGGTAACATCCTGTGAGGTTGAAGCTGCAGGATCACTCCATACATAAGTATATGGTGATGTTCCACCCAATGGTGTGATATCAATCATTCCGTTACAGTCTCCGAAACACAATGAATTGGTAGGTACACCTGTAACGGTCAGCACTTCTGGTGCTCCAACCGTCCAGCTACCCACAAACTCACAACTGTGCGAATCTGTAATTGTTACCGTATAAGTGCCTTCACATAAGCCACTTGCATTCTGAGTTGTTGCAAAATTGCTCCATGCAAATGCATATGGTGGTGTTCCACCGGTAACACTGGTCAGTGTGATCAGACCATTGCAGTCACCTTTACAAGAGACATCGGTTACAACACCAATAGCGGCAATAGCATCAGGCTGACCGACGCAGAATGTTTCGGTATCTGAGCAATCGTTTGCATCGGTAACGGTTACGGTGTAGCAACCAGCTTCTAATCCGCTGATATTCTGCGTTGTAGCATTGTTGCTCCACAGGAATGAATACGGCAATGTACCGCCGGTTACAGTGATTTCAATTGAACCGCCTGAACCGCCGTAACATAAAGCAGGAGTAATAACACCTACTGGATTGATAACAAGAACGTCAGGCTGTGTAATCGTCCTGAATGACCTTGCATCGCAAGAGTGAGCGTCAGTTACTGTGAGTTCATAGAGACCAGCGCATAAACCGGTAAGGTCAGCTGTGGTTGCTCCATTGCTCCAATGGTAAGTATAAGGAGGTGTACCGCCAAGTGTAAACTCAGTAGTAATGGTACCGTTGCAGGCGCCATTGCAAGTTACATTGGTTGTTGAACCCTGCCATGAAACTTCGCCAGGTTGTCCTACAGTCCAGCTGCCAACAACTGTACAGTTGTGAGCATCAGTAACAGTCACAAAATAGTCACCGGCACAAAGACCATTAACATCCTGTGAAGTTGAGGCTGCAGGATCGCTCCATACGTAAGTATATGGTGATGTACCACCTAAAGGTATAATATCAATCATGCCATTGCAATCGCCGAAGCAAAGTGAATTGGTAGCAGCTCCTTCAACAGTAAGTGTTTGAGGTGCGCCAACAGTCCAGCTGCCTACTAAATCGCAACTGTGAGCATCAGTGATAGTCACAGTATAGGTGCCTTCGCAAAGGCCACTGATATTCTGAGTTGTTTCAGCGTTGCTCCATGCATAGTTATATGGTGCAGTTCCGCCTGTAACACTGGTGAGCGTGATGAGACCGTTGCAGTCGCCTTTACATAAAGCATCGGTGACCTGTCCAATAGCTGCAATTGGGTCGGGTTGACCTACGCAGAAGCTGGCAGTTGTTGCACAAGCGTTTACATCAGTAACAGTCACTGTATAACATCCTGCTGATAAATCAAAAATGTCTTCAGTTGTTGCACTGTTGCTCCATACGAATCCGTAAGGTGCAGTTCCGCCAGAAACAGTAATGTCAATTGATCCGCCAGTGCCATTGTAGCACAATGCAGGAACGATAACAGCTGTCGGGGAAACGGCGAGAACTGCAGGCTCGGTAATTGTCCTGAATGATCTTGCATCGCATGAATGGGAATCAGTTACAGTGAGGACATAGAGACCAGCACATAAACCGGTAAGATCAGCGGTGGTTGCACCGTTGCTCCAGAGGTAGGTATAAGGAGGTGTACCGCCAATGGTGAACTCAGTAGTTACGGTACCGTTGCAGGCGCCGAAACAGGTTACATTGGTGGTTGAACCCTGCCATGAAACTTCGCCAGGCTGTCCGACTGTCCAGCTGCCAACAACAGTACAGTTGTGTGCATCGGTAACAGTTACAAAATAATCGCCGGCACAAAGACCGTCAACATTCTGTGAGGTTGAACCTGCAGGATCGCTCCATACATATGTATATGGTGCAGTACCGCCGACTGGGGTAATGTCAATCATACCGTTGCAGTCACCGTAGCACATTGTATTTGAAGGTACACCGGTAACGTCAAGAACGTTGGGTGCTCCAACAGTCCAGCTGCCGGTAAATGAACATTCATGAGCATCAAGGATGGTCACGGTATAAGCGCCTTCGCAAAGGCCACTGATATTCTGAGTGGTTTCACCGTTGCTCCAGAGGAAGCCGTAAGGTGCAGTACCACCGGCAATACCTGAAAGTGTGATAGTTCCGTTGCAGTCATCTTTGCATAATGCATTGACAACAGTACCTGTAGCAGTTACAGGATCAGGCTGACCTACGCAGAAGCTTTCGGTATCGGTGCAATTGTTGGCATCAGTAACAGTCACTGTATAACATCCTGCAGTCAAGCCACTGATATTCTGTGTGGTAGCATTGTTTGACCAGATGAATGAATAAGGCAGTGTACCGCCTGTAACCGTAATTTCAATTGATCCGCCTGAACCGCCGTAGCATACAGCCGGGGTGATAACAGCAACTGGATCAATAACAAGAAGGTCAGGCTGTGTAATAGTCCTGAATGATCTTGCATCGCATGAATGCGAGTCAGTCACGGTAAGGTTATAGGTGCCAGCGCATAAACCAGTGAGGTCTGCGGTGGTTGCGCCATTACTCCAGTGGTATGTATATGGAGGTGTACCACCAAGTGTAAACTCAGTTGTTATGGTACCGTTGCAGGCGCCAAAACAAGTTACATTGGTAGTGGATCCCTGCCATGAAACTTCACCGGGCTCAGTAACAGTCCAGCTATCGGAGATGGTACAATTGTGAGCATCTGTAATTGTTACGGTATAGTCACCAGGGCAAAGTCCGCTGATATCCTGTGAGGTTGAACCGGCTGGGTCACTCCATACATAAGTATATGGTGAAGTTCCTCCGTTTGGTGTAATGTTGATTGAACCGTCGCATTCTCCGAAGCAGCTTGCACTTGAACCGACGCCGGTAACGGCGAGTGCTTCTGGTGCACCAACTGTCCAGCTTCCTTCAAATGTACACTGATGTGAATCAGTTACGGTAACGGTATATGTTCCTTCGCAAAGGCCGCTGATATTCTGTGTAGTTTCAGCGTTGCTCCATAAGAAGCCATAAGGAGCTGTTCCGCCGCCTACGCTGGTAATTGCGATCATACCGTTGCAGTCGCCTTTACATGAGGCATCAATAACCTGACCAATAGCGTTAACCGGAGCAGGCTGTCCTACGCAGAAACTGCCGGTTGCTGAACACTGATTTGCATCAGTTACAGTAACAGTATAGCAGCCAGCTGCGAGATCCATGATATCTTCAGTTGTAGCTGAATTGCTCCATAAGTAGCTGTAAACAACCGTGCCACCTGTAACTGTGATATCAATTGCTCCACCTGAGCCGTTGTAGCAGAGGGCAGGAGTGATAACAGCGACTGGGTCAACAACCAGAAGTTCAGGTTGTGTGATTGTTCTGAATGCTCTTGCATCACAGGAGTGGGCGTCAGTTACAGTAAGTTCATAGAGACCAGCACACAATCCTGTAAGGTCAGCGGTTGTTGCACCGTTGCTCCAGTGATAAGTATAAGGTGGGGTGCCGCCAAGTGTAAACTCAGTAGTAATGGTGCCGTTGCATGCACCAAAACATGTTACATTGGTTGTTGAACCCTGCCATGATACTTCACCAGGTTGTGTTACTGTAAAGGTGCCAACAACTGTACAGTTTTGTGCATCGGTAACAGTCACAAAGAAATCACCGGCGCAGAGGCCAGTTACGTTCTGTGATGTTGAAGCTGCAGGATCACTCCATGCATAAGTGTAAGGTGATGTTCCACCGTTAGGTGTAATATCAATTGAACCATCACATACGCTGTAGCATGATGCTGCAGAAGCCAGACCTGTAACACCAAGTTCAGCAGGTGCTCCTACAGTCCATGTGCCGAGTGTTGTGCAATTGTGTGCATCAGTAATTAATACACTGTAAGGTCCTTTGCACAGACCGGTAACATTCTGAGTAGTGGCTGAATTGCTCCATGAATAGGTATAAGGAGCTGTGCCGCCGGCAGGAGTAATGTTTATTGCTCCATCGCATGAAAGATTGCAGAGTGCATCAACTGGTGTTCCTGTAACTGAAAGAACCTGAGGGGCTCCGACAGTCCAGTTGCCAACCAATGTACAAGCGTTGTCATCAGTGATGGTTACAGCATAAGTGCCAGCACAAAGTCCGGTTGGATCTTCTGTTGTTGCACCATTGCTCCAAAAATATGTGTATGGGCTTGTTCCGCCTGTAGCTGTGATGGCGATTGAACCATTGCAGTCATTGAAACAAAGAACGTCGGTTGCCTGACCGCTCACTGCAAGTGCAGCGGGTTCGGTAACACAGATACTCGTTGATGCAGTGCAAAGGTTAGCATCGGTTACGGTAACGGTATAGCATCCTGCAAATAATCCGCTGATTGAGCTTCCGGTTTCACCGTTGCTCCAGAGGTAAGTATAAGGTGCTGTTCCGCCAGAGGAAAATACAGTGATTGAACCAGAGTTTCCGCCGAAACAAAGCACGTTGGAAGGTTCTCCGTTAACTGCAAGAGGATAGAGTGGCTGACCAACATACCAGCTGTCAGTTGTCGTACAATTGTGACTGTCAGTAACAGTTACGGTATACATACCTGCCGCTAATCCGCTGACATCTTCAGTAGTTGCGCTGGTGCTCCAAAGGTAAGTGAACGGTGAATTTCCTCCACCGGGTGTAATGTCAATAGATCCGTTGCTTCCGCCGTTGCACGTTGCAGCTGTTGGTGTGCCGGTAACAGTCAGAAGTGTGGATGATTCCGTGACAACAAAAACGCTTGAAGCCTGGGTACATGATTTTCCGTCAGTAACTGTCACCTGGTAGGTTCCAGCACTGAGGTTAGTCAGGTCCTGGGTGGTAGCGCCATTGCTCCACAAATAAGTGTAGGGGATTTGTCCGCCTGAAACGCTGATATCAATAGAGCCGGTGCTTGAACCGAAGCAAATTACAGGAGAAGTAATCCCTGTAATGATGATCGGGGCAAGAACGGTTACTGTAACACGACCTCCGAAGAATCCTCCCGGGGGGGGAGCAAACTGAATGGAGAGGTAGAATTTATCAGTTGCATATCCGACTTCGCCAACATTGATAACAGGATCCCTCTCACTTGAGGTCCAGGAACCGCTGAAATTTTCCCAATGGAAAGTCGCGAATTGATTGTCGCAGCCGGCAGTGTAATTACAGAGAAGCTGAATTGGCTCTCCATAACACAAAGGCGTTTTAACAACCGTTTGTGATCTGGCATTGTATGACAATGCCAGCATGAAGAATATTAAGACCGGTAGTAGTCTTAACAACTTCATCGTTGTCTTCAGGTAAAGTGTTTTCATAATTTACTGATTAGTTTAAACTAGGTTTATTTATAAATGGGTAAATATAGAGGGGTTAATTAATTTCAACTGATTGAAACTATCTTCTACACCACTACGGCGGTGGTTCTAACAGGATGTATATTTTGGTTGTGTGCATGGCTTTTGTTTTGGTTTACTGAATACTAATTTATATTAAAACTAAATATTGAAATCAGCAAATGCCTAGTAATTAACTCTTTCTTTCTGAAATTGTTAGAGTAATTACATAACACGCTGAAAGTCTGTTTCTTCGTTGAAGAATAAGTAGACGAAAGTAGAAAAAAAAACTTCATCTTGGTTCATTCTTTAACCAAAAAATTGTATCATTTCAAGAATTACGACAACTGATGACCAAAATCATGTATTTTTATTATTTTTGTCAAATATTGTTGTGTTTTTAACACCAATATGCATTTTAGCCTATCAATTTTGAGTCAAAGATAAAACCTATTTTGAATTATTATTTGGAATCAATGTTAATAAATGTTAAATCAGGCGGGAAATGGAGAATATTTATGAAGAAAAGAACAAGATTAGAATCCTTATAGCTGAACATCAGGGAATTATTCTTCACGCCCTGATCTCGCTGATTCGCTCATTCGGTGAATTTGAGATTACCGGTACTGCCACCAACGGATATGAAGTGCTGAAAAACCTGGAAGGGTCAAAACCTGATGTTGTTTTACTGGACATCAAGAAACCCGGACTTTCCGGGATTGAGGTAACCAGGATCATTGATGACAAGATGCCTTGGGTGAAAGTTATATCATTGTCAAGGCATAATCATCCTTTTTTTATCAAAGAGATGCTGAAGAATGGTGCCAAGGGGTTTTTGTCAAAAAATTGTACCGTAGATGAGCTGCGTGAAGGGATCAAACGGGTTTATGACGGAAAAACCTATTTTTGCAATGTGTGTTCGCAGGTCATCCTCAGGGATTATGCTTATGATGCAGAGACCGGATCTGTTGACCTTCGTACAATAACTCCGAGGGAGATTGAAATTATCAATTACCTTTCAGAAGGGTATTCGACAAATGACATCTCCAGTAAATTATTTATCAGCAGCAAAACGGTTGAACGGCATAAGTCCAATCTGTTCAAAAAACTGAAATTACGTAATACGGCACACCTGGTGAAAGTTGCAGTTGAAAATGGCCTGTTAATTATATGAGAAAGTTATGAAACCAAAAGTTCCTTTAAAAGCCCAGCCTAAAAGCATCAGGCAGCCCCGGGAAAGGGTGATGAAAAAGCAAAGCCCTCTCCGCGAGTATTTACTAAATGAGCCGGTCCTTGTCGGATTCTTTCTTCTTTTGACTTTGATTTCCTACTGGCCGGTGTTTCATGCTGATTTTATACCCACATGGGACGACAAGGCATATGTTATCGACAACATGATGATCAGAAGCCTCTCTTTTGATTCCATCCGGCAGATGTTCAGTTCACAGGTTGGAGGAACATATGTGCCCCTACCATTGCTTTCCTATGCGATAGAATATAAAATCTGGGGTTTGAACCCGCTTCCTTTTCACATCACGAACCTGGTACTTCACCTGATATGTACATATTTGGTTTTTAAGGTGCTTTGTTCGCTGAAAATTGGTAAAGTTTATGCTGCTGCAGCTACGCTGATCTATGGCATACACCCGATGGGGGTTGAGTCGGTGGCCTGGGTGACAGAAAGAAAGGACCTCCTGTACAGCGTATTTTATTTTGGGGCGCTCTTACTATATATATATTATGTACAGGCGACGACCCGCCGAAAGTTGTTCTTCGCCCTCAGCCTGGGTGTTTTTATCCTGGCCCTCTTTTCAAAAATACAGGCTGTGTCTCTTCCCCTGGTGCTGTTGCTTGTTGATTATTATTTCAGGCGTACCGGATGGGTTAAGCTGGTGATTGAAAAATTGCCATTTTTTATTCTTTCTATTGTTTTCGGGGTTGCCGGGATATTTGTTCTAAGAAGTGTGGGTGCTTTGAAAATCAATGATCTTTATACCCTGCAGGAAAGGATCTTCTTCGGGATATATACTTTTGATGCGTATTTCCTGAAGTTCTTCGTTCCTGCTACAATGAGTTCCTTTTATCCTTATCCTGTTACAACCGGGAATGCCCTGCCAGCGTTGTACTACCTGAGTCCTTTGCTTGTAATCATCCTGGGAATCGGGTTGTACCGCACTGCCGGGAAAACCAGGGCAGTGGTATTCGGTGGACTTTTTTTCCTGTTCTCTGTGTTTTTTATGTTGCAGATTTTTGGAGCAGGTGCCGGTTTCCTGGCCGACAGGTATGTGAAAGTTCCTTACCTCGGCCTCGTATTTATTGCCGGCTGGGGCCTGGAAAATATCCCCGGGCGGTTCAAAAAGTTCAGACCGTACGTATGGGCCGTTTTTTTAGGATTTTGTAGCATTTTAATGGCATCAACCTATCAAAGGTGTAACATATGGAAAAATGGCGAAACGTTGTGGTCTGACGTTATTCAGAAGTACCCGGGAAAAGATTCACGGCCTTATGCCTGCCGCGGATTGTACTACCGCGCGGAGAATGAGAACGACAAAGCACTGGCCGATTTTAATACGTCACTCACCCTGTCCGGGAGCGATGACGAAATCATGCTGATGCGTGGCAACATCTTTTTTGATAAGGGGAAGGACGATTCTGCCTACATGGATTACATCAGGGTCATCAGGATGAAGATGGATAATGCCCTTGCACTGGGAAATCTTGGGGCGATCTATGTGCGTAGAAACCAGCCGGATTCTGCGGTGTTTTATCTGAATAAGTCTATTCAGCTTGATTCCGCGAATGCTGTTACCTATGCAAACAGGGCTGTTGCATACGGCGGACTTGGCAACACCGAGCAATCGATTCTGGATTTCAAGCATTACCTGAGCCTGAAGCCTAATGACGAAAGGGTGTTCATGAGTGTGGCACTTGCATACCAGAAGCTTGGACGTTTTCAGGAGAGCATCGGGTGGTTCGACAAGGCAATCAACCTGAAACCTAATTTCGGGAACTTCTATTTTTTCAGGTCCCAGTCTTATAAATATATGGGGAACAGGGCCAGGGCCCTTGCCGACGGGATAAAAGCCCGCGACCTGGGGGCAAATGTTCCGCCGGAATATATACAGTCATTACAGTAAAGCGGTCTGATATAATGAAAGGTAAATATCTCTATCTGTTTGTTTTTCTATTCGGGGCTTCGTTATACCTGAATACACTACCCAATAAATACGCCTATGACGACTTCAGTGTTGTTGAAGGGAACAATTTTACACGGCAGGGGATCCCGGGCATTTTCAGCCACCTTTTCAATGACAGTTTTACCGGGTTCACCGGACAGAAGAACCTGTTCAGGGGCGGGAGGTACAGGCCCTTATCACTGATCACCTTCAGCCTTGAATACCAGGTTTTTGGGACAAATCCGCATGTCAGCCATTTTATAAACATGGTTTTATACGGGCTCATCTGCATGCTGCTCTTCAGGGTACTGGCCTTGTTACTGCGTGAAAAGGTTGTATTCAAGAAACCCCGAGATTACTTTATAAGCATATCGTTCATGACTGCTTTAATTTTTGCTGCGCATCCCATCCACACCGAGGTTGCAGCCAACATTAAGGGCCGGGATGAGTTAATGGCCTTGCTTTTCGGGTTGCTTGCATGGAAATCAGTGATTACCTGGTTTGATTATAGGACGGTTAAAAGTGCAATTTCAGGGGGCGTATTCTTTTTCCTTGCCCTTATGTCGAAGGAAAGTGCCGCGCCCTTGCTGATCCTTCTGCCGCTGTCGGTATATTGTTGCCGCAGCAGGGAGGTTTTCAGAAAATCTGCCCTGGTTGCCTTGCTGAGCCTGGCAGCAGCCTTTACTGTTTTTATGGTCATCCGTCAGAGTGTGTTGGGCTGGGGGGCCAAACCTGCCATGGAGGACAACATATTAAGCAATTCGTTTATGTATGCTTCCGGTCTTTCCGAGCGATACGGGACCACTTTTTACACTTTATGGCTGTATGTAAGGCTGTTGTTGTTTCCCTACCCGCTCACCATTGATTATTATCCTTTTTATATTCCCTACGTTGGCATGTTCAGCATGAAAGCCATTTTCCCCCTTGTGCTCTATGCGGCCCTTTCGGTTACCGCTTTAATTCTTGCATACAGGAAAAATCTGGCCGGATTCGGCTTGCTGTTTTACCTCATTGCACTCTTTCCAGTATCAAACCTGTTGTTTATCGTTGGCCCATTCATGGGCGAGCGCTTCGCATTTATCCCATCACTGGGGTTCATCTTTATGCTGGCATGGGTAATTATCCGTGTTGCGGAGAAAATCAGGATGGTCAAATACCTGCCAGGGGTGTTGTCATTGTTGCTCCTGACCTTTTCAGGAATGACCATTTCCCGGAATTTTGACTGGAAGGATAATTTCACCCTGTATACCCATGATGTGGAAACCTCTGTGAACAGTGCTGTTATTACCAAGGGAGCAGGACATGAGTTCTTACTGAAGGCCGAGGCGACGCAGGATTATAATGAGAAGAAATCCTATGCTGAACAGGCAGTTCCTTACCTGGAACAGGCGGTGAAGCTGAATAAAACCACCACGGAGACACTTTTACTTGGGAATGCTTATTATGAAAGCGGAAATATTGAGCCAGCCCTTAAAATGTACCTGGAAACCCTGAAATTAAGTGCGACCTATGAAAAGGCTTTTACCAATTACCTGATCGCGGTAAACCGTTTGCCGTCGCCGCCGCTGAAAATTGATTATTATAATGTGCTTATCCGCACAACAGGTGAGCGGTTTGAACCATACTACCAGAAGGGGCTTGTTTTCGGAAAGGAGATGAATATGCCAGACTCTTCGATCAGTAACCTGGTGAGGGCTTCCGGCATTGACAGCACAAAGGTGGATTGCCTGAGTGACCTTGGTGTTGCATTTGCGATGAAGGGGGACTTTGCCCATTCTGCATTTTACCTGGAAAAGGCGCTCAGAGCGAATCCTTCCGATAACAAAACACGACAGAACCTGGCAGCATCATACTACCGCCTGGGGAACCTGGCGAAGGCAAAGGAGTTGACGGGAGGCAGGTAGGAAGCTGGAGATCCTGATACCGAGGCGCGAAAGCTATTTCTTGTTTTGATCCATGATGCGTTGGGTGATCATGATGTTCTGGAGGATCTGCTGGTCGCCAGGGTCAATTTTCTGGGCCCTGGTGAACACATCCATCGCCCTGGAATATTCACCCTTCATGCTGTAAACAATTCCAAGGTCTTTATAAACCGCGATGTTTCCCGGATTGATGCTGATGGCACGTTCAAGGTAAAAGCTTGCGGAGTCGGGCATGCCCCTGAACTGACCGTATAGTTTTCCCAGGTTGTAATTCACATCTGCATTTTCCGGGTTTACGGCATACAGGCGCTTCAGCACGGATATTTTATAGGGGGTTTCTGTTGCGTTATCCAGGGATCCCAGTACCAGCATGGTATTTGAGAAGGCGTTGTTATTGTAAGGATCAAATTCAAGTAATTTGAAATACTGTTCAATTGCCAGTTTATGGTCTTTCTTGTACAGAGATATGACATTTCCATACAATAACAAGCCATTCCCTGCCTTTGGGTAGATACTGATGGCCTTTTCAAGGTATTTCACTGACAGCTGATAGTCTTCCTCCTGTTTAACAGGGTCGGTTTCAGCCATCGCTTTTTTCTGAAGGTCGCCACCGGCTGAAACATTGCATTTGATGCTGTTTTCCGAAACATGCACATCTGTTGTGAAGAGTGTGAGGTTATCTTTCCATACGAAATTCCGGGTGTAGGTGCGCACGGTAAAAAGGAAGAGGATGGTGACCAGGGACCAGCGAATGACAGATTTGTACTTCGTATCGTTTTTAATAAGGAGCGGAAGTTTTTCAACCATCAGCCATGCTATGACAAGCGCAAACCCCAGTGATGGCATATAGATAAAACGTTCGTTCATGAATGTTCCAACGGAGAAAAGGAGGTTGGATACGATGAAAAGGGTCAGCATATAAAAGATGATGCCATAGGAGGCCATGCTCTTTGTGCTGAACTTCAGTGCCGCATATATGATCAGTGATGCATAGATCAGCAGGGAGAGGATCGCCTGCCAGCTGACCAGCGAAACGAGGGGGATGTGGTACGGGTAATAATCATGCGTTAGCGGGTGGGGGATGAAGAGAAGTTTGATGTAAAGCCCGAGTGTGTAAAGTATCGTACCAAATTTCTGGCTTAGTGTTGCATCAAGAAACGGGTTATTTAACAGTTCTTTTGGTAATTCACCGGAATTCAGGTAACCGAGTACCAGGAACCGGATAAAAACGAAAACGGAGGCTGTAAATACCAGCGTAATGCCAATTGTGATGTTCTGTTTCAGGGATGCCCTGGTGAAGAAATATAATGTAAGCGGCACCACAGCAACAAACATGATTGCATTCTCTTTTGAAAGCACCCCGAGAAAGAAGAAGACGTTGGCAAGAAGAAGATGCAAAAGTTTCTGCTTGTCGAGGTATCGGAGCACCAGCCAGACCGACAGAAGCGGGAAGAGCAGCGCTAAAATTTCATCCCGCCCTTTGATGTTGGCCACCACCTCGGTATGCACGGGATGAGCCATGAACAGCATGGTTGCAATGAATGGCAGGCCAATATACCACGGTTTTCCGGGTGGTGATTTTACCAGCGAAGAAAAAATGATGAAGATGAGTAATCCCGTGATGGCATAGAGAATGATGTTGACCAGGTGGCTGAAGCCGGGATTAAGCCCTCCAAGGAGTGCGTATTCCACTGCGAAAGTGGCCAGTGATAAAGGCCTGTAGCGTCCTCCGGCAACAAGTTTTTTCTCTGTACCGAAAAACCCGGTGAATGAGTCATAGCTGAATATTTCGCCGATGCCTGAAAGTCCTTTTTTGGTAAAGGCATTGTCTTTGATGACAATCAGATCGTCAAGGGCATAGTCATTGGTGAGCGTATTTCCGTAGAGCAGAAAGGCAAATATAACAATTAGCAGATGCGGCAGATTTTTTGCAGATAATATTTTCATGGTTACCGTGTCATTTTTCGTAAAACACCTGAAGCCTTATTTGCCCTGCATTATGGAGTTAACCGTTATGAAATCCAGTACGGGGGCGTATATGACAATTTTTGCGGCCAGACTCCTGTTATTTTTTTGGTTTAAAAATCGTCAGTGAAGCCAGGCCCAGTTTCTGAAGGAAATAGCCTGTTGAAGTTTTAAGCACGCCAAGGCCGTATTTGATGCTTCTCCGGAGGTTGATGGATGAGGCTTCTTCAAAATATTTAGTGGGGCAGGTTATTTCAGCAATTTCATACCCCGCATAGAAAATCTGTGCAAGCATCTGGTTATCAAACACGAAATCATCTGAATTTGCTTCATAGTTGACATTTTCGAGAACATCCCGTGAAAAAGCCCGGTAGCCTGAGTGGTATTCAGAGAGTTTCTGGTTTATTAAAAGATTCTGGATCCAGGTGAGGAAACGGTTTGCAATATATTTATACATGGGCATGCCGCCTTTCAGGGCACCTTTTCCGAGAATGCGGGAGGCGATCACCACCGGGTAAAGGCCGCTGGCAATCATGTATGCCATCGACGGGATCAGTTTCGGTGTATACTGGTAATCAGGATGCAGCATGATGATGATGTCGCCACCGAGTTCAAGTGCTTTGTTGTAGCAGGTTTTCTGGTTTCCGCCGTATCCTTTGTTCCTGTCATGGCGGATCAGGTTTTTCACATGGAGTGCGCTGGCAACT
The DNA here is from genome assembly GCA_903959905.1 of uncultured Bacteroidales bacterium. Classification (GTDB taxonomy): domain Bacteria; phylum Bacteroidota; class Bacteroidia; order Bacteroidales; family FEN-979; genus CAIVAT01. Next base: position 71,337 of record CAJBYO010000030.1, read on the forward strand.
TCAACGGTATTGTCTGTACTGGCATCATCCACCACCACATATTCATCAACGAGATCAAACGGTATTTCAGCAATGGTTTGTGCGATGGTTTTCCCGGCATTGTAGGCCGGAAGAACCACTATTATTTTTTTTCCTAACAGCATCGGATAAATGGGTTACAGGTTGAGGGTTGCATGATAAAATTAATTCTGTAATTCGGTTGCAACGGATAAAGGTAAAAAGTTTTTCAAATTCATGAATGAAAAATCATGTCAGTCTGATTTTACATTGCAGATACAAAAAAGGGTGAAAATGAAAAAGTTCAAGTTCACCCTTAATTTATTTGCCTTTAGCAGTGGAGCTGGAGGGATTCGAACCCTCGTCCAAACAAGTAGCAAAAGTGCTTTCTTCATGCTTAGCCCCTGGTTGATTGTCGGGATCCGGCCGGTCAGTGGCCAACCTACCTGATCCTTAGCTCCTGTTATTTCACCTGGTCATCGGAACAATAACCGGGCTATCTCAACCTTTGCGATGCCCCGTCCGGAACACCGTTGAGAAAGGTTTTCCGGGGAACAAGACGCGCTTAATTTCTAAAATTAAGCAGCAAGTCTGTAAGAATAATTGTCGCCAGTTAATGGCTGTGTAAACTGACTTTTTACGAGGCCTGCTCACGAACACTCGGCATGCTTACAATTCCACTTCCCTGCTGTCAAAACCGGTCAGCCCCGGAAAGGGGTGCAAAGATACGAAAAGAATGATGATTTGGGTGATATAAATTGCAAATTACAAATTACAAATGACAAGTGACAAGTGACAAATTACATAGGGTCGGGGAAGTTGAGGATCCTGTTTACGAAGAGCGAGATGTCGTATTTTGTATGAAAGATATGGTAAAGCTCTGCGATGATGGGGAAGTTGTCCTCCACGCTCATGGTTTGGGAAATATGCTCATAGAAGACGTTGACAGCTGTTTTACCTTCCAGTACAAGTTCGTGCGATACATGTTCGGTAAAGAATCCTTTCCCGATCAGCAGTCCGAGGGTACGGTTCCTGCTGAGGTCATTCAAGGCGGTCAGAGTGAAATCGCCATAACCGCAATAGTTGAAAAGGGTATCTTCATTTCCTCCGGACGCAACGAGAACCCTTTTCATTTCCCTGAATGCTTTGGTGAGGATGAGAAACCGCAGGTTGGGGGAATTGAACTGGGCATCAACGATGCCAAGCACAACGGCATAAATGTTTTTAAGAATGCTGAGCATCTCCACCCCGAGGTGGTCGCTGGTATGGTCAATGTGGATATTTGTACCCGCGAACAAGTCACGTAAAATGCCAATGTGACGGGCATCCTGGTACCCAAGGGTAAACCCTGTCGGGAGCCGGTTTATGATTTCCCTGGCGAAACTTGGGCCTTTCATGGTACATACCGGGTTGGGAAATTCCCCGTTGAGGCATTCAATGATGGTTTTATTCCCGCTGCCGAAACCTTTGGCAAGGTTGACGAGTATGGCATCGGGGGGCAGGTGTGCCTGCAACTGTTTCAAATAATCGATCATGATAACAGAAGGGATCGCAAGGAAGATAATGCTGCATGCCGCCAGGTGTCTGTCATCTGTTGTTGCCACCAATGCCGGATGGAGGTGCAGCGTCGGGAAATATTTAGAGTTAATGTGTGCGTTGTTGATGTCGTCCACTACCTGGGATTCAATGGAATGGAGCAGAATCGTCTCCCGGCCTGCCTCAGCGAGTATATTCCCGAGTGCGGTTCCGATGGTGCCGGCTCCGATCAGGGCGGTTTTGTATGTTGGGTGAACCATAGTTTATTTTTCTTGTGCTGGTGAAAACAGGATCTGGAAGCATGCACCGTCGTTGCCGGTGACCGTGAGGGACGCTTCAATCTGTTCAATCAATATCCCCACGATCTGTGAACCCATTGAATGTGTGGTTTTCATGGTGAAATCCGGTGGCAGGCCAACCCCGTTATCAGAGATGACGATGTTAAACTTGTCTTCCGATGCCTGGAAAAGCCTAACACGGATGACGCCTTTCCGGTCGCCGGGGAATGCATATTTATAGGCGTTGGTAATCAGTTCATTGATGATAAGGCCCAACGGCAGCGCCGTTTCAATAGCAACAGTGCAGGGAGAAATGTCAGTTTCCATCCTGATGCGTTCGTTGTTGTAGGAGCTGGAGATGATATGGGCCAGGCGATGGAGGTAATTGTCAAAAGGAATTGTGCTGATTTCCTGCGACTGGTATAGCTGTTCATGCACCAGCGACATGGTTCTCACCCTTAACTGAAGATCGTTCAGTGACGTGTTAAGCACTGAATTCTCAGACTGGCTGCGTTGCATGCTCATCAGGCTGATCAGGATAGCAAAGTTGTTTTTTACACGGTTATGGATTTCATGCAGCAGGTACTCTTTCTGCCTTGAATTTTCAGACAATTCCTCTTCATGCTTCATCCTTTCGGAAACATTCCTCACAACGGTGATGAGTTTTTCCACTTCGTTTGTGGCCGGGTTGATAACGGGGTTTATATTTGATTCTGCCCAGAATGTTGTTCCATCCTTTCTGAGTACCTTATAAATAAAACCGGTCGTTTTTTTTGTGCGGAAAATGTCGAGGAAATGACGGTTTACCTCTGGTCTGAATGCAGGGTCGACAAGGTCAAGCAGGCTGGTCATCCTGTGAATTTCCTGCACGGAATACCCGTAGAATTTTTCACATGAAGGGCTGATATACAGTCTGTTCATGCCAGTGTCAATCAGTGAGATGACATCCACGGTATTCTCTGCCAGGAACCGGTGCAATTCTTCACTCCTGTTGAGTCGTCCTTCAGCTTCAATCCTTTCGGTGATTTCCTGCGACAGGCGGGCATTCAGTTCTGCCAGTTCATTTTTTCGCTTCCGGTTTTTCCCGGCAACAGCATAAACAACAAAGATCAGGGCAAGCATGATGATGATCATGATTTCAAACAGGATAATCTGTGTTTTCTGGTTCCTGATCTGTATTTCCTGTACGATTGTTTCCTGTTTCAGGATATCATTCTTTATTTCCCTGTCCCTGATCGTTCGCTTTGCCTCCAGCAGTGTAAATTCAGAACTGTTTCTGTCGAAGTTCTTTTTGGCATTGTATTCGGTGTATAATTTGAAGTACTTTAATGACAGTTCAAATTTCTTTTCGGCCCTTGCAAAATCAGACAGCTGAGAATAGATTGACTCAAGCAGGAATGTTTTATTGTACATTTCTGCAAGGCGAAGGGCTTTCTGCATGTAGTATGTGGAAGAGTCCTTCTTCCCGAGAAACCAGTAAGCCTCTCCTACATTCAGGCAGGAAGATGAAATGAAATATGCACGGCCGATCTTTTCGCGCATCCTGAGAGCGGATAAGTTGAATTTCAGGTTCATGGCATGATTTCCAAGCACCTGGTAGATGTGTGCGATTCGCGTATAAAGCACACCCACCTCATCAGAATTCTGTTTCTGGGAAAGCAAAGACAGTGACATGAGGTAGTTGAATTCAGCACGGGAATACATCTTTTTTTGCATGAAGACATCCCCGAGGTTTTTATAGGCACCACATTCAGATTTTGTTGCACCTGCCTTATGGAAATAGGGTATGCTCAGATAGAGGTTCAGAATAGCAGAGTCGCATTTGCCCCTTGAGAGGTAATACTGGCCCCATGCAATGTATAACTGTCCCTTTGTGGCCGGGTCTTTTGAACTCCTTGCCAACTTCGTCAGCAATGCCAGGTATTTGGTGGCAAGGTCGTTGTCCTTGATGAGGCTGTAAAAAAAAGAGGCAACCCTCCCGTAGCAGACCACAAGGCTGGCCGTATCATAGAGCTCTTTATAGATGTCTATCTCTTGATAGTAGCAGTCAAGAGTTTCAACATATTTGTCGTTGGCAAGGAAATACAGTGAAGCAAGATGCAGTGCATCCGCCTCTCCCGTGGGATAACCGATCTGGTTCGATAATTTAAGCGCCTCCCTGATGTAGGAGTATGCAAGCAAAGGATTGCTGTCAAGGGAAGCGTCGGCTATTTTATTCAGGGAATCTACTGTCTTGATGCGGAGTGCTTTGTCATTTCCTTCAATAAACTCTGCGGGATAAGCAAGAGCAGAAGCAAATAAAAGTAAAAGCAGTAACCCGGAAATTTTCATTGTGCTGATTTTCGGTAAATTCCCATCAGATATCCACTCCAGTATTTCGAATTGAATTTGCGCAGGAACTGCATCCTGAAGGAAAACAGAACCATTAAAACCCTGGTAAAAAAGTAGATAATCCTGTTTGCGATTGTCCTGACCTCCATTTTTTTCATGTTCAGGGGCTCAAATCCTCCGACATATCCTGTAAATATGGGCTGGAGTGAGAGTTTCTGCTCAAAACCTTTCCAGTTATCCAGGTTCATGATCTGCATGTTGTGGGTTTCTGCGATGGAAGGGGCAAGCCGTTTGAGGACAGGCTGATATATTCCGGCATAGTTCGGCACGCCAAGCAGGAGAATTCCTCCCGGTTTCAACAGGTCAAGGTGCTTTGCCACGACCATGCCGGGATCGTCAAAATGTTCAATAAACCCGAGTGAATAAACGATATCAAATTTAGGGAGGTCGGAGTTGTCGGAAAAAAGATCACGTTCAAAAACCTCCACAGGAATGCCGGCTTTGGAAAATGTTTCCAGGGTTTGTTCATTTCCGACACGTGAATAATCCAGTGAAAAAGCGTTATAGTCAAAACGCCGCGTAAGGTAAAGGAGGTATTCGCCATAGGCACCTCCGACCTCCAGGATGGTAAGCCCTTTTGATTCCGGCAGATACCTGTCAAAAGTTTTCAGAATTTCCCGGATAAGCAGGGTTGTCTTTTTACGACTGCCGTTGCCGGGTTTCCCTTCCCAATAATCCTCCCAGAATGTTTGGCCCGTGAGCTTGCTTTCTTTCATTTGTGTTTATTGGTTGGCGCAGGTTTAACGTAATTCATAGCAAAAATAGAAAATAATCTTAATTTTGTGGCTGGTAACAGATATAACACATCAATTTTTATTCACACAGGCAAAGTCGGTTTCATGAAAGCAGTAATTCTGGCAGGGGGCAAAGGTACAAGGCTAAAGCCTTATACGTCGGTAATACCCAAGCCGCTGGTTCCTGTGGGTGAAAAAGCGATCCTTGAAATTCTGATAACACGGTTAAAGAAAGAGGGGGTTGACGAGGTATTTATCTGTCTCAACCATTTTGCCGAGATCATCATGGCCTTTTTTGGCAATGGCAGCAGGTTTGGTTTGAAAATAAATTACTCCATTGAGGATGAACCACTGGGCACAGTCGGACCGGTCAAACGATTGAAGGACTTGCCGGAACATTTCCTGGTGATGAACGGAGACCTGCTCACCGATCTTCCGTTTCATGATTTGTACAATTACCACCTTGGCGGCAGTTCCCTGCTTACAGTATCAACATTTACCAGACAGTCGAAAATTGATTTTGGGGTGATTGATGTTGATCCTGTATCGATGCTTGCAACAGGTTTCAGGGAAAAACCGGAGTTCATTTTTGAAGTCAGCATGGGCGTTTATGTCATGAACCGTGACGTGCTCAAATATGTTCCGGATGATACATTTTTCGGATTTGACAACCTGATGCTCTCCCTGCTTGAACATAAACAACCTGCCCGCATTTACAAATACAGCGGATACTGGCTTGATATCGGGCGTCCGGATGATTATGAAAAGGCCAACGAAGACATTGACATGCTCAGTAAAATATTGTGAGCAATACGCTTGTTACCGGTTCTGCCGGCTTTATCGGGAGTGTACTGGTGAAGCAGTTGCGTGAGGCTGGTCATGCGGTCATTGAAATTGACCAGCCCCAGGGCGATATAAGCCTTCAGGAAACCCTTCATCCTTACCTGGATAAGAAAATCGACCACATTTTCCACCTTGCCGGAAAGACCTTTGTCCCGGAGAGCTGGCAGCATCCGTATGGTTTTTACCAGGTAAATGTGCTCGGAACGGTTAATATACTTGAACTTTGCCGGAAAACAGGGGCTCGGCTCACGTATGTAAGTTCCTATCTTTACGGTGAGCCTGATTACCTTCCTGTTGATGAAAATCACCCATTGAAATCGTACAATCCTTACAGCAACACCAAGATGATGGCTGAATCTGCCTGCAGGTTCTATTCGGATAATTTCCAGGTCCCTTCCGTCATTCTCAGGCCTTTCAACGCCTATGGGCCCGGACAGCCGGACAAGTTCCTGATCGGGGAGATCATATCAAAAGTAATGGACAGTACTGTTGATACTGTTGAAGTGATGGACCTGCAGCCAAAGCGTGATTATGTTTATGTTGACGACCTCGTGCGTGCCCTGGTAAGGTCGATGGATGCGAAGCAGGGGGTGTACAATATCGGCAGCGGATACTCCAAAAGTGTGGAGGAGATTATACTTCTTGTCATGAAATCAGCAGGAATCAGGAAAGATTACCGGTCAAAGGGTGTCAGCCGGCCAAATGAAATTTATGACCTGTTTGCTGATATACGCAAAGCTGAAACAGGGTTGGGATGGAAACCGGAAGTTTCATTTGAAGAGGGCATCATACGCTGCATCCGGGAATATTCCTTTAACCGTTAAGTGTTAAGGTGTATGAAAAAAATCCTGTATGTAAAGCATGCCAATTCCTCGTTTGTAAGGTCTGACCAGCAGATACTCGAGAAACAATACCGGGTGGTGCCGTACCTTATCCATCCTGAAAAAACAGGATTCCATTTTATCCGGGGAATGATCGGGCTGGCCTGGTTCCTTGTCATGAATGCACGCGGGAGCTCTGCCATGGTATCGTGGTTTGGCGATTATCATACAGCACTGATGGTCCTCGCAGGGCGGATCATGCGCATAAAAGTGGTCATTTTTGCCGGCGGGCAGGAAGCCATCAGTTACCCGGAACTCGGGAAAGGGGTATACCTGAAAAAATGGAGGGGAAAGATTGTCAGATATGCCCTCCGCAATGCTTCCCTCATTATTCCCAATCATGAATCGCTCATCCTGCATGACAACCGTTACTATAAGCCGGAAGGAAAGCCCGACGGCATAAGCCATTATAACCCCGGAATAACGACCCCGATGGTGGTTGTCCCCAATGGGATAGATACCGGTAAATATTACCGTGACCCGTCAATTGAGAAGAATCCGCATACGGTGCTTACTGTGGGAACCATGAGCACTGCATCAGACTTTATTAACAAAGGTTTTGACCTTTTTACGGAGCTTGCGCGACGAAATCCGGGCTTGCGGTTTACGCTGATCGGGATTAAAAAGCAGTTTATGCCCTGGATTGAGGAAAATTATCAGATCACCTCGGTTGCCAACCTTAAGATCATCTTTTCGTTTTGCCCGGATGAAATACTGTTTTATGAGTACAACCGGGCAAAAGTATTCGTGCAGGCTTCCATCACGGAAGGGATGCCGAACACCCTGAATGAGGCTATGCTGTGCGGATGTATCCCTGTGGGGTCGGATGTGAACGGAATCCCTGATGCCATTGGTGACACCGGCATCATCGTTCGCCGGCGGGATGCCGGTGAACTTGACGGGGCTGTGCACCTGGCAATGCAACTGGAAAGCGGAACAAGGGCCAGTGAACGTGTAATTGCAAACTATTCGTTCCTCCTGAGGGAAGAGCGGCTGCTCCATGTTTTTAACCAATACATCTGATGATAAATATCCGGAAACCATGATCTCCCGCAGTTTTTTCAAGTCTTCCATCATCTACTCAGTTGTGGGGGCACTGCCATATGCATCCGGTTTCCTGCTGCTGCCCTGGTTCACTGCATACCTTACACCGCAGCAGTTCGGTGTAAATGCCATGTACATTGCCCTGATGTACCTGATCCAGATCATCTCGTCGTATGGAATGGATATGTCGGCCGGAGTTTTGTATTTTGACTATAAAGACGACAAGCAGAAAGTGCGGGAATTTCTTGGCACTGTTTTCCTCGGCATTGCCTTGCTTGGAGCCTTTACATTCGTTGTTTTCTCGCTTGGCGGGCTCCGGCTTTTTAATTTTGTTTTTCAGAGTGCCGATTTTATTGAGTTGTTCCCTTTCGGGCTCTTCACGATCATTTCAGGAGTGTTCAACAGCGTTTTTAAAACCTATTCAAGCCTGCTGATCAACCAGCAGCGGCCAGTCAGGTTTTTCTGGCTGAACATTTCCAATTTTGTACTGACCATCGTGGGCTCCCTGGTCATTTTATACCTGTTCCCCTATACCCTCTACGGGCCCATCCTGGGAAGGCTGATTCCGGCTGTTGTTGTGGCCTCGGCATCGCTCACCATGGTTGGGCGCGAATACGGCCTGGCGTGGAACCAGGCCTATGTGAAAAAGATACTGTCATACAGTTCACCGCTGATTTTATACGCCTTGCTTACCTGGGTGGTATCTTACGTTGACCGTTTTCTGATTGCCAGCCTGATGGGCGACACAACATACGTTGGCATTTATGACATTGCGGTAAAGATGGTAATCGGCCTTGACCTGGTCATGACCGGGCTGGTGAACACGATCAATCCGAAAATATACAACATCTGGAAGGATAAAAACCTGAGGGAGAGTACAACTGAGATAAACCGTTACTACAACGGTATCACAGCGCTTTTCCTGCTTGTGATACCCTTGTTTGTCATTATCATGCCGTTACTGATACCGATTTTTATCAAGAAGGTAATCTATTACCAGGCCTTTGCGCTGCTGGCTATCCTTGCCTCCGGTTATGCAACCCGGGTCTGGTTCTACATGTTCCTCGCCCCGCTGATGTTTTTTAAAAGAACATCGGCACTCCCTCGTGTTTTTATTATCAGCGCCATATTCAACGTAGTTGCCGGCATTGTCATGATCCATTTTTTCGGTATCATCGGGGCCGTCTGGACAAACTTCATGGTTAAGCCCGTACAGGCTTTGCTGATGTACCTTGAATGCCGGAAGGTATATACATTCAATCTCAATGCCTGGAAGATATTTTACACACCGGTGATTTACATCCTGGTCGTGGTCATATCCGAATCACTCACCCCTGCACATATGAAACTCAGGGTGGAGATCGGGCAGTTCCTGGTAGCTGTAATTCTTGTATATGTTGCTTACCGTAAGGAGCTTGTGCCTTTTGTCCGGAAATTTATCGGCAGGTAGATGCCTTCATTGTCTTCAGGAAAATAATGGTTATCCAGCATCATGTGCTATGTACCATGGATCACGGCTTCTGGCGGTCCGTATGCTGGCATTCAGTTCAAATCCGACCAGGAGGCTGATGGCGTTAATGTAGATCCAGACAAGAACGATCATCAGGGTGCCCAGCGAACCATAGAGGGCATTGTAGCTGGCGAAATGATCAACATAGAAATTAAATCCCAGGGTGGTAACGACGATGAGGAACGTAGCGAGCATGGATCCTGCCGAGAAAAAACGGAATGATTTCTGCTTCACCGGGCCAAGATAATATACCAGGGAGATGGCCGTAAGTAAAAGCCCGAGGATGATCAGCCATCTCAGAACCTGAAGCAGGGAAATAACCATAAAGCCATTCTGAATATCATCGGGCAGTATCCATGCCAGCAGTGCAGAGCCAAAAGTCATGAGGCCGATGGCAATGATCAGCAAAAAACTGTTGATCAGCACAATCATGATGGAAATGAAATACTGCTTCACCCCCGACCTTGTTTCAAGGGTGTGGTAAGTGTTGTTGAATGCTGCGATGAGGCTGTTTACACCATTTGTTGAAAAATAGAGCGTTAAAACAAGATTGAGGATCAAAAGACTGCTCCTTGGACGGGTAATTATATCGGTAATAGTCTCCCGCACTGATTCGAAGGCACTGCTTGGAAGGAAATCTTCGATGATCCCGAGCAGTTGTGGCTGAAAATTGGCAATAGGGATGAACGGGATAATATTGAAGAGAAAGATCAGGAAAGGGAAGATAGCAAGGAAAACAGAATAGGATATGGCTGCAGCCCTGGTGGTGATGTACCCCTGTGTAAGCCCTTTAATGAAGAAATCAGCGACAACGAAAAGCGACAGGCCGTCAAAACCTGGCAGGGTAATCTGCTTGGAGACCTTAATTACCCAGGCAACAGGGAACCAGGCGAGCAGTCTGTCGGAAAGTTGTTGTTTTAACGTCATGTAACACGTTTTAAACTGCCTTGAGGCTCATGTCAAGGCTTTTTATCTGATGGGTAAGTGCTCCCATGGAAATGAAATCCACCCCTGTTTCGGCATAGGCACGGAGGTTATGTTCATTGATCCCTCCGCTTGCTTCCGTTTCAAACCGCCCTTCAATGAGCGTGACAGCCTTTTTCATATTTTCAACTGTGAAATTGTCAAGCATGATCCTGTCGACCTGTCCGTGATCAAGAACATGTTGCAACTCATCGAAGTTACGCACTTCAACTTCAATTTTCAGGAACTTGCCCGACCTTTTGAGGTAATCATGTACTGCGTTTATGGCCTCAGCGATGCCGCCTGCATAGTCAATATGGTTGTCTTTGATCATCACCATATCGTAAAGGCCCATGCGGTGGTTTACACCCCCTCCGGTTCTGACAGCATATTTTTCAAGTTCGCGCAGCAGCGGCGTTGTTTTTCGCGTATCAAGGATTTTGGTTTTCAGCCCTTCAATTAACTTAACTGCTTTGCTTGTAGCTGTTGCGATTCCGCTCAGGCGTTGCATGAAATTCAATACCAGCCTTTCTGCAGAAAGGATGGACCCCTTATTGCCGGTAACCGTGAAGGCAATATCACCGCTTTTGATTTCGCGGCCATCCTGGATAAGAATGTTGATGCGGGTTGAAGGATCAACAGCCATGAATATTTTTTCTGCAAGGTCAACGCCGCATAAAACGCCATTGTCTTTTATGATCAGCCTGGCAGTACCGCTTGAGTATCCCGGCATGGTTGAAAGGGTGGTATGGTCGCCATCGCCGATATCTTCGGCAAGGGCCTTGACAATAATTTCATCAATGGTCATTCGGTTGTTGTTAAAAGTGAAAGAAACGATGGCATATGATTAATATGTTACCGGCATAAGTTCTTTTCAATCAGTGATATGAGTATGTAGTTCCTGGGATGTGACTAATTTTCCTGGACCTGTAGTTGCTGGATCAGGTTCTGGCCATTCACGGCTTTGATGATGAAATACACACGATAAACTTTTTTCCCTGATTCAAGGCTGCCTATAGCATACTGTGAGCCATCGGGCGATGCTCCCTGGCGTGTAATCTTAAAACTCTTAACGGGATTCTGGGAGAAAAAATCTTTCAGGATCTGGCCTGCCTGCGTTTTGCTGTATGTGTCATCGTACCCTGGCAATGTCAGGTCAACCATGGAGTTGAAATATTTGGTGACCTCGGTGGCATTTCCTGCCTGGATGGCGGTTGATACCTGGGTAATTGTTTCATCGGCAGCACTGTAACTCATGAATCCCATGAATAAAATTGCCGGGAGTATTAGTGTAAACAACTTAAAAGTCCTCATTTTCATTGTCGTTTCCTTTCTGACAAACATACAAAAGTTTCGCCGAATTTTGCAACTTTGCATCAGAATTATGAAAATCAGGTTGCTGCTCATCGGAAAAACAGAGGAAGAATTTCTTAAAACAGGCATACAGGAATATGTAATGCGTGTCAGAAGGTATGTAACCTTTGATATTGTTGAAATTCCTGCCCTCAAAAATGCAGCGAATCTTTCAGCCGCTGAACAGAATGCACGGGAATCTGCATTGCTCATCAAACAATTTTCGCCGGGCGACGTTATTGTTTTGCTTGATGAACATGGGAAGGAGATGCGGTCAACTGAATTTGCCGCTTTCCTGAACCGGCAGTTCCTGACAAGCAGTAAGAACCTGGTATTTGTGGTAGGAGGGCCGTACGGATTTGATCCCTCTGTCAGAAAACTGGCATCATCCATGCTGTCGCTGTCACAGATGACCTTTTCCCATCAGATGATCAGGCTTTTTTTTACGGAACAGTTATACAGGGCCCTTACCATTATCCGGGGCGAATCATATCATCATGAATAACCCGGGAACTGAGAATTTGCTTTAACAAATTTTTAACGAAATGGTTAACAAATATTAACAACATCAGTCTCAATGTGAGTTTTTCATTTTATAAATTTGCAACTCCAAAAAAACTACAGACATGGTTGAAACCGACATCAAAGAATTGAACGAACGGATCCAGAAAGAGAGCGCGTTTGTTGACATGGTGACGATGGAAATGCACAAGGTGATCATTGGCCAGAAATCAATGATTGAACGACTGATGATCGGGTTGCTGGCCGACGGCCATATCCTGCTTGAAGGTGTTCCCGGCCTGGCAAAAACCCTGGCAATAAAGTCGCTTGCAAACTGTATTGAAGCAAAATTCAGCAGGATCCAGTTTACACCCGATCTGTTGCCCGCCGACTTGTTAGGCACGCTCATTTACAGTCAGAAGAATGAAGAATTCAAAGTGCGCAAGGGTCCTATTTTTGCCAATTTCATCCTCGCAGATGAAATAAACAGGAGCCCGGCAAAGGTTCAGAGCGCGTTGCTGGAAGCGATGCAGGAGCGGCAGGTGACCATCGGTGATGAAACCTTCAAACTTCCTGAGCCTTTCCTCGTGCTGGCAACAGAAAACCCGATTGAGCAGGAGGGAACCTACCCGCTCCCGGAAGCACAGGTTGACCGTTTTATGCTGAAGGTGGTGATCGGCTATCCGGATAAAAAGGAAGAGAAACTCATCATCCGCCAGAACATTTCCAACGAATCTGTCAAAACCTCGCCGATAATTTCAACGGCCGACATTCAGCGTGCCCGTGCCATCACCCGCGAGGTTTACCTGGACGAGAAAATTGAAAACTACATTACGGATATCGTTTTCGCCAGCCGTTTCCCGGCCGAATATAAACTGAAAAAGTTTGAAGGGCTGATCAGCTATGGCGGATCACCGCGTGCAAGTATTTACCTTGCCCTTGCTGCAAAAGCATACGCTTTCATCAAGCGCCGCGGCTATGTCATTCCTGAGGACATCCGTGCAGTCGCCTTTGATGTGCTCCGTCACCGCATAGGCCTTACGTACGAAGCCGAAGCTGAAAACATTACCTCAGAGGATATCATCAGCGAAATTCTCAACACAGTAGAAGTTCCCTAGTATGCCGCTGTTTTCGCCAATTTACCATTTTACCATTTCGCCATTTTAAATTATGGAATCCGCTGAACTTTTCAAAAAGGTTCGTAAAATTGAGATCAAGACCCGGGGTTTGAGCAATCAGATCTTTTCGGGCCAGTATCATTCCGTATTTAAAGGCCGTGGAATGGCGTTTTCCGAAGTGCGTGAATACCAGCCCGGCGATGACATCCGGAATATAGACTGGAATGTTACAGCCCGTTTTAACCATCCCTATATCAAAATCTTTGATGAAGAACGGGAACTCACGGTCATGCTGCTTATTGACGTGAGCGCTTCCAACCAGTACGGAACCAAAAAGGCATTCAAACAGGAGGTCATTACTGAAATCGCAGCAGTTCTTGCATTCAGTGCCATTCAAAACAACGATAAAGTGGGCGTGATCTTCTTCAGCAAAACGATTGAAAAGTTCATCCCTCCTAAAAAGGGAACTTCGCACATTCTGCGCATCATCCGTGAGCTGATTGAATTTAAGCCGCAACAGCAGGAAACCAATTTAACAGAACCCCTGCGATATCTGACCAATGCGATTAAAAAGCGCTGTACGGCATTTTTGCTCAGCGATTTCCTCGACAGGGGATTTGAAGATGCCATAAAAATTGCCAATAAAAAGCATGACCTGATCGCGGTTCGGATTTTTGATGAGCGCGAACTGGAATTGCCCGACGTGGGCCTTATTCTCGGAAGGGACTCTGAAACCGGCAAGCAGACCTGGATCGATTCATCAGACCGCCGTGTACGGCGACAGTACAACAACTGGTACAAAGCCCACAATGACTACATTGCAGAGACATTTTTGAAAAGCGGCGTTGATGCTGTAAAGATTGCCACCGACCAGGATTATATCAAGCCGCTGCTTGGATTGTTCCGGAAGCGGGGCGCAAGAAAATAATTGAAGAAGGAATGAGAACAGTAAGGTCAATCGGGTTATTTCTTTTCATGCTCACGGTCATCTGCGGCCATGCGCAGGAAGTTTCCGTATCAGCCAAACTTGACACCAATGCCATGCTGATCGGCGACCATGTGGGATTAACACTGAAGTTTACCGGGCCGGCAAAATCACAGGTACTCTGGCCTTTTATTCCTGATACGATCCTCGGGTCAATCACCGTGATAGGCAGGGGCAAAATAGACACCTCATTTACAGCAGACAAACAAACGGTTTCCTACACCCAGCAACTCAATATCACAAGTTACGATTCAGGATTTTATACCATTCCGGGGATACCTTTTAAATACCGGGTGCTGCCCGACACAACCCGTTTGTTTGCCAGTACAAATATGACCCTGCTTGCGGTTCACACGGTGAAAGTGGACACAACCCAGGCGATCAAGCCCATCATCGGACCGCTTAAAGTGCCGATTTCTTTCCGTGAAATGCTCCCCTGGATCCTGGGCGGCCTTGTTGTCGTACTCATCATCCTGGCTGTGTTATGGTACCTGAACAAACGACGCAAACAACAACCTGTTTTCCGCCTGAAACCGGTTGTTGTCCAGTTACCCCACGAACTGGCCATGCAGGAAATTGAAAAACTGCGCCAGAAAAAATTATGGCAGGCTGGCAGGGTCAAGGAATATCATTCCGAACTCACGGAGATCCTCAGGCGCTATATCGAAGGTCGGTTCAGTGTACCTGCACTGGAGCAAACAAGTGCTGAAATAACATACAGCCTTGTCAATAATCCTTCCTGCCCGCAGCATGAACTTGACAGGCTGAGTAATCTGCTGATCATGGCCGACATGGTGAAATTCGCCAAATCACAGCCACTGGCTGCTGAAAATGAAAAATGCCTGAGCGAGGGCATTGAGTTTGTTAACCAAACAATGGAGAGAAAAAATGCTTAAACCGCTCACTTTCGGCAATCCCGGCTACCTGTTCCTGCTCCTGGTCATCCCGTTGCTGGTTGCCTGGTATTTCTACCGTAAGAAAAAGCATACCGCATACCTGCAGTTGAGTACCACCCAGGGGTTTGCCCATGTCGGGCATAACCTGAAATTTTTCGTATATCATGGCCTCTATGTAATCCGTTTGCTGGCGATTGCGCTCCTCATCATCGCACTGGCGCGTCCGCAAACGAGTCTGAGCCGCCAGGATATCAGCGTGGAGGGCATTGATCTTGTGATCGCACTTGACGTAAGCGGATCCATGCTTGCCATGGATTTCAAGCCCGACCGCCTGGAGGCGGCCAAGGATCTTGCGATTGAATTCATTGACGGCAGGCCCAACGACCGCATCGGACTTGTGATCTTCAGCGGGGAAACTTTTACGCAATGTCCGCTCACCACCGACCATGCAGTACTTAAAAACCTTTTCCGCGATATCCACAGCGGCATGATTGATGACGGCACTGCGCTCGGCGACGGGCTTGCAACTGCCGTGAACCGCCTCCGCGGAAGCAAAGCGGTGAGCAAAGTGATCATCCTGCTTACTGATGGAGTCAATAACATGGGATCACTGGATCCCCGGTCGGCTGCGGAAATAGCCAAACTTTACGGTGTAAGGATTTATACGATTGGCATAGGTACCATGGGCCAGGCTCCTTACCCGGTTCAAACGCCTTTTGGCATGCAGACACAGATGATGGAAGTCAAGATTGACGAACCCCTCCTGATGGAAATTGCCAAAGGTACCGACGGGAAGTATTTCCGTGCTACCAACAATGCCAAACTGAGATCCATTTACCAGGAGATAGACAAGATGGAGAAATCCAAAATTGATGTGACCGAATTCCGGAAGAAAAAGGAGGAATTCCTGCCCCTGGTACTCCTGGCGTTTGTGCTGATCGGGCTGGAGATGTTGCTGAGGTATTTGTATTTGAAGAATATACCGTAGGGAATTACGAATGACGAATGACGAATGACGAATGACGAATGACGAATGACGAATGACGAATGACGAATGACGAATGACGAATGACGCTCAAGGCTTAAAACTTGAGCCCACTCCGAAAAGTCGGACGGGCAATTTGGGTTAAATTGATTTATAATAATAGTTGTATATATTCATTTCCGACGTAGTTACAAACAAATGATTGTCAATAACTTGATTTGGTTTTATTGTTTTTTA
>CAJBYO010000031.1 GCA_903959905.1 uncultured Bacteroidales bacterium
GTTATGAACAAAGAAAAAAAGAAGCAAAAAAAGAAAGATGCTGATCCGAGAATAACTCTTCGAGTTATTTCCCGTCTCATCATCAACCAACAACAACAATCTTCTTTAACTTTTCTGTCCTAACAAAGGGGAGTAGAATAGTTGGCTGTATTAAAAGTTGCCGATTGCGGGCGTTTTCTTGTCAAGTTATATAAAATTTGAAGCGGGCAACAACTCTTGAAAAACCTATTGTCCGGCATTGTTTTAAACCAGGTGTTGGTAGCTGGGATTTTTATTCAAATCCTTCAAGTAATTCAGTTAGTCCAATTAAGTAATTATCATCATCATTTATACCAAATGTCATATAATGGACATACTCATCTTTAACATTATTCGAATACTCAAAACCCGTAAACATATGTAAGTATCTTTCTTTGAAAAATGTCTTATCGTATTTTCTATAATTTATGTTTTCAAAATATTTGCCTTGGTGAATGTTAAATGAGCCAGATAAAACTTCTACATAGTTGTCAAAAACTCCAACATAGTATTTTGCATGTGATTTTTGAAAATATTCAGTATCCTTCTGATTCATCTTGTCAATTAAAGGCTCAAGCAAGCCTAATTTTACTAATTCTTCAAAAGGAATACCGGTGTTATCTTGTGCATTTTTAAATAAATTAAAAGTACCTTTTCTCGTTATAAGCTTTGTTTTTGAAATGTCAACATTAATCTCAAGCCAGTTCCATAGTTGATAAAGAGCATCTTCAGTGTTTTTATAATTAAAACCAATGAATGGCACAATCAAAAGAACTTCCTTCGCAGTGTATCTCCAACGGTTCAAAAAACGCTCTAGAAAAACTAGTAATTGGTCTCTTGTATAAATACCATCAACTTGATATTCTATATTTACTCCAGAATGATATATCAAGTACAAATTGCGTGTATTCAAATCTCTTTCGCTATCAATTTCTTTTGCGAATACGGCTTTATAGCTCGTTCCTAGATATTCATAATTTATTATTACAAATGATTTCTCTGCCGAATGCCTTCCCTTAACATATAGATGGTAGTAAGCTCTATAATTATTATCAATTTCTGTTATATACTTGATTAGCTGTTGTTTAGCTATTTTTTCAAGGTTTATATTATTATTGAGAAAAAGAGGCAAATCTGAGGGTTCCCAGTTAATTTTAGGAGGTGGTTCATACCCGAAAACTAATGAAATATCCAATTTATCTAATTGGTCTTTTGAAACATTATATTTATTAGCAATTAAATCAGGCAGATCCTCAGTCCAGTCGTCTAATTTCTTTCCATTTTTAATTACGCTAGAAATATCATACGGATTTTTAAGTCTACATGGAAAAATAGTTTTACATACTTCACATTCGATAACAACTCCGCCTTTATCATTCTCCCCCCCTAAAAACCTGCCTTCACTTAATCTAATAGGTGTTTTACATTTATCATTTGGGCAAATTACTATTTTCATTTCGTGTTTCGTTTCCATATAGTACTGTCCTTTAGCCTTGCTACCAACGATTTTATAAATTTAACTGCCTGCGGATATTTTTTACCATAGGTAAAATTACAATAATATCCATACTTAAATCGGGCAACAGTAAAAAAGCCTGCCAGATTGCTCCGACAGGCTCTCCAACTAACCTACTTATGAAAACAGCTACAACGCTCTGATTATTAAATTACCGGCGGATTGGGATCCATTACAAGCAAACCTTCGTAAAATGCCATCGGTGAACCCTGTTTGCACAGGAACCCAAACTTGTGGCCTTTATCTTTGTCGATCTCCTCGCCCCAGGTTGTTTCGATGGTCTCAAGGTGTACAAGGTTACAGGGTTCACCGATCAGGTACCTTTTGCTTGAGGCGCAGTTCTGAATGATCACGATCCCCTTGAAGTCAATGCCGAAATTCTGAATCCATTTCTGAACAGCCTTTTCAATACCGGGATAGAATCCTTCCAAACCGATCTCGTATCCGCCGCAGTCCTGATTGGAGCCCTTGAGCTTCTTCTGTGACGGTTTGATCGTTCCCTGAGTCATATAGAAGCTGTGCATGAATTTGCCGGTCTTCATCGCAATGTCCGCGGCCATGGTCACGCCATCAGTATCCCTTTGCGGAAAGGTGTCCCAATCGATATCCGCTTCCTGGATCAGGATGATTTCGGATTTTATTCCGCCGCCACCTCCGGCATTTCTTACGGTGGGTTTTGCAAGGTCAAATAATGCTATGGTCATGAGTTTTTGAGTTTAAGGATTATGCAGGAACGTAAGCGAAGACAGCTTCTTCAATTCCGAAGCCCACTGATTCGTACCAGTCCGCAAAAACCTTGATCTGACGATCAACACTTTCGATAGAAATATTGGAAGCGCCATTATTGCGGTTCATCAACCGGATAAAATT
This sequence comes from uncultured Bacteroidales bacterium, assembly GCA_903959905.1. Lineage (GTDB taxonomy): Bacteria > Bacteroidota > Bacteroidia > Bacteroidales > FEN-979 > CAIVAT01. The sequence continues at coordinate 2,405 of CAJBYO010000031.1, forward strand.
CTCTTTGGGAGTAGTGAAGATGAGGTTTTCGCCGGCCATGGATGGCAGCGGGGTCAGTGTAAGATTGGTTCCTTCCAGCATGGTTGTCATGCCATCGTAATTCGTGTCGGTACCATGAAGATCACGGCGTTTTTTGTGATAAGCCGCAAACCATTTGCGCGACAGGAAGATGTTCATCGCCATATCCTTGTACAAATCGCCCACCTGGTCACCGAACGACTCCAACTGATCAAACACATTGTCAACAGTGAGTGCATCCAGTGTGATGAAATTCATGTTTGATCCCCCGGCGGTATGCTTGTTCTTCAAAATGGTGACAAAGCCATCCATCGAAAGACCAAGTGCCTGGGCAGTTCCTTCGACCGGTGGAACATAATGTCCCTTGCCGATGAGCGCCAGCTCGCGGTTATCCATCACCTTTGGCATGATCAGTTGTTCGATGATATAGCGGGTGATCGGCCATACCTTACGGTCAATCGACTCATCACCCATAAACCCGAGCCATGAATCCATGATTTCATCGGGATAGAAAGAAAGGTCGATCTTGTGCCGGCGCTGCAAAATCTCCACGGGAGTGAATGCAGCTTTTCCTTTCGGGGTCCAGCCTTCCTGGAATCCCTGAACGAGATCGGAGATCACGGCCTTTGATGCGCGGTAAACCAAATCCTGTGACTGTTTGGTGGTCATGAAGGTTTCGGAGTAGGTGGGCTGGGTCAGAAGCCGCAGAATATCCTTCTGGTTCGTTCCTACGTACGTCCCGAATGCGGCTTTAAGTTGGGCTAATGAAATTGTTTCGGCCATTGTTAAAAAAATTAAGTGTTAAAGTTTATGAGCAGAATTCATCTGCGATTTTGTCGTGTGCATATACCGGCTCATCGGCGCTGCTTTCAATCTTGTCTGCATCTTTTGCGGCAACGATTGGGCTGGCAGCATCCTCCGATTGTAATGCAAGAAGCGTCACTTTGGTATCAGCGTGGCTTTGCTGCTCGTCGGCAAGAAGCGTTTCCAATTCCTGGTTACGGGTTGTGATGTTCCCAAGTTCATCATTTAGCTGCTGGACCCTTTCCATTGTCAATTCCTGCGCTTCAAGATCTGCGGGGTCCATCTTGAAAAAGCCTTGAATGGCTTTCCATGTGTTGTTTATTTTCATCGGTTCTGAATTTTTGGTATCATTTTGAATTGAAAGTTCTGTGATATCCGGTGATAAAGCGGCTGCAACTGAAATTGCATACTCAATCGATCCGATCTCATCGATGAGTCCCAGGGCAATTGCTTCAGGTGCGAAATACATTTTGCCAGTCAGTGTCGAATCATCCAATGTCGGGCGGTTGGTCCTGATAGAGGATAAGAATTTACTGTTGATCACATCCAGAACATTCTTCTGGTAGGATTCATACTCGCCATCCAGTACCTGGTTAAGGTCTGCATTCTTATCAACCGAAAGGCTGGCATAGATTTCATGGAACTTAACTCCCTGGGCTTCGAGTGCCGGCTGCAAATCTTCCACCATCAGCATGGTTCCGATGGACCCGATGCGGTCTAGGTCAGAGCTGGCAATGATCCTGGATGCCCCGGAAATGATCCAGTAGGCAGCGCTTGCCGCCATACCTTCTATATATGCCACAACCGGTGTTGTGGAATTACAAATTGCTTCAGCCAACAGATCGGTGCCGGTCACCTGGCCGCCGGGGCTGTCAACAACCAGGAGAATACTTTTAATGTTGGGATTCTGATCAGCCGATTTCACATCGGTCAAGATTGACTGTGACCCTCTGGGTCCGCAGGGCTGATCATATTTGAGGATTTCCGAGCGGATCGGGATAATGGCAACAGAACCTTCAGGAATGTTGGTGTCGGTAAATCCGAACCGCTGGGGCTGATCCCCCATGGCGCCGATCACATAGGA
>CAJBYO010000032.1 GCA_903959905.1 uncultured Bacteroidales bacterium
CAGGAGTTCTTCAAACGTATCTTTATGGCTGGGTGATTCAACTTGTTTTGAAGCCGCAGCGTAGGCCGGTGCGTAAACATCGTCGCGGTAATAATATATCTGCCATTCACCTTTATGATATTCCAGCGCGGAGAGGTTTTCTACCCAGTCGCCTGAATTCAGGTAGGTAACCGAGCCCTGGGCGTTGCATACCGTTCTCATTTCAGGCTGATGGATATGCCCGCAGATCACGTACCCGTATCCTCTTGAAATAGCTATATCTGCTGCGGTTTCCTCAAATTTATTAATGTATGAAACTGCGCGCTTCACGCTTTTTTTAATCCTCCTGGAGAAGGATATCTTGGGCCGGCCAAGGCTAGTCAGCATGAAATTGACCATGCTGTTGAGCAGGATCAATAAGTCGTAGCCGAACGATCCGAATTTTGCCAGCCATTTGCTGTACTGCATCGTAATGTCAAAAGCATCGCCATGAAAAATCCAGGCTTTCTGACCATCAAGGTCGAGCAGGAGCTTATTGACCAGTTTAAAGGAGCCTATATTGAACCGGGTGAATTTGCGCATCAGTTCATCGTGATTTCCGGTGATGTAGACGACCTTCGTATTTTTGGCGATCAGTCCGGTAATATGGCGGATCACCATCAGGTGCGATTTCGGAAAATACCGCTTGCGAAACTGCCAGATATCGATAATATCGCCATTCAATACAAGCATTTTGGGTTTAATGCTGCGAAGGTATTGCAACAGTTCTTTCGCATGGCAGCCAAACGCGCCAAGATGAACGTCGGAAATGATGACCAGGTCAACTTCGCGCTTTGGGAATAATCGTTGTTTCATAGGGTGGATGCAAAGTTACCGGCTCAATATAATCGCAATGTTAACGGCATGTTACAATAACATTAATTTAATGTTAAGTATTTATTAAGTTTATGTAAACTTAATAATCCTGTTGATTTAAGTGTGAATTTTGCACCAAAATCAACAGATTATGAACAGTAAAACACAGCACCAAAAGGTTGCAAAAAAAATATCAAGGCGGGAAAGCCTTCCATTGCTGCGCGGTATGTTTGTTGCACCGGAGCAAACAAGACACAGTAAAAACAACCAGAGTCAGGTGAACCATTCTTCCTCCTACGGGGACGGACTTATCCTGTCGGCTCGCGAAGGGATGTACCTTGGAGAGTAATTCATTCCCGCCGGCAATGGAATTCCTGAACGAAAACGGCACAGCGGGCGGACGGTTGCTCTGGCTTACCGACACCTATGGCGATCACAACGGTGTTTCAACCGTGCTGAAATCCATCCACAGCGAGATAAAATCGCGCAATCTTCCGATCGATATCATGGTATGCAGCAGTTCGGTGGTACCTGATGATCACCTGATCGTATTGAAACCCGTATCAGAATTTTCACTGCCTTTGTACCGGCATCAGCGAATCCGCATTCCCAACATGGTCTCCCTGCACCGCGCCTTCAAAAGAGGAAATTATACGCGGATCATCTGTTCAACCGAGGGACCAATGGGCTTCGCAGCACTGTGGTTAAAAAAAGCATTTTCGGTTGAATCATCTTTCTACCTGCATACCGACTGGCTCATGTTTGCCAGGGAGGTGCTTTCCATGCAGGAAGAAGGAATGAACATGTTGCAATTAGCCCTGAGGACCTATTACCGCAGGTTTGACAATATTTTCGTGCTGAATACCGATCAGCAGAAATGGCTGACGGGGAAAAAGATGGGATTTGATCCCTCCCATGTCATGCTGACCGCACACTGGGTAGACCCGGTTTTTTCAAACATGCTGAACCCCGTCAGTCATGAGTTCCCTTTTGATATTACAGCACCGGTAGTGCTTTATACAGGGAGGATCAGCAAGGAAAAAGGGGTTCTGGAACTGCCGGGCATTGTCACAATGATCCGTTCTGTAATTCCTGAAATTCAAATGGTCATAGCGGGAACAGGCCCGGCTGAAGAGGAACTGAAAAAGGCGATGCCGGATGCACATTATCTTGGATGGGTTGGCCAGGATTACTTACAATCCCTGTTTGCGGCTGCAGATATCCTCTTGCTTCCTTCACGGTTTGATACGTTCAGCTGTGTTGTGCTGGAGGCCCTGAGTTGCGGCCTGCCTGTTGTTGCTTACAACACCAAAGGCCCCAAAGATATCGTGGAGGACGGCACCAGCGGATTCCTGGTAGAAACAGATGCCCAAATGGCAGGCAGTGTTGTACGGTTCCTTCTTGATCCCGACACGCAGGCAACAATGAAACAGGCCGCCATAAGAAGAGCTGAAGATTACAGGGCTGACCGGATCATGGACCGCCTGTTGCAGGATGCCGGACTTCTCGTTGAATCAATTGCCGTATGACAAAGAATAACAGTGAAAAATGGACCTGGTGGAAGCATGGCGTGATCTATCATATATATCCAAGAAGTTTCCAGGATTCAAACGGCGACGGAATCGGTGATATCCGCGGGATCATCAGGCGACTGGGATACCTGAAAGAACTGGGCATTGATGGCATCTGGATCTCGCCGATGTATGCTTCCCCGATGATTGATTTCGGGTATGATGTTTCGGATTACCGGCAAATTGATCCCGCTTCCGGAACCATGGAGGATTTCACGGAGCTGCTGCAGAAGGCCCATGAGGCCGGGATACGCGTCATTCTTGACATGATCCTCAACCATACCTCCAGCATGCATCCCTGGTTTATTGAGTCGTCTTCATCACTGACCAACGCGAAAAGGAACTGGTATATCTGGAAAGAAGGAGTTATGGGGCATCCGCCTAATAACTGGAAATCGGCGGTTGGCGGAAGTGCCTGGAAACTGGATGAAAAAACCGGCCAATATTACCTTCATTCATTTTTTGAAGAACAACCCGACCTGAACTGGCGTGATGCTGAACTCCCGGGCGTTTTCTTTGAAGAGATGAAATTCTGGCTGGATCTCGGTGTGGATGGGTTCCGGCTGGATGTCATCAACCTGATCGCCAAAGATAAAAAATTCAGGAATAACCCGGTATTGCTGGGAATTCCTGCCCTTCAGAAGCACATTTACACGCGAAACCGCAAAAGGTCGGTAACCGTTGTTACACAGATCCGGGAACTTCTTGACCGCTATGATGACCGGGTGAGCGTGGGTGAAATTTATACCAACCCCCCGGGAGATGCAAAATCGGCGGCAAGGTATCTGGCAAAGGGAACGAACGGCATCCACCTGGCCTTTGATTTTTCGCTGATCTTCAGCAGGTGGAATGCACATGCCTATTTCACCAGCATAAAAACATGGTACGACAGCCTTCCTGAGGAGGGATGGCCCTGCAACGTGCTTTCAAACCACGACCTGCTGAGAAGTATTGACCGTTTTCCATGGCGCACGAACCGGGAGGAAAAAGCCAAAGTCGCAGCCACCCTGCTTTTAACCCTGAAAGGCACACCGTTTATCTATTACGGAGAGGAGATCGGCATGCACAACACCCATATTCCCAAAAGCCAGATACGCGATCCGCTGGGGAAAAAATTCTGGCCGTTGTTTAACGGCCGCGACAGTGCCAGAACACCCATGCAATGGAACCGTGAACCAAATGGCGGTTTCACCACCGGATTACCGTGGCTGCCGCTGAACAAGGACAAACATTCCCGCAATGTCAGGCAACAGGAGGGCGAACCCGATTCGCTGCTGAACCTCTACCGGAACCTGATCAAGCTACGCAAATCAAGTCAATCGCTCCAGCATGGCTCATGGCTCCCATTGAACAACGGCAAAGACGGAATCCTCGCCTATTTCAGGAATACCGGGCATGAGCGTGTACTTGTGATTCTCAACTTTACGGGCAGGCAAAAATCATTCACCCTTCCGGAGCACCTCTATGGAAAAGTGTTAATGTCAACCCATAGAACTCCCGAAGAATACAGCTATTTTCAGAAGATGCAGATCAGCCCCTACGAGGCAACCGTCTGCATGGTCATAGAATAAGCTGTTCCCAAGTGAAAAATTCACCGAGAAGGCGCAAAGTCGCAAAGAAAGATATTGGAGTTAAGCGCTTTACGTTATAGCAGACAAAGAGGCCTTCTCAAAAGCTTTTTAACCGAAGAGGCGCAGAGGCGCAGAGAATATTGGTATTGATTATAATAGAATTGAATCTTCTTTGCGTCTCTGCGTCTCTGCGGTTTTTATAAAAAAATGCGTTTCGAGACAACCTCCAGCTTAAGATTTAGAGGGCGATTACCGAATTCTCTGAACCAAGTCCGCTTGGTACATATTTGTCGGCCTCAGCATCATTTTCCCAGCTGGTACCATCAATCAGGTAACGGAACTGGTACTCTCTGCCTGTTTCAAGTTCAACGGTCGCTGACCAGATACCTGTTTTGGCTTTTTTTAACGGGGTTTCGCCCAGCTGCCAGTTGTTGAAATCGGCAACCAGGAGAATGGAAGATGCTGAATTATACTGATCTCCGGAGAGAGAAAACTTTACTTTACAAACAGGTTTTGCTTTAACAAATTTCTTTTCGAGACTCATGATTTGATATGTTTATTTAAACTAAATTTCGTGCAAAAATACTAAATCTTTTTTTTGGTGATGTTAATTCCATGTTAATTCTGAAGGAGACGTGATGAAAGTACCTGGTATACTGTTGGTTATGGTTATCTTGATTTTGTCATGCAACCGTTCTGAACACCGTCTTTCAGTCTTGTCGGCACCGGCCGGAGATCAGTATACTACCATCAATAAAGCGGGTATTACTGTCATTCCGAACGGCAGGTTGCTTACACCGGCCGGGGTTTCGACGGAGGTTGCCCCGCATCCCTACGGATTGGTGGTGAGCGATGACGGTTCATTTGCCGTGACAGCGAATTCGGGTGTGCGGCCGCTCTCCATCTCGATCGTCAAAGGGTTGCAAAGCGCGCATCCATCGGTGTTGCAGGTTCCGCCGGGGCCTTTCAACAACAACGGGATCCTTGCCTCCGTATTCATGGGCCTGGCCATCTCGCCTGATTGCAAACTGGTGTATGTTGCCGGCGGACAAACCAACAAAGTCTTTGTCTTTTCGGCTGATGACGGGAAAAAGGTTGATTCTGTTGATTGTTCAAGGGAACACGGTGTATTGAAACATCCGGATGGTTATATCGGGGATATGGTATTGAGCAAAAACGGCAGATACCTCTTCGCCGTGGATCAGACCAACTTTCTTTTGCTGATCATTGATGCCGTGAAAATGCAGGTGGCTGCCAGTGTTCCGGTTGGCCGCTACCCTTTCGGGCTTGCCCTTTCCCCGGATGAAAAACAGGTATATGTGGCCAATGTGGGCATGTTTGCCTACCGGAAGATCGACTCGGTTGAATCAACAAAGGATTACGGGCGGGCGCTGAGTTATCCGCCGTTTGCTTACGGATCAAAGGAGATGAAAGAGGGCGTTACCATCGGATCTGTAAAAGTTCCCGGAACCGGCGACCCAAACGTACCTGAATCATTTTCCGTGTGGTCGGTTTCGATCAAAGATGTGATACATCCTTCCGTTGTGGCCAAAATAAAAACCGGCGTGCTTGTTGGTGAAAAGGTGGAAGGGATTCCCGCAGTAGGCGGCTCCAGTCCGAATTCAATTGTGGCTACCTCAGAATATGTATTTGCAAGCAACGGCAACAACGACAACATCTCTGTGATTGATATCTCAAACAACAGGATCATAAAACACATTCCATTGCACCTGGATGAAGCGGTAAGGCATTTTCGCGGGGTGATCCCGTTCGGCCTGGCGGTATCGCCTGATCAAAGGCGGTTGTATGTAGCCGAATCGGGCATCAACGCCGTAGGGGTTATTGACATTGCCACCCTTTCTGTTGTCGGCCACATCCCGGTTGGCTGGTTTCCGTCAAAAATTGCCGTAACCAAAGACGGGAAAAAGCTGGTGGTTGCCAATGCCAAAGGCTACGGCAGCGGGCCAAACGGAGGAAAGGACTACAAGCCCGGGCCGGAAGGAACGTACATCGGGTGTTTGATGAAAGGAACCGTTTCGGTGATTGACATTCCTTCGGACGAAATGGTGAAAAAGTACACACAGCGCGTTGTTCAGAATAATTTCAGGATTTCAGAATCGGGAAAGGAGCGCCAGGCCCGTGGTGACAACCCTGTTCCGTTATATGGCGGAGAACGGGAATCGCCTGTAAAATACATCGTCTTCATCTCCAAGGAAAACCGGACCTATGATGAGGTTTTCGGGCAACTGGCCAAGGGCCGGGGCGATGCAACCCTTGCCCGTTACGGCAAAGACGCCTCCTTCTTCAACAAGGACCGCACAAGGGAAGTGAAAAATGCCACCGTGATGCCAAACCACCTCCGGCTGGCATCCCTCTATTCGGTGGCCGATAATTTTTATGTTGATTCGGATGTTTCGGCCGATGGTCACCGCTGGCTGGTGAACACCTACCCGAACGAATGGGTGGAGGCGAGTGTACCGGCGAGTTACGGGGACAACCGCACCTACAATCCTGCCTCAAAAGCCCCCGGAAGCCTGGGCATGAACGGATCGGCAGGCGCCATCTACCCCGAAGATTACAACGAAGCCGGTTCCATGTGGGATCACCTGGAGCGCAACGGCGTTGATTTCTTCAATTTCGGTTTCGGGGTGATGTTTGAACCGGCGTTTTATGCCGACACATTCAAGTCCTTCGGGATCCGGTATTTCACCAACTTCCCCATGCCGGCGCCCATGTTCAGCAAGACATCCAGAAGCTACGTTACCTTCAACATGGCCATCCCCGATCAGTTCAGGGTGAGCCAGTTCATCAAAGAGTTCAATGAAAAGTGGACCGGTAAAGGAAAAGATCTTCCACGCGTACTTACCGTCATCCTCCCCAACGACCATGGCGCAGGCGAGCGGCCGCAGGCAGGATATCCTTTCAGTGAGAGTTACATGGCTGATAATGACCTGGCAGTTGGCCGCATTGTTGAATTCCTTTCACACACCCCCTACTGGAAAAATATGGCCATCGTGATCACTGAAGATGACGCCCAGAACGGCGTTGACCATGTAGATGCGCACCGGAGCATCCTGATGGTCATTTCGCCTTACGCCAAAAAGGATTATGTGAGCAAGGTGCATTACAGTTTCGGCAGCCTGTTCAAGACATTCTGGAACATCCTGGGTTTGCCTTACCTGAACCAATATGATGCCGGGGCAACCGATCTTTCGGATCTGTTTACCGCAAAGCCTGATTTCACCCCCTATCATGCCCTACCCGTGAACCTTACGGTGTTCGACCCACAGGCCGCACTCACCCCTCTGGATGAAAAATTTGACTGGAAGGCGCTGTCGGAATCGCCCGACATTGACAACCCTTCCGACATGACCGAAGACCAGAAGGAGCGGGAGGAATACCGCACAGATGATCAGAAACAGCCATGATATTTAATATTCCATTAACATCCGACGATTTTAAAAAAGCGAATTTTGCCTCTAATGTATAACACAGGCATGATCAGCGTTTTGTTATTGCATGCAACTGCCGTATCTTTACATGATCCGTACGAATCATGAATGAAATCCCGATGTTATGAAACGCAAAAAGAGCAAAACTGCCAAAAAAAGCGACAGTAAAAAAATGATTGAAAAGGCCGGACTGGCCATTAAACATGCGTTTTACCTTGAGGCCTCCTTTATTTTAGCCACCCTGTTTGAGCAAAAGCTGAAAAAACTGCTGGGCCGGATCGAAAATCAACCCGGTTCCGGGTTTACCCTTGAGCAGTCTATTAAAAGAGTAAAGTATATCCTCGTCAGTGAGAAAGTGCCGGATATTACGTCGTATGTGGATGTAGCCCTGATTGACAACCTCCGCATCTGGAAAAATCAGCGGAATGAAATCCTCAAGGACATGCCAGATGTGCATGTTTCGCAGGCAAGGCTGGAACGGCTGGCCACTGACGGGGTGAGGCTTTACAAGGAGTTGAACAAGGCGGCGAAAGCATTCAAATCTGCAGGTAACAGTGAAAGCAGCGGATAAACAAATAAACAGAATATGAACAGGGAAGAGATCGGTGAATTTTTATATCGTTTTTATCGTAAAAGGGCCACTTCCTTCCTTGCGAATATTTATAAAGTAAGCATCACCGGTGATGCTAAAGATATCCACAGGGCCCGCCTGGATGTAAAAAAGATCTTTGCGCTGTACGGACTTTTTGAGATGCTCGATCCAACCGCCTTCAAACACAAAGGCGGATACAAATTATTCAGGCCTTTATACCGCCAGGCAGGAAAGATCCGTGAAATCCAGGTTAATTACATGCTGCTTGCAGACCCCAAAAATTCAGAAGAAGCCTGCCCCTCCTTCATTTTATGGCTCAGGGAAGAAGAGCGCCAGGCGACAAAGAGGTACCTGCAGCTGGTAAAAAAATTCAAGGACCCTGAATTGGATTCCACCGATAAGATCATTCAGAAGATCTGTAAAAGCAGTTCTATCTTTAAATTAAAGTCAAAAACTGAGCATTTTATTTACGGGAAAGCCCTTCAGATTAAAGAATTGAAATCGGAGGAGCTAAATGATAAGGAAATCCATAAGATCCGGAGGAACCTGAAGGTTATGTCGACCGTTGTCACGCTGGTTTACACTGTCAAACCAACCAATAAACTTGACGGGGTTATTTCTGCGTTGAATAAAACCGAGATGATGATTGGCGACTGGCATGACAAGGTGGTGCTGAAAGAGACGATCAACAGGTTTCTGGAAGGAAATACACCCATCCCCCGTGAGGAATCGGATGCATTAAATACATTGAAGCAGGAACTGACAGATTACACCCTCAACCTGGTTCAGCATTTTATGCCGGAAGTAAATGTGATTGTTGATTCGTTGCTGGTTGAAAAAGCCGATCACTCATCGAGGTGACCGGCGAGACATTTTCTATTTAAACTCTTCCCGGCTGATCACTTTTCCCTGTTCATCACGAATGATCCAGGTTCCTTTTTTCTCGCCCTTCACGTAAAACATTTCGTATCGTTTCACTCCCTGGTCATCCCATACATACCACGCCCCATCTTTCTTTCCGTTTACAAAACCAGCCTCCGCAGTTTTAGCACCGGCTTCATTCCAGGTTTCCCAGATGCCGTTTTTCAGTCCGTCCCTGTAAGAGCGTTTCTCTTTTTTTGCTCCGGAGGGGTAGTAAATGAAGGTTGAATCGTTCAGCATCCCATCCTTAATGCCCGTGGCAGAAAGCAGCCTCTTTTCTGAATCATACTCCTTGAATATGCCGGAATAAATTTTGCCGTTGTCACGTTGAACATACTTCCCTTTTTTAAGTACTACATCCTGGGCATCAAGGGAGTTTAACAGGAGGAAAAAAAGAAGGACAGGAAGTATTGTTGTTTTCATGATATTGATCATTAATCAGGCAAAAATAAGCAAATCCGGCAGTCAGCCGGCATATTTGACATGGACACAAAAATTTTAATATACGAAACTTATTGGCCTGGTTATGAGACCTATATAACTAATAGAATTCATCACTACCCACTCATTTCTGAAAATCAGGGAAGAGCGATCGAATGAAAGCGACGAAAAGCCCTGAAATGGTGCTTACGGGGTAACAGGATTGAGAAGGACCTTCAGTTTTTCGTTCTGTGTTTTTGACACCTTCACCGTCATTTCCTTGTCGTTATAGGAGATACAGTTGATTTTAACCTTGTAGGTTCCCGGTGCAATGCCGTCGAGGGTAAATTCTCCCTTTGCATTTGAATAAATTTTCTGATCGGTTTCCGTCAGCTGAATGGTAACACCGGCCAGTTTCTCATTGGAGTCCTTGTCAAAGACCACACCCGACAGGGTTGATTGTGTGGCAGGTCCGGATGGTTTTGGTCCTTTTTTCGCAGCGATGGTGGTTGCACTGAAAAGAAGAATACAGGCGGAGAGAAAAATCAGGGCTTTGTTTTTCATGATTGTAAATTTTATGCAAAACTAGGCTATCGCTGGCCGGCCCATGTTAACTGTATGTTAAATATTTATTAATTGTGCGGTTTCATAACCAGTAAGATGAACAAAATCAGAAGTTGGTTCTATGACTTTTGTTTTCTAAACCACATAGGCACATAGTGCACTTAGAACCACTAAGTGCTCATCATGGTACTTTTTCTTTCTGATTCCTGGTGTTCTTAGTGTTTAAGTGGATTATCTTCTACAAATAACATCCTTTCCCTTCCTTTCCGGCTTTAAATGGTCATTATTTTTAAACTTGGATGAAGCAGCCTCTTTTTTGTTCATACATATTTAACCATTATTTATCAATTCGTTAACATTCGGATGAGCTGAGAATATGATCTTTGCAATCCGGTTGATCAGGTAAGACAACATGAAATACTTCACTGATTGCCGGAGTTTGCCTGATTGCCGGGTCAAGACGATTACAATGGAAAACAGTGAAATTAAAATTTTATTGGTTGATGATGAACCCGATATCCTGGAATTTCTTGGATACAACCTGGAACGGGAGGGGTTCAGGGTATTCACCGCAAAGAATGGCGAGAAGGCCGTAAAAATGGCCAGGGAGCATAAACCGCATCTCATTATTCTTGATGTCATGATGCCGGTGATGGATGGCATGGAAGCCTGTGCGGAGATCAGAAAGAGTCCGGACCTTTCAGAAACCCTGATTGCATTTTTAACGGCCAGGGGTGAAGATTATTCACAGATTGCAGGATTTTCAGCCGGTGCCGATGATTATATTACAAAACCCATAAAGCCAAAACTGTTTGTCAGCCGCATACAGGCTTTGTTGCGGCGGATAAAAGAGATTCCCGCCGACAGCAGCATCATTGAACTGAAAGGGTTCACCATTGATAAAAACCGTTATGTCGTTACCCGCGATGGAATTGAGATATCCCTGGTACGTATGGAGTTTGAGCTGCTTTTATTCCTGGTTTCCTCTAAAGGAAAAGCAGTTTCCCGTGAAGAGATATTTGACAATGTGTGGGGCGATGATGTCGTGGTCGGCGATCGTACCATTGACGTTCATATCCGAAGGATCCGTGAAAAGTTAGGTATTGACAACATCAAGACCATCAAAGGGGTTGGATATAAATTCAGCGAAGCATAATACACCTATTTATCCTGCTCATTTCTTCATCTCCTTGTTTTCCTTTTTATCCTGTTTCATCTTTCTTCCCGGGATAAGTTTTTGCAACCCTTTGAATTTTTGAATGATGTCCTTTCCAACCAGGGCAGCACCAACCCAGAAGATATTCGTTGCCCCGAGAACAACGGGATAAATAATGGCATATTGGGTTAAGTTGAGTTTTAAGAAAGGTAAAACCAGGATCACTCCCCAAAGGATCCATGAAAATATAATCAAAGAAAAACCAAGGATCTGTGAAAATGAATTCATTCCTGATGCCCCTATTTCCCGTGTGATCATTCTTAAAATATTGAGCAGGATAAAAAAAGTTATTGGTTTTCTGTTCTTCATTTTTTTTCGGCATCAATCAAAGCTATGAATAACAATTCCCTTTGCTTACGGACCGGCAAACAGATCATTGTTTTCGCTGCAGGTAAACAGTGGGTTATGAATCCTCCGCAAGATCCCTCTGCATATCAGGAAAGAGATTGAATTCTCGATCTCAGCCGGATTTGATTCCTAGGCCAGAAAGGGAGCCATATTATTGGTGATGAGGAAAACAACGCATTTAAAACCGTACCCTGCAAACCCAGGCTGAAAAACTATGTGCTGACCAGGAACTCAAACAGATCCAATGGATCAGCAGGAAAGTTGCGGTCCAGAGGTCAAAATGAGGACATGGCACAGAGTATCTTACCAATCATAATGGTATTGAGGCAATTATTACCTTTAAAAAGATGGATTTTCTGAGCAAGGTTTACAAATAAAACAAATGTGTTATACTGGCGATGCGCGGTGGGGATTATTTAATTGATGTTTACTTCTTTTTCTTTGCAGGCTTTTCTATTTCTATCTTTTTAAACTTACCTGCTACCTTTTCCTTCTTTTCTGCCGGAATAGGAACTGCTTCTATTTCTGTCACCTCAGGTACTACGTCTTCAACGACCTTTACCATGTTTTTCCTTCCAGGGAAGAAAGAAAAGTATATCAGCCGGTATTTTTTTGCCAGATGCTTGAGGTCTTTCTGAAGGACTGGCTGAAATTTTCCCTCTATCTCCAGATAAAATGAACCATGCTCCCCATCCTGAAATATGACGATTGTTTTTTTCTTGTTCACCCCTGATATGAGGTTTTTAACATCCTGCAGATCTCCGAGTATATGTACTTCCGGGAGGGTTTTTTCTTGTTTTTTCGCTTTTTTCATGGTGTTTTTTGTAAAGTTAACTTTTTCTTCCGTGCGTTCGTTATTTCGACCCCATTATTTCCATTATGGGGTTGCCAAAAGAGGCGTTCGGATATTTAATCAGCCATGTGCCCGGCGGAAAGAATTGCTGCACGGTCTTTGAGGGAGATGGAGATAACCCTGGATTGTTTATTTGTGCAGATTTTAAGTTCATCACCAATGTTTGTAGCAATCATCCGACGGGGTGACATGCCAGTGCCTTCACTCATTTTTGCATTGCCAACGATGTTGAAAGTATCTTTTACGCAGTAGGATGTTTTTTTTGTATCCCGGTCATACATGTCATTGCCGATGATGCCGTGATATCGGGGCGTAGCACCTGAATAAATGGAAGCGTGACCGGGTCCGGTGTAGGTCGGAATATAATTATAATGAACATTCCACATCATATAGCCGCTGCTCATCAGCCTTTTGAACCCTCCGTTCCCGAATTCTCCGTAGAACCTTGTCAGATAATCCGGCCGCATCTGGTCCACCACGACCCCAACCACGAGCCTGGGACGGTCAGGCTGAGCAAAACCTGTAAAATAATAAATAAGTAGGAAAGACAAAACGAACAGCTTTTTTTTCATTGCAGGACCTTGAAAAGTTTGACCGGTAAAATTACATTGCCCTGATAATACTAATGTTAACAATACATTAAATTATCTGATTGAATGGTATCTGACCCGTATTTCAAACTATAAGCAGATTCATCGACAGACCGGCAAACGATACGATTTCATTGAATTAAGGCACAGCCATGTCATCTCCACTATGTATATTGATTCCACATAATCATCATATTACCAAATATTAACGGTATATTAAATTTTTAACCCGGTTAAGCCTTGAAAAGGTAAATATCCTTACGCATCCGGTCATTCCCGAATAATTGCCATAACAATCCCGGACAAAAATTTGACAATTTGTTAACAAGGAGTTAATCTGCCGTTAACATGCCCCGCAAGTGTGCTGCCTAATTTTGCGGCAAATATTTACAATGAAGCATACCATCTTACTCCTTTGCATCTTACTTGCTGTAATGCTGTCAGTTACGGCTTTTGCTCAAAGCTCCATCGAGGGCAAAATTACCGATATTAAAACGAAAGAGAGCATTGTCGGTGCCAGTGTTTATTTCCAGGGAACAACTGTCGGGACCTCCACTGATATTGACGGGAACTACATCATTAAGAATGTTAAACCCGGCACATACAATATTATCGTGTCATTTATCTCCTATAAAACAGACACCATCCGGGGAATCAAAGTACAAAAAGATAAAGTCACCAAACTCGATCATGAAATAACAGAAACCACGACACAGCTGACGGAGGTTTCAGTTACTGCCAGGAAAAAGACGGACACCGAAATATCGGTGATCAGCGCTGCGAAGCAAAGCAACCTGATTATCGTAGGGGTTTCATCTCAAATGATCGCAAAATCGCAGGATAAAGATGCTTCGGAGGTTATCAGAAGACTCCCGGGCGTTACCATCATGGGTGGAAGATTTATTGTGGTGCGCGGTCTTATTGAGCGTTATAACACTGTATGGCTCAACAACGCGTCAACCCCAAGCAGTGAAACCGACCAGCGGGCATTCTCCTTTGATGTGCTTCCAAGCAACATGATCAACAACATGGTGATCTATAAAACGCCGGCACCTGAAATTCCGGCTGATTTTGCCGGGGCTTTTATCCAGATCTCCACAAAGAACATCCCTGAGAAAAACAGCATTGGCTTTGGTTATACCGTTGGTTACAGTGACGGCACTTCGCTTAAAGAATATCAAAAATATAAGGGAGGAAAAACCGACTGGCTTGGCTTTGATGATGGTACCCGTAAACTGCCTGACGGCACTCCGTCAACCAATGAAGTGCTTCAATTACAGGACTATAACAATGGAACTCCCGAAGAGAATGCCTACCGGAAACAACGAATGCTGGATATTGCACATTCATTCAGCACCATCTCATCAAGTGCAGGCCGGACGGCACCGCTCGACAATAAATTCAACATCGATTTCAGCCACATTTTCAATGCCGGAAAGGTGAAAATCGGAAACATCACCGCATTGAGTTATAAATTAACACACAGCATTGATGATATCCAGCGGTCGAAAGTTGAATCATACGGTACCACAAGTTCAGGGGTAACCTATTCAAAATTGTACCAGGATACGGAATATGATGAGGCGATCGGAATCGGTGCCATATCAAACTGGTCGGTTTCCACCGGTAAAAATATATTTGAATTCAACAACCTGTTCAACCAGACAGGGATCACATCAACCATTATACGTAACGGTATTGACCATTACCGCGACGACAACAAGGTGTATAAAACCATGCTCGGATATGCCAGCCGTACCATTTACTCAGGGTCATTTTCGGGGAATCACAATCTGAATGAATTTAATTCACTCAAGTGGACCATGGGCTATTCCTATGCCAACCAGAGCGAACCCGACAGCAGGCTGATCAACTATTATGCGCCTAAAAAGAACGATTCTGTTTATTATCCCTACCAACTTGAATATTCTTCACAGGCGAATGCAGATGCAAATGCCCGGCTCTTTTCAAATGTAAAGGAAAACATATACAACGGCAACATCAATTACAACCATATCTTCACCTTTGGCGAGTTCAAACCCGAAATCAAGGCAGGTGCATTTGCCGAGAAGAAAAACAGGGATTTTTACATCCGGCCGTTTGGCGTGATCTGGGCTGCCACCGGGGTGATAAACCAGGAGATCCTTCACCAGCCGATTGACAGCGTGTATTCCCCGGGTAACTTCAATTACCAGAACGGAGTGATCTTCAGTGAAGTTTACGATCCCGGTTATCAGTATAAAATTGATAACACGCAAGTTGCCGGATACCTTGCCCTGAGAATCCCTGTCGGAAAAATACTCAATATTTACGGTGGTTTGCGTGTTGAGAGCAACAACATGGTCCTTTCCGGTCCGGGGCCAGGTCCCGACCATGCGTTTGAAACCCAGACAAAGAGAGACACCATAAACTTATTCCCCTCTGTAAACTTAACCGTTAACATCAATGAAAAAAACTTGGTCAGACTGGCCTACGGCCGCACAATCAACCGGCCGGAATTCAGAGAGGTAGCGCCTTTTGCATTTTACAATTTTAAAGAAAATGTAACTGTTTATGGAAACCCCGCAATAAAGTCTTGTTATATAAATAATTACGATCTGCGTTACGAGTGGTATCCCAGTCCGGGTGAAATGATCACAGTCGGCGCTTTCTATAAAGAATTCGACAGCCCCATTGAAGCCACCTGGGTGCCGGCATCCGGCGGTGAGTGGGACCTTCATTATCTCAACGCACTCAAGGGAAACAGTATTGGTGCTGAAATAGATATAAGGGTTGGTTTTCAAAGATGGTCAACCAAACAAAACTTCTTACGCACATTCAGGAATTTCTCCCTGGTACTCAATGCCGCATACATCAGATCACGTGTTGAAACAAACCCGGAATACCTGTTTGTGCTTGACCGTAACCGGCCCATGTACGGACAGTCGCCCTATATAGTCAATGCCGGAATATACTTCCAGACCGAGAAAAACGACCTGTCCGTCAGTTTGCTCTACAATGTTTTCGGCCAGCGGATTGTGGGTATCGGTACCCCCGATATTCCCAATTCCTACGAAATGCCCAGGAACATCCTCGACTTCACCATTCAAAAGAAGATCGGTCAGCACCTGTCGCTTAAATTCGGAGTGAAAGATATCATCAACCAGGAAGTGCTGATTCAGCAAACCATGAAATCAGAGAACCTGCCTGATGCCATGATCAAGGTGAAAGCCTATACCCCCGGGCGCGTGTTCTCTTTCGGCATAAACTATACTATATAACACCAATTGAAATAACAACGAAGACCAGATAAAATGAAAAGAACACTACTATTCCTTATGCTTTCTGTGATCGGTTTTTTTTCACAGGCACAAACATTGACAGTTTCAGTACCAACAATCACAGCAACACCCGGACAGGTTGTTTACATTCCGGTCAAACTTACGGGGGCAAGCAGTTCAGGAGTTCCGATAAGCAGTGCCAATATCCAGATCACTTACGACACTGCGGTATTGCATTACGATACGCTTACAAACTTTTATACAGGAACACCCCAGAGCCAGTGGTTTTTTTCAGGGCATGACGGACTGGTTTCTGCAAACTGGCTTGAACCAAGTTTAGGCACCCTGGCCATTCCGAATAATACCACATTATACGAGATCAAGTTCACCTACAAGGGAGGCAATTCTCCATTGAACTTTTTTGTGTATGAATTCACCAATGCAGCCTACGACCTGATCCCCACAACACCGGTCAACGGGGCGGTGAATGCACCACTGGTTTATCACCTGGTTACATTTAAAGTTGACATGTCGCGGGAGAATATTACCTCAAGCGGCGTTCATCTCGCCGGAAGTTTCAACAACTGGAGCTATACCCAAACACCGATGACACTTACACCGAACAGCATTTATGAAGCTACTGTAAATGTTCTTGAAAATGCCACACACCAATATCGGTTTGTGAACGGCAACACGGTATCGGGTCTTGAAACGGTACCTGTCTCCTGCGGGGTATTGAACGGAACAGGACAGTATGACCGTCAGATTACCGTTCCCAATCATGATACGACCTACAATGCAGTCTGTTTCAGCATGTGCAGCCATTGTCCGGCGAGTGTAACGGTGACATGCAGGGTGGATATGCAGGGTGAAACAGTTTCGCCCGACGGAGTGCATGTTTCAGGAACTTTCAACAACTGGAACTATGCCCAGAACCCCATGACTTCCATCGGAGGAACAATTTATGAAACATCCATGACCATGGATGAAGGAACCTACATGGAATTCAAATATGCCAATGGAATTTCAGCATTGCAGGCAGAAACCGTTCCGGGTGCCTGTGCACTCAACGGAAACAGGTATTTCACTGTTCCGGCCCATGACACCGTGATGACCTCCTATTGTTTTGGAAGTTGCACAGCCTGCGGCACCATTGCACAGTATTCGCATGTTACTTTCAGGGTAGACATGCATCTACAGTCTGTTTCCCCCAACGGTGTTCATCTTGCTGGAACTTTCCAGGGATGGAATCCGGCTTCAACGCCAATGACCTTATCCACTAACGAAATCTACACTTTTACCGACAGCCTTCTGACAAACACTTCCATACAGTACAAATTTGTAAACGGGAACACCGTCTCCGGGTATGAATTGGTGCCTATAGCATGTTCATCCAACGGTGACAGAAGTTTACTTGTGCCCTCTAACGATACCATCCTGAACCTGGTTTGTTTTTCAGCATGCAATCCCTGTGGCCCAGGTATTGGCACCGACGAGCTGACGGTCGCCGGCATTTCACTGGACCAGAATTTTCCGAATCCTTTTTCCGGCACAACGGAAATAGGCTACCACATAAATAAGAATGGCACGCTCAAACTGGCTGTATACAATTCCATGGGCAGGCTGATCTCTGTAATTTTTGACGGACCTGTCAAACCAGGTACAGACAAGAAATCATTTCAGGCAAACGGACTTCCTTCGGGAATGTACTTCTGCCAGATGGTCTTTACCACGCAAGATGGAATCACTACTAAAAACATTAAACTGATAATTAAATAGTTAAGTCACATTGTTACTAATCTTAAAACCTAATTTATTATGAAAAGAACAATTTTTACTCTTGCCTTGCTTATTTGGGCATTTGTGGCGGGTTTTGCGCAGATCACAGACCCGTTTTTTGAAAAGGTTACCTATGTGGGCGCCTTTGGAAAAACCGACTGGACCCAGGGATGGACCAACTGGACACCACAGACCACCGACTATCCTGCCACCAACATCACGGTGGGCGACGGATCAACCACCCCTTCATCTACAACGACCAATGTTATCACAACCAATACACGATGGTCGTCAAGTAATTCGCCGGTGGTAGGCAGCGCTTCGTTTACAAACCCAAACCTCTCAGATCCTTTTTTTGAACAGGTAAATTTTGTTGGCGCATTCGGAACCTATAACTGGACACAGGGCTGGGCCAATTTTGACCCGCAGAATACTGTATATCCTGCCACAACCGTAACGGTTAATGCCAGCAACATTACAACGAATACAACCTGGACTTCCGGCAATGTATACCTGCTCAACGGCTGGGTATATGTGAAGGCAGGAGCCACCCTCACCATTCAGGCCGGCACGGTTATCCGTGGCGACAAAACCAACAAAGGCGCCCTCATCATTGAACGTGGCGCGAAACTTATTGCCATTGGAACAGCTTCACAGCCAATCGTGTTCACGTCAAACCAGAACGCTGGGTCACGCGACCGTGGCGACTGGGGCGGACTTATCCTTTGCGGATATGCCACCATCAACCAGCCGGGAGGCACCGCCGTTATTGAAGGCGGCGTAGGCTCAATTTACGGGGGTGGTGCAACCCCGAACAATGCAGACAATTCAGGTACGCTGAAATATGTCCGCTGCGAATTTCCGGGTGTTCCTTTTGCACCGGATAATGAGATCAACGGGATTACTTTTGGTGGCGTTGGCAGCGGTACAACCGTTGATTATTGCCAGGTTTCATACGCCGGTGATGATTCATATGAATGGTTCGGCGGCGTAGTAAATGCAAAACATCTTATTGCCTTTCGCGGAATAGATGATGAGTTTGATACAGATAACGGTTTCGGAGGTAAACTCCAATTCCTGGTAGCACTCAGAGATCCGAATATTGCTGATATTTCAGGATCAAACGGTTTTGAATCAGACAATGACGCCACAGGCAGCGGAAACCTTCCCCTTACCCACCCGATATTCTGCAATGTAAGTTTATTTGGCCCGATGGCTACCCTTGCATCCCCTTTTAATATCAATTTTAAACGTTCCATGCACATCAGGAGAAATTCAACCCTCTGTGTATACAACTCGGTATTTGCCGGATGGCCTGTAGGTCTTTACATTGACGGTAACAATACCATGGCCAATGCCAACAACAATATTCTGCAGATTGAAAATTGCATCCTCGCCGGGATGACTACGAATTTTGCTGTTCCTTCAGGACAAACCTGGTCGGCAACCGACGAACAGAACTGGTTTTTAGCTCCCAGCCGTCACAACAGCACGCTCACCAATACCAGCGATCTGGGTCTTGTTGATCCGTTCAACCTTGCAGGTCCGAACTTTACCCCTGCCAAGAGTGTTTATAAACTCAACGGCTGGCTTTACGTCAGAAATGGCGCTACGCTGACCATTGACCCGGGTACGATTATCCGTGGTGAAAAAGCAAACAAAAGTGCCCTGATCATTGAGCAGGGTGCGAAACTTATTGCCAACGGAACTGTTACCGAGCCCATCGTATTTACTTCCAATGAAGCCGCAGGCAGCCGCGTTCGTGGCGACTGGGGAGGCATCATTCTCTGCGGTTCTGCAGTGGTTAACCTCGCCGGTGGCGTAGGAACAATTGAAGGAGGCGTTGGCTCTGTTTACGGAGGTTCCAATGATGCCGACAATTCAGGTTCCCTTAAATATGTACGTATTGAATTCCCGGGTTATGCCTTTGCACCGAACAACGAAATCAACGGGTTAACCCATGGTGGCGTAGGCAGCGGAACAACTGAAGATTATATCCAGATTTCATACAGCGCTGACGACTCTTACGAGTGGTTTGGCGGCGCAGCAAATGCAAAGCATCTTATTGCCTTCAGAGGCCAGGATGACGATTTTGACACCGATAACGGTTTCAGCGGTAAACTTCAGTTCTGTGTTGGCATGCGTGAAAATTTCGCCGATGTTTCCGGTTCAAACGGTTTTGAATCAGACAATGATGCCACCGGTTCAGCGAATACACCGAATACCCAGGCCACCTTCAGCAACTTCACGATCGTGGGCCCGATGGCGACCCTTGCAACAACCGTTGATGCCAATTTCAAACGTTCGATGCACCTGCGCCGCAACACCCAGCTCAAAGTTCACAACGCCTTGTTCATGGGATATCCTGTAGGTCTGTATATCGACGGCAACAACACCCAGGCGAATGCTGTTGCAAACCTTCTCCAGGTGGAAAACACCTTTTTGGCAGGTATGACAACCAATTTTGCAGTTCCTTCAGGACAAACCTGGTCGGCTACGGATGAAACCAACTGGTACCAGGATCCATCCCGTCACAACAATACTTTTGTAAACAACAGCGAAATCCAGCTGGTTGACGCTTTCAACCTGAGCGCACCTAACTTCATGCCACTGTCAACATCGCCTGTTTGGGGCGCATCACGCTGGTCGAGAACTGTGTCAGGCATTGTTACCTATGACAACGCAGCCAGCACCCCGATGAACGGAACAACCGTTATACTGAAAACCCAGGGTGGCGCTGTTGTTGAAACTGCTGCAGCCAATGTTACGGGCAATTTCACAATTTTCGCCGTTGACGGTGTATATGTTCTGGATGCCTCCAGCTCAAAAACATGGGGTGGTCTTAATCTGCAGGATGTTATCAACACCCGTAAAAAGATCTCCAACCTGATCACCTTTACCCCGCTCCAGACCAAAGCGGCAGATGTAAACCAGACCAACACAGTGAATGTTCAGGATCCGATCGTTATGCGTCAGAAAATTGCCGGTATCACACCGCTGCCAACCTGGAAAATCGCAAATTTCATTTTTGAAACACCCACTGTGAATGTAAGCGGTTCAAACGTTGTTCAGAATATCAAATCTCTGGCCGGCGGCGACGTTAACAACAGTTTTGTTCCGGTTGCCAAGTAAGTTGACACAGTTACTCACCGCGAAGACGCCAATACGCAAAAAAATACGATCTGAAAAGAGAATTTCTTAGCGTTTTAGCGTCTTGGCGGTGATTTTAAGAATAGATTAACCCAACCAAATTCAATGAGAGAAAACATGAAAAAAGTATTGATTACAATTATTACAATATTCATATTTATTACCAGTCAGGCACAAATCACAGTTACAGTAGGAAGCGCGCTGCTGCAAAATCCCGGCACAGATGTCCATCTGCCCGTTTCAGTTAAAGGATTAAACGGGCAAACCGGCGGAATCGGAATAACCGGTCTTGAATTGCATCTCAGTTATACCAACACGAGCCTTGTATATGACACTACGTTGAATTTCACTGCTGCCATGCCACCAACTCAATGGTTTTTTGGCGGGAACGGTGTGGAATACAGCACCAACTGGCTGGAACCTGCAGGTACTAAATTGAATATTCCCGATAATACGGTACTTTTTAACATTGTTTTTCATTACCTTGGTGGTGCAACCGAGCTCGTATTTGACAGTGCGCGTTGCCTGCTGGTTGATTCAGCATTTAACCTGATTCCAGGGGTGCATTATGTCAATGGAATTGTAACACCCTCGTTAGGATCGGGCGAATCAAGATGGAACGGAACCGGCCCGTGGAACACCAGCGCCAACTGGAGCAACGGTATCCCGGGCGACAGCACCAATGCAATCATCGAAACCGGTGAAGCAACGGTATTGTCGAATGCAGTATGCAAGGCCATTACAATAAACCAGGGATCTGTATTGAATGTTTCCCCCGGCTTCGCACTGACAGTAAACCGCAACTACACGAACAACGGCACCTTAAGCCTGAAATCTATTTCAGGCGGAACAGGATCACTGATCGTGAAAGGCACGGCCGGCGGAACAGGTACCAACAGTTTCAGTCGTTTCCTTGACCTTGGTTCTGCAACCCCGGCACTTGTTTCATCACCGGTTATCAGCGCAACTGCATCCGTATTCGGGAGCAATGTTACAGAGAAATATGGTGAAAGCACTGCATCATGGACGACCATTCCCGGATCAGAAAATCTTGAATCCGGCACAGGTTACCGCATCAGCGGTTCTGTTCCATCAACTGCCACTTTCCAGGGACCATTCAACACCGGCAACATTACCAGGAGCAACCTCTCGTTCACAGGGAGCCTTCAGGCTGAATCGCACGGATTGAACCTGCTGGGGAATCCTTATCCCTCAGCAATTCAGTGGGAGCAGGGCAGCTGGAGCAGGACTAACCTTGATTATGCCGTATATGTATGGAATGATTACAAATATATCAGCTGGAATGGATCGGTAGGAGCTTTAAAGGATGGGATCATTCCGGCGATGCAGGGCTTTTTTGTGAAAAGCAATGCTCCCGGCGCTTCCCTCACCATTCCTTCGGGATCGCGCTTACACAGTTCACAACCTTATTACAAAGAGGTTGATGCAACAGCCAATGTGATCTCCATGAAGTTTCTGAACACAGCGGATACCAGTCATTTTGACGAAGCCTTTGTGCAAATTCTACCTGGATCGTCAACCGGGTTTGACGGAAGCCATGATGCCTTCAAACTTAACGGCAGCAGCGCTTATCCTCAGATCTATACAAAAGCATCGGATCAGAGCATGCTTTCAATCAACACACAACCGGATTTTGTCTCTATACCTGTTGAGTTTATGGCAGGTACTGCAGGATCTTATAAAATCGTTTTTGGAAGCCTGGAATCGTTCAATGTCTCACAACCTTTATTCTTTGAAGATAAAACCACCAGCACCGTGATTAACATCAGGAATACCGGTGCGTTTGTATTTTCAACGGACGGGAGCACACAAACCGGTCGGTTTGTGCTTCATTTCCAGGAAGTGGGCCTGGCAGAAGGTACCGAATCTGTTTTTTCCATCTGGAATAACGGCAGCACGGTTCATATTACACCTAAAACCGGAAATATGCATGCCGACCAGATTGAGCTCTATAACCTCACAGGCCGGCATGTATTTTCAACAAGCAACCTTGACCTTCCTGTAACGATACAACCTGATCATCTGACCATGGGATTGTATATCCTGAGGATAACAACACAAGAGGGGATCTATACCAGGAAATTACTGGTAAGGTAGCAATCTGACTGCTGTCTGAATGCTGAACATGACTTCATGACGATGCCGGAAAGCAATTGTAAGCCATCATTGTATTTCAAATACTTAAAAACAAAAAATAGCAATATGAAAAAACTACAACTTTTTTTAATCTTTCTGTTGTTGACGGCTATCGGATTTAGCGGGGTAAATACACCTGTACCTGCTATGTCTGCAGCACCGGGACTGTCGGTCAACGCCCCGGCTTCCCTGACAGGACCAACTTCAGTATGCCTGAACTCCACCGGTAATATCTATGTGACTGATGCCGGTCAGACAAATTATGTCTGGAGTATAACAGGCGGAACCATTACTGCCGGCGGAACATCTGCCGATAACACAGCCACAGTAACATGGACATCCGCAGGAGCAAAAAGCATCACCGTGAATTACGATGGCGCCACGGCAACAGTGCTCCCGGTTACAGTGAATCCGCTCACATCCAGTATTTCAATTGCTGCCTCTGCAACGAGTGTGTATACCGGAGCATCCGTTACTTTTACTGCAACGCCTGTCAATGGCGGCACATCGCCGGCCTACCAGTGGAAAGTCAATGGCGCCAACATGGGAACCAACAGCAATGTGTTCACCTACACCCCGCTGAACGGAGATGCAGTGTATTGTATTCTAACCCCCAATGCTCCCTGTATTACAAGTTCTTTCACTTCCGGTATCATTACCATTACGGTTACAAGCCAGCCTCTGTTGGTTACTGTTTCCAAACTGACTGCCAATCCCGGTCAGGTCGTTTATTTTCCTGTAAAACTTAAAGGTGCCAGTGCATCCGGTACTCCGATAAGCAGCGCCAATCTTCAGATCACCTATGATCCTGCTGTGCTGGCATATGATACTTTGATCAATTTTTATTCCGCAACTCCTTCCACCCAATGGTTTTTCTCAGGAAACAACAATACCATCGCAGCCAACTGGATTGAGCCCAGCCTTCTTACACTTCCCATTCCTGACAGTACTACGCTTTTTGAAATACAGTTTACCTATATCGGCGGTGTTTCAACACTTCCATTTACTGTAAATGAATTTACGGATGCACAATACAACTTTGTCACCACCACTCATGTTGATGGTGCCATAGCTCCTTACACACCTGATCTCACAGGCCCTGTTACGGTGTGCCAGGGATCTGCAGGGAATGTATATGTTACCAACCCCGGACAAACCAACTATGTATGGACAGTTTCCGGTGGTACTATCACAGCCGGAGGCACGGGTACGAGCAATACAGTGACTGTTACCTGGCCATCTTCCGGAAGTCAAAGTGTAAGTGTAGCATATGCCGGATCAACAACATCAACATTGCCAGTACTGGTTTCTACTCCTGTCATCGCGAGTTCGGTTGCCGGCACAATTTCATGCGCCGGTGGAACAACAACGGTCACCGTAAGCGCTACAGGCGGCACAGCCCCATATACCGGAACGGGTGAATTCACCGTTGGTGCCGGTACATATACCTATACAGTAACGGATGTCAATGGTTGTTCAGGTACGACAACCGTGACGGTTACAGAGCCCCCTCTGTTCACTTTGAAATCAACCATCGCCAGCGCCAATGGAGCTGAAATATCTGCTTTTGATTCTGCCAGTAAAAGGGTTTACACTGTAGCCGGACCGGTTGTTGAGTTCTATACTTTAAGCAATGCCGGTATTTTATCAAGCGCCACAACAGTGCCTTTAGGCTTTATTCCTCCTGCAGGAACCAATGCAGTGCCCAATTCCGTTGCAGTGAAAAATGGAGTTGCAGCTGTTTCTTTTGCTATTGTTGGTGCAAACAACGCACAACAACAAGGTATTGTAGCATTTTATTCTGCTGCAACAGCGGCCTATATTTCAAACGCAACTGTTGGTTATTTGCCCGACATGATCGCCTTTACTTCGGATGGAACAAAATTGCTTTCAGCAAATGAAGGAGAACCGAACAGTTACGGACAGCCTACTTCTTTTGATCCTGAAGGATCTGTTTCAATTATAGATATTTCCGGCGGTGTTGCTTCACCAACGGTAACAAATGCCGGTTTTACCAGCTTTAACGGGCAACTTGCTGCACTGAAGGCTGCCGGAGTCCGTATATACGGCCCGGGTGCAACAGTGGCTATGGACCTGGAACCGGAATATCTTACCTTTTCACCGGATGGGACCACAGCTTATGTGACCCTCCAGGAAAATAATGCCGTTGCAAAACTTGACATTGCAACAGCAACCATCCTGGATATTTATCCCCTTGGCCTTAAGGACCACAGCATTGCCGGCAACAGCCTGGATGCAAGCGACCGCGATGTGAATGGAACACAAGTCGGAGGCGGCAAGATCAACATGCAGAACTGGCCCATCAAGGGCATGTATGAGCCTGATGGCATTGCCACTTTTACTGCCGGAGCAACCACCTATTATATTACAGCCAACGAAGGCGATTCACGGGCTTATACCGGCTTTAGTGAAGAGGTCAGAGTTGGTGATGCTGCCTATGTGTTAGACCCCACGGTGTTTCCGAATGCTGCAACATTAAAACTGCCGGCAAATCTCGGCCGCCTGCAATTAACCAATGCAACCGGAAATACAGACGGTGACTCGGAATTTGAAGAGATCCATGCCTTTGGCGCCCGCTCCTTCACCATTTGGAACAGTTCATTTACAAAGGTATTTGACAGCCAGGACCAGCTTGAAAGAGTTACATCCGTCAGAAATGCAACGGGATTTAATTCTGATGGCACCATCGGAACTTTTGATACCCGCAGCGACAATAAAGGTCCTGAGCCTGAAGGAATTGCTGTAGGAACTATCAACGGTGTTCAATATGCCTTTGTTGGCAGTGAACGTACCGGAGACCTGTTCGTTTATGATCTCAGCAACCCATTGGCTCCGGTATTGAAACAGTATATCAATACACCGGCTGATCTGGGTGTTGAAGGGGTGCATTTTGTATCTGCCGGACAAAGTCCAACAGGCAAAGCGCTCCTTATTACCAGTGCAGAAGTCAGCAAAACGTTAACTGTATATGAATTCAGTGCAGCACCGGTAATTACTTTGCTGGGAAATGCAACCGAACAGGTTTGTCAGAATACTACCTATACCGATGCCGGTGCAACAGCGGTTGATTATCTCGGAAATAATCTCACCGGCAGCATTGTCTCCACCGGTACCGTGAACACATCAGTACCAGGCACCTATACTCTGACCTATAATGTAACGGATGCCTGCGGAATTGCAGCCCTTCCTGTTACACGAACAGTTATTGTAAACCCGACACTGGCGGTCAGTGTTTCTATTGTCGCATCTGCAAACCAGGTTTGTGCCAACACATCCGTTACATTCACGGCAACCCCTGTAAACGGAGGTTCCCCTGCTGCTTACCAATGGAAGAAAAACGGTTCAAATATTTCCGGCGCAACCAACGTAACCCATACATATGTACCGGTTAACAACGATGCCATAACCTGTGTCCTCACATCCAATGCATCTCCGTGTGCTTCAGGTTCACCTGCAACCTCGAATGCCATCGTCATGACGGTTTATCCTCTTACAGCGAGCATCTCTATTGTTGCTTCAGCCAACCCTGTTATGGCAGGAACACCGGTTACCTTTACAGCCAATTCAACGAATGGTGGTCCGGCCCCTTCATTCCAGTGGAAAGTGAACAATACCGTTATTCCCGGGAACAGCACCTCAGTATTGACATACACACCTGAAAACGGCGACGTCGTCATTTGTATCCTGACATCCAATGCACCTTGTGTAACCAGTCTGTTCACCTCAAACGTGATCAACATGACTGTAAATTATCCTGTAGGATCACTGCTCGTAACGCTGCCGGTTAAAACAGCCATGCCGGGCGATGTTCTTTACTATCCGGTTAAACTGAAAGGAGCCAGTGCTTCCGGTACGCCAATCAGCGCTGCCAGCATTCAAATTACCTACGATCCTGCCGTGTTCCAATATGATACGCTGGTGAACTTCTATGCTGGTATGCCCGCAACACAGTGGTTCTATTCTGGCAACCTCAATACGGTGGCTGCAAACTGGCAGGAACCCGGACTCAATACCTTACCAGTCCCCGACAGCACCACCTTGTTTGAGATCAAGTTCACTTACCTTGGCGGAGATGGAATATTACCATTTACGGTCAATGAATTTACAAATGCTGTTTACGATCTCATCCCGACAAACCATATCAACGGCGGAGTGAATCAGCTTGTTCCTGTAATCAGTACGGTACAAAATGTTACTGTTGCTGCGGCTCAGGATACCTGCTTCAATGCAACACAACTCATCACAGTTGCCGGAGGTGGAACGAACTTTACCGTTCAGAGCGGTGGTTCTGCCACATTCGTTGCCGGACAGCAGATCAGTTTTATGCCGGGAACCTCGGTGGTTTCAGGTGGCTACATGCACGGGTACATCACATTGAACGGACAGTATTGCGGCCAGGTGCCGAGTCCGGTGGTTACTGCCCAACTGGTTGAAGATAAAACAACCGCTTCCGTACCGGAGATTGGAACCAACCAGTCAGTCCGTGTTTACCCTAACCCCACAACCGGGACTTTCTCCGTTGAGGTGAAGGGCAGCAGCCGGGCCATGATGACCAGTGTTGAGATTTACAGCATGACCGGACTTAAGGTTCATACTGAAAAACTTGACAATGAAAGAAAACATGAATTCAGTATGCCGGAACTAACCACCGGGATGTATTTTATTCATGTATTTACCAACGAGCGGTCTGAAATTCTGAAGATCGTCAAACTATAATGTTTCTCTTTTTGTTTTGGTTTGGCCGCCACGGGAAACCGTGGCGGCTTTTTTCTGCATTCAATATCCACCCCATTGTGATTGCTGTCGAGAAAGAACCATAAATCCTATTGTATAA
Source organism: uncultured Bacteroidales bacterium (assembly GCA_903959905.1). Taxonomy (GTDB): domain Bacteria; phylum Bacteroidota; class Bacteroidia; order Bacteroidales; family FEN-979; genus CAIVAT01. The sequence goes on from CAJBYO010000032.1 coordinate 28,134, forward strand.
ATAATAGAATTCGGGATTCTGACGTTCCTGTGATTCCATGTTAAAATTGAATTGTTTTACTGAATTCAATTGTCCCGGGGTTAATGGGGTTCTGGCGAATGAATGTCAGAGGTTTCTTTTTGGCCTTTTTTATTTGTATAATTGTGATCCCTAAATAATCCAGATGTATAACGTTGAACATAATCCTGATGAAAGCAATAGTTTACACAAAATACGGCCCGCCTGATGTTCTTCAACTCAGGGATGTTGAAAAACCTGTGCCCAAAGACAACGAGGTTCTGATAAAAATCCATGCAACCACCGTCAACCGTACCGATTGCGGGTTCAGAAAACCGGAATACCTGGTTGTAAGGCTGGTAGGCGGACTTTTCAAGCCCAAACGGCACATCCTTGGAAGCGAGCTGGCCGGCGAGGTGGAAGCGATCGGGAAAGAGGTTAAAACCTTTAAACCCGGCGACCAGGTTTTTGGGTTAAGCACGTATAATTTTGGAACGCATGCGGAGTACATCTGCCTGGCGGAGGATAAATCAATCACGACAAAGCCGGCCAACGTCAGTTATGAGGAGGCTGCTGCCATTTGCGACGGGGCTTTCCTGGGGCTGACCCATATGAAATCAATAGATTTTAAAAATTCACCGCGCATCCTTGTCAACGGAGCCTCCGGTTCCATCGGAACCGCCGATGTTCAGCTGGCAAAATATTACGGGGCACATGTTACAGCCGTTTGCAACACCCGCAACCTGGAATTATTGAAATCGCTCGGAGCCGATGATGTTATTGATTACCTCAAAGAAGATTTTACCAACACCAGCCAGCGGTATGATGTGGTACTGGACGCAGTGGGCAAAAGTTCCTTCTTCCGCTGCAGGAAAATCCTGAAACCTGGCGGGATCTATATTTCAACGGAACTGGGGTATTTATGGCAGAATGTGTTTTTAGCCCTGCTCACGCCGCTCTTCGGGGGAAAAAAAGTACTGTTCCCCATCCCGAAGGACAGGAAAGAGGATATTGTTTTTTTCAGGGAACTGACTGAGGCAGGGAAATACAAACCTGTGATTGACCGCCGCTACCCGCTGGAGCAAATCGTGGAGGCCACCCGGTATGTGGAAACCGGGGAGAAAACAGGGAATGTTGTGATCACGGTCTGACATACATAGAACAAAAAACTTACTTTAACTTTGCAGTAATAAAAAGTTAAAGCAGTATGGGTAAAATAAAGGGGATCTACCGTGTCGACGGCATGTCGTGCGCATCCTGCGCAGGCAGCATTGAAACCATGCTTGCAGCACAGAAAGGTGTTGAATCAGCTGCAGTCAACCTGGCATCGGAACAGGTGGTTGTTGAATATAACCCGGAACTCATCACGCTTGAGCAGATTGTAAAGACCGTTGATGACCTGGGATTTAAAATCATCACCCGCGACCTTTCAGAAGAGGAGGAACTTGACATGGCTGCGGTTCGCCTGAAAAAGCTGAAGTTAAACACCATCCTCTCCGCAGCCTTCAGCATCCCGGTGGTGCTCATTGCCATGGTTTTCCATCACATACAGCATGGGAACCTGATCATGATGATGCTCACCATCCCCGTGCTGGCACTTTTCGGCAGGGAATTTTTCATCATCGCCTGGAAACGGATGCTTCACTTTTCGGCCAACATGGACACCCTTGTGGCCATGGGCACCGGGAGTGCTTTTATATTCAGTGCATTCAATACGTTGTACCCGGAATACCTGGTAACCCGCGGATTGGAACCCCATGTATACTTTGAGGCAGCGGCTGTCATTGTTACATTCATCCTTCTCGGACGGTATTTTGAAGAGAAGGCTAAACGGAAAACCTCTGAAGCGATCAAAAAGTTGATGGGACTTGGGGTGAAAACTGCGAAAGTCATCCGCAACGGCGTTGAAAAAGAGATGCTGATCTCCAAAATCGTCAAAGGCGATATCCTGGTGATCAGGCCCGGGGAAAAGATCCCGGCCGATGGCAAGGTGATTGAAGGTTTCAGCTCCATTGACGAGAGCATGATCACCGGCGAGTCGGTTCCGGTAAACAAATGGCCCGGCGAATCCGTGATCGGGGCCACCATCAACCAGACAGGCAGTTTGAAGGTTCAAACCGATAAGGTTGGAAATGAAACACTGCTCGCCCAGATCATCCGGCTGGTGCAGGAGGCCCAGGGCAGCAAAGCGCCCATCCAGAAACTTGCCGACCGGATTGCCGCTGTGTTCGTTCCCATTGTCATCGGCATTGCCATCCTCACATTTATTGCCTGGAGCATCTGGCAGCCGGCTACCGGTGCACCGCTTGCTTTCATTGCCGCGGTAACGGTGCTGGTTATTGCATGTCCGTGTGCCCTTGGGCTTGCCACACCAACCGCCCTCATGGTGGGACTGGGAAAGGCCGCGCAGCATGGCATCCTGGTGAAAGATGCCCAGAGCCTCGAAACGGTATGTAAAACCACGGCCATCGTGCTTGATAAAACAGGCACCGTTACGATCGGGAGGCCGCAGGTGACCGATGTTTTCTGGGATCCGGAATTTACCGGCCGCGAACCGGCCAATGCGCCTGATGTTACCGGGGCGATTGTTGCCATTGAGTCCATGTCGGAACACCCTTTTGCACAGGCGTTGGTCAATTTTTTCAGGGGAGCGAAAGGTACTGATGTTCCCGACGGGCACGGATTGCCGGGAGACCATGCTGTTTCCGGATTTGAAAGCACTACAGGCAAGGGTGTTTCCGCATATTTCGCAACTGACTTTTATCATATCGGAAGCAGATCGTACATTATTGACAGCGGGTGTAAGGTTCCCACAGAATTTGCAGAAGAGGAGGCCAGGCAGAAGCTGCAGGCGCAGTCGGTGGTTTACGTGGCATGCAACAGGTCGGTTGTGGCGATGGTCTCACTGGCCGACACGATTAAGCCGGGTTCGGCCAGTGCCATTGCAAAACTGAAAGAGATGGGGCTGCAGGTTCACTTGTTGTCGGGCGACAGCGTTTCCATCACCTCTCACATCGCCGCAGGGGCAGGCATTGAGTTTTTCAAGGCGGAAGCCACCCCGGCCGGGAAATCAGCTTATGTAAGCCGGCTGAAAGAACAGGGGTATGTGGTTGCCATGGTGGGCGACGGCATCAACGATTCACCGGCCCTGGCTGTGGCAGATATCGGGATTGCCATGGGAACCGGCACCGACATTGCCATTGAAAGCGCACAACTCACCCTCATCAAAGGTGACCTGGAAAAGCTGGTAACTGCGTTGAAACTTTCGCATGCAACTGTCAAAACTATCAAACAGAATCTGTTCTGGGCCTTCTTTTACAATGTCATCACCATTCCCCTGGCTGCCGGTGTCCTTTATCCTTTTACCGGGTTTATGCTGAACCCGATGCTGGCCGGCGCTGCCATGGCTTTCAGCTCGGTATCCGTGGTCAGCAACAGTCTGCGGCTGAGGTCAAGGCGTATCGACTGAAGAATTGCGGTTAGCATATTTCATTATTTTTCCTATCTTTGAAGACTTAGGCAACACCCTTGTATGCATAAGTGTTTTCTGGCGCTCGCCTTTTTTTTCAGTTTTCTTGCTGCAGAATCAACCGCCCAGCACATACCGCTCGACCGGTGTGTGGAGGACAGTCTTTTTCGCATCATGCCCCATGAAAGCCCTGTTCAGAAAGCAAAGATTTACCTTGAGCTGGCCGAGCTGATTAAAGATAACCTCCCGCAAAAGTCATTCAGTTATATTGTTTCCGCTTTCAGGATCTCGGTCATTCATAAAAATGATGAGCTGAAGGCCCTTGCCAGGATCAGGATGGGAGGCTATTATGGAAAGAAACGCGAGTTCATGCGTGCCCAGGAGCAATTCATGGCTGCATGGAAAACCTATGCCAGAATAAAAGATACGACAGGCCAGGTGATGGCACTGGCCAATATCGGGGGATTGAACCGGGCACTGCACTCCTATGTTCCCTCACTGACATACCTGCAAAAAGGCATCAGGCTGGCACAGTCGGCAAACAAAAAATCGCTGCTCGCCCTGCTCTATATGCAGATGGCCCTTACCTACCAGGAAATTGACAACCACGAAACCGCACATCATTTCATGCAAAAAGCCCGAGGCTTATACCTGCAGGATGGCAACTTCAGGGAGGCAAACCGTGTTCAGAACGCCATTGGCAGCATATACATGGACGAGGACCGGGATGAGGAGGCACTTAAACTGTTTAACAAACTCCTTACCGAAGTGGATACGACCGACGGGGAACTCATGGGGGTGCTTTATACGCGCATCGGGCACATTTATGACAAAAGAAAAGACTACAAGTCTTCGCTTAAGATGAATCTCCGGGCAATGGCTGTCAGGAAGAAAAGCCAGAACCCGGCCGATCTCAACAGTGCATTGATCAATGTCGCAGGCGATTATTATAAACTTGAAAAACCGGATTCAGGGCATTACTACATGGATGCCGGCCTGACCATGGCACTCAGGAGCGACAGGAAAAACCTGGTTGAAAACGCCTACCATCACCTCTATGATTACTATTTCCTAAAGCGGGATTTTAAAAAAGCACTTGATTATTATGCCCGTTTCAGTGCCGTGGAGGATGAACTGAACCGTGAGCGTACCCGGAATAATATAGCCATCCTGGAAACAGGCCAGCAGCTGATCGGTAAGCAACAGTTGGGAAGAATCCTGGAAAAGAAGCATAATTCTCAAACCCAGAATATGGGGCTGCAACGTATTCAATCCATTATCCTGAAAGGGCTGATCGTTCTGGCAGGCCTTTCCATGCTTGTTTTCATTTTTTTGCTGCTGCGGATACGACGGGTAAGGCAAAAAATGCAGGAGCTGAATGTTCATCTGTCGGAGGAGATCAGGGAAAGGGAGGCCATGGAGGGCCAAACCCGTGACCGGGAAAAACAGTATAAATTCATCACGGATAATTCAGTTGATTTTATCACCCACCTGAACCAGGACAGAGAGCGGATATATGCTTCGCCGGCGGCTTTAACGATATATGGGTATGAACCGGATGAAATCATGGGAAAAACCATGAGCGACCTGACGCATCCTGACGATTATGCCTATTCAGAGAAGCGTTTCAATGAAATGATTGAAACAAGGTCGTCGCGACAGTTTATCTGCCGGGCACTTAAAAAAGATGGTACTTTCTTTTGGGTGGAATCAATTCTAAACCCGCTTTTTGATCCGATAAGTGGCGTATTCAAAGGAATGGTAGGGGTTACACGCGACATCCAGGAACGTAAAACAAAAGAAATTGAGATCATGGAAGGTACTAAGCAAAAGGAAAACCTGTTGAAAGAGATCCATCACCGGGTCAAAAATAATTTTGCCATCCTCGTTAGCCTGATTAACATGCAGATGGCACAGGTTACAAACCCTGAACTGTTGCAGTCACTCACCAACCTGCAACTCCGGATCCGAACCATGGCGCTGGTTCATGAAATGTTGTACCGGTCGAACGATTTTGAAAAAATCTCCTTCCCGGGTTATCTCCGCACCCTGGCATCCGTAATAGCAGGCACCTATATCCGGCGCGATATTGATCTGATGGTGGAGGCCGACGAGGTGGTAATGGATATTGAAGCATCCATTCCCCTGGGGTTGATCATCAATGAGATCCTGAGTAACTCATACAAACATGCCTTCCCCGGCGAACGGGAAGGAAAAATCTGGATACAGTACACCATTGACAACCAAACAGGCTTGAATACGCTGATTGTCAAGGATAACGGCATCGGCATGCCGGGAATGGCCCCCCCCGATCAGCTAAAGACCATGGGGCTGCAGGTGGTGCAGATCCTATGTGCCCAGATAGAAGCCACCCTTGATGTTGCCTGTGATGAAGGCACTACGTTTACGATCACATTCCTGGCAGCAACCAGGTAATTTTAGATTGAGGGATTGCAGATTGAAGATTGAATTTATTGATTTTAGATTTCGGATTAGTAGCACAGCTAATCGTACATCGTAAATCAAACAATTCAATCTGAAATCCCTCAATCTGAAATCCCTCAATCTGAATTCCAATATCCCTCAATCTGAAATTAAATCCCCTGCCTCTCCGGGCAATCGTTAACAATTATTTAATATTAAAGTAATCATTTGTTAACATTGACTGAAGAGGCAGGAAATACCTTTGCCGCAAATTTAAAACCATAAACATGAAAAGAATTACGAATGCACTTTTAACGCTTGGACTCATCGTTCCAATGCTGGTTTTCTCAACTGTCACCAAAGCTCAGGGCCAGGTTGAAGAACTGAAAAAAGAACAGGACACATTGAAAGAAAATGTCAGCACCCTCCGCGATAAGATAAGTGGTGTTGAAGAAAGAATTGCAACGGCAGAAGGCGACCTTGCCAAACTGACCAAGATCAAATTATCCGGTTACATCCAGGCGCAGTTTCTTCATTATGAAGCGCCAAACGCTTACCCCAACAATGTATTTATGCTGCGCAGGGTGAGGATTAAATTTCAGTATGAGCCGGTTAATGGAGTTGTATTCGTGTTGCAGCCAGATTTCGTGCCAGGAAATATTACCCTGAAAGATGCTTATGTACAGTTGAATGACCGCTGGTTAAAGACGTTTTCAATAACAGCAGGTAAATTCAACCGCCCTGTTTATGAAGTTGAGTATTCCTCAAGTTCCCGCGAAGTGCCTGAACGTTCACGCGTGATCCGTGCCATTTACCCCGATGAACGCGCAACCGGTGCCAAACTGGAAATTGCTCCGCCAAAGCTTCCTTTGAAAGTGCAGATTGCCGTATTCAACGGAAACGACGGACTTACCATCACCGATGCCTCTGGTGCCAACATCAACCCGGTGAACAATGATTTTGACAACCACAAAGACATCATGGGCCGTGTAACATACACTTTTAAACTTGGCCAGATCGGTGCCCTTGGAATCGGTGCACACGGATATTACGGTGCAGTGAAAGCCAATACGACCGATCTTCTTAATTCAGATTATACTTACAACAAATCACTTGACAACATCGGCAAACTCATCAAGAAAAACTGGGTTGGCTTTGAGGCACAGCTCTACTTTGATTTCCTTGGCGGCCTTGCACTTAAGGGTGAATACATCTTCGGTGTGAACGGAACACCCGGATATACAAGCAAAACAACGGTGACAGGCCCTCAGGTCGTGTCCAATTCAAAAAATGACACCCTTTTTCTGACAACCACAACGTCGGTTACTACCAACAGCCGTCCGGCAATTGAACGCAATTTCAGCGGTTATTATATTTACCTGATCAAGAACATCGGCAAACACCACCAGATCGCAGCCCGCTATGATTATTATGATCCAAACACAAAACTTGCTTCCGACCTCATCGGTGTGAACAAATACAACGGGAGTGTAGCCGCGAAGACTGTCGACACCTATACCTACTCCGGAACAAACCCGGTTATTGCAACCAACGCACAAACCAAAACAACGGTCAACAACACACTGAACAGCGGTACCGCCGACATTAAATACCAGACCATCACCCTGGCCTATTCCTACTTCTTTGACGACAACATCAAAATCATGCTCGGCTACGAGATTCCGATGAACAAAAAGGTAGCAGTAAATTCAAAAGGTGTTGGAAATGTTACATCCTCTTACACTGTGAACGGCGTTCCGGGTACACTGGATTACAGCAGTTCAATTAACCAGAACACACTGACATTGCGCCTTCAGGTGAAATTCTAAAAACACAGATATACATCATGACAAATCGGACAAACCCGATTGTAGCAGAAAGTTGAAAAAAAATAACTATATTTCGTAAAAATTCAGAAAAATGAAAAAGTTGAAAACTAAAATCGGAATGGCAGCAATTGTGTTGATCGCATTGCTTGGATTCGCCTTTATGCCAGCTCCAAAAAAAATTACAGTAAAAGGTTCCGACACCATGGTGATTCTCGCACAGAAATGGGCAGAGGTTTATATGAAATCCCATCCGCAGGCGGTGATCCAGGTTACCGGAGGCGGCTCCGGAACCGGCATTTCAGCCCTGATCAACGGTGCTACGGATATCTGTAACTCCAGCCGCCCGATGAAACAGTCGGAAATGGACAAGCTGAAAGAACGCTATTCTTCCATGGGTGTTGAAATCCCCTGCGCCAAAGACGGTATCACCATCTTCCTGAACGAATCAAACCCGTTAAAAGAACTGACCATCAAACAGCTCAGCAACATCTTTTCCGGAAAAACCCGCAACTGGAAAGAGGTTGGCGGACCCGACCAGGATATCAAACTCTATGGCCGTGAAAACAGTTCAGGCACCTATGTGTTTTTCAAGGACAATGTGGTGAAAGCTGATTATGCAGCTAGCTGCCAGACCCTCCCGGGTACTGCTGCTGTTGTAAATGCGGTTTCAAAGGATAAATTCGGCATTGGATACGGCGGAGCAGCCTATGCTGCCGGAGTAAAACACTGTGCTGTTAAAAAAGACGATAAAAGTCCTGCTTTTCTGGCCACTGCTGAAACAATTAAATCAGGCAAATACCCCATCTCCCGTTATTTATATATGTATTTGTGCAACAGGCCTACCGGTGAGGTAAAAGCCTATATTGACTGGATCCTCAGTGCTGAAGGTCAGAAACTCGTTACAGAAATCGGGTATTTCCCGGCAAGATAGTTTTTTGTTAGTAAATGTGAAAACCGGTGTCTGGCAGCATCTGAAAAGATGTTGCCTTTCATCGTTAAAACAGAATAATGGATAATCCAAAAGAAACCAGCGGATTTGTCTTCAGCAAAGAGTCGTTGAAGAAAAAATTCAGGTTGTCGGAATTCCTCTCCGAAAAGATCATAACCGGGGTGGCGTTTCTCTCCATCGCCATCATTGTACTCATCTTTTTCTTTGTATTCCGCGAAAGCCTGCCGATTTTTTCCCAGCAGAAGGCGGTCGTAAAAGTTGAACATGCAGAGAAGCAGGAGCAATACGGGGTTGCAGCCGACAGCACGCAAACTAATTCATCGGGACAGGAGCAATATGGAGTGACAAGCAATGATACCATGATGATTGAAGACCAGGCCAGGGAAGTGGATACGGTTGTTCACGGTTCCGACCGGGCAACTGCCAAAAGCCTCCTGGGAAAACAGTGGCTGCCTGTTTCCGACAACCCCCGGTACGGACTCATCCCGCTCTTTGTGGGAACCTTAAAAATAACCCTGATCGCTATTTTATTTGCAGCACCCATCGCCATCCTGGCGGCCTTGTTTTCGGCTGCTTTCGCCCCTTACTGGCTGCGTGAAATCATCAAGCCGGCCATTGAACTGCTGGCCGGATTTCCATCGGTCGTCATCGGCTTTTTCGCCCTGATGGTGATGGCCAGTTTCTTCCAGAATCTTTTCGGTTACGACGGGCGCCTCAATGCTTTTGTGGGCGGCGTGGCCATGGCCCTGGCCGCCATACCCATTATTTTTACCATTACCGAAGATGCATTGACAGCTGTTCCGAAAACATATACGGAAGCCAGTCTCGCCCTTGGTGCCACCCGCTGGCAAACAGCGCTGTTTGTGACCTTGCCTGCTGCAACACCTGGCATCTTCGCCGCGATCCTGCTTGGCATAGGCCGTATTTTCGGGGAAACTATGATCGCCCTGATGGCTACCGGCAATGCCGCCATGATCGGGATAAACCCGTTTGAATCGGTTCGTACGCTCGCAGCCACCATCGGCGCAGAGATGGCAGAGGTCGTATTTGGCGACACGCACTACAATGTGCTGTTCCTGATCGGAGCCCTGCTCTTTGTTTTTACGTTCAGCCTCAATGCGGTTGCTGAATTTTATGTGAAAGGTAAACTTGTGAAACGCTTTCAGGGGAAACAGTCATGAGCAAGCGAAAATCAATAACCGGCGGATTATTCATCGGCGCAACGGCATTCTCCGCTTTTCTGATCATAGCCATCATCATCCTCCTGCTGGTGGTGATCATCATTGGAGGAAAAGGAACCTTTTCCTGGGAATTTCTCACCGCGTTTCCTGAAGACGGTATGATGAAAGGGGGCATTTTCCCCGCCATATACGGCACCGTACTGCTGGTGCTGATCATGTCCATCGCAGCGGTTCCGTTCGGTACCATCACTGCCCTTTACCTCGCCGAATATGCCCATGAAAAATCCATCCTGGCACAGACCATCCGTTTTGCCGTGAGGACGCTGGCAACGGTGCCTTCCATTATTTTCGGACTGTTCGGACTTGGTTTTTTTATCAAGTTCGTCGGGAGCGGCATGGATGATGTGTTTCTTGGCGGGCAGCTGAAATGGGGCCAGCCCAATATTCTTTGGGCCAGCCTTACCATGGCATTGCTCACACTTCCCGTAGTGATCGTATCGGTTGAAGAGGCCATCCGCACCGTTCCGCGCGAAATGCGTGAAGCCAGCCTGGCCCTGGGCGCCACCAAGTGGGAAACAATCAAACGGATCGTTATTCCGGGTTCAAGGTCGGGAATCATGACCGGCACCATCCTGGCAGTGAGCCGGGGAGCCGGAGAGGTTGCCCCCATCCTCTTTACCGGTGCAGCCTATTACCTGGCCACTTTGCCTACCTCTGTAAGCGACCAGTTCATGAACCTCGGATATCATATTTATATCATGGCAACACAGTCGGCTAATGTGGACCAGACACTGCCCATCCAGTTTGCCACCACGATGGTGCTGCTGCTGCTTACTTTTACATTAAATTTGGCTGCGGTAATTATACGGGCACAGCTCCGCAGGAAGGCAAAATGACCAGGAAACAGGAGGTTATCGTCAAAAGGCAATTAATAATAAAACCGCAGAGGCGCAGAGACGCAAAGAATATTCAACTATGGCATAATTAATGACTAAAGTCTCTGCGACTTTGCGCCTCTGCGGTTAAAAAAAAATAAGATAGTCTCTGAGGATCAGGAAAGATTTTTAAGAAAACGAAGAAAAGATCAGAATGAAAGAAATCAAAATCAGAACACATAACCTAACCCTCTTTTACGGAGCTAAAATGGCATTGAACTCCATTTCCATGGACATCCCGGAAAAGGAGGTGACTGCCTTCATCGGCCCGTCGGGATGCGGCAAATCAACCTTTCTCCGCACCCTGAACCGCATGAACGACCTTATCCCCAGTGTTCGCATTACCGGGGAAGTGCTGGTTGACGGCCTCAACATTTACGACAAACAGATCGATTCGGTTAACCTGCGTAAAAAGGTGGGGATGGTGTTTCAAAAGTCAAACCCCTTTTCCAAGTCAATTTTTGAGAATGTCGCCTACGGACCCCGGATCAATGGGCTCAACAACAAGGCTAAGCTGGCAGAAATTGTGGAGACATCCCTGAAGAAAGCATTTATCTGGGAAGAGGTGAAAGACCGCCTGCACGATTCAGCCATGGGATTATCCGGCGGACAGCAGCAGCGCATGTGCATCGCCCGAACCCTTGCTGTAGAGCCTGAAATTATCCTTATGGATGAGCCTGCCAGTGCGCTTGACCCCATTTCAACGGCAAAGATTGAAGAGCTGATCTTTGAACTGAAAAAAAACTACACCATTGTGATCGTCACCCATAACATGCAACAGGCTGCCCGTGTGAGCGACCTCACGGCATTTTTCTATCTTGGTGAACTCATTGAATTTGGTAAAACCCGTAAGATATTCACCACGCCGGATAAGAAGCATACGGAGGAGTATATTACAGGGAGGTTCGGATAAAGACGTGACGCGTGACAGGTGACGCGTCACGCGTGACAGGTAACCAAATCGTAAATCGTAAATCGTCCAATCGTAAATTGAAAACATGGAACGTCATTTTGAATTAGAGCTTGAAAAGCTGAATAAAAGGATCCTCAAGATGGGGAACCTGGTGTACGATCAGGTCCACAATTCGCTGGAGGCCTTGCTGACCTGCGACACGGAACTGGCCAGGCAGGTTGTTGAAAAAGACAACAAAGTGGATAAACTGGATGTAAAGATCGACAAGCTGTGCCAGCGGATCTTTGCCCTTACCCAGCCTGTGGCAACCGATCTGCGCCTGATCATGTCGGCACTGAAGATGAACAACGACCTGGAGCGGCTGGGAGACCTTGCGGTGAACATCTCCTCAAAGGTGGAAGGAGTAAGTGATTACAAGGAAATCCTGACAAGTCTTCATGTGGACGAACTGGCCAACATGGCCGACCTGATCGTTAAGGATGTCATCAACATCCTTAATTCCCGCAACACCACTTTTGTCAAAGACATCTTCACCTCGGCAACCGCCATTGAACAAAAGGTTCAGTCAATTTCTGCCAGGATACTCGAAGAGATGATGCATAAAACTGAAGTGATCGTGGTGGCCACCAACCTCATGATCATCCTCACCCAGGTTGACCGTATTGCGGGGTATTCAACCAATATCGCTGAATCTGTCGTGTTTATTGTGGATGGGAAAATGATCAAACATAAAAATCCGTTTAAGGAAGCCCTTCCGGGTTCAACAGAAAACCTTCCAGATTAATAAAACCAAAAATCCGTTTAAGGATACTCAGCCGGGGATAGCATAAAACCTTCCAGGTTTTTAAAACCTGGAAGGTTTGGCCTGAACCCCTCAAAAAAAAGCCGGGAAATACTCCCGGCCTGATTGACATGCTTCCTTTTTTCTGTTTTCTTATTCTTTTGTTGCCCTGTCCTGGGAAATATTCTTCCTGGTTGTTGTATTCGGGAAGAGATTGAAACTGATATTCTGACCGGTGGTCCAGAGAACCGTCTTAGAATCAGGGTTCGTAATCAGGTCTACCGGGCAAACAATGTCAATGGGTGAAACCGGAACAAGCAATGCAGTTATTCTGGTCTTCCAGATGTATAACGGACGAACATTGCCGGGCCAGAGCAATGTGGAGAAAACATAGCTGGATTTACCGGCGATGAATGTTTGTGGCGCAGCAACCAGGCTGCCGTCGGCAAATACCAGCTTTACCTGGTACAGTCCACAGAATGCAAGGTCGCTCGTAAGATGAACATTTACATTAAAGGTGATGAGGTTTGCTTTTTCCTCACGGTTGGCCGATTTCTCAGGAATTGCTGAAAATACAGAAGTGGCTGTTGCAAGAATCAGTGCGAAACTGATGGCTGAAATTAATTTTGTTGTTTTCATGGCTTTGGTTTTTTAAGGTTAATGTTGTTTGTTTGATGGTGTAAAATTACACCCGCAGCCATGGTGGTTTCAAGCGCTTAAATGCCTTTTCTTACAGGGAAAAAATACGTACAGGGATACGTAATTGTACCTGAACAATTAGTTGGAATATTACGCAACTGATTGAGCGCACCTATAGCAGATACAATAAAGAATAACAATTAGTTACACTGAGGGACACAGAGAAGTCACAGAGAGACACAGAGTAACACGGGAATTATCATCCTCTGTGGTACTCTGTGACTTCTCTGTGTCCCTCTGTGTAACAAAAAGTTATGCGTAGCAAGAAGCCAATCAAAGTTTGGGAATAGGCGTTAACCGGACAGAACGTCCTTTGTTTCGATTGTTGGCTGTTTTGTTATTTCAGGATGTGACTTTCTCCTGATTTTCCTTTGCGTCAACCGAAAAGTAAATTGCAGCAAATGCAAGCATGATCCAGATCGTGGCAGGAATAATACCCACGCCAAAACAGATAAGGCCGGCAAGGCCCACGAATACAGCGGTAACCACCATCATGAAAATGGTGCCTGTATGACCTTTCGTCATATGCCAGCTTTTCCTTACAGCCTCAACCGCTTCCATCTTTTTATCCATGACAAGGTAAGGAACAAACGACAATTTACAGGCAAAAATGATCCCCGGGATGATCAGCATGGCAAAGCCGAGCCCGACAATTAAAAAAACAAGGAGATTGGCCAGCAGGATATTTCCAAATGACTGGTAAGCGAAAAAAATGTCCCGGATATGAAATGCTTCGCGCCTAACGGCTTGCAGGTACACCCAGGAAACACCGTAGCTTACAGGGATTAAAACTACAATGATATACAACACCTGGACAAGGCCTGTCTCAACCATCCCCGTAAACATGGGTTCAAATAATATGCCGGCCAGTCCGAGCGGTAAAGAAAAAAGTGTTTCAACAATTACGACAAGTAAAAGCTCCGGAAAATACTTTTTCATGACTTCCCAGCTGTGGCCGTACACTCCTGAAACTGTTGGTTCCGGAATTTGCGCCTGATCAACGGTTACATTGTTTTCATTTGTTTCCATACATATCGGTTTTAATGTTTAGATAATCCACTGGTGGTTACAGTTTCTGCCTGTACAACATTTTATTGTCCGGATCACCGGCTACATCATACAGGTAATAAACAAAGCTGTTGAAAATCCTCACTTTCCTGGGGTAAGGATGAAACAGCGACAGCCTCTTTTTCAGCGCACCGCTGTTCACGTCAATTTCGTAAATATTAAATGTGCCGTTTCGGACATACAACGTATATATTTTTCCGCTCTGCTCATCAACAACGAGATCGCAGGTCCATCGGCCATCATCAACATCATCGGCCCTGATGGCCAGCTTATAGGAAAAGCTGCCCTCCCGGTCGTAAAACTCCATCTGCTTTTCGGGGGTGTTGAAAATGCAGGTAAACTCCCCGATCCTGAACAAGGATGTTTTTATCGGCCTGTAAAGGATTTTGTGGACATAATTCCAGGCTACAAAATCGTCCCTTGAATCAGGCAGAACCGTGCTTTGCAACAGCATGGCATCTCCTTCATTGCGCCTGAGCATTTTCAGCTTCTTCTCATCCCTCACCATGGCAATCGGGTTTTTCTCCAGTGTCTTCCTGTTCACGCCAAAATACTCCACTCCCTGCCCGCGATCGGTGACATGTTGAAAATAAAGAACCTCCTGTGTTGCGGCAACACAGTTTTTCAGTACATCATCAAACTTCTTCAGGTTAACCGGGTGGATCAGCTGCATTTCCTTCCCCTGCCTGAAAACCTGGAATCCTGAATCATGACTCAGCACATGCATGAATCCAAGGCAGTCCCTGAACAGTCTTTCCGGCTTGAAATAGAAAGGCTGCGACATGGCAACCGTATCACCGTAAATGCTCTTGCATATCAATTCCGACCTCGACAGGTATCGCTTGTAAATCAGCAGATAAACCATGCCGCTGTCAAGTTCATAATCGAGTACGGCATAGTGCTCATCTTTAAAGAAGGCCTCATGGGCATTGGCCCTGATCTCCACTTCAGGGAGTTCGCTCAACGCAGGTGAAAGATAAACTGTGAGCGAAAAAGATGTCGCATCAAGCAGGATATACTTTGTAATATATCCAACATAGCTGACGACAAGCCGGGCGGGAATGGTGTCAATGTAAAATGAAAACGATCCGTTCTTTGAAGTGACCGTTCCCACATTTGACGCGCTAACCGACAGGTTTACATTCTCAAGGGGCTTCCTGGTTTCCTGATCAAGTACCTTGCCGTAAAAGAAATTGTACCTGTCCTGGGCAGAAACGAAACTTGCTGCAACCCAGGAAAAGGTAATAAAAACAAAGAAAAATCTGAAGTACCGGTACATCCCGTTATCTGATAAACAAATGTAATTAAAATAGCACGGAGAACTTTTTCTGCCTGATGAATTATTTTATTAGAACTGATACTCTGCGTCTCTGCGCCTCCGCGGTAAATTTTAATTTGTTGGTTATCGGTAATTTTAGCAATGCCACCGAACAAACTGCTCATCATACAGATTTGCCCTGTAAATATTTTGCAACTCCTTGATTTATCATTATTTTCGTCGGGTCATTACACACTTATGAAACTTAAGTATAAAATACTGATCCATGTTGCTTTCTGGATTTACATGTTCAACCAGATCCTCCTGTCAGTTGCCATGATGTCGGGAAAGGAGTATGATCCCTTCCAGGAAATCACCATCTATCCCCTCACCAGTTTCATCACCTTTTATTGCTTTTACTTCACCTACGGCCTCTTTTTCACCCGTAAGAACAAACTTTTTCCTATCATTCTGCTGATCCTGGTCATTGCGGCCCTTGTGCCTTTTCGCGTGGGGCTTGAGTATATGTTCTGGAAATATATCGGCTACACACACATGTCCTCGTCCGAGCCGCTGATCGTTAACAAAAGCTGGTGGTATAACTCCCTTCGGCTGGTGACCATTTATGGCATCTATTCCCTGCTGATCCAGCTGGCCATCGGCTGGTTTGACACGCAAAAACTGAGAACCGAACTGATGCTTGAAAAACAGTCGGGCGAACTCGCATTGCTCAGGTCGCAGATTAATCCGCATTTTTTGTTCAACACGCTGAACAACATCTATTCCCTGGTTTATAAAAAGTCGGAGGATGCCCCTGAGGCGGTGATGAAAATGTCGTCGATCATGCGTTATATGCTGTATGATGCAACCACCGACAATGTGCTCCTGGAAAAGGAGATTGAATACCTGAAAAGCTTTATTGAACTGGAGAAGCTGCGGATAAGGCATAAAGACTTTGTTGAACTGCAAATATCGGGCAACGTGGAGGGCAGAACCATCGCGCCGATGCTGCTCATTCCCTTCGTTGAAAATGCCTTTAAACATGGCAGCAGGAACGTGGCATGCCCGGGCATCAGGATTAAACTTTCGGTTGAACCCGGGCAGATACACTTTGATGTGGCCAACCATATCAGGAAAAACCCGGCCGTCAGCAAAGACCAGGTGGGCGGGATCGGCCTCACCAACATCCGGCGAAGGCTCAACCTGCTCTATCCCGGTAAGCATAAATTTGAAATCAATTCCGACGACGAAATGTTTGTCGTTCAACTAATCCTCTGGATATGAACATTAACTGCATTGCCATTGATGATGAGCCCCTTGCGCTTGACATCATTAAAGATTACTGCTCCAAGGTGGCATTCCTCAACCTGATGAAGACATTCGACAATGCCATTGAGTCAATTGAGTACATCCGGTCCAATAAGGTCGACCTGATCTTTCTGGATATCCAGATGGAAGAACTCACGGGGATCCAGCTGCTGAATGCATTAAAACATAAACCGTTCATCATCTTTACCACGGCCTATGAGCGATATGCCATCCAGGGGTTTGAACTGGATGTGATTGACTATATGCTTAAACCGATCTCACTGGAACGGTTCATCAAGGGGGTCAACAAGGTGTGCGAGCGGATGCAGCTCGACACCGGTGCTCCCAGGCCTGAAAACGTCAAGTCAAAGCCGGCAGAGTCCACCTTTTTCTTTGTGAAAACAGAAACCCGGATGGAACGCATTGAAAACAACGACGTGCTGTATGTTGAAGGAATGGGCGACTACTGGCGCATCGTCACCAAAAACCGTCGCATCATGACCCTCATGAATGCCAAGAAACTGGAAGAGGTGCTCCACGAACCCCAGTTTTGCCGGGTGCACAAATCATTTTTCATCGCCCTGGATAAAATAGAATCCATCGAACGGAACCGGATCAAGATTGGTGATCAGTACATCCCGGTGAGTGAAACGTACCATAAGGCGTTTTTTGATTTGGTGGAGAGGAAAAAGCTGGCGTGACGAACGACGTGACGCGTGACAGGTGACGGGTGACGCGTGACAAGTGACGGGTTAGCGTAAGGCCTTTTTTAATTCTTCGGGGGTATTGGGCAGGGCGACGATTGTTCTGGTTTTAGCATCAAGCAGGACCATTACAGGGGTGGCCAGAACATAGTAGTCGCTGGCCACTTTGCTGCGAACGCCTTCTTCGGCGCGCATGTGCTTCCATCCGCTAAGCTCTTTGATCTTTTGTTCCCAGGCTTTTATCTCTGTGTCGGTTTCATCCAGGCTGATGGCTACCACTTTCACTTTTTGCTGAACCTCTGCCTGTTGCTGCCATGGATAAACCGCGACAACGGTTTCCATGCAGTGGCTGCAACCTGCCGACCAGAACATCAGCAGGATATATTTGCAATCGGTGTTCAGCTGGTTCAGTTCAAACAGGTTTCCTTCGGTATCTTTCAATGAAATGTCGGGTGCTTTGCTGCCTGCCACCAGTGTTTCCATGCCTTTCAGCCTCCGCTCGATCTCCAGCCGCTTTGTGGTAAGGCAATTCGGATCATCCAGGTAAGGCGCCAGCACCTTCATGCCGGCATCAATGGCATTGGATTCGTATCCGCGGTAAAAATAATCAACCATCCACCCGTACACCAGCGGATCGCCCTTTTTAGCTTGCTCAATCGCGGTTTTCCCGGCAAGGGGGAACAATGAGTCGCGCAAGGCGGTGGTGGTGGAAAGTTGCCCGTAAAGGTTCACATACCCATCCATCCACTTGTTGATTTCAGCAGTCTTGATCAGCAACGGATTTTTAAAGTCCATGCCATCAAAGTAGTGGGTGATCAGGTTTTTAATCCGTTCGGTTTCTGTTCCTTTCCAGGCAATTTGAGGAATATATTGAAAATTATACAGCGTGCTCACAAACAGCTCTTTATCCTGTTTCTCCTGTGATGTCAGCCAGTCAATGTAACTCATCCTGCGGTCTTCGTACTCTTTGATTCCCTGCTGGTAAAATTTAGATCCGGTGTCGTCATAATTCATCAGGAAATTCTGCAACAGTCCCAACTTTTCCTTTTGCTTTCCATTTTCCTTAGAGAACTTCACAAAGGTTGAATTCTCCAGTTCCCCTTTCTGAAACCAGGTGCTGTCGCCGTTGTTGCAATATTTCGGGCTTACCCACAGTTCCAGGTCCTGCTGGTAGATGAAAATGTTTTTCTCCGAGGGATAAGGCGTGCTGGTTGCATTTTCCTTGTAATCGAACCGGATCACCATTTCGCCCGGCAGCTGGTCTTTGGAAACTTTCAGCGTGGTACTTCCTCCATCCATAACGGACGGCACTTCCAGGATGGGCTTGAACGTTCTTGATCCCGACATGGCCAGCAGGCTGATTTTGCTTTCGTAAACACCTCTGAGGTGGATGGTAATGGTACGATCCTTTACCTGTGACAATGCATGAACAGATGGAATAAGCCATATAAGAACGGCCAGTAAAAAGTATGTTAACTGCTTCTTCAAATTCATTTTTGTAATAGTTTATCGTATAACATTAAGAAACCCAGTCATAGTCCATCTGCTTTCTTGCAAGGTCGATCCGCTTCACCCTGATCTTGAGTTTATCCCCAAGTTTGAACTGGTGCCCGTGCCGTTGTCCGATGATCTGGTAGTTCTCTTCATCCAGGTAATAAAAGTCATCTTCAAGATCGCGCAGCCTGATCATGCCCTCGCATTTGGTACCGATGATCTCGGCAAAGATTCCCCATTTGCTCACCCCGGAGATGAGGGCGTCGAACTGCTGGCCAACCTTGTCAAGCATATATTCGGCCTGCTTGTACTTCACCGACATCCGTTCGGCATCCACTGCCCGGCGTTCCATCTCCGATGCATGTTCGCAGATCGGTTCGTACACCTCTTTTGAAACTGACGGCGCGTTGTTCATGTAATCAAACAGCAGCCGGTGCACCATCAGGTCGGGGTAACGGCGAATCGGGGAGGTGAAATGCGAATAGAACTGGAAGGCCAGTCCGTAATGTCCGATGTTGTTGGTTGAATAGTAGGCCTTCGACATCGTGCGGATGGCAATGGTTTCAATCATCGTTTCGGTGCCTGTACCCTTGATATCGCTGAACAGCTTGTTAAACGAGTCGGCCAGCGATTTCTTTGAACTGATCTTGATCTTATAGCCCAGCCGTTCCACGAACTGGGTGAAATTCTCCAGTTTTTCGGGGTTTGGCGTATCATGAACCCGGTAAACGAAGGTCTTTACCGTTTGATTTTCCCGTTTCTTCCCGATGAATTCGGCCACTTTGCGGTTGGCGAGCAGCATGAAATCCTCAATCAGCTTGTTGGCATCTTTCATTTCACGCAGGTAAATGCTCAATGGCCTGCCCAGTTCGTCCAGTTTGAACCGCACCTCCTGGGTCTCAAAATTAAAAGAACCCTTCTGGAACCGCTCTTCTCGCAGCTTTAACGCCACTTTGTTGAAGATGGCGATCTCCTTTGCATGTTCCCCGGTTCCCGATTCGATGATGGCCTGCACCTCTTCGTAGGCAAACCGCCTGTTCGACCTGATCACGGTTTTCCCAAACCACTCGGCATAGATCTTCGCCTTTTCATCCATTTCAAATACCGCGGAAAAGCAAAGCCTGTCTTCATCCTGTTTCAATGAGCACAGTCCGTTTGACAACCGTTCGGGAAGCATCGGGATGGTCCTGCCTACCATGTAAACCGAGGTTCCGCGCTCGATGGCCTCCTCTTCAATGGCCGATCCGGGCTTCACATAATACGACACATCGGCGATATGCACCCCGATTTCCCAATGGCCGTTATCCAGGGCTTTGAGCGAAATGGCATCATCAAAATCTTTGGCATCTTCGGGGTCGATGGTGATGGTTAACACCTGCCGGAAGTCCCTGCGCTTGCTGATTTCTGCCTCCGGAATTGAACCAGGGAACGATGCTGCCTCCTTTTCCGCCTGGGGAGAAAAAGAGAGTGGAAAGTCTATTTCAGCTAGAATAGACTGCATCTCCACCTTGTTGTCTCCCGGTTTTCCTAAAACCTCCTTCACCTCGCCGAATGGGTTGGCCGACTGCGAAGGCCATTCGGTAATGACCACCACCACTTTCTGGCCGTTCTTCGCGCCGTTCAGTTTGGAAATGGGGATGAAGATATCCACCGGCATGGTGGCATTGTCGGGCTTGAGGAAGGCAAAATTCTTGGATGTTTCAATGGTGCCGACGAATTGCTTTTTATTGCGTTTGATGATCTCCGCAATTTCTCCCTCCAGTTTATGACCCTTGCGGCGGGGAAATATGAACACCTTTACCTTATCCCCGTGAAGGGCGTGGTTTGTATTGGTGGCCGTGATAAATACATCTTCCGACTTATCCTCGGGGATGACATAGGCTTTACCGGTCTGTTTCATGTCAACCGTTCCGATCAGGGAGGTTTTAACCTCTTTGGTAAACTGCGGGCTTTCCTGGTTGATCTGGTATTTTCCGCGTTTGCTCATGGCCAGTTCCTTGCTTTTGAACAACTGCCCGATGATCAGGCTGATCAGGTCTTTGCTTGCGCGGTCTTTGATGCCGAGTCTTCCGGCAACCTGCTTGTAATTGAAACTGCTGTAGGGGTTGTTCTGAAAAACATCCAGTACCGACTTCACAAAGGTGTTCTTTTCGCTGCCGCTTAAACTCTTTCTTTTTGCCATGATTTCAACATCAAATGTTCATTATTTCTTTTCCCTGGAACACGTTCCGTACCTACGGCACGGGAAATTCCCTGCATCATTACGTGCTACCGGGATGTGGCACCTACGGTGCCGGGGGCACGGTTAATTAACCCTTTATCCATCAATCCACTTACCCGTTCACCCGTCCGCTCACCTGCTAACCTGATCACCGCTTGTCCGCTTGTCCGCTTGTCCGTTCACCCGCCCACCTGCTCACCCGTCCGCCTGTCCGCCCGTCCGCTTGTCCGCCCGTCCACTTGTCCGCCTGTCAGCCTGTCCACCCGTCCACTTGTCCGCCTGTCCACCCGTCCGCTTGTCCGCTTGTCCACCCGTCCGCTTGTCCGCTTGTCCACCCGTCCGCTTGTCCGTTCACCCGCTCACCCACAAATCTCAAATCCCAAGTCCCAAATCCCAAATCACCCGCCCGGCACCGCCTCCAGCAACGCCCGCGTATACTCCGACTTCGGATGCGCATACACCTCGTCCGCCTCGCCCATCTCCTCAATCCTGCCCGATTTCATAACGATGAGCCTGTCCGACATAAACTTCACCACCGAAAGATCATGGGAAATGAAAATGTAGGTCAGCCCGAAATCCTTTTTAAGGTCGTTCAGCAAATTCAACACCTGCGCCTGGATGGAGACATCAAGTGCCGACACCGATTCATCGCAGATCACCAGGCTGGGTTCAACAGCCAGGGCTCGGGCAATGCAAACCCGCTGGCGCTGACCTCCGGAAAATTCATGCGGATACCGGTAAAAGTGCTCCGGCTTCAACCCGACTTTTTGCAGTAGGTCCATCACGCATTCTTTCCGTTGTTTGTCATTCTGATGCAGCCGGTGAACTTTCATCGGTTCAAGAATGGCAGGCCCGATGGCAATGCGCGGGTTGAGAGAAGAATAGGGATCCTGGAAGATAATCTGAAGTTCCTTCCGTAGTTTTTTAAGATTTTGTGCGGTCAGCCGTGTGATATCCTGGTCCTTGTAAAATATTTTGCCGGTGGTTGCCGGAATGAGCTCAAGCACGACCCTGGCCAGCGTGGTTTTCCCGCTGCCAGATTCGCCTACAATTCCCAGCGTTTCTCCCGGATATACCAGAAAACTTGCCTTTTCAAGGGCAGTATAGTTACCGAATTGCTTGCTGATGTTTTCAACCTTCAGTACCGGCTCCCGGGAGTAGAGCCGCTCATGTGTTTCTCTTCGCTGCTCCGGAGTGATAAATCCTGCAGATGCCGGATTTTCATTCAATAAATAATTTTCAATGGTTGGAAGGCGGTTCAACCGGGCATTCAGCGGCGGTCGGCATGCAAGCAAACCCCGGGTATAAGGCTGTTCCGGGTTTTTAAATATCCTGCTTACTGTTCCCTCTTCAACAAGCCTGCCCTTGTTCATCACCAGCACACGGTCGGCAAAACCTGCCACAATGCCCAGGTCGTGGGTGATAAACAGGATGCTCATATTCCTGGAAACCTGGAGGCCCTTCATCAGCTCCAGGATGGTTTTCTGTACTGTTACGTCCAGTGCAGTTGTGGGCTCGTCGGCTATCAATATCTCCGGGTTGCAGGAGATGGCCATGGCAATCATCACGCGCTGTTTCTGCCCGCCTGAAAGCTGGTGCGGGTAAGACTTGAAAATACTTTCCGGCCGTGGCAGCAGAACCTCCCTGAACAGTTCAAGGACCCGCTCCCGGGCTTGCTTTCCTGTCAGGTCAAGATGAACCCGCAAACTTTCCATCACCTGGTCGCCACAAGTAAACACCGGGTTCAGTGAAGTCATCGGCTCCTGGAAGATCATTGAAATGGACCTTCCCCTGATCTTCTGCATCTGCCTGTCATCCAGCCTGAGGATATCAACTTCTCCTCCATCCCTGCTGCGGAATATGATTTTTCCGGAAGAGATGTTCCCGGGTGGCGACGGAATCAGCTTCAATACAGCCAAAGCCGAAACGGTTTTCCCCGACCCCGATTCACCTACCACGGCAAGTGTTTCTGATTTGTTCAGGGTGTATGAAATGTGATCAACAACCGTCAACTCCTCCGCATCGGAGGTAAATCCGACAGTCAGATCAGATATTTCAAGCAATGGCGGAGATTCCATCCCGGGGTTAAATTTTAATCAAACCTACATGATTTTTTCCAATTCTAGGCTGATGTTGAAAAATTTAGGTACCGTCGTATTACCTTTTCATGGGTTTCATGATTAAGCAAAAACCATGGCCATGAAGTATCTCAGCGACTTTATTTCTCTCATCTTCCCGCGGATTTGTGCAGCCTGTGGCAACAGCCTCTGGAAAAGTGAAGATGTGCTTTGCGGTTCTTGCGAATACCACCTCCCGAAAACCAATTATCATCATGCATTTGAAAACCCGGTCACACGGCTCTTCTGGGGCAGGGTAGACATTTTAACGGGTGCCGCTTTTCTCTATTTCAACAAAGGAAGCAAGGTGCAGCGTATGGTGCATCAGCTGAAGTACAAAGGCAGGAAAGACATTGGCATTTTCCTGGGAGAACTGTATGGTCTTGAGCTAAAATATTCGCCTCATTTCAACTCGGCAGATATCATTGTTCCGGTTCCGCTGCACAAGAAAAAATACATGAAGCGCGGATTCAACCAGAGCGAACAGATCGCCATCGGCCTCTCCTCCGCCATGAACATCCCCGTGAACAGGCATCTCTTATCCAGGATAAAATCTACCGAAACGCAAACAAGAAAATCCAGGTTCAGCCGCTATCAGAATGTGAAGGAGATTTTTTCAACAGAAACACCGCAGAACTGGAGCGGAAAACACCTGATGCTGGTAGATGATGTCGTCACGACAGGGGCAACGCTGGAATCGTGTATCAGGGCGTTGAAGGTTATTCCGGGGGTGAGGGTAAGTGTGGTGTGTATCGCAGCGGCGATAATTTGACATGAAGTGCAAAACGGTAAAGTTGAATTGGCAAAACGGTAAAACGGTAAAACGGTAAAATTGAAAAACCCGGCATAGTTCCTGGTTTTTACCGTTTTACTGTTTTGCCATTTTGCCAAATGCCTATACCTTCAACGCCCGATCATGATCCAGATCATTAAAAGCGCCTCCTCCGTGGCCGCGAATTACCGGGCTGCCACCAGGGCACGTTCGGATAATGAAAGACAGGATTGAAAGTGGTAAAACGGTAAAGGAGAATTGGCAAAA